>CANKBS010000031.1 GCA_947480015.1 Sphingobacteriaceae bacterium
ATTTGTCTTACGTTTAATATCCTTGATTAAACTCTGAGCTGTTTTCTTGTTTGGATTCGTTTCCATTTTCTTATTGTTTTACATTGGTTAAACTTAAGAAAATGTCTCTTTGTTTTTATATTAAATCAGTACACTTTGGTTTGAAACGGAACAAGCGTTGCTTACAATGCTTTTAAACCTGTTAAGATAAAAATCGAACCAAAAACAAAACCGGAGGACAAAACAGAATAACACAACTTAAAATGAAACTGTCCGTTGATTTACCTGACATAGCAGAAGTGATTGCTCAAGCGGTTGAAACTGCCATCAGCGATAAGCAAACAAAGCTTTTCGGATGGAAGTATTTTACCCTAAAGGAAACCGCAGAGCTTCTTCAGGTAAAGGTGTCAACGCTGCTGGATAAACGAATGCCCTATATGAGCGAATTGGAGTATTCACAAAACGGTAAAACGTTTTGGTTTAAAAAAGAATCAGTTGAACTATTCATTTCATCAAGGATGATCAGAAAATATAGAAGATAAATTAAACACTATAGTTTTGTTGCATTGATCATTTGATCATCCATACTTTCATCATCCAACGACGCCAAATAAGTTTGAGTTATTTGTGAGTTAGAATGTTTTAGGGCATTCTGTACGAAATTTATATTTCCATTTGATTTTTTGATTGCAATGGACGCAAAGGTGTGACGCGCTATATGTGTGGTCACCTTTTTTTCAATCTTTGCTTTCTCAGCTATTTTTTTTAGATACTTATTTACAAGTGCCGTTTTTCTACTGATCTCTTTTTTATAATCTTCGTTCGTTAACTCCTCTAATCCATCCTTTAATATGGGCACAATATAAATTGAACTGTTGTTGGCACTTTTAAAATAGTTAAGTATGGCTTTAATTTGTGGAGTTAGTTTAAATGAATTTAACGCCCCGGTTTTCTCCATTTTATATTCAATCCTTTCTTTTTTAACGTAGCTCCATTTTAGTGTGAGTACATCTTCAATACGAACACCGGCAAGATTGAACGCCAATAAAAAAGCTTGTTGACATGTTTTACTTAAACTGTCTTTGTCGCAAACAACGCTTGCAAATTTTTTCAATTCTTCTACCGTTAATTTTTCCTTTTTCGATTTGTTGGCTTTTGGCATAGTGAACGCCTTAAAAATATAATCTTCAACTTTTATTACCTGCTCTTTAATTGCCATGTTAAACAGCGATCTGATACGTTTAAGATTTGTATAAACCGTTGAAGCTTGTAAGCCGTTTTCAAACAAGAAATTTTCGTAGCCCTTTAAGATGAAAACATTTATTTGTTTAAAATCAAGATCACCCAGTTTTTCTTTTTCGGTATATGCCTTCCAGTTATTCAAAGTTTGCTGGTATCCTTTTTTATGGTTGTAGTTAAGCATTTGGCTCATCTTAGATTCACAATACTTTACAAGTGATTGTGTGAAGTGTGTTTTTTTAACGGAGTGAATAACGGTTTCCGGTGATATAGCTTTTTTTGCAACCGCACTCGCAAACATAACATCATTATATTCTTCCACCAGAGCATTTAAATCGGCATTAATTTTTTGGTGATTGGGATGATTATATACCCACTTTAAATTATGGTTCTTGCTTTTAAACTGATTTTGTTTAACCGCTATCTTAGCTCTAACGCGTTTCTTTTTACCACCCTCTTGAATGCGGATATAGATTTCGTATAGACCGTCACGATTAGGTTTGCTGGAAAGTTCTAATGCTGCTTTCATTGGAGATTGATTTGATTGTTGAATCTAAATTAATCAAAATCCACCCCTGCATCCACCTGTAAACTAAAAAAACCTTGCAATCTATTGATTAGCAAGGTTTTAAAAGTTATTCACTGTAGCCCGTACGGGAATCGAACCCGTGTTTCATCCGTGAAAGGGACGTGTCCTAACCCCTAGACGAACGGGCCAAATACTAATTTGGAGTGCAAAACTACTAAATTATTCTATACTAACAAAAATTATTTGAAAATTATTTTAATTCGCTTTAAGCCTTGCTAATTGCGCTTTTCCAGATCCCGGCTTTTATAAATAGTGCCTTTTTCTAAAATAAGACTGCTTCTTAGTTTTTTTTGTATTCTCCTGCGCCGGCCTCAGAAATACTTGCAGTAATAAACATATGGTTTACATGTTTTTTGGGCGCCCCGCTAGTAAGCCGGGGTAATTGCTACAATGCTTACTGTCGGCGGGCTGCGCCGGGCTCCGCTGCGCTGCGGTTTTTTTGCAGCCAAAAGAGACAGGCTGCAAAAAGAACTAAACCCTTTGCATCCCATGGCGCAAGAATACGCAGTTTAACACCATCGTGAATCAATATAATTGTAGAATTCAAATTAAAAAAAAATTAAAAATGACCCATTATTCAAATTATCCTAAGCCCATTAATATTCTCCATTAAATCTAAAAGGAAGTCTAAATTAGAACCAGACCCCGCTAGCACTTCATTTGAGCCGGCCTCAGAAATTCTCGCTTTGAAATCTCGAAGGCTTTGAAGGCGTGGCAAAAAAAGCCGGTCCTAGGCGCACTGCAGGTTTGCGCATGCTTTTTTTGCCTGCTTGTGTGTGAGCGATTTGCTACTCTTCCGCTACCCCCAATAATTTGAAAGCGGAAGAGTATGATCAAATCGCTGGCTCAAAGCCTTCGCAGATTTCTGCGAGAATTTCTGAAGCCTTGATTTTTTGGTTCTTTTTGCACTTGTGCTGAGCCTGTCGAAGCATCAAGGCAAATTACGTCCATTAATAAACGAATTTCTAAAATCCCATATGATTCAGCGATGCTAAAAGCCTAATACTGGTAAAACCAACAACCCTGATTTTTCGCTACCGCTCAAAACCCCACTCAAGAGTGCTAAGACACTTGTGCTGAGCCTGTCGAAGCAACCAGGCAACATTAATTACAAGCCATTGTAATTAATGTTTATGCTCTTAGTCAGGTTTACCGGCAATTCTTGGCCTGTATTTCGACCTGACCAATTTTCAATTATGATTAAAATTTTGTATCTTCAATGAGTGAAAAAGCATAAAAATCACCTTCTTGACTTTCAGGTCGACAAATTGACAACTATTTTGACAAATGAAAAATAAAGTAAAACTTGATGATGTTGATGTGGTTTTTTTACCTGGACCACTTTCTGATGAACATAAAAAATTAATAAGCGAATTCATTCGTCTCGACAAAGAGAAACGTAAAAAAAAGCCCGTACGTAAACGTGCTGTAGCCTGACAAAATTGTAAATTCGTTTAATTAAAAGAACGAAACATACACCGCTAGCCCATCCCTGAAGCAGAAAGGCATTGGTTATTATTGGAAGCCTTTCGCTTCAAGACTGGCCGCTAAATCAGAAAGGCCTTGGTTATTATAGGCAGCCTTTCGCTTCAGGGCTGGCCCCTAAATCAGAAAGGCATTGGTTATTATGGGAAGCCTTTCGCTTCAGGACTGGCCGCTAGTGAGCCGGCCTCAGAAATTTTCGCTAAGAAATCTTGGTAGGCTTGTAAGCGTGGCTCAAAAACAGAGCATAGGCGTTTAGTTGATTACGGAATGTTTTTGAGCCTGCATGTGCGTGGATGATTTGCTGCTCTTTCGCTACCGCTCAATTTGCCTGAGGCGAAAGAGCATGATCAAATCATCGGCACAAGCCTGCCAAAGATTTCAGCGAAAATTTCTGCGGCCTTGACTTTTTGGTTCTTTTTTGTCAAGAAAAAAGAACGTCCACTAATAAACGAATATCTAAAATACCATATGATTCAGTGATGCTAAAAGCCTAATACTGGTAAAACCAAGCGCCCTTGCTTTTTCGCTACCGTTCAAAACCAACAAACTAAATACAGTTCTAAAAATACCCGTAGAGAATTCGACCCATTAAAAAATAAATCGTAATCCCTATAATATCGTTTAGCGTCGTTACAAAGGGTCCCGTTGCTAAAGCAGGATTGATCTTAAAGCGATTCAAGGTTAAAGGCACAAACGTGCCTAAAAACGACGCACAGAGCACTACGGTTAGTAAGGCCGCACTCACGGTGGCAGCCAACTGCCAATCTTCTATTACAAAGGCATACGACCAAATTAAAAACGAACAAATCATGCCGTTAATTAATCCCACACCTAACTCTTTTAAAAGTTTAGGCGCAATGTTATCACCTATTAAAGTATTGTTTGCTAAGCCTTGTACTATGATGGAACTACTTTGTACCCCCACATTACCACCCATGGCTCCAATTAATGGAATAAAATAGGCCATCTCGGGATGAATCTTGATCTGATCTTCGTAAGTACCAATAATGCGTGAACCAATAATACCTCCGCACATGCCCACAATTAACCAGGGAATGCGGGCCCTCGACAAACGCCAAAGTTTATCATTACTATCCACATCATCCGAAATACCACTCATGCGCTGAATGTTTTCGTCGGTATTTTCCTTGATTACATCCATCACGTCATCAATGGTAATACGTCCCACCAAACGGTTCAACTGATCTACCACCGGCAATACTACCAAATCGTACTTCTGCATGTACTCCCCTACTTCCACCGTATCGGTATTGGTTCTTACGTATTGGATGTCGGGTTCGTAAATTTCTTCAATGCGCGCTAAGGGATGAGAGATGATTAATTTTTTGAGAGAGACAATGCCAATCAAACGTTCTTTGTTATCTAACACATACACGGCATACATCACATCCACATCATCGGCCTGCTGACGAATTTCTTCAATACACTGCGATACCGTTTCAAAAGCATACACACTCACCAACTCCTTGGCCATTAAAGATCCCGCCGTGCCTTCTTCGTAATTAATTAACTCGGCTATATCACTAGCCTGATCAATGTCTTCAATATGCGATAACACTTCCTCCTGCAATTCCTCGGGTAATTCAGAAATCACATCGGCCGCATCATCACTGTCCATATTGTCGATTTGCTCGGCAATTTGTTTCGAACTAAAAGTGGTTAAGAGGTCCTCACGTTTGTCATCATCCAATTCCAATAACACATTTGGTGCTATCTCATCATCCAGCAATTCGTATAAATAGGCGGCCTGCTGTAAATTTAATTGATTGATAATGCTTGCAATATCAGGCGCATACAAATCATGCAACTGATCTTGAAGGTAAAGACTATTCTTCTCCTCTATCGCATCTTTTAAGCTAACCAGTATGTCGGACGTTAGTTCGAATTGCATGTAATGATCCCAATTTTATTGGGCTGCAAGTTAAAGAATTAAATCTTAGAATTAAGATAACCCAGACTTTTTAAACTCAATTTTGTGCGACTTTTTACAGCGGGTAATTGAGGAAACTGACTAAGCTCGTTTAAGATGAGATATAATTCGTTTTTTAATTCGGGATATAAGCGGCAAATGTTGGTGGCCACGGTAATGGCAAAGGCTCTAATGGCGGCAGGGCAAGTCTGATCTTTGATAAAAGTAAAACAAAGATCCACCAAAACCGCATGGTGTTTTTCGGGAATGTCCATTTGCTGAAAACTGCGTAAAATATTACGGGCAATAGCAGGATGTTGGTTCCGTTTTTCTAACTTTTTTAAAAGCTCATCCAGATAAGGCCTCATGAGCTGAGGATGTTGTTCAGCAATAAAACTCAAGGGCCAGGCCGCTCTTTGCGATACCCTTGATTCACCTTTCAGAAACACCTGCATCAACACAGCAAAACGTTCTTTATCCTCTCCCACATAAGCCACTATGGCTGTGGTGAGACTTTTACTGTGTTCAGCTTCTAAACGTGCTTCAATGTCCATTTTAATTCAGCTTTTTTTTACTGTTTTAGAATTAAGGCATATTGAAAGGCCATAAAAAGGCAATCTTCTTCATTCCACTCTTTTTGCATGTTTAAAAATATAAAAAATGTCCTTACGCCTCTTCCGTTTAAAAGGAAAAGACAGAACATTTCTATAGAGTTCAAATTTTTCCTCTTTATTTGGGCGCCCGGGCGGGCTGCGCCGGGCTCGCTGTTCGCTCGGCTTTTTTCAGCGGTAGAAAAAACCGCTGAAAAAGAGCTAAACACTTCGCATCCCTGGCGCTCGAATAATTTTAAACTCCTGGTAAATTCTATTATTTTAGTTTTATAAATTAAAAACACCGTATAAAATTCCAATCTCCATTAATTCCGAAAACCACGCCAAGACCAAAGCGGCATCTCCTGAAGCAGAAAGGCCCCATTTTACCTGTAAGCCTTTCGCTTCAGGATGAGCCCTAAAGAAAGCAGCATATAATTTTAGATTTTAAAATAAACAGAAGAATGGATGAATACAAATTAAACTATGCGCCATGGGATGTAGGGCAGCAAGCCTGTGGCTTGATGAGCCAGCTTGTGCGTTAGCAGGGGTGAAAGGTTTTCCGAAATTAGCCAAAGCCTTTTTGCTTCAGGGGCCACTCCTGAAGCGAAAGGCTATCCAAAATCACCAAAGGCCTTTCTGCTTCAGGGGGGAGGCGCCAAAAAAAAACGGACAATCCTAAGTAAAAATCGAAAATGAAGATTAAGGCTTAAAACTTAAAAATAGTTCATCAAACTATTTCTCCAGATCAAAATCACAACACCCAGTATAGCAATCAAACAAGCTCCTATCGCTTGAATAGTGATCTTTTCCTTATAATAAAAATAATTAATCGGTAATACCACAATAGGCAATAAGGCAAAAATAGTTTGAGCCGCTGCCACCTCCATATGCTGAATAGCCAGTAATGACAAAGACACGCCCATTACCGGACCGAACAAGGTCCCCAGAAACATAAAAGGCAATCCGTTTTTATAATTCGTAAAAACAGGTTTAGAATTCGCAATTAAATTACCGGTAAACAGCGACATTAAAAACGCCGCCAAAAAAGCAAACAGCAAACGGATCCACACCGCATGCAGGGTTTCTAAATGCAGATCAGGATAACAATCCAAACCTAATTTAGATAATACTAGTCCGGTACCCTGACACAGCGCGCCAATGATGCCAAATAACACACCCTTGGTAGTACGTTCAAAACCCGCGGCTTCAGAGGCTTTTTTATCTTTTCGCGATAAGGTCAACCAAATAACTCCTCCAACGGTTATGGCCATGCCGAGCAAACCGATCACATTCACTTCCTGACCAAGAATGATATAACCCGCCAGCAAAGCCGCACCCGGAGCAAAGCTGGTGTAGAGGCTTCCGAGTTTTGGTCCGAGTATTTTAAACGAACTAAAACTAAAATAATCGCCAATGCTAAAACCTATGATGCCTGAGAGTCCGAGATACAAAAAGTGTTTGCTGCCCGGCATGCTAAACAAAAAACTGAACTGAAAAGAATGGGAGAAGATGAGAATGCAGGAGATGACCAGCCAGGCCAATAACAAACGGTATTGGTTAAGAGCAGATGGGCCCAGGCGTTTGGTTGCTTCGGTAAAAGGAATGATGCCGATGCTCCAACTGATGGTAGTTAAAAGCGCTATGATTTCGCCAAACATGCTTATGAATTTTTATAAAGCATCAGGCAGGATAAGAACGTTCTCCGAAAATACTGCTGCCAATGCGCACCAGAGTAGAGCCGCAGTTTATGGCTAATTGGTAGTCGCCGCTCATGCCAAAACTTAAAACCTCTATTTTAAAAAAAGATTTAGAAATTTTATCGGCGAAAGTTTTTAAATCTCTAAATTCTTTTTCAACTTGTGCTTCGTTGCTGGTATTGCTGGCCATGGCCATAAAGCCTTTGATCTGTATGTGTTTTAAGTTTTTAAATGCATCCGAATTCAAAATATCTTCACACTCCTCAAAAGACAAACCAAATTTGGTATCTTCCTGAGCAATGTATAACTGCAGCAAACAAGTAATGATGCGTTTATTTTTCTCCGCTTGTTTGTTTATTTCCTGAAGCAGTTTAAAACTATCAACCCCATGAATGAGGTAAACAAAAGGCGCAATGTATTTTACTTTATTACTTTGTAAATGTCCAATAAAATGCCAGTGAATGTCTTTTGGCAAAACAACTTCTTTATCCACCAACTCCTGCACATAATTCTCCCCAAAATCACGTTGTCCCGCATCATAAGCTTCTACTATAAGCGCATTGGGCTTGGTCTTAGAAACCGCCACCAGTGTCACCCCCGCCGGCAAGCTGTTTTTTATGTTTACTAAGTTTTCTTTAACTGACATGGGACATTTATTATTTTTTAAGTCTGCGTATTACTCCACTTATTTGGGCGCCCGGTCCGATAGCTATCGGATTACGCTCAGCCACCGGTTCCTCAATCTGTGTAATTATGCCGCAGGCATTCTTTTTAATTTCTTTCTGCGTAATCTGTGCAATCTGCGTCAAAATGTTTTCACTCCGCTCAGTGCATCGCGCTAAGCCACCGTCCCCCCAATCTGTGCAATTATGCCGCAGGCCTTTTTATTTTTTAATCTGTGTTATCTGCGAAATCTGCGTCAAACTTGGTTAATCATTAAAACTATAAACCACCAAGCCGCTCCTTATCTTAGGTTCCACCCAGGTAGATTTTGGCGGCATGATGTTTTGTGTATCGGCTATCCATTTTAAATGTTCCATGGTTACCGGATACAAACCAAAAGCCACTTCTCCTTTGCCTTCATCCACGGTTTTTTTCAAAGCCTCAGCCCCTCTAATACCCGGAATAAAACCAATGCGTTTATCAATTTTTAAATCGTGAATACCAAACATGGGTGCAAGAATGTGTTCCGTTAAAACAGAAGCATCCAAACTGCCCACCGGATCAGCAGCATTAAAAGTTCCCGGTCTTGCCATAAGCGAATACCATTTGCCTGACACATACATACTAATTTCGTGTTTTTGTGAAGGCTTAAATAATTTGGCTTTTACTTCGGTCACTTCAAATTTCTCGTCCAATTGCTGTAAAAGATCAGGTAACTTAACTTGTTCCATATCTTTTACAAATCGGTTATAATCGTAAATCTTTAATTGGGTTTCCGAAAAGAAAACACCGAGATAATAATTATAAGCCTCGTTGCCAGTGAAGCTGCCTGCCACCGCACGACGTTCGTTGCCCAGCAATGCTGACGATGCTGAACGGTGGTGACCATCGGCAATATAAATATGCGGCATTTTTTTAAAGCGTTTGCTAATGGTTTCAACCTGCTCGGCATCTTTAATCACCCAAAGGCTGTGACGTAATTTATCGGTGGTGGTAAAATCGTATTCCGGATCTGATTCCGCAGTTTCGGTGATAATCGCATCCAGCACCGCATCGTTGGGATAACAAAATAAAACCGGATCCGCATTAAACTCGCACACATCCAAATACTCTTTTAATTTTACTTCGCGTTGTGTAATGGTTTGTTCATGCACTTTAATCACCCCATTCATATAATCATCAATGCTGGTGCAGGCCATAATACCAATGTATTCGATGCCGTTTTTAATTTGACGGTAAACATAATACGAGGGTGTTTCATCCAAAACCAGAATTTTTTCATCCACAAAGGTTTTAAATTTGCCTTTAATTTTTTCTAAACGCTCGGGCGAACCGGGTCTGGTTTTTATCCCATCATCATAATCGGGATTAATCACATGTAAAAAAGTATAGGGATTTCCGGCCAGTTTATCTTTTAATTCGGTAACCTGATAGCCATCCATGCTGCGCGACACCACCAAGTGCACCTTATCCCGCGAAGGACGTAAAGCTTTAAAGGGAAGTACAGTGGCCATGTGCGATAGTGTTAGTTAGGTTCATAATAGACTGCCAATTTATTTTTGGATACATTTAATTTGTTTATGCTTTTAAAGCTTCAATTAATTTTTCAGAGAGTTCGATGCCAATGCGTTCTTGTGCTTCGTTAGTAGCCGCACCAATATGAGGGGTTAAAGAAATTTTAGGATGTTTTAAAATACTGGCCAAAGGCTTCGGTTCATTTTCAAACACATCCAAACAAGCATGCGAAATTTTTCCACTGTTTAAGGCGGCCATCAAATCATTCTCGTTAATAACCCCACCACGGGCGGTATTAATAAGAATCACGCCGTTTTTCATGCCGGCAATTTCCTTTTCAGAAATTAACTGTCCACCCGGCACATGAAAGGTAATTAAATCCGATCCTTGTAACACCGCTTCCATACTCACGGTTTTAATCGGCACGTTTACGGCCTTATCAAGCCCATTAATAGCGATGTCAATAATGGCTTCGTTCACAAAAGGATCAAAGGCCAAAACTTTCATTCCCAAACCCAAAGCCATTTTTGCTACGGTTTGTCCGATTCGTCCAAAACCAATAATACCAAAGGTTTTACCACGGAGTTCAACACCTTTGGCATATTTCTTTTTTAATTCTTCAAATTTTTCTTCGCCGCTAAGCGGCATGCTGCGGTTGCTATCGTATAAAAAACGCACCGCGTTAAAAGCATGGGCAAAAACCAATTCGGCAACCGAATTACTCGAAGCTGCCGGTGTGTTAATCACTTGAATGCCTTTTGAACGGGCATAGTCCACATCAATATTATCCATGCCAACACCACCGCGACCGATGACTTTTAATCCGGCGCAGGCATCAATCACCTCTTTACGCACTTTGGTAGCACTTCGCACCGTTAATGCCACATAGCCTTTATCGTTTAGTTCGTTGGCTAAATTGGCCTGCTCTACTTTATCAGTAATCACAGTATATCCGGCTTTTTCAAGCAGTGCTTTTCCCGCGGCATCAATACCGTCGTTGGCTAAAATTTTTTTGCTCATGGCTTTCCTTTAAATTGAAGCCCAAAATTAGAAATTAATGTTGATGTAGCGGGTATGAAACGAAAAAAAGCATCTAGAATTTTATTCCCAGTGTTACCGTTAGCATGGTACTGTTGTATTTTATTTTCGACACGGTATTGAATGTGCTAAACAAATAATAATTTTCGTTGCTCATGGTTCGTGCCATGGTAAAATCGAGACTCAGGTTGTTTTTGGTTCTGAATCCAAATCCTGCGCTAAAGGTGTTTCTTACAAAATTCCCTGTAAACACATCACCAAAAGGCGAACCCTGCATGTTGTAACCCACGCGTAACATCACGGGATTTAAATTATACTCGGCACCCACACGAATATTAGAAGCCGCCTTGTATTTATTTTTAATAACCGTATTCACTCCGGCAAAGTCAGCCACATTGGTGCTGGTTAACTGAGCACCACTGTAATTCACGCGTTCGAAATCAACGGCAATCACCGCTTTCTTATCAAGTATATAAGCTGCATTTAAACCCATACGGGCCGGCGTAATAATTTTATACGAAAATGTCCCGCCATTTGTTGGGTCTTTTACCGTTGTTGGATTACCGGGTGCATAATCGTAAGACACGCTCAAACTTGAATAATACGAGTCTTGCATGGTATAAATGGTGCGGGTATGGTAAAAAGCGCCTAAACGTAAATGATCGCTTATCCGTTTAATAAAACCCAATTTTAAATTCACACCACTACCGCTTGTTTTAAAATACTCGGTATAGGTCAGGTTATTAAACCCTAATTGTGTGGGGTAAACGGCCGGTAAACCATCCACGTAAGTAGTGGTATAGCTAGTGGGTGACGTAATGGTCACGCGCATGCTATCTTTATCATCATACTCACGGTGGGTGGTGGTAGAGGTATATTTTACCTGCGGCAATCCTAAACTGACACCAAAATAAGAATCATCTTTAAAGGAATAGGCGTAGGAGAAATTGAGGTCGTTTACTCTACCGGTGGTGACAATATCGCGGGTTTGTCGCACACTGCGTTTTAAATCGAGGTTGGAGAAAAATTTATTGTTAAAGGTGTCGAGCAAAAAAGTATTAAAGCCTAATCCTTCATACGAGGAATATAAATTATTGGTAATGTTACCACTTTGTGGTTTATACTGATTCGCCAAATTAAGCATATCCTTGGCAATGGATTGCGAATTGGTATAACCCGACATGCCCACCGAATTGGAAAAATTTTGAAGCTGGGTATTTGTAAAGGCCAGTAAATGTCGGCTATCGGCATCACCCTTGCTAGGCCAATTTAAAGCAATGCCCAAATTACTAAACGCCACATTGGCACTTATCAAATCGCTTGAGCGGTTATAAATACTGCTGCTGTTATTATTTGTTTTTAATCCGGCCGAAATAGCCATAGCGCCGGTACGGTAAATACCCAAACCGGCAGGATTATATGCGGCACAACTGAGGTCGGCACCTACCGCCCCAAAAGCTCCGCCCATGGCCACAAAACGGGCCGTGCCACCTACACCCACGCGCGAATATCGGATAGCATCCAAATCATTTTGCGCTTGAGTAACGATCACTGTTAAAGTGAAAATACCAACTAATGTCCTGTACATAATTTAAAGATTAACGGTGTCTGGTTCCTCCGCCGCCGCCGCCGCTGCCACCACTGTTACGTGGACTTGAATCGCCACCACCCCCGGTACTGCCGCCGCCGCCTCCTGTATTCCAGGTATTGTTGCTGCGTTGCGCACCATTGTTTTGATTGCTGTTATTTTGTTGGTCGGTTTGCCATTGGGTAATACGTCCACCGCCATTATTCATACGGCCATTATTACGATCGCTGTTACTCGAACCATTATTGCTGTTGTAAGATGAATTTGAATTGGAGTTTGAATTGGAGTTTGAATTCCCTCCGCCAATCATCCGTCCACCATTAGTTGAACCACCATTAGTGGTGTTGGGATCATTATTCGGATTGGCATTGGAACCATTGCTCATTCGTCCTGAAGCACCATTCGGCGCCGATTCGGTTGATTGACGAATACGGTTGGACACAATTCCATTATCAAAACGTTGACGCGTATTTTGTTGCTCGGCAACATGTTCAAAATATTTTTGTCTGCTATTTCCTTCATCCGGTATGGCCATACCCGGCGAGCTGCGGGTTGTGCTGTTACCTCCCCCGCCGCTACCACGTGGACCATAAGTACTGGCACTAATGGTATTTGGATCGAGACCATTTACATAACCCCACTGACCACTGTTATAACCGTTATAATAAGGACTGTAATAGCCTCCACCATAACCGTAATTAGAATAACCTAAACCGGAATAAAAGCCCGAGTTGTATCCGTATCCACCATAATAAGAACCATAAGCATAAGGATTGTAACCATAGGAATTGTAACCGTATGGATTATAGCCATAACCATAATTACCATATCCCATAGTATTATATCCGTAATTGCCGTAACCGTAAGAACTACCAAAACCCATACTAAAGCCATTGCTGTAATTAGTAAATACCGATGAAGGCATGCCATAATTATAGGTACTGTAAATACTGGTACCATATAAGGCAGGATTTTGTGTATAGGTATACATATTGGTATAATACGGATCGTAATAACTTGCGCCCATCATTGGATTTTGAAAACGGTTTACACGCGAAGCATACTGATAATCGTAATAATCGTCTTTGTTATAAGAAGGATCTTTGTAATACGGATTGGCATCATCTTTGGCCTTTTGAGCCGCGGCTCTGGCAATAGCCGCCTGCTCATCCGCTTGTTTTTGAAGCGCCTCTTTTTTAGCCTGTTCTTGGGCGGCTACTTGTTGTTTTTGTTTTTCCTCTTTGGGATTAATATACACATCATCATCCGCATAAGAGCCTAATTCAGTGGTTTTGCACGAACTTAGCAATGCAATAACACTAATGGTTAACACCAATAATTTTTTCATGGCAGATCTTTTAAGATTATTAAGCGGAGATTTTAAGTAAATTTACGCAATTGTGTGCTCATATTTTAGCTTTTTGCAATTTTTGTAATTTGGAAAGGGTTTAAATCGTATTAGGCACAATATTTTCTATATTTAACACGAATTATGAGCAAGGTTATTACCTCGAGAGAACTCGATTACAGTAAATGGTACAATGATATTGTGGTGGAAGCCGATATGGCCGACCACTCGGCAGTGAGGGGATGTATGGTGATTAAACCACATGGTTATGCCATCTGGGAAAAAATGCAACAAGCCCTCGATAAAATGTTTAAGGATACCGGACATGTGAACGCTTATTTTCCTTTATTCATTCCTAAAAGTTTATTTGAAGCCGAAGAAAAAAACGCCGAAGGTTTCGCCAAAGAGTGTGCCGTTGTAACGCATTACCGACTTAAAACCGATCCCAATAATCCGGGTAAATTAATTGTTGATCCTGAAGCTAAGTTGGAAGAAGAACTGGTGGTTCGTCCAACCAGTGAAGCCATCATTTGGAACACCTACAAAGGCTGGATTGAAAGTTACCGCGATTTACCTTTACTCATTAACCAATGGGCCAATGTGGTGCGTTGGGAAATGCGTACCCGTTTGTTTTTACGCACCGCCGAATTTTTATGGCAGGAAGGTCATACCGCCCATGCCACTAAGGAAGAGGCCCTCGAAGAAACCAAACGCATGTTGGATGTTTACGCTAATTTTGCCGAGAACTGGATGGCTATGCCGGTAATTAAAGGCGTTAAAACCGCCAGCGAACGTTTTGCCGGCGCCGATGATACCTATTGTATTGAAGCCCTGATGCAGGATGGAAAAGCCTTACAAGCAGG
The DNA here is from genome assembly GCA_947480015.1 of Sphingobacteriaceae bacterium. Taxonomy (GTDB): domain Bacteria; phylum Bacteroidota; class Bacteroidia; order B-17B0; family Aurantibacillaceae; genus Aurantibacillus. Next base: position 14,528 of record CANKBS010000031.1, read on the forward strand.
CACATCCCATTTTTTAGGACAAAATTTTGCCAAGGCTTTTGATGTGAAGTTTGCCACTAAAGAAGGTAAACGCGAACATGTGTGGGCTACCAGCTGGGGGGTAAGTACCCGTTTAATGGGTGCACTCATTATGAGTCACAGCGATAATAACGGTTTGGTTATTCCACCGCGTTTGGCTCCTACACAAGTGGTGATGGTACCTATTTACAAAGGTGAAGATGGTTTGAAAAAAGTATCGGAAGTCGCGCATGCCCTTAAAGAAAAATTACAAGCTAAAAATATTTCGGTAAAGTACGACGACCGCGACTCACAACGTCCGGGTTGGAAATTTGCCGAATACGAATTAAAAGGCATCCCGGTGCGCATTGCAATTGGTGAAAGAGATTTGGCAAATGGTACCGTTGAAATTGCCCGTCGCGATTTATTAAGCAAAGAAATCATTAAATTGGAATACGTCGACACCTATGTTGCCAAATTGCTCGAAGACATTCAAAGTAATTTATACAACAAGGCTTTAGAGCGCACCAAGTGCATGACCTACAAGGTTGATACCTATGCCGACTTTAAAAAGACCCTCGATGAGAAACCGGGATTTATTCTGGCGCATTGGGATGGCACAGCAGAGACGGAAGAAAAAATAAAAGAAGAAACCAAAGCCACCATTCGTTGTATACCTTTAAACAACGAACAAGAAAACGGACTTTGTATTTACAGTGGAAAACACAGCACCCAGCGGGTTTTATTCGCGAGGGCGTATTAAAAATAAATCATATGAGTGAGCAGTTAGACAAACAAAGGGAAACGATCCTAAAATTACTAACCGAAAAATCGGTGATGAAACAGGATGTGTATACCAACACCATTGCCATTTTTAATCAACTCAAAGACCTTTTGAAAGAAAGGGCTGAAGACCTTTCCGCTGAAATTACCCAGGTGGATAAACGGGTAAATATTTTTTATAAGGACATTAGTTTGCAATCGATGCAATTAAAAGTGGCCGGTGATTTATTGGATTTTCAAATGCACTCCAATGTGTTTGAATTCGAGAAATCGCATCCCATGTATAAGGGCGCTTATATTCGCAGCAACGAAATGAATTCGTTTTGCGGCATCATTAGTGTTTACAATTTTTTGGCTGACTCTTACAAATACCAACGCTTAAATGACTTGGGTTATTTGGTAGCACGTGTTTTTATTAACCGCGAAAATCACTTTTTTGTAGAAACCAAAACACAAATTGGTTACAAGTATTTTAATTTCAGTGAGGCTCCCATTAGCAGTGACAATTTAAACGACATCATTAACGAACTCATTATTTACTCTGTTAAATTCGATTTGTATACGCCACCATACGATGCGGTGAGACAGGTAACTGTTTACGAAATGCAAGAAAAATCAAGCAGTGCGGCCCTTCGCACCGGTAAGCGTTTAGGTTACAGCGGCACCCGCGAAAGCAGCAGCAGTTTCGACGACGAAGCACACTTATAGATTTATTACCTTATTCTTTTTTCCACTATCTAACGAAATTTTATCCTACAAATTTTGGTGGAATTATTTTGTCATTCGCATAATTAAAACAGATCTGCGAAATTATGCCGTAGCAATACAGGCATAGAAATTAAATTTCCGTTCGATGAAGTCCTAAATTTCAAATTCCGAATCCCGCGCCAAGACCAAAGCGGCATCCCCGTGCAGACCTGGCTTAGAGCGGGTAGTTTGGTGCGGGCAGGGCCCCCTGAAGCTAAAGGCTTACCGTATTTTAACTTGGCCTTTCTGCTTCAGGGGGAGGCGCCCAAAAACTTCCTACTAAACATGTAAACCAAATACTGTGCAAAAGTAGAGCTAATAAATCATGCCAACCTTAATAAACATCGTTCCTTCTGTAACAACGTATTCTCAGGCTCAACCAATAAACTCAAGCGCGCCTGTTGTAATTCTTTTCTGTAACTAGCTTTTAATTCGCGCCGTTTAATGGCTTCTAAAAATCGTTTTACCTGCTCCTTGTTTTCTAAGATCAGTCCCGGCACTTTAACCGGCACTCCCTCATGCTTTGCCACCATGGTAAAATAGGACGTATTGGTGTGTTTTACCGTACCAACTTTAAAATCCTCTGCAATCACTTTAATGCCAATGACCATCGAGGATGTCCCCACATAATTCACCGAGGCATACATGCTCACCATCTCCCCTACTTCTACAGGTTCTAAGAAATCAACATTATCAACCGATACCGTGACGCAATAATTGCCGGCATGCTTGGAAGCACAGGCATAAGCCACCTTGTCCATGAGTGACAATAAAATACCTCCGTGAATTTTTCCGCCAAAATTGGCATAAGCCGGAATCATTAATTCGGTGATGGTGGTTTGAGAATAACTGACCTCTCTGAAATTTTCTTCCATGTGCTATGTTTTATGAATGAAAGTATGAAATTATCCCTAAGCAACCAAGAATCCGAATTCATTCACAATTAACATAACTCATTTCCTGCATTCATAATAAAAACTAATTTTGCAGCCATGGATCAGGAACAGCGTTTAAAAATTTTCATTGTCGGACCGGCTTTCCCTTTGCGTGGTGGTCCGGCTCAATTTAATGAAAACCTTTGTCTGGAGTTAAACAAAAAGTACGACGCGCAAATCATTTCTTATTCGCTGCAATACCCCAACTTTTTATTTCCGGGCTCCAGTCAGTTTGAAACAAGCGGACAAGCCCCTCAGGGCATTAAAATCCACACGCTCATCAATACCGTCAATCCTTTTAACTGGATTAAAGTGGCGCTGTTTATCCGCAAAGAAAAACCTGATTTTATTTTGTTTCGTTTTTGGCTGCCTTTTTTTGGTCCAAGTTTAGGAACCATTGCCCGCCTGGTGCGCTCACGTACAAAGATTTTGGCGCTTACCGACAATATTTTACCGCACGAAAAACGCATCGGCGATAAACTCTTTACGCGTTATTTTATTCGCTCGTGCGATGGCTTTATTGCCATGAGCCGAAAAGTGTTGAATGACATTTCGTTGTTCTCAAAAACACATCACAAGGCCTACTCCCCGCATCCCATGTACGAAACATACGGACCCCTGGTAAGCCTGCAGGAAGCCCGTAAAAAATTACAACTCGACCCCGAAGATAAAATCATTCTTTTTTTTGGTTTGATACGGCATTACAAAGGTCTGGATATTTTGATGGAAGCCATGGCCCGGCCGGAAGTAAAAAAACAAAAAATAAAATTGCTCATTGCGGGTGAGTTTTATGAGGACAAACAACCTTATTTAGATCTCATTCAAAAATACGACTTACACGATCACATTATTTTACACGATAAGTTTATCGCCAACAACGACGTACGGTATTATTTCTGCGCTTCTAATTTGGTGGCACAAACGTATCGTAATGCTACGAACAGTGGCGTGACCATGGTTGGTTATTACTATCAAAAACCCATGCTGGTAAGCAATGTGGGAGGCTTGGCCGAAATTGTTCCAAATGAAAAGTGTGGTTACGTTTTAGAAAACTCGGCGCCCGTAATTGCCGAAAAAATAGTTGATTATTTTAGTAATAACCGCGAAGAAAAATTTACTAAGAACGTCATCAACGAAAAGAAAAAATACGAGTGGCAGGAATTTGTGAATACTTTGGTGACGCTGTATAATATGTGTTAGTTGGAATCACCCACTTTTGAACCACCCTTCGACTCCGCTCAGGGCAAGCATAAGGGCATATAAGGAAAATTTTTTTGAACTATTTAAACCAACTTGAACCTTTGAACCATATGAACCATTTTAAACTTTGAACGTCACCCTGAGCAAGTTTATGCTGAGCAAGTTTATGCTGAGCTTGCCGAAGCATCGAAGCATCGAAGGGTGAACCCCTTTGAATGTCATCCTGAGCCTGCCGAAGGATGAACCAGTTGAACTTTTCCCAAAGTCATCCTGAGCCTGTCGAAGGATGAACCTTAAACGTCACCCTGAGCCTGCCGAAGGGTTGAACTACTTCAAACCCTTTAAACCCGTCTTATGAACAACTGTTAATACTTTATAACAGTTGTTCATACTTTTTATTTTTAACTTTTTTCTGAATAGGCTTATAATCAGGCGCTTTATTTTAAAAAGTTAATTACCTCCTTATTTGTTAATAACCGCGTTTTCAGGGCTCCCAAAGCCTTAGTATATTTAGTCGTTATCATCTTTCTATGGCATTACAGGTAAACGTAAACGATATCTTATCCCAGCTCTACCAACATCGCGGTGTGGTGGAGTTTTTATTTGCGAACCGCGAGAACATAACGGTTAACGAATTGTTGTCGCGCGAAGACATCTCGCAGGAACAATTCCAGAAACTGAAATCCCTCGATCTGGTTTACGAATACGAAAGCATTGTGAGTCTGAACGACGCCGTGGTGGCCATGTTCGAAGACTTTATGGAAATCGGTGAAGTAACCCCGGGTTTCATCAACGACTACATCAACGAACTTAACCGTCACATTCGTTTTTACCAGGAAGCCCGCGAAATGCGGTTCTTACGAAGTATCAAAAAATACCTCAAACGCATCAATGCCACGCTTACCCGCGAGATCATCAAGTTGCAAAAAAATGTGGATGATACGTACAAAAACGAAAGTAATTACCGCATCAAACTTCAGAAACTCGAAGACTACCGCGAGAAAAGGGATACCATCATTGAGTTCATCAAAAAAACGTCTGATGTGGTGGAAGAAACCCGTAATCTTTTCAGCTTAACCAACGACTCCGAACTCTTCGGTATCGTGCAGGCTTTAAAGGTGAGCCTCATTGAGAACCTCGATTACCTGATCGAAATTCAAACCGACATTACCGATTACATTAATAAAATTCAGTTCCAACTCGACGTTTATAAAAAAGCGCAACGTCTCAAAGAAATTAAAGATCACGGCACACTCCGCTTTAAATCAAATTTCCACGAAACGGTGAGTAATGTGAATACCCTGCGTTATAACGGCATTAAAACACCAAAAACAAAAATTTCAATCGACTTTTTGTATACCGACGACGGGCATATTTTGTGTAAACGTATTTCTGAAAAATACAAACTCACCCGCCTCATGGTGCGTGGCCTGGCCGATAGAATGGCAGGAAACTTCAAGGACAAAGGTCTGGAACAACAAATTAAACTCGATACCGAAAAACTGGTAGAGCGCTTTATTGTACAAAACAAAGCCAATTTGTTTGAATACTTAATGGATTACAAATTCCCCAAAGCCATTGGTACCGTTACCTTTGAAGACCGCTTAAGTTTGTTTGTGGAAATCGCCATGGAATATCAGAATACCCTCGATTTTAAATACCGTTTGCAGTATTACGATTATCAAGATAATGAAAAAAAGAACAAACGTTTAGGCTATACACTCATTTTACCAAAAGCAGAAACAGAAAAAAAGAAAAAAAGTAAAACCGAAGCCAACTAATAACTAAAAACAAAAAAACTAAACACGCAACATGTTAGCAGAAGACTATAACTTACCAAAACAAACACACGAAATATTTTCGGTGATGGCACGTGGCAATTTTATTTCCAGCAATGGAACCCGTGATGGCATGAACCGTTTATACGACATCATTAACAATCCCGAAAACTTCGATCGTTTACAAGCCTACTTCAACGTCATTCGTTACAACATTGAGCGTGGCAATAATTTCTTCTATTTCTCAAAATTGCACGAAGCCAACTCTGAACTTGAAAAAAAATTAGAACGTTTTGAACGTTATATCGACATCATCGACCTTTTTGCCAGTATGGATAATAAAATCACCATTGGCAGCCGATTTCGTCCGGGTGAAATTGCAGAAGAGTGTAATGCCAACGTGCGTTTGAAACAAAAATTACAAAAAATTCCTCTTTACCGTTCAGAGACCTTACACAACAAAGTACGCGAGATCTGTGATTTAATGAGCCGCGATTCGTATTTAGAACTCGAAGACGAAAAAACTGAATCGTACAAAGTGCTAGATTCGTATACCTACTTACTGGATGTGATTAATTCTGTAGCTATTTATGAAGACAGCAGTAATACTGATAATGCACAAGGATTGATCTATAACTAACCCTTCGTCCGATAGCTATCGGACTTCGCTCAGGGTCCGCCGGGTAGATAAAAATTAGTTTAGATTGTTACAACAAGGAACAGAAAGAAGACTAAGCTTAAAACAGAATTAAAGAAGAAACAATTAAGATAGAAAATGGAAAACTGCAGAATATTAAATAGAATTGTAGAGATAAATATTTCAAACGTAAAGTACGCCGATATTGAATTGAGTGGGAATACCTGTTTTGTGGGAACGAATAACTTCGGTAAAACATCCCTGCAACGTGCCATTTTATTCTTTTACAGCGCCAACAGCCGTGGATTGGGCATCTCAGCTTCTCAAAAACCTTTTGAGGAACACTACTTCCGTTATGAGAACTCCTATATCATTTATGAAATTGCAACCGAAGACAAACCTTTCTTTGTGATCGTTTACCGTCACAATAAAATTGTGTTCCGTTTTGTGGATGCGGCTTTTGATCCGGATTTATTTTTCACGGCCAACGATGATGCCATGAAGATAAAGGATATTATTGCGAACATGGAGAAGCGTGGTATTTATATCTCCAACCAGATCGATACCTTTGAAAGATACCGGAACATTATTTTCGGAACAGAAACCGACAAACAATTATCGAAATTCCACTTATTAAAAGGAAACGAAAAATATCAAAACATTCCAAAATCCATTACCAATGTATTCTTGTCATCAAAGAGCAGTGTGGATTCGCGCTTTATTAAAGATTTTATTGCTAACTCCTTAACTACCGAAAACAGCAGCATTAAACTTGAGCAGGTAGAACGTCAGTTACGCCAGTTCAACGAAAAGTATTCCGATATTGAGACCTATCTCAAAAAAGAATCACAACAACTCATTGAGTTGATCGACAAAAAATACGATCAGGTACACATGCTCAAAGGCGCGCAAATGGAAATGGCCGATAAACTCGGTAGCAGTTTGCGTTTCGCCGAATCACAAAATGAAGCCATTCGTGAAGCCGCTAAGAAAAAAGAAGAAGAACTCGATTTACTGTCGGCCGAACACGAAACGATTAAAGAACAACTAGAAGGTAAATCAAACGACATTCGCGAAGAAATTGGTTATTACGACCGTACCATTCGTGAGGCCAACAAAAAATTAAAAGAATACAAAGAAAAAAACATTGATGCCGCCGTTGAAAAAAACAACGAGCGCGAAAAACTACAGGTTGAACTCAACATCGCCCGTCGTGAATACGAAAGTTTAACATCCAACGTGGCAAGCATCGAGTTAAAATACTCTTCTCTTATCGAGCAATTGCGCAATGATAAAAGTGCTTACGTCAACAAAATAAATTCACGTACCTCCGAAATCTTTAATCACTACAACGAATTACAACTCCTTCAGAAAAATGAATTTAATAAACGGGATGCCGAGTTAAAACAAAAACGTGAAGAAGGTATTGGTGAAGTAAATGCAGAGGTTACTTCCAAACAAATTGAATTCAACGAATTAAAAAGTGAAGAAAAAGTAATCCGTACAACTCGTTTTTACGAACAAGAAATAAAAAGTCTCGAAAACGAATTGGCCGAATTACGCGCCGTAAATTACAAGAACAAAAGTGAGCGCGCCATTAAACAAAACATGGTGGTTACCATCCAACGTGAGTGGGAAGCTTTGGAAACAAAATTAAAAGCCTCACTCAACAACCGTGTTAACCAAACCAATAACGAGATCATCAAAATTAAAAATGAGATCAAGGATATTGAAGGGAAATTAAATGTACAACACGATGCCTTTTACGGCTTCCTCGAAAAAAATGTAAAAAACTGGCACCAGACCATTGGTAAAGTGGTGAACGAAAAATTACTGTTCCGCACCGATATCTCCCCTGAATTAAAACAGGAAACGGCCGACAGTCTTTATGGCATAAGTCTGAACCTCGAACCGGTTGAGATCGTTTCAAAATCCATTGAAGAATATCAGTTTGAGAAAAACGAACGCATGGCTCAGATCCGTGATCTGGAAGAAGCACTCAACCTGTTTCAAACCGCCAACAACGAAGAAAAAATGCTGGCTGCCGATAAATTCGGAAAACAACTGGGTGAGTTAAAAGAAGATGTAAAAGTGCTTTCTTACTCGCTTGAATTAGCCGAAAAACGCGAACAAAAATTAGGGCATGAACTCGAAGACTGGAGCAGTCGTGCCGGCAAAGAAGTGGAACAATCACTCAGCGGCAACCGTCAGCGTTTAAATATCATTGAAGAAGAGTTAGCCATTCTTACTAAAAAGAAGAACCTCCTCATCAATGATTTCACCACACAATTCGATAAATTAAAAGCCTACAACGAAGAACGTCTGGCTGAATTAAAAGAACGTCAGGAATCAGAAGTTTCGGAACTGGAAGTAGAAAAGAAAAACCAGGTTAAGGAATTCGAAAACAAAGAAGAAGAATTAGGCAAAGAAAAAGACAGCAATTTTAAAAGCAAAGGGGTTGATGCCAAACAATTAAAGAACGTTGAAACCCGCATGAAAGAATTGCAGGAGGCTTTGAAGGAGATTGAACAGTATGCACAGATCATCAGCGATTACCTCAAAGATAAACGCGAAACCTTTGATCGTTTACCTGATCTCATTCAAAAGAAAGATGAGTTCGTGAAAACCAATAACGACTTGCATGCTCAGTTAGAAGAAACCACCCGCAAGTTTAACATGAAACGCATGGAACTGAATAAACAGAAACGTGCCTTTGATGAAGAACTCATTGATTTTAATAACGGGATCAATTTCTACAGTAACAACTTCCGCGAAACGCCAGTATACACCAAGTATTCCGACATTATCGAACGCGCCGAATCAAAACGTACCAATTACCACATCATGGATTTGTGTACACAATTATTAAAGAATGATTCACACTTTAATGAAGAATACGGTGCATTTCAACGTTATGTAAACGAGTTTGCCGGTAAATTCAGAATAGAGAATCACTTTAATTTTGTAATCCGTAACGATGCCTCACAAGGCGAATACGAACGTTTTGCACAAAACTTACGTTCCTTCATCAACGAAAATAAAATTGAACTATCCATCGCTGAAACGGCCACACAAATTGGTTTGGTAACCGATAGTATTGCTACGAAAGTAAAAGAGTTAAGCGGACAAAAAGATAAGATCCAACACATCATTGGTTTAATTGCTGAAGATTTTAAGAAAGCAGAATTTGAAGAAAGTAAATTAATTGAGTTTATTAAGATCCGTCTGGAAGAATCAGATAACAAAGTTTATCGTTTATTAAAACGCATTCAGGAATTCCGTGAAGAGAACGGCTTGGTGTATAACGAAGGTTTATTTAATACCGATTTTGCAACCGGTCAAAAACGTGAGATCAGCACCCGCGCTGTTAAATTACTCGAACAATTACGCACCGCTATTAAAGAACAAGAGCAGGAAGAAATTCGTTTACAGGATTTGTTTGAATTAAAATTCAACATTAAAGAAGGTATGAACGAAACCGGCTGGACACATAAAATCGACAGCATTGGTAGTACCGGAACCGATATCCTTGTAAAAGCGATCATTTATATCACCCTCTTACACGTGTTTATTAAAGAGTCGTCGCACCGTAGCAGTAAAGACTTTAAAGTACATTGTATTATTGACGAGGTAGGACAAATTTCGGCGCATTACCTGCGTGAGTTATTACGTTTTGCCAAAAACAGAAATATTATGATGATCAATGGTCTCCCTAATAAATCAGGTTTGGAAAGTCACTACAAATACACTTACCAGTTCAGAAGAGAAGAGAACAACAATGTTCGCATCTTCCCAAGCATTGTAACGGAAGTAGAGGCTTAATTTAGACTTATTGAATTTACATTTAACCCGGTTCTGAACATTCAGGATCGGGTTTTTTAATTTTATTTTCTAAGGCTTTTATTGGTCTTTCGTTTAGCAGTCGGCTTCTTCACTACTCTTTTCTTTTTTGGAATCTTAAAGCCGATTTTTTTGCGTGGTTTCGACGACTTGTCTATAAACTCATCAAAGTATCTGAAAACGATTTCAATGTTCTTATCATGATTTTCAATTTTCTTTTTAATCTTTTCAATTTCCAATTTCAATTCTGTGTGAGTAACAAGCACCTCTCTTAATTTCACGAAAATTTCGATAATCCTAATACTTACCAAAACCGCCTGATCGCTCTTTAGTACATTGGCCAGCATTAACACGCCATGTTCGGTAAAAGCATATGGCAAAGTACCGCCCAGAGCGGCTCGCGAAGGTATCGCATTTTGCGATACCATAACATCCACCTCATTTTCGCTCAGTTGGAACATAAAATGCTCAGGAAACTTTGAATAATTCCTTTTTACCTGTTCACGAAGACGGATGGCCTTAACCCCGTAAAGTGCCGCCAAATCACGATCTACCATGATTTTCTGACCACGCAAAACATAAATCTTGTCATGACCACTTCCTGCGGAACCAGGCTTAAATTAGACTTTCTCTTGCTCATTTGTATTCAATTTCAGGTATCGCATTTTGCGATACCTCTGTTCACTCAAAACTATTTTATTTCTTTTAAATCCTCAATTTTCTAAAACAAATAAATTTCACAGAATTGAACTTATTACAAAAGTGGACTAATTATTGATTAGTGTCTAATTTTAAAATGGTCAGTTTGCTCTCATTCATTCTTGCAAACTGGTTCGCAGAACAAATCACCCCTCTTGCACCTGTAACACCAAATGCATCAACATCAGTATTAAGCATGACTTCGGGCACTTTGACCTAGGTTATGGAATTAACCTCTCAACAATGCGATGGCCATTTAACTAATTTAGAAATTTAAATGGAAGAAATGCGCATCAAGTTATTTGATACCTTCCTGTAGTTTAAGAAGAAATTGTTTTATATTTCTGAAGTTTAAACAGCTAATTCCAATTCCAGAACTTTCCTTACTTCCTCCAAACCTCTTGTACAAAGTGGCCTTATTACAAAATCAGAATGATTGGTCATGTTTGCAATCCTTTTTAAATGAAGGTCATTCAAAGTAGGCATCACAAAAAAGAAAGTGATTTGTTTTCCCAAACTTGGTTTTATTTTTATGTAGTCTTCCAAAAAATCAAGTCCTTCCTCATTCGATTCGTTATCATCCAATAAAATAATTTCAGGAATATTCTCAAGTGTTTTTGAATTCACTTCTAAGGAAATAATAGCTTCAAAACTATTACTAAAGGTTTTAATTTTTTTGTCCACAAAATAATTCTCGAACTTCTTCTGTTCTAAATACCTGAACAGATCTTCGTCCTTCATGGAAAGTATTTTATTCATAGGGGTTTTGTGTGTAAATAGTACAGGACAAATTAAAACATTAAATTCACCCTGTGTAATGACATTCCTCAGTTAATAAGATGAATTATCCCAATTAAATCGATTTAGATGCAATCTGCAAGTTGTTTTTAGATTCTGGTTTGTTAGCAAGCATTTCAATTTCTTTATCTTAGAAACAGACTGGTTTTTAATGTTTAATGTTTAGTTTTTGTACTTGAATCTTGCTTCTTGATTTTTGTATCTTTCCTCTGCAATCATTAATTAATCTCCCCCAAATATATAATCTCTAATTTTTAATTGGATCCCCCAATCTTTAATTTGTAATGTTTAATTTTTAATTCTTATCCCTAATCTTTAATCTCTAATTTTTAATCTTTAATTTGGTATTTGCAATCTGCAATCCTATCAAAAAAATATGTAAATTCAGGTCAGAAATCGACCTATGAAAAAACTTATTTTCCTTGCGCTCCTACTGCTAAACCTGACTATTGTCGCACAAACCTATCCAAGCTCGCAAGAGGATGGTAAATACTATACCGTTAATGGCTACAAACTTTGGGTAGTGAGTTTTGGTAAAGGCGACCCCCTCTTCTTTATTGCCGGTGGTCCGGGTGGCACACATTATGGCCTGCGTTCCTTCGATTCGTTAAGTACTACCAATACACTGGTATATTACGATGGTCTTGGTCGCGGTAAATCCGATACAGCCAAAAATGTTTCAGAATATTCCTTATCGCGTGATATTGAGGACCTCGAAGGACTTAGAAAAGCCATGGGTTTTGAAAAAATCAATATTCTTGGTCATTCATACGGCGGATTAGTGGCTCAAGGCTATGCCATTAAATACCCCGCACAAACCAAACACCTTATCTTAGCCAACTCATTTCACAGCTTTGTGATGTGGCAGGCGAACGACGATAACAGCAACCACGAAATCAAAACCAATTATCCCGAAGTGTGGAGCGAACTCATGAAAGCGCGCGATGCCGGTGCTATCTCCAGCGATCAAATACATCAAGATATTTATGGCAAAGTGCCCTATGGTTTTTTATACGCATATAACCCCGATAATTTTAAAAGCCGCGGAAGAAAACCCTACCCCAATGCCTTTAACGCACGCCTTTATTATCAAATGGTAGGTAAAGACGGCGATTTTATTGTGGGTAGTGATATTGGTAATTTTGATTTTAGGAAACAATTAAAAGACCTAAGAATGCCCATTCTTATCATTGGTGGCCGTTACGACCGTGTAGCCGTGCCTTCACAAATGATCAAATACCGCGAATATTGCCCACAAGCTGAATTTAAAATGTTTGAAAAGTCAGGCCATAATCCCCAAGTAGAAGAACCTGCAGAAGAATTTAAACTCATCCGTTTGTTTTTAGGACACTAAGCCGTTTTTTTAAAAGAAAAACGCATGCTCGGCAATATAAACCAAAGCACCCGCAAAATAACCCAATAACGCTAAAAAACTAATGCGTTTTAGGTACCAGAAAAAGCCAATCTCTTCCATACCCATGGCAGCAACACCTGCCGCAGAACCAATAATAAGCGTGCTGCCTCCGGTGCCGGTGCAATAAGCTAAAAACTCCCAAAAATAATGATCGGTTGGATAATCGGTTAAACTATACATACCCTGCACTGCGGCAACCAGCGGTACGTTATCAACCAATGCCGATAAAATACCAAGCGACATCACAATCAAATTATCATTCGCTATGGTTTTGCTCATCCAATGTGCTAGATCAGTTAAAATACCCGCCGATTCCAAGGCTGCAATACCAACCAGAATTCCAAAAAAGAAAAGTATACTAGGCGAATCAATTTTCCTTAAAGCATTAACCACCGATAAGTGATGTTTTTCCTCTTCCTCTTTATTGCCATGTAAAACTTCAGTAATTACCCACAATAAGCCCAAACCAATTAAAATACCCATATAAGGCGGTAAATGTGTCACCGCTTTAAAAACCGGCACGAGCAATAAAATCAGTACGCCCGACAAAAAAACCACCCACTGTTGTTTCACGGGTAAACTACTTGGCTTGGCACTAGCATCAAGCAGCGGACGTTCAACCTCGCCTTTTAATTTAAAAGAAGAATAAATTAAAGGCACTAAAACACAAACCAAACTCGGTACAAATAATTTTACCACAATGTTCTTAGCTGTAATCTGCCCACCAATCCATAACATGGTGGTGGTTACATCACCAATGGGCGACCACGCCCCTCCGCCATTTGCGGCAATAATCACAATCCCCGCAAAATACAAACGGTCCTCATCTTTACGAATAAGCTTGCGTAATAACGATACCATCACAATGCTGGTAGTTAAATTATCCAATAGTGCCGATAGAAAAAAAGTGATCATCGCCACAATCCAAAGTAACTTCCATTTTTTTAATTCAGAAATCCGTTCGGTAATAATATTAAAACCATCGTGTGCATCCATTAACTCCACTATAGCCATGGCCCCGAGTAAAAAAAATAAAATGCCCGAAAGTTCACCCAAGTGTGCGGTTAATTGCGCATTTACTGCTACTTTGTCGGGCATGTAACTACTATACACCACCCAGCACAAAACACCCGATACCAAGGCCGTAGCGGCCTTATTAATTTTAAAGCTGTGCTCAAAAGCAATGATTACATAACCAAGCACAAAAACACATATGAGCAAAAGAGTCATGCTTCCTAAAAATTTACAAATAAAACTAAATGATTTTATTCAGATAAAACGACAAACTTTCGTAATTTTTTTCAAAATCGCGTTGATAACCACTGCTGTTATATTCAGTGGGATTTCCGTAAGAAATGGCTTCAAAGTTTTTTAAAAGCAAGGCTAAATTATCAGCCTCCATTTTTTCACCAAACAACTTTTTATTGTTCTCCAACAAATTGTAAATCCGCAAAGCACACTTATGGCTCACATCACCCTTCATCTCAAAAATTTCGTTTATTAATTGCTCAATTCTAGCCATAGTCAAAGATACAAATCTATTAGCTATTACAGCTTATTAGTTCTATTTTAGTGTTGCCTCCCCTCACCTTTCATATATCAATTCATCATGAACAACATTCAATTAAAAACACGCCTAATTGCGGTCCTGTTTTGTTCAATACTTAAACTCCAAGCGGGCAATTTACCCGACAGTTTAATGTCAAACAAAGATTCCAGTAATAAAGAAAAACGCTATTTCGAATTAAGCTTAGGTAATTCCCTACTCTTTATCTCTAATTCGCGTATCGATCAAATTCACGCCAATACAGCTGTGGTGGTGCCCACCAATGCCTTGCTTGTATTTGCCGAATTTCTGCCGCATAAAAAAATGCGCATCCCCCTATTCGCAAACATACCCAAAGAATCGAAACAATTTATTGTTAACAACACCCTGGTTAGCGAAAGAGCCTCCCCCACCTTTGGCTTTGGACTGCAATTTCAACTGTTTAAAATTGCGATTGGTAAAAAATCAAGGGTTGAATTTGAATCGGGACCACTCGCTTCTTTCCTTTGGAGCCAGAATAATGTCATGAAGTTCGCCCCGCTTTTAGCAGGACGGTTTCGGTTTTTAAAAAATCAGGATTTTGTCATTTACCTCGGCAGCTCTTATTCAATAGGCGTTAACGCCGTTGGTGTATTGTTTGGAACAGGTTACATTTTTTAATAACTAAGGATCTTTTCTTACACAACGACATGGATAAACATTATCCTTGGTGCTCGCCGAATTGTGATTGCCGCTTAAAAAATTTTCGGAATACGCTGTAAAAGCATCCGTTTCCGTGCTGGTCCAGTATTCAGGAGCAGTCATACCAAGGCTGACTTTTTTAAGATACATCAGTTCAAGCTCCGTTACCGATGGTAAATACCAATCACTATAACCATAAGCCACCAAATCGGCACAAACCTTCGCTGCATGCGGATTGGCAAGCAAGGCAATGGCTTTGGTGTTAGCCGAACCATCGGCAGGACTATTGGCGCCGCTAACTTCACCGGCTGGACCCCAATTGCTTGCCCCATTATCGGTTGGATGCACATACATTTTAGCGCCATTTGAAACCACAGAAGCCAATACATCGGTGGTAAATTTTATTTCGTTGCCATACACCGTTCCATAAGCATCGGTGGCATAAGCCCTCAGGTAATAAGTTTGATTTGGCAAAAGCTCCGTTAGGTTGGAAACAAAAGCCCCGGTACCTTCTCCGTTATTGGTCTTAAAATCAGTGACGCTTGGAAATTGATTCACATTCCAGCAAACCCCTTTTGCATAAATAGTCCCGGTATAATTAATACTGCCCCCCGATTTGGCGCTGTTATTGGTAATTCCGCTTATAGCAATGGTGCTAACATCCGCCAATACTTGTGGTTCGGGACTAGCACTGGTTTTGTTTTTATTGCAGGCAGAAAATAAACCAATACCCGCTATAAGTATGCACACGCTTTTAAATAAATAACCCATCCTGTTTGCTTTAAACAAAGATAAGAAAATAGAGGCAAATTGGCATTCTTAAGCCCATCAAATCTAGCCTCTTGCATTTTTATAAAATCTGATTAACCGCTTTATCCATTCAGACGCCTATCATTCGGTCACACCTAAAAATTAGATGCTTTTAATATTATGCCCGCCCTTAGCGCCTTTCATGAGTCTTGGCTTTTTCAAATTCCTTATCCCAAATACCGGTATTATTCTTAATTTTGCGCGATGATAAATGCCGAAAAACTCCTTTATGAGTCAGTACAAAAAGCCTTAGTGGAATTATATTCCCTCTCCACAGCCACCATTACATTTCAAAAAACACGCAAAGAATTTGAAGGCGATTTTACCTTGGTTACTTTTGCTTTTACGAAAGAAACAAAAAAAGCACCCGAACAATTAGGCAAAGAACTAGGTGAATTTCTCCTGCACCATAATCCAGCCATTGCCGCTTACAGCGTGGTGAAGGGCTTTTTAAATTTATCGTTAAGCAATGCGTTTTGGTTAACTTACTTCAACGCCATTAAAGATCTTACCGACATCGGCCATCAAAAAGAGAATAGTTCCGGCAAGACCATCATGCTCGAATACTCTTCTCCCAACACCAATAAACCCCTTCATTTAGGCCATGTGCGTAATAATTTACTGGGCTTTTCAGTAGCGCAAATTTTAAAAGCAAACGGCCATACGGTTGTTAAAACCAATTTGGTAAACGATCGTGGCATTCATATTTGTAAAAGTATGCTGGCCTGGCAAAAATTCGGACATGGCGAAACCCCTCAAAGCGCAGGCTTAAAGGGCGATCATTTGGTTGGAAAATACTATGTTGAATTTGACAAGGCTTATAAAAAACAAATTGAAGAACACATTGCCAAAGGCATAAGTAAAGAAGAAGCCGAAAAAACAGCGCCTTTAATGTTAGAGGCGCAAGAAATGCTCCGGCAATGGGAAACCGGAAACACCGAAGTGGTAAAACTCTGGAAAACCATGAACGACTGGGTTTACGAAGGTTTTGCAGTAACCTACAAAACCCTGGGTGTCGACTTCGATAAAATGTATTACGAAAGCAACACGTATTTATTGGGTAAGGAAGTGGTGCAAGAAGGTTTACATAAAAACGTATTTTTTAAAAAAGAAAATGGCAGCATTGCTATTGATTTAAGTGCCGATGGCCTGGATGAAAAAATTGTTTTACGTAGCGATGGCACCTCGGTTTACGTGACCCAAGATCTTGGTACTGCCATTGAACGTTTTAAAGAATTTCCCGGTCTCGAACAATTAATTTATACCGTTGGTAACGAACAGGATTATCATTTTAAAGTATTATTCAAAATCCTCGAAAAGCTAGGCTATACCTGGGCTAAAGAATGTTACCACCTCAGCTACGGCATGGTTGAATTACCCGAAGGTAAAATGAAAAGTCGCGAAGGTACCGTGGTTGATGCCGACGAATTATTGCAAGAAATGTATGATACCGCTGAAGCTACCACCAAAGATTTAGGCAAGGTTGAAGGCTTTACCGAGGCCGAATTGGATGAATTATACCGCTTGGTAAGTTTAGGTGCTTTAAAATACTTTATTCTAAAAGTAGATCCTAAAAAGAAAATGATGTTCGACCCTAAAGAGAGCATCGACTTTAACGGACATACCGGTCCGTTTATTCAATACACCCACGCCCGTATTAAATCGGTATTGCGCAAGGCCAGCGACATGGTTCACAGCGACATTCCCGGCATCGAATTAAATGCCATCGAAAAAGAAATTATTAAATCTATTTACGATTTTGAATCGGTAGTTACCGAAGCCGGTCAGTTTTATTCCCCGGCTTTAATTGCTAACTATACTTACGAGCTCACCAAACTTTATAACCGTTTTTATCACGAGTTTTCTATCTTAAAAGAAGAAAACAACGATGTGAAAAATTTCCGACTCCAGCTTTCAAAAGCCAGTGCACAAGTGCTTTCAAATGGCATGGCCTTACTTGGCATTAAAGTGCCTGAGCGTATGTAGCGAAGTTTTTATTACTGAAAATTAATTCCAGCATTCTTAAGATGAACTAGATTTTTTGATTTTGGGAATTTGGGAATTTGGGAATTTGGGAAGCTAAAGGATATTGAATCAAGTTAAAGGATTAGTCTACTTTTTGGGCGCCTCACAAGCAGGCCATTGTTTTCATTCGTTAGCCTGCTTGTGACCGGGCTGCTCAGGGCTTACTATGCTGTTCAACGCTAAAGCCGGCCCATCAAGGCACAGTCTTGATGTCCTGCCGCCGAAGAGACAGGCGGCAAAAAAGAACTAAAGCTGTCGCACAAGCTGTCTCATCATGCCACAGGCATAATGCCCTACATCCCATGGCGCTTAGTTTAATTTGTATTCATCCAATTTTTCGTTTATTTTAAAATGTAAAATTATATGTTGTTTTCTTTAGGGCCTATCCTTAAGCAAAAGGCTTACTGGTACAAAACTAGCCTTTCAGATATAGGAGATGCGGCGGCGGTCTTGGCGCGGTTTTTAGAATAAAAATTTGAGAAAATACTTGAATTGAATGTTTAATTTCTACTCAACAGTTTTACCTATTGATCTTAGATCCACTCTTTTTGATTAAACACATGGTTTAAAATGTCCTTTTCTTTTTGATCAAACACTTTGCCTCTGCGTTCAAAAACTTTGCTAGCTGTTTCAAATAATTTATCCGTACGGTAAGTTTCAAAACCGGTACTTCCACCCCAACTAAAGTTAGGTATGTAGGTGGCCGGAAAACCACCCCCATAAATGTTCGCAGCCACGCCCGCAACCGTTCCGGTATTTAACATGGTATTGATACCTGTCTTAGAATGATCGCCCATAATTAAACCACAGAACTGTAAACCGCTATCAACTTGTTTTTTCTGATTGTAATTATAAACTTTAACGTTGCCGTAATTATTTTTTAAATTGCTGTTATTGGTATCGGCTCCTAAATTACACCACTCGCCAACGACCGAATTTCCTAAAAATCCATCGTGAGCCTTATTAGTATATCCAAAAATAACCGAGTTGTTTACTTCCCCGCCCA
The DNA here is from genome assembly GCA_947480015.1 of Sphingobacteriaceae bacterium. Taxonomy (GTDB): domain Bacteria; phylum Bacteroidota; class Bacteroidia; order B-17B0; family Aurantibacillaceae; genus Aurantibacillus. Next base: position 33,424 of record CANKBS010000031.1, read on the forward strand.
CCTTGCAATGCGGACCAATGGTAGTAGCACCATATATTTTTGCGCCTAATTTTAAAGTACTGTGTTCGCACAAAGCCAAACCACCACGCACTACCGAACCTTCCATAATCTCGGCATCAATGCCCAGATAAATGGGTCCACTTGTTGTATTTAAAATACAGGCTTCAGCTTTTGCGCCTTTTTCTAAAAATACTAAGGAACGGTCACCAATAACCGTAACCGTGTTGCTTAATGGCTGAGATGTTCTGTTTTTAGTAACTAACTCAAAATCGGCTTTTAAGGCCTCCGCATTTTTTTGAAAAATATCCCATACCTGGTTTATTTCCAAAACAGCACCATCAAAAGAAATTTGCTTTAAGGAACTTGTCTGGTGAAGATCCGATTTACTGCCACAAAAAGCTATGATTTTATGAGATGAAACTAAAGCATCACCTGACTTTAATTGCTGAATAGCCGTAATTAGTAATTCATTCGGGCAGTACCGCGAATTAATAAAAACCGATGTGCTTGCATCTATGTAAGGAAATTTAGAACTAAGATAATCCTGTGTAAAATAACTACAAAAAACACCAAGACTTTTATCCCACTTTTCTTTAATACTTAAAATACCAATTCTAATTTCAGAAACAGGTCTGGTAAAGGTTAAAGGTAGAAAATCTTTCCAGCTAGATGCTTCATCAAATAATACAAAATTCATCAAATTATCGTTTAATTGGTTTAGTTATTTTAAACTCGGTGCGACGATTAATTTTGTGTTCTTCTTCCGAACACTCAACCCCATCGTTACATTTGTTTAATAAGCGGGTCTCGCCATAACCCACCGCTTTTAAACGGGTACGTGCAACCCCTTTGTTTACAAGATAATCAACCGCTGTTTGGGCTCTTCTGCGAGATAATCCCATGTTAAATTCAGAGCTTGACTGAGCATCGGTATGTGAACTAATTTCCATAACCAATTTTGGATACTCAAGCATTGCGTCGGCGGCTTTATTTAACACAACCTCAGCTTCCGGACTAATTTTATAATCGCCATAAGCATAATAAATATTTTCGACAATGGTAATGGATAATTCTGACTCCTCTTCCGGCTCTTCTTTCTCTTTGGTAACCACCTTTTCTTTCACATCTTTGGCTATTTTCTCGGCTTTCAATTTCTTCGCAGCAATATCTTTTTTCAACTCCTCCACTTTGAAAGACGGATCTTCCACAACGAATTCACCCATCGAAAATTTATCCACCTCAAGTATTTTAAACACAAACTTCCCTCCGGTTAAATCAACCACTTTATAAATCCGCCCTTTACTATCAGCAATGAATAAACGGTTTACGCCGGCTAAACTAGGATCGCTTTCATCTGTTTCGAAAATATAATTTTTATCGGCATCTAAATTTTTAAAATTAAAGCGTCCACCTGCCATGGTCGTCCATTCTTGAGCATTACTGCCATCCTCATCTTTCACTCTAATTTTTGCATTCACAATTGGTTTTTTATCCTGATCGTAAACAAAACCATATATACCCATAACCAAATTCACATCCTCAGCATCCATTTCATCGAGTAAATTTTTATCGGCATTAAGTACTTTAAAGTAAAATTTATCCTTCCCTTTGTAAATGGTACGAACATCTTTGCCTAATTTATTGGTGAGCGTAATTTTAGTTCCCTCAGCTAATTTCACATCGCCTTCTTCAATTTCAACTAAATAGTTTTGATCAGATGGAATGTTACGAAAAGCAAAGGCTCCGTATTCGTTAGTAGTAGCTTCTTCCACCACATCACCAAAATCATTTACCAGTTTTAATTTTGCATTTACCAAAGGTTTTGAGCCATCGCCGGCTTTTAAAGTACCTGCAAATATCAGGTCGTCTTCGGTAAACAAGTCAGGTAAACCATTGGGGTCGATTGGCAAATTTCTAAAAGCGAATTTATTATCCTTGTATTTACCAGTTACACGATGAATGACAGAATCTTTATCCGCTAAATAATAACGGGCTTTACCAACTAATTCAGGGTCTTCCTCACTAATAACCGCCATGTATTTTTTATCGCCATCTAAGTTCTTGAAGGCAAAGAAACCTTTTGCATCGGTATAGGTACTATCCATTACATTGCCCTGCTCATCCAATAACATCACCTTTTTACCTTTGGCAAAATCTCTTAAATTTTCGGTTAACAAAATATTTCCCGAAACAACCAAGGATTTACTTTTAAATTCGTAAAAATAAATATCATCGTTACCCCTACCGCCCGCACGGTTGGAAGAAAAATAACCCATGGAGTCATTTAAAAAAGTAATACCGAAATCATCGGTACTGCTATTCAAATTTAAGCCCTCATTACGTTGTAGGATCCACTTTGAACTCACCATTTTTGCGGAATAGATATCTAACCCACCATAACCCGGTAAACCGTTAGAGGAGAAAAACAAAGTGCCGTCTTTACGAATAGTAGGAAACATTTCATCTCCGCTGGTATTAATATCAGGACCTAAATTAACAGGGGGGCCCCAGCTACCACCTTCTTGTTTACTCATGTAAATATCTTTTCCACCATATCCTCCCGGCATATCGCTCGTAAAATAAAGTATTTGGCCATCGGCACTAATACTTGGATGCCCTATCGAATAATCGGCATTATTTAATGAAATAGGTTTAATGTTTTTCCAGTTTCTGTTTTGACCGGTAGAAGTATAAATTTGTGAACGGTTCACATAACCTTTCTTATCAACATAATTAACACGTGTAAAATAAAGGGTTTTTCCGTCTTCTGTTAAAGAACCAGGACCATCATGGTAATCGGTATTTATTTTTTTAGAAAATGTTTTTGATTTTTTTAAATCGGTACCATTCAAATCAGAAACGTACATGTTTAAAAAGGGTTCACCATTGTAATCGTTCACTTCATAATTAATAAAATCAAACGATTCTCTTTCGGCAATAAACATTACCCGTTTATCGGTTACATAAGGTGAAAATTCAGCTTTCTCGGTATTAATCGCGTCCATATTTTTAATACTGTATTCAATGGGACGCGACAAGTAATATTTTATTTCTTTACAAAATTTTAAAGCATTAGCCACCGCCTGATCACCGGGATTTAATTTTAAATAATTGGCATACTGTTCAGCAGCTTCTTCATATTTATAATTAGCTTTTAAAATCTGAGCATAATTAATATAAGCTTCCTTAGGCGAATCTGGATTTAATTCTAGTAACTTCTGGTAAGCATCCTCAGCTCTGATATAATTATTTATGAGCTTATAGCTATTGCCCAATTTAAGCAACGCTTCCTGTTTTTTATCGGCACTTTTTGATCGGATTTCTTTTTTATAAAAAGGTATCGCTTTAATATATTCGCCGTTCTCAAAAAACTTATCTCCTTTACTCATTTGCCCTAGGGAGGCGAGACTGAGTGAAAGAATAAAAGCTAGGCTATAAATGTGTTTATGAATCATAGTATAACTTATAAAAATCTTGGATTAATTATTTTTGATTTAGATCCTGCAATGTCAAAACCAATCATGCCTTCAAAGCTTGGCCCCAAGCGTGTGGCGTTTTTTAAACCGGTATCATAAGATAAGCCTACACGAAATTGGTTGGTAATGTAATAAGAGATGAGTCCACCCGGACCATAACCATAGCGGTAAAAAGCACCAAACCACATTTTTTTATACAAAAAGAAATTGGCATTCACATCCATACTCATGCTATTGCCAACTGATTTTACAAGAATGGTTGGAGCAAATACCAGGTCCTTATCCAATACAAACGAATAACCCGCTGTTAGAAACATATGCGTGCCTAAACGATAAGAAAACTTTCCAAGCAAAGCATTATCTGCCGTGTAAGAGTATACCGTAGGTGTATTAATATGGGTAGCGCTAAAACCAATAAAAAATGATTTTGCTTTTAGGTACAAACCACCATTAATATCGAGCGTTCCTTTATTTATGGAAGATAAAAGTTGAGTAGGCACTTCCGCTTCCTTAAAACCAATTTTATCGAAATTAAACTGATAACGATTATATCCGGCGTTTAAGCCAAAAGATAAATGCATTTTAGGGCTTAGTTTTAAAATGTAGGCAAAGTTACCGTAAACACTGGTCACGTTGCGCGGCCCCATCATATCATTAACTAAGGTTAAACCCAAACCAATATTTTTATTTAAGACAGGACCATGCACACTGGCACAGGTGGTTTTAGGTGCGCCATCAAAACCTACCCATTGTTGGCGGTTAGAGGCCACAGCCGAAATACCATCACGCGAACCAGCATAGGCAGGATTAATGACCATTTGATTAAACTGGTAAAGGTTATATTGCGGATCCTGTTGTGCTTCCATTCCATTGGAAAGAAAAACAGCGCTTAATATCATTATGATTTTTTTCATCCTTCGTTAGTTTTTTATTACTTCAACCCAACCCTTCATTGGTTTAGAACCATTGCCTAAATCAACAATATAAAAGTAAGTACTCGAAACCAGTTTATCTAACATATCTGAAGCCGGCCATGAACGGGCTTTATTATCGTATAATTTGACATCAAACAATTGTTCTCCCCAACGATTAAAAATGGTAACCCGGTTGTTCGGAAACTCACTAATACCGTCAATGGTAAACACATCATTCAGCCCATCTCCATTTGGTGTTACCCCACTCCATACATGAATGATGGTAGGAATAAGATCGGTTTGAGAAATAATCTCAGGTTGCAAAAAACCCTGCGTTAACATCACAGCTCCATTTACCAGAGTTTCAGTAAACGGTTCGCCAATGTTGTCGGTAATCCAAATGCCAGTTGTACCAACCTGGCGGTGGTCGCCGGCCGCATTGAAAACCTGTGGACTAATAGTAGGCGCCTGACTGAAGAGTTTGACGCTGACTATTAGGAGTGTTATTAAAATCAGTTTTTTCATGTTATATTTTCTTCCTTATTTTATGTTTACCTTGAAATATTCGTTGTGTATCTAACTAGTATAGTTAAAACAATTTCATACGTCACCTTTAGCTATTCTTTTATTTCGTTCAATTTCACATTCTTTTAGTATAATCTAAATCCACTGAAGTACGTATAATTGTTACCTGAAACATAAGTACTTGTAGAAGCTAAAGTAAATTGAACCACCCAAACAGTAATCACATCACCGGCAGCAAGTGGCACAGTAACACCTATTTCATTTGAATGATAATTTGCATTCGTTGCCTCCATTTTATACTTATATGACACCCCATTTTTATAAATAGCAACAAATGAATGGTACCCGGCCGACATGCCGGAAGACCAGGAAACTGTAGCATCAAAATGATAAACACCTGTAGTGGGCGCTACATATGCATTGGTTGCAAAATCACTTCCACTATCTAGCTCCTCTGCACCAAATGCAATCTGAGTCCAGGTACTAGCCAAAATGGTTTGACCTACCGTTGAATAGGCATGAAAACCTGTGTTCCTTGTGTTGTCCTTCCAAGTTGCATTACCCGATGCGTCAGAAACTAAAACTTTATCCGCACCTTGTGTTCCATCAACGAGACGGGTTGAGCCGTTCACATGTAACGAAGCGCTTGGCGCTGTAGTGCCAATACCCACATGACCACCCATAAACACACCTGAATTGGAAACTCCTGCGAAACCTGCGTAAGTGGTAGGAGAACCCAAAGTACCTTGAGTTGCCACTACCCCATAGCCTCCTGCACCAACTCCGGTTGCATTACCCCACACGCCAATATTAGCACCAAAAGGATTATTATTGTGATAACCTGCTAAAAAGGCCTGCCCATAAATTGTAGTACCCGCAGAGGTACCAATACTATTTGATTCAGCATAAATGGCTGAACCGGTATTTGAACCTTGATAAAAAGAAGATTGACCCTGTAAATTTGTAATCACAGCCGTACCCGGTGAAACTTCGAATTTATTAGTCGGCGCATTCGTACCAATGCCAACTCTACCTGTTTCATCAATTCTCATTTGTTCATTGAGTGTTGTACCATTATGAGTACTAAACGCCAAAACACCCATGGCTGTTGATCCTGCTCTGAACGCAGCAATTCTTGCGATATTGGCCGAAGGAGGTGTGCCGTTTACCGAGTTAAAATCTATTCTACCAATTGCAGTAGTGCCGCCAATTGAAGCGCCTTCAATTTCGATGGCAGATGTTGCATTGGTATAAACACTTCCTGAACTAACGGTTAAATAACGCGAAGAACCGGTATTAATTCCCGGGCTAAGAGTTCCAATAGCTAAGTTGCCACCCATATAAGCATTGTTTGGCGAATATAACCCCCAAAAATTACTATTTATATCTCTGAATGATAAGGCCCCAAAGGTGGAGGCTGAACTAAACTCAGCTCCAATTACTGCGGCAGAATTTGGAAAATCCATATAACTGTAACCTGCTACTCCAGAAGTGAAATTATTACCCCAATTGGTTGCACCTTTCACTCCGGCATCAACACCTAAATAAGACCAGCTGGATCCTCCACTGGCTGCAACACCCGATACTCCTAATCTATAACCTTGAATTGCCGATTTTCCAGGTCCATAATCACCCAAAATTCGCATGGCATACGCATTCGTTAATGGGTCAGGAGTTGTGTTTAAACCAACAAAACCCGATGCGTTGATCATCATACGATTAGTATTATTTGTTCTAAAAGTCAATCCCTGTCCGTCGGTTGTTCCAACAAAACTGGTTAAGGAGTTCGTTCCAACGTTACCTCCCAATGACCAGGTATTGGCAGCAATAGCAGATATGGTATAACTAGGGCCACCGGTAACCGTAATTCCCGCGCCTGCATTAATGGTATTACTCACCGGAGAGTTAATAGTATAATTCGGATACAAACCAGTAATGGTTGTAACACCACTTCCTGTGGAGAAAACTGGGGATGGAACACCCACCAAATAATTTGGCCCTGCTGATACTGTTGCTATGCCAGCCGCTAATACAGTAGGAGCCGGCGGTACATTAATATTAAATGAATTTGTACCTACCGAGGTAACACCAACTGCACCTGCTGTTGAAGTAACTGCCACCGAAGTTTGTGCCACGGTTACGTTAAATGTATTGGTACCTGCCGAGGTTACAACGGCAACACCTGTTCCGGTTACGGAAGTTTGAACAGTTGCAGGTGGAATATTAATATTAAATGAGTTCGTGCCTGCAGAAGTAATACCTGCTACTCCGGCTGTAGAAGTTACAGCTACAGAGGTTTGTGCAACAGTGATATTAAATGTATTGGTACCTGCCGAGGTTACAACGGCAACACCTGTTCCGGTTACGGAAGTTTGAACAGTTGCAGGTGGAATATTAATATTAAATGAGTTCGTGCCTGCAGAAGTAATACCTGCTACTCCG
>CANKBS010000032.1 GCA_947480015.1 Sphingobacteriaceae bacterium
CCACATCAAGCAGAATAAACCTTTCAATTTCGTGAAAGGTTTTTTTGTTTTATTCAGGCTTGAAAGATCTGACGATAGGAAATCCCATTCACTCAGGGAGTAAACACTTCTTTGCTTTTTTTGTGAGAATGCTTCCCCACATCTTCCCCACAAAAACATTAGATTTGAATTAGTATAATAAACCTCTTTTAAAGCCCTTCATTTTTTATTTCAAACACGTTTAAATTTATGAATGTGAATGCACTGATAAACATTGAACAACTCAACTGTTAAAACAACCTGTCATGTAACCTATTTAATAAACCTCATTATAACCCAGTATAAGATGAAAAAAATGAGACTACAAACACGATGTATTTTAGCGGGCTGCTTCTTAAGCCTTTTTCTTTTTTCGTGCAAGGATTCAACGCCTACAGAAAAACTAAACCTTTCTGTCAAAGATTCTAGCAATAAATCTTTAAAGGACGCTGGAACACTTGCTAATATAGTTAAACCTATTGAATCGTCATGCCCGGATTCTTGCTCAACTACTTTTGAACAAAGGTTCAGGTCGGTTTCTGAAGTCAATAAACGTTTAAATAAAAAGCCTTCCTGTTTTGTCATTAAAACAAATAGAGATACGGTAATAAAATGCAAACAAGGGACATTACTTTCCATACCTGCTAATGCATTTGTAAATGCTTCCGACCAGAATCGTATCGTAGGCGAAGTGAAAATTATGGTGAAGGAATTTTATAAAATATCCGACATGATGATTCAGGGCTTAACAACCACCAGTAATAATCGTTTATTAGAAACCGGTGGGATGATAAACATTAAAGTTACCAGTAAAGAAAATAATGACTCGTGCATTTTAAAAACCGGAAAGACCATTACCATTGCTCTGGCTAATTCAGACACCACTTCATTTGACAGGATGCAATTATTTAATGGCGTTCATGATAGCACGCACCTTAACTGGGCGCCACGAGGCGGTATTGCCGGATTTGCACAAAGCTGGCGATTCGGGAGAACAAATTCTGTAGCCAATATAGCGCCATTAAATGTTGGCTTGGTTTTCCAAGACGAGAAAATGAAAGTAAAACCAGCCGTTATAAATACAAATGCCGAAAATTTTCAGACCGAAATTAAATTACCACTAAGGGATTTGTTGCAAGACATTGGCATGATGACAAAAAAGGCAAATGCTTATATTGATACTATAGGCAACCTTCAATGCTATAAAATTGGCAGTACCCTCCAACAAATAACATTTCATCAAATCTATGGCCCAACCAGCATCCAAGACGTAAAGGTTAATTTAGCCGTTGATGTTAACCTGAACTATACATCAACTTTAAACCATGAGTATTATCAGAAATTATTTAAAATGCGTAAAGCCAATCCTGATAGTTTGGTAACAGTAACGGTTACTTTAAATCCAACTGCAAAACTAACAGGATATGAAAAAATTAAAACACATTATAAGGATGTGTTAACATTAAAACAGTTTAAGAGAAATCAAAGAATTCGCGAATTATTAGTTCAGGCATATGAAAACAAACTAAAAAAATTACGCTTAAAGGATGAAGAAAATTTAATAAACGCTGAAACAAAGGCCGGCACGAATTTGCAAAGCGCACAAAATTATTTATTATTAAGCACCCCAAATATAGGCTGGATAAACTGCGACCGCTTTTATGATGCTCCGGCGAAGGTTGATTATCTGGTAAAATTAAATGAACCGGCAAGTCTGTTGATTGTTTTTAACTCCATTAAAGCAATCATGTCCTCCGACAGAAATGGCCTTTTTCAGGGTGTACCCCTCAATGAAAAAATAACCATTGTTGGTTTAAAAACAGTAAATGGCCAACTCATGATGGCTTATCATCAAACCACGGTAACTGATCAACCATTTGAGAAATTAAGTTTTGTGCCTGTTACCATAAAAGAATATAAGAGCAGGCTGGAAAACTTAAATAGGTTGTAAAAAGCTTAACGCTTTTGGTAAACAAAACGTTTTGTTTTATTGGGTCAATTAGTTAGCACCTTGTATTAGTCTACTTTATTTCTTATTTTTGATTAGACCCAAAACCCAATGCAGTTTCTTAGGTTTTGTAAAACAGTCTGAAGTTTTTAATGAATCAAGATGCAAAAACCAAAGTCAAAAAATAGTGTCCGACTTTTTATTCTGGTTTTTTGCATACTACAGCAATACGCCAAAGCACAACCGGGTTGGCTGCAAAATAATGGTTTCGAATTAAGTTCTGCAGGCATTTACACCACTTCAAATGCCGTTAGTGGCTGGACCGTTATGAGTCAATTTAATATGACCTGCACGCCTAGCAGTACTTGGGCCCCCGGCAGTCCTGAATTTTCAGTCATTACAACGCCGGTGTTAAATGACGCTGTAGTTGGCACCTTAACCAACTCACCTTTAGGGGGTACTAAAATTGTGAGGCTTAATAACACGACGCCTAATGTTCTAACCACAAAAATCTCACAAAGGGTAAATGTTACTTCAGCCAATAATTGTTTATTTTTTGCCTTTGCAGGTTCCTGGTCGGATGGAAATTTACATCCCTGTTGCGAAAAAGCCAAGCCTTTTGTTCAGGTAAAAGATTGCGCTGGAAATGTTTTGATATCACAACCTATCAATTTACTTTTGCCCTGCCCCGGTGGTAATCCTCCTGTTTATAACACTTATAATTTTAATCCAATTGGTGACATTTATTGGTGCAATTGGCAAGTGAACTGGATCAATCTCTACCCATATATAGGTAGTTGTGTTACAGTTGAGTTCCTCACTTGTGACTGCATAGGGCAGGGCCATTTTGGAAGCATGTACCTGGATGTAATGGAGTACGACCCTTTATTTAATTATAATGCCGTTCTATGTCCGCCATACATCAATGCTAACTTTAGCGCAAGTTCCTTAGGAACCCAGCAAACGGTGCCTTATTGTGCCGGCAACACTTCGGTGGGTATAAACGCCGGGGCTTTGTTAAACAACAACCAAACTTTTTACTGGACCGCACCAATAGGCTATACCTTATCAAGCGCTCAAACAACGGCCATGCCATTAGTCATAAATAATCCTGTAAGTGGTTCTGTCTTTACGCTTACGGTTTTAGGTGGCTTGGTAAATAATAGTCAGTTAACCTACACCATCACTTCCTCCAACCTTAACGCACTTGCCATCGCATCAAGTTCTGCCTGCTCAGTAAATGCACTAGGCTCAGCTAGCATTGTTCCAAACATAGCGGGTTTAAATTATTCTTATGTATGGACCAACACCGCCAATGTTATTGTCGGGACGCAATCCCTTGTTTCGAATCTTAGTCCGGGTATTTACAACGTCACCTTTAGTGCTAACGGATACACTAATTGCGGCATTGGCACTGCTTCAGTGCAGGTTGGCATAAAACCTCCTTCTGAATCTTCGGTAAGTGCTGCCTTTTGCAAAAATCAATCGGCTTTTCTTTCTGCACCCAGCGGCTCATCTTTTCAATGGTATAATGCAAACTCATTAATTTCTTCAGGCAGTGGTGGAACGGCTAATACGTATACAGTGCCTAATGCCCAGCATAATGCCATCTATCATTTAGGCTTTACCTTAGCTAATGGTTGCCGCGACTCCATCAAGTATATTCTCACCTCTAGTCCACCTGGAGGAATAAGTTTCCTTAAATTAAACTTTCTTTGTCAGGATAGCGCGAACGGAAAACTTCAGTTATATTATGGCCCTTCGCCCAACTATTTATATACAAACAATCTGAGTAACACATTGAGTCTTCAGGTTAATTCAACCAATACGGCTTCGCCATATTCCTTTTCTTCTACAAATTATAACTTTTACAATTCTATTCTTTCAGGTCTTCCAGCCAGTACTTTTAGTGTGCATATTTTTGATGGTTTTTGTTATTACGACACTTTGTATACAAACCACAGTTACGAAATGAGTTTTTCACTTACGCCTTCTAGTAGCACTTTGTGTTCCAACTCTGCCATTCAATTCTCAGCAGCCATATCTACTTCCTCTAACGTTAGTACAACTTGTATGTGGACACCTAATACTAATTTCCTTCCGAGTTCTAATACCACTTCCCTTCTCTATACGCCCAGTATTAGCATAGGTTCAAGCCTTTCAATCATTTATACAGTTCAGGTTAATCTTAATTTTCATAATTGCCCCGAAACAAAAACCATAGAAGTACTTGTTGTTAATCCTATCACTCCCTCTGTTTCCTTAATTCCCGAACTTTGCATTGGCGGACCCATTTATAGTTTAACAGCTAATCCTGCAGGTGGTATATTTAATCCAGGAAATTCCTATGCCATTTCGCCTTTATCCCCAACCGGCATTTTAACGCCGAGCAATGCCATTTTCGGTTATAATACCTACACTTATAGTTACCAAGTGGCAAGCTGCATCAGCAGTGTTGTTTCGAGTTATACGGTAACTGGTCCTGAAATTCAGACGGTAGACATTGAACCCATTTGCGCTGGAGAATCGATTATTTTAATGGCATATGGTGCTAGTAATTATTCCTGGAGTAGCGGTGCTATAACAAGCACACTGCTCGTTGCACCAATCACCAATACCTATTATGTGGTGACTACAGTTGATTCGCTGGCTTGTAAAAATTCAAAAAAATTAGAAGTTACCGTTAATGCCTGTGTGTCACTAGCTGATTATAGCGATAACAACGAATGGCAGGTAAACATTTATCCGAGTTATTTTAAAACTTCCTTTTTTATCGCAAGCAATTGTGATTTGGAATTTACATTAACAGATAACCTTGGCCGAATTGTTTTAAATAGCAAATCCTTATCTGGGATTACTGAATTCAATCTTAATCAATACCCTTCAGGTATTTATTTTGTGAAATTAAATTCGGCTAAAAAAACCAAGAGGTTTAAAATTGTAAAAGAGTAATGGGAAAGCATCCTGACTTATTTTATAAAAGCGTCTACTCCTTTATCACCTTTTGCTGATGCATAAATAAACCATCTTGGTAAAAGCGAACAAAATAAATTCCGGTCTCTAATTCGCTAAAATCAAGCATAAAATCGCACCCCTCCGCCCTAATGGTTTTAATTAATTGCGCTCTGTAATTATACACATCCAGTGAAACATTTTTTAACCCTGCAGCACTCCTAACCTGTAAAATATCCTTCACCGGGTTTGGATACAGATGAAAGCCCAATTGGGATTGAGCACTAAGGCTTAGTCCCGTGCAATGTGATACCATTTGCGTGTAAGTAATTTTATTCACGCAGGTATTTCCATCCATGCCCGTTAAGGTATACGTGGTATTTATCGTTGGCGATACAACCACACTTGGCACCACCGAAAAAGTGTTTGCATTGGGCATCCATGAATAACTCGTAGCTCCAGATGCAGCTAAGGTAGAAGATTCGCCAATACAAATTAAACTGTTACTCGTGTTTATACTTAAATTCGGCAAGGCATTAACCGTAATGCTTAGTGAGGCGCGAGGCACAACCGTGCACGAATTAACTTCTACATAATAAGGATAAATACTGTTTCCATTTGTTGCTGCCAAGTTAGGCGTACTATAAAGCGTTCCGGTATTTATTGAACTTGTACTCGAAACAGAATTATACCAACTAAGCACATTACTTCCCGCACCAACCGCTGTTAAACTAACAGAAGTACCGGCGCAAATGTTTAAACCCGGACTTGCATTGAGCGTAAGCGCTTGATTACAGTCAGGCTCCTTATAAATTTCTACGACCTCGGCAGAACTTAACACACGATTATAAAACCTCACATCATCAAGCTCACCTTCAAAAAAGAACGTGGAAGCCAAAGTTGTTCTTGCACCAATAAACGCACGGTATGGTGTTACTGTGCCATAGTTCGCTTGACTATTTGTATTGCTAGGCGTTGCCGACGAAACAAGCATGCCGTTAATGTACATCATGATATCGGATGCGTCGCGCGTTACCACCACGTGTAACCAAGCATTGTTTGGAATGGTGCCCGATTGCGAATACGATAAACTCGGACTAGTACCCACATTAAATGAACTGGCAAATAAATACCCCGCCGTTTGATAGCTAAGACTTTGCACCAAGCCCCCGTTTTCGCCGATACAAATAATACGTCCGTTATTGCTTGAAATAAACGCTCTGATCCAAACGCTGTAGGAATAATTATTTAAACCTACATAACTGGTTGTTGGCAAAGAAATATAATCGGAAACGCCGTTAAAATGATAGGCGTTGTTAGCATTACCAAAACGATCGGTAGTTAAAACAGCACCATTTACGCTGCCATTTTGAGCATTGCCACTAACATCGTTGGCATTACCAATAAATGGGTAATACCCTAATAGACCCGCTGAGGGTACCTGCGCCTGTGTAAAAAAAATAGCGACAACAAAAAGAAAAGATAAGTTTAATTTCATGTAGGTTTATGATAAATGGATTTTGACCCTAACCGTTTTAATTACAAATTCAGCTACAAAGTAAATGTAAAAATTAATAGGTTTTAAACTTTGGAAGTGTAATTGTCACTTTTATTCCTGAACAGCCGCATACCCCATTTTAAAACCCCTTTATTCCTCGTAATAAAACCCTTCTTCCAACAAAATTTGGCGAATGCCTAATTCCTGACAAAAATCAGCTTTCCTTTTGTTTTCTGTAGGCGTAACTATCTCACCATGTCCAAACATTGATTTTATAGTCCATTTTCGGAGAAATACATTTAAAAATGGATTCTTTACAGAATTTGGAATAATCTTACATCTGTAATAAATTCCCGTAAATGTAAAGTTACCAAAACTTTTCTGTGGTTACCTTCATGGGTATAAGTCATTAGACTTAAGGGCTGTGGCATGAATCGTAATAACAAAGGAATAAAGGTGGCTTTTACCCCTATTATTTTTGGAATAATAGGGGTTTTAGCAGGTGGCTTTGTGGTGAAACCCGAAGCGCTTGCCTCATATTTGGAATCTTTCAAAAACATAAAAGGGATTGCTTTTGCGCTCTGTACTGGTATTTTTTGGGGCCCCCTCGTTCATTTTAATGTGAAAAAAAACAAAGCCTTTCTGAACGTACGTGAGTTTAATGCAAACAAAATGCGTTTGTTACCATACCCTATGTTTGAGGTGCTTGCTCCAATAAATCACGATTCGCTGCATAAACACATACCTAAATGGATGCTAAATACATCATAATCAGAAAAAGAATTTTTTTCGTGCAGAATAACTTGGCTGTAGGTTTTATCAACTAGCCAATGCAGGTAAAATTGCTTGTGCTCCTATTAAAAACAAATGCTTCTAGCAAACATTTTTTTATTTAACCAATTAAAAGAAGTGCCTTACGCGAAATTGAATATTCTAATTGTTGGAGATAATCCGGGTGACTTTATTCGCATTGAAGAGTATATTCGCTCAAAGGCTGCGCATGTTGCCATTCACAGCGCCTTAAACTTTATCGAAGCTAAAAAACGTTTAACTCAAAAACACAAGTTGGATGTTATTTTACTCGACCTGAGTTTACCCGATGCGGGGGGTGAAAGTTTGATTATAGCCATGATAGGTCTTGCTGCAGAAACTCCCATTATTATTTTAACCGAAAATACCGATGAAGCTTTTAGCATAAAAATGCTTTCGCTTGGCATTGCCGACTGCTTGCTCAAAGCTGAATTAAATCCTTTGCATTTACACAAAAGGATTTATTACAGTATCGAAAGAAAACGTTACCAAGCCGAACTAAAAGAATCAGCCCGTTTTTACCACAGCACCTTTAGCGCAAGTCCCATTCCCATGTTTTTAGTTGAGCCTGCAACCTTTCAAATAATTGAGGTGAACCAAGCTGTTATTACTAATTATGGGTATACCCGTGCGGAAATTGAAGCGCGATCAATTCTTGAAATCTACCCAAAAGCAGATAAAAAAGAAGCCCGAAAAATAATTAAAAGTTTAGCAAAACATAAAGAAATTTATACGGGTTATACACGACACAGCAAAAAAAACGGAGAAATCATGGATGTTGAGCTTCGCAGCAGTGCTATAAGTCTAAAAGGCAAAGAAATTCGAGTAGTCATTGCCCTCGACATTAGCAAACAATTAAAAGCCGAAGAAGATTTAAAATTGAGAAAGCGTCGTTTTGAAGGCCTCATTCAAGATAGCGCCGATTTGATTGCTGTAGTTGACATGAATGGCAATTACACATACGTTAATCCCTCTCCCGATAATCCTTTTCGTATTGACCCTGCCAACCTATTTGGTCTAAATATCTTTGATTTTATACATGAGTTTGATAAAGCAAGATTACGCACACAATTTACTTTACTATCGTCACAAAGAAAAGTAAGAACTGCCCCATTCCGTTTTTTGGTAGATGGTTCATATATTTGGATAGAAGCCACCGCCAGTAATTTACTTGATGACCCATCCATAAACGGCATTGTAATCAATTCACGCGACGTATCAGAACGTTATGCTTTTGAAGAAAAACTTAGCCAACAAGCAGCTTTATTCAGATCCATCATAGAAAAAGATACAGAAATGAAAATGCTCCTTAAACCCGACGGCACCATTCTATTCGGCACGCCTTCTTTTAAACAATATATGGGTTACGAACCCGAAGATTATCTTGGCAAAAATGAAACTGATTTTGTTCATCCGGATGACGTAGGCTATTTATTTGAAAAAATAAATGAAAGCAGTAAAAACCCTCAGTCTATAAAGAGTTTTGAAGTGCGTGTAAAAAACAAGGCGGGTGAATACCGCTGTTGCGAAAAAACAATTACCAATCTCTTGGATGATCAAAATGTGAATGCCTTGGTTTGTTCGTTTAGAGATATAACCCATCAAAAACAATACGAACTGAAAATAAAAGAAGCCAACGAACGCTATAACCTCGTATCACTTGCCAACAATAATGCCATTTGGGATTACGACTTTAAAACCCATCGCACCTATATTTCCGGAACGGGTTATTACGAATTATTTGGGCACAAGGTGATAGATGCATTCACGGATAGAAAAACCTGGCTAAGTTTAATTCATCCCGATGAACGTGATCATGTTCTCTTTAATTTAAGACAATTTGTACGTACATCCAACAATTCGCAATATGTGCAAGAGTACCGATTATTAAGGGCCAATGGGTCTTATACGCATGTGAGAGATAAATTATTTATTGTGCGTAAAAACGCACAACCCATCAGGTTAATTGGAGCCCTGTCAGATATAACCCAAGAAATAAAAGAAGTGCAAAAGTTAAAATTACTTGAATCAGTGATTACCAATGCAACTGATGCTGTGATGATTACCGATGTGCCTGTTGATGCTAAAAGTGCCCCAAAAATAATTTACGTGAACGAAGCTTTTTCGCGCATGAGTGGTTTTAAAAAAGATGAAATTTTAGGTAACACGCTCGGCATGTTTAATGGTCAAGATAGCAGCGAAACCTCACTGTTAGTGATCGAACATGCTTTTAATAAAAGGGAGGGCTGCGACGTTGAAATAATCAACTATAAAAAAACCGGTGAACAATACTGGACCAACATTGCGATTGCACCGGTTACGGATTACAAAGGCACGGTCATCAACTTTATTGTTATCGAGCGCGATATTAGCAACCGTAAGTTACGGGACCAAGAACGCGAGAATCTTATCACTGAATTAATTCAAAACAATAAAGATTTGCGTCAATTCTCATACGTTACCTCACACAACCTGCGTGCCCCAATTGCCAACTTGCTTGGCTTATCGAGCCTTATTGATTATTACAAAATAAATGATCCCACACTTAAACAAATTCTCGAAGGCATAAAAATATCCACCTTACGTTTTGATGAAACCATTCGTGATTTAATCAGTGTATTAGAAGTAAAAGATCATAGATTTATCAAAAAAGAGAATTTGGAAATTGCAGACGTGTGTAATAACGCACTTGCAAATTTGAAGAAGGAAATTAATGAAAGCAAAGCCCTGATTAGTATTGATTTTAGCGCAGCAACCTACGTTAATTTCAACAAATCCTATCTGGTAAGTATATTTTTTAACTTGATCTCCAATGCCATAAAATACCGTTCCCCTGATCGCCCTCCTATACTAAGTATTAGCAGCCATGATAGCGAAAACAGTGTGATTCTTATATTTAAAGATAATGGCTTAGGAATTGATTTGGATTTACATAAAGATAAATTATTTAATCTGTATCAGCGCTTTCACGATAACACCGATGGAAAAGGATTAGGCTTATTTTTGGTTAAATCGCAAATTGAATCTTTAGGTGGCACTATCGACATTGTGAGTGTCGTTGGTGAAGGCACCCAATTTACGTTAAGTTTTGGAAAGAAATGACAGCAAGCGGATTCGTTTTTGGCCACTAGTTTGCGTGTTGGTGTGATACAATTAATACAACAATACCCTTCTAAGAGCCTGCTGTATTTGTTAAAAGGGAATTGTCGGCTAGTTAGTACTGTTCCATTGGCGATGTATAAAAATGGAAAAAATATATTTGACATTGACTAATTTTTTTGATAAATTTAAAGTTTGATTAGCTAAAAAAAGAGCGTTTTTAAAACGAATTCAGCGGGAGTGCATTAAAGGTAGAATCAACTTTAACATTCTAAATTATTCACTAAATCCCAGTAGGCTTCAAAAAAACCTATTGGCAACTAAAATTTACAACCTATTTTTTTTGAATAAGGTGATTAAAAAATAGTAATGACAACAAATTGCAATAAAAAAGAATATATTTTAATAATGTAAAACGTGCTTTTTAAAGCTTTTAAAATAAAGTCAAAGCAATAAACAATATGATTAAACTAAGAAAAGTAATAAGTGATTTAGCGGAAGATTTTTATAAGAGCATTGAGGAGAATTTAATTAAAAATAAAGCCGATAATTTTTTGTTTTTGTTTCAATCGTATCGTTCAAAAACTATAAGTGATGATGGGATTATCAAAACGCTTAATATTAATTCGAATTCGTTTTATGTTTTAAAATCACGATTATACGATAAAATTCAAGAGTTCATGTCGGGCGATATACACTCTAATGTGGAAGAGGTGATTAAACAATTGCACCTTATACCACAGGTATGTTACACTTCCTCCCGCGAAATTGCAGCTGCCTTCCTCCAAAAACTTGAAAAAGATTTGTTAAGACATGATATGCACAACGAATTACTGGTGGTGTATTCGGCCCTTAAAAAGATTCACCTTTATTCTGAAAAGTATTTCTTTTATTCGCAACTTTACAATAAACACATTGCTTTTAGCCTCTCCATCGAAAAATCAGAAGAAATTCTGGGTAATTTTAACCTGGCATTAGGGCAGTATTTCTTTTCGCGCTCAACAAAATCTCATGAAACCCTTAATTTTCTAAAAAAAGGCATTTCAGAACACTATGCCTTAAACCCATCCAAACAAATTGAGATTATTAAGAACCTTATCGAATTGAAATTGTACTTTTTCTGTGGCGAGCCTATTAATAAGGATTATAGCGTAGAAGAAATGCTTATGCAAACTCAAAAGATTTTGCAAAATCTTCCTGAATCTTCACCTAGTAGAAGTTGGTTGCCGGTATTGGATTATTTGTTTTTCGAATATTATGTGAGTATTAATCAAACCAAACAAGCACAAATTTATTACGAAAAAGTAAATGCACTGCGCGATACCCTTTTACTTTACAATAACATTGCCTTTACCCCTAATTTTTTGATCACCAAAATTGTTTATTTACAACAACAAGATCGTATTTCTGAATTGCAGGGGGATTACGGAAATAACTTTCTCTATGATCCCGAAGACCGTCACTCACAGGTAATGTTAGGCATTTACAACGCAATGATTTCCTTCTATGCCGGCAAACCAAAAGAAGCAGCCTCCCGTTTAAATGAAATTCTCAACATAAATAGCTTTAAAGATTTTTTCCACATCAACACCGATATTAAATTAAGTCTAGCTTACTTTTATTTGTGCCTCAAAGAGTATGACTTAGCAGACAGTATATTAAAAAACATTAGCCGTAAAATTAAATCGGATGGCTTAGAAAAATATACGAATGTGATTGATCTCATCAAAGTATTTAATGAAGATATTAAACAAGGAGAAAACAAAATAACGGCTAAACAAAAAGATTATTTTACTTTATTTCTCGCCAGAAATAACGGGGAAAATAAAATAATTAGTCCACTGGTTTACGAACTTAAAAAGAAATATACTTAATAATTACCAACAAATATGAAAAGGAAGGAACCGAAATTCAAGTATAGAAACGTAATGCTAATTGATGATAATGAACTCGACAACTTCATTAACGAAAAAACCCTTGAGGCCAATTTGTTTTCTAAAAAAATCTATTCGTGCACCAGTGGGAAAAGCGCGCTCGAGTTTTTAAATAACATCGTAACGATGGGTGATCAGTTTGCTGAAGTTTATCCTCAGGTAATTTTTATTGATATTAACATGCCGATGATGGATGGTTTTCAATTTATCGATTATTTTAAAAAGGAATCAGAAAAACAATTGCAGAAACCAAAACTGGTGCTCTTAACATCTTCTGTTTACAATGAGGATCGCGAAAAAGCAAAATCCATTTCAAAGGATATCGTATTTCTTAATAAACCTTTAAAAAAAGAAATGCTAGACGCTCTTTAATCGCCAAGCGTTTCAACACATCATACTAACCTTACCCGTCTTTTAAATTCAATTTCCGGCCTGATAGCGGAGATTTTATTTTGTAAGGATTTACATCGCGCAACGAAATTCAAGAATGTACTAAATTCAAAGGGACTAATCACCTCGACGTGACTCCTAATAAATCCTTTCTTTAACTAAATCTTACATATGTATTAGGCCATGTTTAATCAAAAGCAATGCCGATTTATTCCGCCGTACCTTTATAAAAAAGATCTGCGTCATGAAAACTCTAACAATCTCACCGGTAATTAACCTTAGCTCCTTCTACAACTTCGCCAAAATGAGTCTTACTCAAAAAGAAGAGGTTTTAAAACACAAAGGTATATGCTTTGATTGTTTTTGCGAAAATAACCTAAAAACCAACGTCTATTACCTGAATGGTTTTTATGTGGAAGAAATTTTTGATAATATTAAAAACATCCTTCAAGACATCATTCCTTATAAACATGGGTATCGCATCCAGCCCGAAGATTTTATATTTAACTAAACGAATTTAAACGATTGTTGATGCGCCGTGGCTAAACCACGGCGTTTGCTTTTATAAGCACTTACAAACCTAAGGTAAAGCGCCTAGAAAAACCTTCAGAATTCGCATTCGTCAAATTTTCCAAAACATTTCTTTTTTCCATAAATAAGAATTAACCATTCGTTCGTCTTAATTCTAGACTGTTCCGTAAGCCTGTTTAAAGAAGAGTAAGCCTCAGTTGGTTTGAGTACATAAAAAGCGATGCCTCATAAAGCACTTAATAGTCAGGAAAAGAATTACCTGTTTAAACTAATTTTACCTAATTTTTGAGAAATCATACTGCCTATAAACCCGGCCTGGTAATCAAATAAAGCAATTTACTACTGTAAATCCACTTCAAAACAACAAGCCTAAGCCTAAATTCGTAATATCCATAGCTTTATTGCTTTACCAATAATCCCTAAATCCTTTATTCATAGGGTATACAGCAATTAAAGCAAGTTCTATCCGGCCAATCTTTACGTATTTACCGTAAATCTTACATATGAAATAAGCTATGGTCAAAGGGGAAAAATACCATCCTAAACCGTCGTTTCTTTGTACAGGAAAAACAGCCATACCAACCACATGAAACCTGCATCACCTAGCAACCATAACAGTGAATCAGAATCAACAAATTTTTTGTTAGACACTAGTTTATTTGTTGAAATAGCGATTGACATTTTTTATATCGTTCTACTTATTTGTTGTTTCGAACTTCTTATTTCTTAATACCAAAGTCGTCCATCATTACGAGCCATGAAAACTCTAGCCCTCAGTCTAATCCTCTTTTGTAATTTAATTACTGCGCAAACCTATGTAAGTTACAATGCCCAGTTAAAGTGGCTAGAAGTGAATAACGTAAGCGCGCAAAATACCAGCTCAACAGTTAAATCACTTCAACCGATTCCTGATATCGGTCAAATCAATATTGAAAGTCTTCCTCCATTAAACGCAAGAAGCATGACGCCTTTTAATTTAAAATTGAACCACAAAGGGAGTTACCGTTTCAATTTAAGTTCAACTATGAGTATCCCAACAAACCTTTGTGTATACATTGAAGATCTTAACACGTCGCAATTATTCGACCTTAGAACTGCTAAAACCTGTTCGTTTTCAGTAAACGACACCACTCTATCCATTCGTTTTCTATTACACATTACACAACCCATCCGACTTAGTGCAATTGCTAACACGTGTTCAAAATCAACTAATGGCAAAATCATTCTTAAAAGTAACATAACTACTAATTGGACATTTGTATGGAAAAATGCTAAAGGCATTATTGTGAAGGTTAATAATACCAGCAAATTATGCGACACTGTAAAAAACCTTTGCGCCGGAATGTATTACCTAAAAGCTATTTCTAATACCAATTGTTGCGCAAGTATAAGCGACAGTATAGAGGTAAGAACAGCCGGCAGTTTGGTGGTGCAAGCTACGCTATTCAAAAAACACGACGTCCACGATAATGCAACACTTATAAAATCAACTAAAGGAAGTCATATTAAATCGACTTATGCTATTAATTGGACAGAAAGTGATGATTCTGTGCCGGTAAAAAATGCCAATCCAAGTGCTTATGCGCAAATTTTACAAGACTCCAAAAAATGTCGCGAAGCCTTTACAAATTTAGTTGTTAAACCAAACACAACCTTGATCAAGAACTATCCAACCATCTTTCCGGATATGTATCTCATGATAAGTTTAAACCCCTTGAACAAAATTATGATACCCGAAAGCATTTACCAACTCCTAATGAAAGCCGAAACATTAAACGCCATCAATAAAAAAAGAGAATCTGAACACAACAGAATATATGCCTTTCATTTTAAAGGGCAAAAAGAAAAACACAAAGCAAACCTAAGCACCCCTATTGTATTGCGTGTTAATTAAAATAAAAACGCCATGAAACCCTCCAACATCCTCCAATCATCAAAATATTCACTTATTGTGAATATCACATCCATCACATTATTATTCTTTCTGTTTTTACTTCTACTTTTTAATTTACCCGCTTCGGCTCAGTCGACCGATTCGCTAGCTTGTCTCGAAATTACCGGCAAAGTGTTAAATGTTTTTGAAGGCGAAGACGCTTCCTGCAAAGTGGAATTGATGAACAAAGGCGAAGTGGTGCGCACACTCATTTTAAAAGAAGGCAAAGACCATTTTCATTTAATATTATCTAAAGATCAGTATTACGCTATTCGCATCTCTAAAACAGGATACGTGCAAAGAATTCTAGAAATCAATACCGCGATGTTAGTTGAACCCGACGGCCTCTATACTTTTCATTTTAACACCGAACTTATTAGCGAAAAAATAGCTAAAAAATTAAATCAAGACGCACTAGACTTTCCAATAGCAATGATTTATTTTAATCATGATGCGGATTGTTTTGATTATTCGAAAGAATACACCGAAGCCCTAAAAAATGAAATGTTTACTGAAAGTAAAAAACAAAATTAGGGTGATTTTATCTATAATAGGTGTGATTAGCCGGGATGGGGGTCCCGGCTTCTTCTTTTTTACCACTTTTTTGTGTATTTACGGGTTTATACCCCAAAAATGGCTTAAGGTCTTTAATCACGGCACTTGGTGAGCTTTAACAACTTTAGGTGCTCCTTATCTTACCCCAATTCTTACAAAATCTTACATATGCAACATGCCGAAGTTTAAGGCAAATAATTCTGTATACTTTGTAACGACATTTGATTCAATAGATCCATTAAAATTGAGACCATGAAAACGATCAACGACAACGACCAATCAAACGAACCAAATAATCTTACCATCATTAATGAGTTTTGGATAAAAATAGTTATCGGCATTTTTATTGTCGTAGTAAATATTTGCCTCATCGATCTCATACTAGATTAACTAATCTTCAAAAAAAACAGATCATGAAAGCCATTATCCTTTTTTACGCGAGCCTCCTGTTTACAGCATATGGGGCTTGCGCCCAAACCGATAATGAGACAGATGAACCTGAATCCATCGAACACGTAATTACGGAAGACCATTGCTACATTGGCTTTTCGGCCGATGCAGGTGGCATTACACACGAAGATCAAACCCCGCATAAATGTAAAGAACTCCTTATTTACAGCTTACCGGCCGTTTCAGTGAGTGCCTTCGACATTCAAGTAAATTTCGACAACAAAGGAATTTATGCCTTCAAAAGAGATTCCAAGCTTATTGTTCCTGTTGATGAATGTGTTTTTATAGAGGATGTTTTTACCGGGAAATTTTTCGATCTTAAATCCACACAATCGTATACTTTCGCCATTAATCATAACACACGCGAGACCCGCTTCTTAATGCATGTAAACAAACCTATTTCAAAAGTGACTTTCGCGCCAACGTGCTCTTATAAACTCAATGGCAAAGCCATCGTAAAAACCAATTTGCCCGGCATATGGCAATATACCTGGAAAGACGCCATTGGTAATACTTTAACCGTTCACAGCGACCTAGGAAAATCAGATACCCTTAAAAATATTGCGCCAGGCATTTACAACATTGTAGCCACCAGTAATAATGAATCGTGCTCCATGCTTTCCGATTCGATAGTAGTTAAAAGCAAGCCACAAATTAAAATAAAACCAATTATTAATAACACAACATGCAGCAATTGCAAAGAAGGGCAAATTAACGCCAGTAATATTGAAGGTGGTACGGCCCCTTTTAATCACAAATGGTCAAATGATCAAAGTGGGCCGGTTATTAAAAACCTGAGCCCTGGGGTATATATTTTGAGTTTAAGCGATGCAAATGGTTGCATGGACACGTCGTATTACGCGATTCGTAAACCCTAGAATTTAGATCAATTTAAAAATTATCCTCAATTGAAAATAATTCCAATACAAAAGCAAGCAGAATATATCTAAACAAAATAACACGCCACAATTCAGCTGTTTTTTTGTGAATGGTTCCTCGAAAATGACGACATCGATTTGGGCTTACACAGCCATTCAAAAAACCAAACAAACGCTGCCTCTGCATTCAGCCATTACCTCTGAAATCATTAGCAGTACCTGTTTTCATGTTACCAATGCATCACAAGACCACAGATAAAAAAACAGTTTTACAAAACAAACATAAATCTTACAGGTGTTGTTAAACCTGATTTTTTGAAAGAAATAGACGGCACACACCACGTACCTTTATCACAACAAATTTAAAAGCTCTTGTTATGAAAACTCTCACAATCAGCAACCCCCAAACCAACTCAACGCTCACGCCTTTCAACGCTCATCTTGTTAAAGCATTCACGATCATTGGTTTTATTTTTTTATGCCTCGGCAGTGGCGCCGGAAATTTACACCCTATTAAAATCGACTCAAATGCTTGCTTAGTGGTTGTAGGAAATATTTTGAATGTTCATGATAAAACAGACAATAAATGTAAAATCGAGCTCATTACGTATAACACGGTGACTGATTCTGTTTTATTAAAAGGTTCTAAACATAGATTCAGATTTGTTTTGTCGAAAGATATGAATTACGCAATCCGTATTTCTAAAAAAGGCTACATCAGCAAACTGGTAAGTATTGACACTAAATTTTACACGGAATCGGATGTGCTTTATACGTTTGAATTTACCACCGACCTCATTAAAGAAGAAGAGGCTAAAAAATTTAATCCCGATGTGTTAGAACTTCCGGTAGCTTTAATCAAATTCGACTACCAGCACAACTATTTCTCATACAACAAAAAATACACCACTCAAATTAAAAAAGAACTCTACGCAAGCAATACCCAAGAGTAAAACAAACTCTCTTTTAGCTTTTTTGGAAGCGTGGTTTTAGACCGCGCTTTTTTTATTGAATGGATTACCAAGCCAAATCCCTTCATAAAGCGTATATTTGCAGCGCCCTCATGTGCTTACATGGCTTTACTGGGCTACACAAAAGATCATACATATGAACCTATCAAAAATTCTTTCTAATTTTTCAATAAGCGAACTCAATGCCATGCAAAAAGCCAGCATGGAAGCTATTAATCAACCAAAAGATGTGGTTTTGATCTCTCCAACCGGCTCCGGTAAAACACTGGCCTTTTTATTACCCCTACTCGAATTTATTGATCCCGATAAAAAAGGGGTACAAGTGCTTATTGTTGTGCCAACCCGCGAACTGGCCCAGCAAATTGAACAGGTATTTAAACAAATGGCCAGTGGTTTTAAAATTAATTGCTGTTACGGCGGACATTCAGTTGCCATTGAAAGAAATAATTTATTGGAAGCACCCGCTGTTTTGGTTGGTACACCCGGCCGCCTTGTTCATCACCTCCGTAAAAAAACGCTCGATCTGCACGGCGCCGAGACCCTTATCCTCGATGAATTCGACAAATCACTCGAATCGGGTTTTCAAGATGAAATGGCTTTTATTATTAAAAGTAGTCCTCAACTAAATAAACGCATCCTCTCCTCAGCAACCCACCTAGAGGAAATACCTTCTTTTGTTGGCATGAAAGCTTTTACCGTATTAAATTTTTCGCCGGAACAAAAACACAGCAAAGAAGGTCTGAGTATTAAAGTGGTGCATGCCACGGGTGACGATAAACTGGAAGCACTTTTATTATTACTCGGAAAAATTCATGCACAATCTACCATCGTGTTTTGTAATCACCGCGATGCTGTGATGCGCATTTCAGCCCAACTCAGCGAGCTAAAGGTAGCCCACGGTTTTTATCACGGTGGTTTAGATCAAATCGATCGCGAAAAAACACTCATCAAATTAAGAAACGGCAGCACCGCTTTATTAATATCAACCGATCTGGCCGCCCGCGGATTGGATATCCCCGATATTGAAGCTGTCATCCATTACCAGATTCCGGCTACCGAAGACGTCATGATTCATCGTAATGGCCGCACTGCCCGCATGAATGCCACCGGCACGGTTTACTTTTTACTCGACAGCGAAGAATACCTACCTCCTTTCTTAACAGTTAAACCCGAAGAAGAAAAATTACCCTCGAAACAAATTCTACCTAAACCCAGCCAGTGGAAAACCCTATATATTTCTGCCGGTAAAAAAGACAAGGTAAATAAAATGGATATTGTGGGTATGCTCTTACAAAAAGGCGGATTAAAAAAAGAAGAGCTCGGCCGCATTGAAGTACTCGATCACTCGGCCTATGCCGCCATTAAAAGCGATAAAATCATTAAAACGTTACAATTGATCAAAGAAGAACGGATCAAAAACAAAAAAGTTAAAATGGAGATTTCTACCTGAGTAGACAAAGTTTCTCCTTCTAAGTATCACCGGAAGTTACTGATCTACTATTTTTGGGCGCCCCGCCAGCAAGCCGGGACAACCACTCCATGCTTGCTGGCGGCGGGCTGCTCCGGGCTCCGCTTCGCTGCGGTTTTTTTGCAGCCAAAAGAGACAGGCTGCAAAAAGAACTAAACCCTGCACATCCCATGGCGCAGTAATACGTTCACTAGCACCTTCATCAAGCTTAGGCGCTTCGCTACGTCTTGGCTAGTGCGGCGGCGAAGTGCGATTTGGTGTGGGGGCTTGCAAAGCAAGCAGCCAGCTAGTGCAAAGCATTTCTATTTAAAAATAGGGCATTGTATTTAGTCAGCCATGCAAAAGAAATCAGGTCGGCAAACCGCCTTGATTTCTTTTGTTAATTTCTTTATAAAGCCTATGCGGTTCGCTACGTCTCGGCGAGTGCGGTGGCAGATGGCGATTTGGTGTGAACCCGAATTTTTCGTTTAGTGAGTAATGCATTTAGGCACACAGCGAAAAATTCAGGTTGGCAAATCGCCTTGATTTTTTTTGTTACTTTTTTTTATCAAGAAAAAAAAGTAAGTACTGAAAGGGTTGCCAAAGTATGGGAATTCCAATAAAGCTAAATGATAACCACTAGGCACACAGTAAATGTTAGCATTCAAAAAGCCTGATCTTTTGCTACCGCCCACAACCCCGCTTAAACCTGCTTAGGCACGTTTACCGTGCATCAAGGCAAAAAGTAGAGGCAACAATATGGCGATTTGATAACGGATATACTATCAATTGAAATTTTCTTAAGGCTTTCCCGCAACCTGCCTCTTCTTAATTTCCGTCAGCAAAAACTCCAAACCGTTGAGTTTAATTTCATACAAAGTTGAAAGCAACATCCCCGTTTTACCGGGCGGAAAACCTCCCTTGCGCACAAACCACTCCAAATAACTCACCGGCAAGCGGTAATACAAAGTACCCTTGTACTTACCAAAAGGCATTTCCTGATTCACAAGGTCCAATAATAACTGTGGATTAAATCCTTCCATTCACCAAGCTAAAGTTGAATGGTTTCGAGATCACGTAAATAATCGTTTTGCAAATCTTCGTGCAGACTCGAAATTAAGGTGTTTATTTTTTTTAACTGCTGCTCATACATATTCACCAGCAACTGACTTTTCCTGAAAGGGATATTAGATTGTTTCAATTTCGCGCAAAAATAAATATGCAGTTCAGCAGCCAGCCCTTTATAATTGAGGTATTTGCAGTAGCGGGTTAAGAGTCGTAATAATTTACGCAGACTCTTTTTCACATAATACAAATTTGGCTGGGAACGCAATTCCTGAAAGTACGCATCCATTTCCTCTTTGATTTCCACTACAAATTCGGCAGCATCGTGCGACTGAAACAACAAATAATTTAAAAAATCCTTATTGTCTTTTTTATATTTGGCCAGAGTCACACACAAATCAACCAGTTCGGTAGCCGGTAAAAGCTGCAGTTCTTTTTTTAATTCGTGTAAGGAGGCTGATTTCATTTTTTTTGTGTTCTGCTAAATTACAATTAAATGTATTAACAGGAAAAGTTGATAGGAAAGTATAATAATCTAGCTTTTAAGATAAATAAATTTAATCCATCGTAAAAACGGTGGGATAGAAATTAATATTCTGTTCAATGAAATATTCACATTTAAATACTGAATACCGCGCCACTGACCGCAGCGACATCCCCGTGAAGTCCTGACTTAGAGCGGGTTTTGGTCGGAGGCTTTGGCCCTTAGGACAAAGACGCCGCAGCAAATTACCCGCTCTTAGGCAGGGCAAACGGGATACAGCAGGGCAAAAGGCTTGTAGCCTTTTGAGCCGGATTGTGCGTTAGCAGGGCCCTCTGAAGCGAAAGGCAACCGTTAATTACCAAAGCCTTTCTGCTTCAGGGGGAGGCGCCCAAAAAAACACCCCGACTAGCGAGGTGTTTTATTAAAATAAAATACATCGAAATATTTACTTATCGCGCTTCTTCAACCACTCCGTAACAGCCGGCGCTAATTCCTTTTGTGATTTACCACCCACAAACACCCCAATATGTCCGCCTTTAAAACTGTATAATTCCTTATCCGTGCTTCCAACTAAATCGTTTAATGGCTTAGTAGCAGCCGGTGGCACCAAGTGATCTTCGGTAGCAAAAATATTTAATAAGGGTGCGGTCAGATTTTTTAAATTCACCCGTTTCCCTCCTACTTCCAATTCGCCTTTTACCAGTTTATTTCCCTGATACAAGTCTTTCATAAACTGTCGGAAACATTCTCCGGCTTGGTCAGGACTCTCGGCGATCCATTTTTCCATGCGTAAAAAGTTCAACAATTTATCTTTATCATCTAAAGAGTTGGTTAAAGCCTGTTGTTTTTGCACTTTCATCATGGGTTTCAACATGTCAAAACCTTCATTCAAAAAACTACCGGGAATCAAACCGTGATTACCATCCACTAACAAATCAAAATCCATATCCTTACTCCATCTGAACAGCAAACCATCGTTGGTGCTGAAATCTACCGGCGTTACATGCGTTACCAAGTTTTTTACTTTATTTGGATATAAAGATGAATAAATCACGCTTAAAGTGCCACCCTGACAAATGCTCAGAATGTTAATCTTCTCAACACGATTTTTTTTGCGGATAACATCCACACAATTATTAATATAACCATTCACATAATCATCCATGCTTAAAAAACGATCCGATTGTGTTGGGAAACCCCAGTCGATCAAATACACGTCTAAGCCTGCTCCCAGTAAATTACGGATATACGAACGATCGGGTTGAATGTCGAGCATTTTGTAGGTATTCACTAAGGCGTAAACCACCAGTACCGGTGTTTTAAACGTTGATTCTGTTTCACGGTCATAATGAAACAAAGTCAATTTATCTTCGGCGTATACAGCTGTTTTAGGCGATGTGGCAATAGCCACTTCATCAATTTGTTTGAGGGTTTCATAGCTCCTCAGCAATCGTGAACTCAGGTTGGTGAATTCAGCTATCATTTTATTTTCCATATGGGGGGGGAGGTTTTATGTTTTAAATTTAAGATTATTATTTTACTGTTTCAAAGCTCCGGTCGGTTAAAATAAACTCAACTTTTACCGCATCAACGTATACCTTTTTCTTGCCCTCAACATTCCACACACTAACTACCACCTGCTTCACTGTTTCATTGTTCAATTTCTGATGGTCTACAATTTCATAACCAAATTCGCGTCGGTCCCATTTACCGGGCACTATATAATCGCTGTTGATATAAAATGGCACTTCCTCAATCAACTTTTTATTGGCATCAAAAAACTGAATAAAGGCATGCAGGGCCGATACACCCGCTTCAAAATAGGCATCAAAAGAGAAGCGGATCTTTTTACAGCCGTCTTCCTTAAAAATGTCAGGATAGCCAACTTCCCTTACAGGAGCAAGGTAATGAGCCGAGTCAAGTAAAAGAGAATAATTGCCTTCACTTTTTTTCGCCTTACTTAGGTTTCCGCTATGTGCTCCACTCTCAAAATTCTCAACAAGCACCATTTCTTTTTTAATGGTTTTTGGAGGAATCAGATAAATATTGGCTTTTTCTGTTCTGAAAAAATTTTGCCAAAATACTTCTTTGTATGTTGAGAATTCATCGAGAATGCCCCGACTCAGTTGAAAATTTTTGAACTGATAATACCCCGTACAAAGCATGAAAAGTGACAGCCACAAGGCTTTTAGTGACCGTGATTGGGAGGCGTTTAATAAACCGGCTAAAAAAATGGCGGGAAAAACATAAAAATCAACCATGGCGCGTTTTACAATGGGCCAGTACCACCACGAACTGTAAAGGAATAAAATAAAGAAAAAGAAACCCGGTAAAAGGAAGCGTTTACGTTTCAATACAAAAGGAATGCCAAACAGTGAAACAAAAATTAAAGGCACGTAAACAAATAAACCCAAATGGTAACTAAACAAACTTTCAATAAATTGTGAATTTTCGAAATCAAATTTTTCGTCGGTATAGGTATACGCTATTAACGAATTGGTTTGGATGTAATTGATGCTAAGTTGATGGTAGATGGCCCCTAAGCCAATTAGAATGATAATGGCATCAACGCATTTAAATTTCCCGAAATCAATCCCTTCTTTAAAGAAGTTTTTTGGTAAAAATGCCGGAATCACCAGTATTATCAATACGTTTAAAGGACGAATACATGCGCTGATAATTAAAAAAACCAAACACCATAAAAAAGGACGCAGGCGGTTTTCGCGGTGCTGAAAAAACCTAACCAGAAAATAAAGAAATAATACAATGAAGGTAAACGAATAGGCATGCGACAGCGTATTCGCACTAATCGCGTATGAAAAAAGATGCGTGCCATAAAACACAAAAACCGGCACCACTGCTGCTACCCACTGATTTTGAAACAAGCGGAATAAAAGTTTTCTTAAAAAAAACAGCCCCAGAAAAAGATAGAACAAGGAAGCCAGTCCCATAAACAACTGGTAAGGTGCCGAAAAACCATCGGGGCTGTAATGAAACACCTTAGCCCAAATATGGGCCATCACAAAAAAGGGAAGCCAGATATAAGATAAGCCCTGATAATATTTATTTATTTTTTTATCAGCATAGTCAACTAAAATATTTTTATCGGGAACATCAAACGTATCGTATACGTAATTAGCGTTGTATACCTTATTGAACCATTTAAAATCGTATTGGGGATCGTTGTGTATGTATTTGGCGGGCAGATACGCGTAATATCCTAAACCATCGCCGGCAATAAACGGGTGCCAGGGTGAACGCAAGGGCCGGACGTAAAAAAATACAATAATAACAGATAGCAGAAAGCCTAGAAAAAAAGTGTTGTATTTCGTTTTAAACCAATTCACAAAAAGTAAATATTAAGCCTGAAAGTAAATGTAAATTTTTATTAATGCAATTTAATTACGGTTGATTCCTGTCATCCCATAAAAAAAGGCCGTCCACGAATCATGATGTGAACGACCTTTTTGGGGTACTAACTATACTAATTATTTTTTACGGTTTTTACCGTTTTTCTCTTCGTCAAACAATTCAACACTTGCAGCATTTTGCATGGCTAATTTTGTTTGTAATTCTTTTACTTGTTTTTTAAGATCGTAAACGGTTTTTTGAAGATCTTCTACTTCACTTTTAAAAACAACAGGGAAATTTGCGAAAGTACTTTCGAATTGTTTTTCAAAATGTTTCTTAACATCCATACTTAAGTTTAACGTTTCACCTTTAACTTTGCTAAATTCTTCGCTGGCGAAAAGTTCAGTAAATAATTGTTCGTTTACTTTAACCCACTCAGCATACATTTCTTGAGATGTAGGCAATTCTTTTAAAGCTTGTGGATTGCCGTATTTTTCAGAATACTGTTGAGCAATTTTTTCCATGCCTTTTTTAGCGGTTTCTTGTAAAAAGCCTTGCAATTCGGCTTGTTTAATGCTATACTCCGCCATTCTGTCCATCATCGCAATAATGGCTTCAGCGTTTTCTTTTTCTTTACCGGCGTTTACCACTTTCATCAAAGGTTCGAAGGTTTTTCCGAATACATTGTTGAATTGTGCGTAAAAGTCTTTCATGCTAGTAACCGCTGAATTATTTCCAAACATGTTTGGCATTTCTTTTGCCATGTTTTGAATTTGAGCGTAGTATTCTTTACCTAAGTTATTTTGATCAGCAAAAAAGCTTTGTAATTGTTTCATGCTGTTATCATATACGTCTTTCATCGAAGCATCGTTATAAAAACCACCAAACATTTGTTTTGTTAAGTTGGTAAAATGCTCAGGCGTGAATTGTTTTTTAAAAGCCTCCATGTTAAACTGACCGTTTTGCATCAAACTGCTCATCGGTTGGAAAAACTCCTGCATTTTAGCATACATCTGACTGCCTTGCATATAATTGCTAAACACGTCCTTATTAAAACCACCGTTCATGTTTTTACTTAATGAATCAAAAGTCGTATTCAAGGTGTTTAACCAAGTAGTGTACATGTTAGTGAAAGCCGTGTTGCTTTGACCGAAATTTGCCATGTAATCATGAGCGGGTTTTCCAAAACTTTGGTAAGAGTTATTGATACTTTGGTTAAAATCAGCCATTTGTTTTGCATAAGAGGCTTGTTGATTAAACCAATTTTTGAAAAACTCCTGTGGATTGCTTTCGTTAGCACCAAACATAGTGCCTGAAGATTGTTGCATATTGCTTAATATGCCCATTTGTTTATCGAAATATTCCTTATACAAGGATTGACCTTCACTTGTAATATTTCCATTTGTAAAGGCTGACTGCATTTTTTTTGCAGAATCCATCCAATTATTAATGAATTGGGTTTGGCTCTCAACTAACGTATCGATTACCGGGTTTGCTGTTTTCATGTTATCGTTATTTTAATGTTAAATTATTGTTAATCATGTACTTACTTGTAATTAACTGATATTCAGTTTTTTACATGTGGTTTTCACAATCGTCGACAAATATCGGTATTTTAGGTCATATTTCAATGTTATTTTTCATGAAATTAGTGTTAAAAAAAATAAAAGTCCCTGTTAACAGGGCTTTTAGCTCCGATTTTTAACAATTGACAATGGGACGTTCAATTTCCTGCAACACAGCAATGAACTGTAATAAGGTCCTTTTTTTACCACATAGGTACATAGAAGGGTGTCGTTTATGCGAAAGAGTAAAAAAAGAGTCACTAAGAAATGCTTCGCCGGTTAAACATCTATTGCTTTTCTTTTTGCCACATAGAAACTTTTGAAACGATGTCTCTATGTGGTTTAATCTAAGGTGTTTTTTATCTCATGCAATCTTTTAATCTTAACTTTGGTTTTTGGATTCAAAACAAAAACATACTCAGTTCATAAAACAGGAAGCCAAACGTTTGGGTTTTGATTATTGTGGCATTTCAAAAGCCGATTTTTTGGAAGACGAAGCGCCACGGCTCGAAAAATGGCTCAAAGAAAATAAACAAGGCCAAATGGCCTATATGGCGAATTATTTCGACAAACGCCTCGATCCGCGTTTACTGGTGGAAGGTTCCAAATCGGTGATCTCGTTACTATACAATTATTATCCGCAGCAAACGCAGGTCGCAAATGCCCCTAAAATTTCTAAATACGCATACGGTCAAGATTATCACGAAATCATCAAAATCAAATTGCAGGAATTTTTATTCAGCTTAAAAGAAAACATAGGCGACATTAATGGCAGAGCCTTTGTTGATTCAGCTCCGGTATTGGATAAGGCCTGGGCTAAAAAAAGCGGACTGGGTTGGATAGGTAAAAACAGCAACCTCATCACCAAAGAAAACGGTTCCTTCTTTTTTATTGCTGAATTGATTATTGATCTGGAATTGGAATACGACGGACCTATAAAAGATTATTGCGGCACCTGCAGCAAATGCATCGATGCCTGCCCTACCCAAGCCATTGTGGCACCTTACGTGGTTGATGGCAGCAAATGCATCAGTTATTTAACCATCGAATTAAAAGAAGCCATTCCTTCTGAATTTAAAACTAACATGGATAACTGGGTCTTTGGCTGTGATGTTTGCCAAGATGTTTGTCCATGGAACCGTTTCAGTAAAATCAATCAAGAACCTTTATTTACAAATACCACAGGGCTCTTAAATTTTTCGGAAGCCGAATGGCATGAAATTACCGAAGAGAGTTTTCAATTAGTCTTTAAACACTCAGCCGTAAAACGCACGAAATACAAGGGTTTAAAACGTAATCTTGAATTTATAAAACCACAACGGAAGATTAAAGATTAAAAATTAGAGATTAAAGATTGCAGATTGCAGAGGTTATACTAAAAACTAAACACTTAACATTAAACACTTAATATTAAACACTAATAACTAAGCACTAAAAATGAAAAAAACCGAAACCCTCTTGCAGCTGGGTCACGGTTTTCGGGGACATGAAAAAACAATCTTCAATAAGTTCTATTCCATTATTTTTTATCTTTCATTACTTTATCATTCGTCAGATCAATGGTTTCTTCCGGGGGTTTTATTTTAATTCCGTTCTCATCTATTTTAATATCGGCTTCTTTGTTTTTCACATGAATGCCTTTATCGTTAATACTTACTTTATCGATTTTTTTGTATCCGAATCAGTTTCTTCATCCTCATGTTTATCCAGATCCTTACAGTCAATACAACGCAAGCCCCGCTCTGTCATGATCCAGAGGCGACCAACCATATCCCCTTCCCAGGTATTGGAGGTGTTATCAATATCATTTAATACGTACTTCACACTTTCATCAAAATAAATAACTTTTCCTTTTGGCAGTTTTAATCTCAAATCAAGTACCTGTTTTCTGAATTTTGCATCCGTAAGCACCGTGAAAATTTCATCAAACAGTAAGTCCGAACCTTTCTGCTTAAAATTATAGTTTATCAATTTCGCATTCTCATTCGCCTCTCGCTTATCCACCCCACGGGCACTTCTGGTAACCGTTAACTCAATGCTGTCTGAATTACTTTCTGTAACGGTTAATCTGGCGAAGCCAATAATACTCAAATGTTTATTACGCTCGCCAATCATATAATGATCACCATGCTTGTTGATGTTTGTTTCAATGTCATCAGCATTATCTAAACTAAGTTCATTTAAGTGAAGCGATGCCGGATTTATTTTTATCCGCAACGTATCTCCCGTATTATGCAAAATATAAGCTTCTTTAGACTTCGCATTTTCATTGAACTGTTTTAACGTGATTACGGTGACATAAAAACCAAGAATGAGGCCACTGGCCCATAAAATACCCAGACTTAAATTCAGCCAACGGTTATTATAGTTGATTTTAAATAACAATTTGATACCACTGTATAGCAAGGTAAACACCGGTATTCCGACTACAATTATTAAAGCAAGTATGGCCAAGGTATAATCGGAAGAAGAGGCAAAAATGACCGACTTCCAATTGGTGATGTTGGTATTTGAATTAATTATTGAAATACCCATCACCCCGGCCAGATAGCCAATGAGCAACACCACCCCTATCACAATTAAAAATAAACCAATTAATCTACCTATCACATTAAAAATTCCATTTAACACGGCTGCTATATTAGAACGGACCGTTTCGCCGTAATTAGCATTTCTGAAATCGCGCCCGTATTGATTCATGCGACTTTTGGCATTGGCCGATTCGTTGTGAAAGGTTTTGTGCATGCGGTTTTTTACATCCGCAGCTTCCTCTTTAAAAGACTGAAAAATAGTATTTACATTCGCTGCCTCGCCACGCATGGCAAATTTATCGGCCGTTGTTTTAGCTTCAGGAATAATGATCCACATAATAATGTAAACCCATAAACTTAAGCCGCCAAAAAAAACGAGTAAAAACATGGCTAAACGCACCCATACCGTATCCATATCAAAGTAAGCCGCTAAACCGCTGCATACCCCGCCAATAGCCTTTTCATCGGCGTTACGGAACAAACGGCGTTTAATCTTCTCCTGACTGTAACCCGCGTCCGAATCGTTTTTCGATTCATTACTTTCCGATTTGCTTTGTTCCTCTCCAAACTCTTCGGGTTTACCCATCACCCCTATTACATAGTCCACATCGGACATTAAAACAACTTGTTTGCCGCTGTTAATCTTACTTTGTAATAACTCGGCAATACGCGCTTCAATATCGCCCATAATTTCGTTACCACCATCGGTTTTACTGAAATAGCCATTAATGGTGCTCAGGTAGCGACTCAAACTATCGTAGGCATCCTCTTCAATGTGAAAAATGATCCCGCTGATGTTTATTGTGACTGTTTTATTCATTGTAAATTTTTTTATTGGTTAAAGGTTTTCCCCAGTTCAATTGTTTTATTTACAGCCGCAACAAGTTCCAGCCAAGAGAGCTGCAGTTCTTTCAGATACTGTTCGCCTATTTCGGTTAGTTTGTAATATTTTCTGGGCGGGCCGCTGCTACTTTCTGCCCAGCGATAACCGAGTAAGCCGGTGTTTTTTAAGCGGGTAAGCAAAGGGTAAAGGGTCCCTTCAACCACCACCAGTTTGGTTTCCTTTAATGTATCAATAATCTCTGTAGGATAGGCATCCCCTTGTTTGAGTATAGACAGGACGCATAATTCGAGGACCCCCTTTCGCATTTGTGCCTGAGCGCCGGCCTTTTCTGCAGGGCTTGCACCTTTTGTTGTCTGATCTGAGTTGTCCATTTTAGTGTTTTTATCGTTCTAGTCGTTTAGTAGCGCCAACGTAATTCTAAATCAGGTGATGATTCACGATTTAAAATTCAATTCACCGAGTGCAGCACATCCTTGTTTTGTTTGGTAAGCTGCACTTTCGAAAACTGTTTTTCAATTTCGGTTTTTAAACTTTTATCCGCCGTTTTGGCGAATACAAAATTAAGCTTCCCATTTTTATCCGTCGAGAAAAGCACTTCTACTTTATTGTTTTGTAAAATACGCTCCTCGTAATACGGCATTAAAATGCGTGGAAATTTAAAATAGTCTTTAATGGTTTTAGTGGTCTCGCTGCTTACCGTGTTTGAAACCAAAGCATTTGTTGCCTTAATGAAGCCGATCGAAAAAATCAAACTGCTTATAAGAAGGGCGTGTTTGAGGGTGTTGATCCTTGTTTTCATTTTTATTTTTTCAGGTTTCTTAGCTTGTGCGCTTTTAAAGCGTTTTTTTTAAGAAGCTTTTGTTGAACGTCAGTACTTTTATACCATAGCTATTAGGCCATACAAACATACAACAAATTAACAGTACTATGTAACGCATAGTACTAAAATTTGTGAATTTACTGTTAATCTATTGATTAACAGTGTTATTATTTTTTGTTTGTTTTTATTTTATATGGGTTTTAGGGCAATTCTTAAAATTATTCTTTTTTTTGGCACCTACTCCTGCCCCTCCTTCTTAGCGTGATAGTGATAAATTACTACAAAGAAAATCATCTAAGGGCTAATAACTTTAGGCCATGTTTTTCCTCTAAGGATTATAAACGTATTAAAAAACCGCTTCCTATGCGGCATTATTTACCTGCATGTGTTCGGCAGATCATAAGCAAGGTGTAATAAAAAGGTTCTTGAAAGAAAAACAAAAGCTGAATCATGAACGTTCTATGAAATAAATTTATCGCTAGGATATTCGCCTCTAGTAAACAAAATACGTTTTACACTAAACATTATAAAACCAATATTTTATCTCTAGGAATCGGTAAGACTTCGCGTTAAAAGATCAGGCTTCCACAAACAAAGGGTACTTCGCCATCATGGTATTCACCTTCTTTTTAATTTTGGCGAGTTCTTTTGGATTTTCTCTGTTTTTTAAAACCTGATCGATCAGATCAACCACCTTTAAGCAGTCTTTTTCTTTTAAGCCACGGGTCGTAATAGCGGCTGAGCCTATGCGGATGCCGGAAGTCACAAAAGCCGATTTATCATCAAATGGCACCATGTTTTTATTCACTGTAATATTTACGTGTTCAAGGGCAGCAAGCGCCTCCTTGCCACTTAACTTTTTATTACGCAAATCAATTAAAAACATGTG
Organism: Sphingobacteriaceae bacterium; assembly: GCA_947480015.1. GTDB lineage: Bacteria > Bacteroidota > Bacteroidia > B-17B0 > Aurantibacillaceae > Aurantibacillus. The sequence goes on from CANKBS010000032.1 coordinate 30,964, forward strand.
GTTATCGGTTCCCATAGAAACGATGTGATATCCCAGATGCTCAAAACCCTTGGCCATAGTTTGGGCATTTTTAATGACTTGAATGCAATAGTGCATGTATGCATCGGTTAAGGCTTCACCAAAAGCAATGGCTTTAGCGGCAATCACATGTTCGAGCGGGCCTCCTTGAATACCGGGGAATACAGCCATATCCAATAAAGTGCTCATCATTTTGATTTCACCTTTTGGGGTTTTTTCACCGTAAGGATTTTCAAAATCTTTACCCATCATAATGAGTCCACCACGCGGGCCGCGCAGGGTTTTGTGGGTGGTGGTGGTAACAATATGACAATGTGGTAGTGGATCGGATAAAATTCCTTTGGCTATTAAACCGCTTGGGTGAGAAATATCGGCCAATAAAAGTGCGCCAACACTATCGGCAATGCGACGTAAACGGGCATAATCCCAATCGCGGGAGTAGGCACTGGCACCGCAAACAATGAGTTTTGGCTTTTCTGCTTTTGCGGTAGCTTCTAATGCGTTATAATCAATTAATCCGCTTGCTTTTTCAACACCATAAAAAACAGGTCGATATAATTTGCCGGAGAAATTCACCGGAGAGCCATGCGTGAGATGTCCGCCATGAGAAAGATCCAGGCCTAAAATAGTATCGCCGGGCTTTAAGCAGGCCAGCATAACGGCCGCATTGGCTTGTGCACCCGAGTGTGGCTGCACATTTACCCAAGCGGCGCCAAATAATTCTTTAGCCCGGTCAATGGCCAATTGTTCAACTTTATCAACTACCTCACAACCGCCGTAATAACGTTTAAAAGGCAAGCCTTCGGCATATTTGTTGGTGAGTACAGAGCCCATGGCCTGCATCACTTGTTTGCTCACATAATTTTCGGAGGCTATGAGTTCGATGCCGGTAATTTGGCGCTGCTGTTCTTCTTTAATTAAATTGAAGATGACGCTATCTTTTTTCATAAGGAGAGTTTTTATAAAGTTTTTCTGAAGCCAATAAAATTAAACAAATAATTGGAGATTGTGCAATGCCCATTAGCCAGCGACTGAGGGTATATTCATCATCTTGTAAGCGATCGTTAAAAAAGTAACCAAAGGTCATTGAGCCGACAGCTAACAGCAACATGATGGCATAGGTATAAAGTAGAATTTTAATCAAAATAGGCGAATCGCTTAATTTTTTGAGCGCGAAATAATTGGCCCATAAAAAAAAACTCAACCAAATAAGGGTTAACAGGTATTTGGCATAATACAAACCGTCGTAGGAAAACTTTTGAAAGATCTGCATAAGCGGTGCTACAGCTAACATGGTTTCGCGGTTATAATACTTTCGGTAAAGAATATTATTGATCTGCACAAAGAAAAATTCCCTGAAATAGCCCAAAACAGCGAAGATGAGAAAGACGAGTAAAAAGTATTTAAATTTTTTCATTAACCGAAGAGTTTGGCATGTTTTTTTACCACATAGATACATAGTTAGCATAGTTTTCTGCGTGCCTAAAGCTAAGTGACACATAGGAATGTTTCGCGAGCGAAACATTTTGCTTGGCCAAATGACCCCCTTTATTATTTATGTGGTTAAATAGGCGCAACCTGCTTATATTTCCTTATATCGCTTATGTGGTTCCAATTGGCTAACTCCTTATATGACCTTATGTTCCTTATATGGTTCACCCTTCGACAGGCTCAGGGTGACGGTTAAATGGTTTAAAAATGGTTTAAAATAGTTCAAAAAAGTGTTCAAAGGTTTAAAGTTGTTCACCCTTCGACAGGCTCAGGGTGACGGTTAAATGGTTTAAAAATGGTTTAAAATAGTTCAAAAAAGTGTTCAAAGGTTTAAAGTTGTTCACCCTTCGACAGGCTCAGGGTGACGGTTAAATGGTTTAAAAAAGCGGTTCAAAAGGTTGATTCGTCCAAAAAATTTAAGCTTTTCTTATATGACCTTATGTTCCTTATATGGTTTAGTTGGTTCAGAAGCGAACTTATTCACCCACAGCATCCACAAGCCAAAAATAAAGGAATAAACCAAAAAAGTAAAGGTAAAGGTATGGTTAAAATTGAGGTAGTGGGGGTAAGCATTTGCAATCATAGCCAGGGCTACTACCCTTAGGATATTGATCACATGGATAATGATAATACCCAGTGGCACAAACCAGAATTTATGTTTTTGATTGCCGGGATAGGCTATGATGAACACGGCAAATAAAGTAAACAAGGTAATGGCATTACAGTTGGAGCCCACCCAAACACCGTTTGAGCCATCGATGCCGATTACCTGGTAGTCGTGATCTTGAAGTACTTTAAAGGTTTTGTATCCGATATCCATTAAAACAACATCGGCTGAATTAATAATAAAACCAATAAAGGCTTGGTCGTAATAGGTATACCGTTTTACAACGAACTGGTAAATGAGATAGAGAAGGAAGTATAAACTACCTGCTGTGATGATAAATCGTACAAAGGCATTGGATTTGGCAAAGGCCTGCATAAGGCTGGGTTTTAGGAGTCCCGCAAAGCTTTTTTCCGGGAATCGATCATTTTTTTGGCAGCATAAATACCACCGGCAACAATTAAAAATGTTATTCCGCCATCGATGGGAACGCAGGGTGGTGGCCAACAAGCAGGGCCTCCCGTAGTTCCACCCGGCGGTGGAGCAGGAGCCGCAAGAATTAGCTGATAAACAAAAAGTAATAATGCTGTAAAAAAACCTTTGACTGTTTTCATTATAAGATACGAATTTATAAAAAAACCCTAAACTCCACAACATTAGTATTAAAACTTTATATTTGTTAATTAAAAAAAATAAGTTGGCAAACCCTATAAACAATAAAAAACAGGCCATTGTTTCTCAAAAAGACATTAATCTCATTCTTCGTGTTTTAAAGGCTAATTGGTGGGTGCCTATCGTTGTTCTGCCCATTATTTACGGCATAGGCACTTTTTACATTTACCGCTTAAGCACCGTGTATAAGGCTTCTACCGAGTTTTTGCTTAAATCCGATGACGCCTATTACAAAAACAATGTCCTTAGTGATGCCAGTTTTAATGCAGCGAGTTCGTATATGGATAATTCAAACGAAACCCGTATTATACAATCGTACGATTTATCAAGTAAGGTGGTTGACCGCTTATTGCATCGTTTGCAGGTTTCTTATTTTATTGTGGGTAAGGTGCGCACAACCGAGCAGTTTTCGGGTACGCCGTTTGAAATAGAGGTTAAAACCATGAGCCCCGATTTATATGAGCAGGTGTTTGATTTGGAAATTATTGATTTAGACCATTACCGCATACGGCTAACTAATACGGGTAACGCGCTTGTAAAAACAGGGCAATTTAACAAAGAACTTTTAGATGCCGATTTGAACATCACCATTAACAGGGCCGCCAGCTTTAATAACGGAACTGTTGCAGGCATCAAAACTATCTATTACCAATTTAGCATTCATAGCAAAGATTATTTAATCACGAAGATTCGTGAAAATTTAACGGTAGAAAACCCTGAATTTACCCAGATTTTAAAAGTAGACCTTAAGGATGAACTGCCTGAACGCGCTATATTAATACTCGACACGCTTAATGTGGTTTATGCCGAAAATAGACTCAAATCCAAATATGAATTAAACGAACGCACCATTGCCTATATTGATAAACAGTTAAACGAGATTGCCTGTTCTTTAAAAAGCATTGAGGATACCATGCAGAATTATAAAGAAAAAAAATCGATTATTAATTTGGACTGGCAACAAACTGATTTTCTGAGTAAAATTAGCGCTTTCGATGAGCAAAAATCACAAATGCAATTGCAGGTGTCGGCCTTAAACGATTTAGAAAAATACATCATCGAAGATAAGGATCCTCAGTTTTTACCCCCCTCTGTTTTTGTGATAGAAAAAGCGGGCTTTATGACCCAGGCAGTGAATGACCTTTACACCAAACAAATTCAACTAAATCGCTTGTACAATTTAGCGAAAGAGTCAAACCCTATAGTGTCTGACCTTAAAGCAAGTGTTAAAAAAACCAAACAAGACCTACTCATTTACATCAACAATGTACGTAAAGCTTCTACACAACAAATTGCGAGCTTAGAAAAGGAAATACTGGATTATATTAATGAGGCCAAATTAATTCCCGGCAAACAACGCGATATGCTTAACATACAAAGGCAGGCGAATGTGAGCGAACAGTTATACAATTTTTTATTGGAGAAAAAAGCCAGCACTAAAATTGCTAAGGCCAGCATTGTGCCCGATTTAAAGATTGTGGAAGTGCCGCGCTTCGTGGGTATTGACTCGCCGGACAGACCAAAATTAGAAAAACAATTTATTTCCATAGGATTAATCTTATCGGTACTCCTCATTTTTGCCAGGGCCTTCTTTTTTAACAAAATAAAAACCGTTGACCAGTTAAAGGATATGACGGACTTGCCTTTGATTGGTGTTTTGCCACTGTTAAAAGAGGGCGAGTCGGAGGGTATTGTTGTGGAACAAAGCCCAAACTCGCTCGCTGCTGAGTCTTTTCGGAATTTTAGAACCAATTTACAATATGCCAATATTGAGGTGGACGCTAAAACCTTTTTAGTGACGTCTTTTTTACCGGGCGAGGGTAAAACCTTTACTTCGATTAATTTGGCTGCTATTTTAGCTAAGAGTGGTAAACGAACGATAATTTTAGAACTTGATTTACACAAACCTCGTATTTACAAACGCTTTGGCCTCCCAGAGCAAACAAAAGGGATTACCACCTGCATCTCGGGGCTGCATAGTTTTGATGAGATTGTTTCACCTACGTATGTGCAGAATTTATTTTGTATGTACGCGGGGCCCGTTCCGCCTAACCCGTCTGATTTTGTGCTTTCTGATAAATTAAAAGAACTGATTACCCGGGCAAAAGCCGAGTTTGATTTTGTAATTATTGATACGCCGCCTGCGGGTTTATTGTCGGATTCTATTTATTTGATTCAAAATGTGGATGCTTCTATTTTTGTTTTAAATACAAAATCGAGCACACGACGGGTCATTACTTTTTTAGAGGATGTGATTGAGGCGAATAGCATTAAAAATATTGTGCTGGTGCTGAATGGCTTTGAGAAAATAGGTAAACGGTATTATTATAAGGGCTATGGTTATAGCTATGGTTATGGCTATGGTTATGGCTACGGCAAGGGTAAAGGGTATATGAGGTAACCTGAACAGGCTTATTTTGTTGCTTGGTAAGTTTTCATTCCCCTCGAGAAGCTCCAAAAGAGGCCCTTAGTGTCTGATTCCGGCAATTTCAAAGAACAGATTCTTCCGCCGCCCCCGCAATCGCTTTGTTGCGGCGTCTGAATGAGGGGCTGTTATCGATCTACTGGCAACTGAGGGTACACAGCAATGAAACGGACCAGAAGAGTCCCTTCGTACCGCATGCTAGCAATGCCAAAGAACAGATTCTTCCGCCGCCCTCGCAATCGCTTTGTTGCGGCGTCTGAATGAGGGGCTGTTATCGATCTACTGGCAACTGAGGGTACACAGCAATGAAACGGACCAGAAGAGTCCCTTCGTACCGAATGCTAGCAATGCCAAAG
>CANKBS010000033.1 GCA_947480015.1 Sphingobacteriaceae bacterium
ATTACATATTCTTTTCTCTACTACCAAATATTTTTTAATTTATTTTTAAAAATATTTTTTCTCTCTCTCAACTACGCTCTGCACTCCAAACCTACTCAAAAAACGGGAGGGCAAAGATACTAAGTCTTTCCTTATTACCAAAATTATTTCTCAAATTGTTAATAATTACCATTCTTGTTAAAAAACAGTGAACTCCCTGCTTTTCTTGCATTAAATCGTAAATTTGTTCTGAAGCCCATCATAGCCATGGCTTCAAGATTTAACCAACAACAATTAAAATAAATTAAGCTCATTTAACCATGCATTCCGGCGTAAATAAAGTCATACTCATTGGCCACCTAGGTAAAGACCCCGAATTAAGATACCTCGAAGGTAATATTGCAAAAGTGCGCTTTAGCCTCGCTACCACCGAATTTTATACCGATAAATCGGGCAACAAAGCCGAACATACCGAATGGCACAACATCGTCCTCTGGCGCAGCCTAGCCGAAAATGCCGAAAAATTTCTTAAAAAAGGTCACCAAATTTACCTGGAAGGTAAACTCCAAACCAGTCAGTGGACCGCTAAGGACGGACATAAAAAAAATATCACCGAAATTGTTGGCGATAATTTTGTGCTGCTCACCCGCAAAGAATCAAACGCCAGTGGTTCTGCCAAAAATCCTTTCGAAGCCAATACCGATGCAAACATCGACAGCAAAGGCCTCCCTTATTAACAACTCCGTTTTAAAATTACAAAACACCTCTATATAAAAATCCGGCGCCTTCATTACATTTACAAAAAAAATTGCATGACTACTCTTAAATTAAACGCCATTGCACTTTGCCTATTCATGGCAGCTTTCCTCCTCTCCTCCTGCGATCAGGAAGATGACGTTTTTTCACCAAAACCCAGAGGTTATTTTCGCATCGATTTTCCTGAAAAAAAATACAGACTCTACGACAGCCTCTGCCCCTACTCCTTCGAAATACCGAGCTATGCACGACTTGTAAAAGATAATCACAAAGGCGCCGAAGACTGTTGGTGGAACCTCGAATTTCCGAAATTTAATGCTACCATTTACCTGAGCTATAAAGCGGTAAATAATAATATTACTAAGTACCTCGACGACTCGCACGATTTCGCTAACCGCCACCAGATAAAGGCTACAGGACTTGATGAAGTTGCAATCATAAGGGATAAAGCAAAAGTATACGGACTCCTTTTCGAAATTTCAGGCAATACCGCTTCTTCACTTCAGTTTTATTTAACCGATAGTACCAAACATTTTTTAAGGGGGTCGCTTTATTTTAATTCGGTTCCAAACAGCGATTCGCTAAAGGCAGTGGTTGATTTTTTGAAATCAGATATGCTCCACCTCATTCAAACAACCAGCTGGAAAGACCGCTAAAAAAGGCCTGGAACCCTTATCAAAAAAACTAATTTAAAATCCGAAGGGTATTTCCATCATAGGTAGTGCCGTACAAACGTAAAGAGGAGGTGGCCGGACCTTTGGTCACAGTGCCATCAAACATGCGCCAACGTGAATCACTAATGCTATCTTTTAAGGTAAAATTATCACTCATCACTTTTACCTTGGCACTGGCGTTATCCGGTAAGTATGAAGAGGTGCGCTCAATAGCCACGAACTCCTCATTAGATTTACGATACAACACTATGCCGTTAATACCACCGTTAATATACATCCAGCCACCAATGGCCTGAACCTTAAAATTTAAAGGATCATTTGGATACAGGGTAATGGTTACCGGTATGGATGGCACCGGGTTTGCAGCCGCCGTCTGTGCTTTTTTCTTACATGAAAAACTGAGCAACAATAAACCTATTAATAAAGTACGAACCATCTTTTAATTAAACGCGAAATGACAAAAAAAATTGTGTGGAGCCTAAAATAGTTTCGTTAATAATAACAAAATGTTTAAACGACATTTTTTATAAATTACTATTTAACTACCTTTAAACTTTCAAACAAATTTACAAAATAACACTGTGTCAGATACTTCAGAAAACGATTTCAACCGGAATTCACCTAAAAAAATAAATCCCTTTCTTCCCTTATATTTTGCGCTGGTGCTTGCAGCAGGGGTTGGCATAGGCTATTACCTTACTTTTAAAGCCGATTTTTCATCGCAAACTTCTTCGCTGCATAACAAAAGCGGAGGCTCCAAGATCAATAATTTACTGGAGTACATCGAAATGCAATACGTAGATACCGTTAACCGCACACAACTCGAAAACAAAACCATTTTATCGATGCTCAAAAGTCTCGATCCACACAGTGATTTTATTCCCGCGGCTGATTTCGAAGCAGTAAACGAACCTCTGGAAGGAAATTTCGATGGCATTGGTGTTGAATTTAATCTTATTAACGATACCATAAGGGTGGTAACACCCATTATTGGCGGCCCCTCAGAGAAACTCGGCATTAAGGCCGGTGATAAAATTATTCGTGTGAATGGAAAAAATGTTGCTGGAATAAAAATCACCAACAAACAAGTTTTTGAAAAACTCCGTGGCAAAAGCGGCAGTATGGTAACCGTTAGTATACTCAGAAACACGATTAAAAACGCCATTGATTTTAAAATTACCCGCGGGAAAATTCCCATCTACAGCATTGATGTAGCCTACATGTTAATGCCAGGTATCGGCTTCATTAAGATCTCTCGTTTTGCCAGCACTACTTACGATGAATACATCAAAGCCTTCAACGAACTCACCAAACAAGGGATGAAAAAACTGGTTATCGATTTGCGTGGCAATGGTGGTGGCTTTTTAAAAACGGCCGTTGAACTGGTCGATGAATTTTTAATGGATGGTTTACAGATCGTTTATACCGAAGGACGCGCACATCCTAAAAAAGTATACAATGCTACTTCACGCGGTGGCTTTGAAAATAACGGATTGGTAGTACTTATTGATGAAGGCAGCGCCAGTGCCAGTGAAATTGTGGCTGGTGCTTTGCAAGATAACGACCGCGCCACCATTATTGGCAGACGTAGTTTTGGGAAAGGTTTGGTACAAGACCAGATCGATCTTCCCGATGGCTCTGCCGTGCGTTTAACCATTGCCAGGTATTATACACCAACCGGACGATGTATACAAAAACCTTACGATAAAAGTTTGGATGCGTATTATAATGAAGAATACGAACGCTACGAACACGGCGAATTCTACAATGCCGACAGCATGAAAGTTGATAAATCAAAAAAATTCATAACCCCCGGAGGCAAAGTGGTATATGGTGGTGGTGGCATAGTGCCCGATATTTTTGTGTCACTCGATACACTTAAATTTTCGCATCTCGTAAATAAATTATCGTATACCGGCGCACTCAATACTTTTGTTTTTGAATTCACCGATCAGCACCGCTCAGAACTTTTAGCGACTTACAAAACTGCTGCCGATTTTATTTTAAAATACAAAGTGGGACAAGCAGAAGTAAGCGCATTAAAAAAATATCTGGCTCAGAATAAAATGGCCGATGTTACCATAAGCGAACAGGAAGCGGGTTTCAGCATGCTTGTAAAAGCCATGATAGGTCGTAATTTATTTGATAAAGATGCTTACTACCCTATTCTCTATCAAAACGACAGTGCTGTTTTAAAAGCCATTGCTGTACTGAAATAATTTCTTACACGTTTAAACCATATAGGGGCACATAAGTAGGAAATTAAGTTGAACCGCTTTGAACTACTTGCATGTCACCCTGAGCCCTTCGCGCTGAGCTATTCGATGTGTTGTCGAAGGGTGAGCCACAAAGACATATAAGGACGCATGAGAAGGAAATTAAGTGAACAGATTTAAAAGTATTTTTTGAACACAATAAACAGGTCCAAACACTGTGTTTTCATATTCTCTCAATGACCAACTAACATTGTGTCCTTTGTGCCTTTTCTTTGTGTACTTAGTGGTTAAAGAAGGAAATACTAATCGAAGCCTGTAAAAGGAATCGCTATCGCGTCAGAGTCACTTGCCCTGTTAAAACTTTTTGTTCTCCAGAATTACTCGACACTTCTATCTTCCAAACATACACATCTTGCTTTGCTTCCTCACCTTTGTATGTGCCATCCCATCCAGTTTCTGTACTGTTCGTTTCAAAAAGTTTTGCGCCCCAACGATCGAAAACAGAGAGTGTATAAAATTTTGTACCTCTTAAAATTGGCAGGAAAATATCGTTGAGTTCATCACCATTTGGTGTGAAAGCATTCGGCACATAAATATTAAAATCAGATTCTACTTTAATTGTTTTTACAATGGTATCTGTACAGCCGTATTTGTTTTGCACGATAAGGGCCACTGGGTAAAGACCCGCATCCTGAAAGAAGTACGAGGTATTTTCATTACTTGATTTAAATCCATTATTCGCAATAAAGAACCAGTTCCATTTATTTTGAAAATCTCCTGTAGAATTGTTAGTGAAAATCACGGTCTCTAAACTTTCCACTGGTTTTTCTGGTAAGAATTTAAAATCTGCTTTTGGAACAGGGTAAGCGTTGACAATAAATGTAACTATGTTTACACAATTTGTATTGGTGTCCTGTAAATGTCCTGTGATAAGGTATTCGCCGGGCACCGTAAATAAATGAGAAAATTTATTTCCTCTATAAGAACTGTTTTCTATTGTCCAATTTGTTAATGGGCTAGTATGTGAATCAAAAACAAATTCAGAAGTAAATGGCACACAATTATATTTACTGCTCGGAATTAAATTACCATAAGGCAGATCGTCTACAATTAAATCTGCCGAGGTTTTATTTTTACACTTATTTCCGTTAATCACTTTTAAAATATAAGTGCCGCCGTAAGTTAGGCTGCTGGCAACAAAACTCACCGTCTGCCCTGCATACAATAAACTATTCGGACCAGTCCAATTATAGCTATCGCCTCCTTTACCTATTAAAGTGATCACTTCGTTTAAACACAATCTTGGTCTTGGTAAAATAATCTCCGGCTTCGGAAGCGGTATGATGGAAACCGTTACCATAGCAATTTGGGTGCAGGAATTTAAACTAGTCATGACCTGATAGGTCTGTTGGCTAACAGGGCCGGCGCTCACGACTGCTCCGGTTGTGGTGTTTAGCGCTAAGTTCGGTGACCAATAAAAAGAAGAACCATTACCCAATGCTGTTAAATTTATTTTATCACCCAGACAAATACTTGGATTGATTGGTGTGATACTTACTGTTGGTAAAGGGTTGACTGTGATGGTACTCGTTTGCGTTCCTGAGTTACAACCTAAACTTCCTCCTATGACCGAATACACAGAAGTCACCGTAGGACTGGCAATAGTGCTTGGTCCTGTATAAGTTGATAAACCCGGAGTACCCGGACCCCAAGTATAAGAACTTGCTCCGGAGCTTGTATACGTAAATGATTTACCTGCGCATATAACTGGCGTTGGAGAAGTGACTGTTAAACTCGGATTAGGAATCACATTAAAAGTTACCATCTTCACTGCGGTACAAAACCCGTTTGATCCAGTGAGTGTGGCTGTTGCCAGCCCAGCAGTATAAGGTGGCAAGGTACTTAAGGGACTTGATGGACCGTTTGGATTATTCGTAAAAATATGTTGAGGCGTTGCTAAGGTATAGGTCGCGGCACCTCCGGCTGTTAAGGTTATACTATTAGGCGAACCGTTGAAAGCCTGAGCACACAATGTGCCATTACCACTTAAATTACTTGTTAAACTTGGTGGAGGAATTACAGAAACATTTACAACCGCCGTATTAGAACAATTTTGCGGACTCAATACTTTTAAAGAATAATTTCCCGAAGCAAGAACTGAAGGATTATTTATAAAAGGATTTTGAAGTGTTGAAGAAAAGTTTTGGGCACCATTCCATAAATATGTTGCCCCTGCAACCGAAGATGCATTTAAATTTAAAGTCTGAGAAGTACAAACCGTGGCACCTGCTATACTTAAACTAGGTGTAGGATTAACGGTTAAGGTTTGACTGGTACTGGCCGTACAGCCGTTTACCGAGGTGACCGTTAAATTATAAACACCTGAATACAATGGTGTAGCACCGGTAATAACCGGACTCTGTAAGTTAGAAACAAAACTTTGTGGACCATCAAAATTAAAAAGCACACCGCCACTCGCATTCAATTGTAAATTTTGTCCGTTACAGCGTGGTGAGTTGCTTGTAAAAATAGGCGTTGGGGTTGGATACAAAATGATTGTTGGATAAGCCACCAAAGTACAACCCAAGGCAGAACCAATGACGGTATATTGTGTATTTACCAGGGGCGAAGCCGTAAAACTTGCTCCCGTGAGGCTGAGCGTAGTCGAAGCCCAGGTGTAAGAACTTGCTCCCAAAGCGGTCATAGTGCCAACCGTTAGTGGACAAATAGAAGCGTTTGAAACAGTTAAAACAGGATTTGGAATAAAATCTACTGCTATGGTATTGCTCGTTAAACAATTATTGGCATCTGTACTGTTAAGTGTGTAAACATAGGTGCCCGCTATAAACTCCGTGACGGTGTTTGTATTTATGGGCTGACCGTTTGTCCAGGTATAGGTGTAACTTGCCGTTCCTCCACTATTGGTGCCTGTAAGCGAAATGCCGGTGCCTGCACATGTTGTGGGGGTGTTAGCTGAGAGCGATAAATTTAATGCAGGTGGCTGTGTAATAAAAAAACTCTGATTAATCTGACAACCCGTGAGAGCATCTGTCACATTCACGCTCCAAATACCGGCGCTCAAACCAGTTGTAAAAGCTGTTGTGTATGTACTAATGCCATTTGTCCATGAATAACTTTGGTTGCCGGAGCCACCGTTAAGATTAATAATGCTCGCAGATCCCGTGTAAATACCATTGCACTTGAGACTGTCGCTATTAAATAAACTACCTGTAAGCGGCACTATTGGCACAAATGTTATTGTGGTGCTGTAACTAATAGTATTGGGAATTGAAGAAACCAGTAATGTATAAACTCCCGGACTTAAGCCAATAGCAACGGAGCCAGTTTGCGCCGTTGGTTGCCAAGTGTAACTGTATGGCCCTCCATTATTAATGGCTGTTACGGTGGCTGAACCGAGAGTGGCGCACGTGATCGAAGTGCTGCTAACTGATATACACGGTTGATTAAAGATAATGACCTGCTTTAAAGTATCTGGCGGACGACACTGATAATAAAAAATAAGCTGTGTTGTGTATGTGCCAAGATTTGCAAAAAGGTGGGTTGGCATTGCCAAGGTAGAGGAGTTATTGGGACCGGATGCTAAATCTCCAAAATTCCACAAAATATTTGTTATTGAAAAGCCCGTCGTAGAACTACTATTAATATAATTTGCAGGAGCCGCAAAAAAAGTATTATGGCAAATTGGCGAGTTATTAACTGTATACGTAAAGGGTGGAACTAAAACAGGGGGGGATGAAATAAAATTCGGTAAGCCCATTAAAGAGCTGGTTAGTCCTAGACTTTGACCTATGTCAATATAACTGCAACCCGGCCCCGCAATATTTGGGTTATTAATCACACTAAGAAAATTACTAAATTCTCTTGCAATATAAATCTTTCCATTTGGTGCAAGCTGCATAGATCCGCATTTAGGATTGATTGTATGGGTTACAACGATATACAGTGAAGCAACAATTGCAGTGTTTGAACCCGCAGATAAATCCCACTGCATGATACGACCTGTAAGTGGAACAACGGCATTGTACACCCTTGATCCGTATAACTTGGATCCGTCAGGAGAAAATTCCAGACCGTATCCATACACAATAGTTAGGCCGCTGTATGGCATTAAAGCCAGTGAATTTGATATAACTCCCGAAGTATTATCAAAATCATATAATTCAAAGTTGTTTCCATTAGAAATATTACTTCCCTGGAAATAGTTAGTGAATGCAAGTTTTTTTCCATTTGGTGAAATTTTCATACAACCTGTAAAAGCGCCAAAAGAGTTAACGATGTTACTTCCAGGTGACACAACTGCAGTTGTATTAATTCCTGCTGAAGTCAACAAATAGGCTTTGAAATTCATACTTATACTAGCGGTTGGCGTAGAATATTCCCTCATAATAATCCAATAATCTAAGCCGTTACAATGTTTCGTGCCGGTTATTTTTTCAAAACAGAATGAACCATTTATACTTACATTTTTAGTTGTTACCGAACCTTGGCCACTAGCAAGGCTCATATCAACGACCGTATAACGAAATCCTGCTCCTCCAAGAGCACCATCAACCGTAAATACATAATACAGGTTAGAATTTCCCGGTTGCTTTACGATTAAGCTACCCTGAGCTGGGGTGCCGCCGCCAAATAAACCTGTACCGTTAGCCATTACTGTATTAACTTGAGTCCAGATTGTAATGCCATCCGTATAAAATAAAAGATTCCCTGCTGAATTGGCAATCGTGGAGCAACCTTCTTGCACATTCATGGCGCTACTAACCAAAATAGTTGGTGGGCTAGTCATGAAATCGAGCCCGGCATTAATACCGAAACACCATTTTTTATTTTCGTTTTGGGCATAGGAATAAGAGCTTAAGATCATTAAGTAAAAAAAGAATAAATATTTAATTGTTTTGTTCAAATTACTTCATACTATAAAAACAAAGGGCCCTAACCATCTAAGGTAGTAAAATACACCAGCATTTGCAATCAAGGGTCAGGCTTTGCATTTTAACAAATCCGTCAATTTGTATCCAATTAAAACGCTTTAGATAATGAACAAATCAAAGAATTCGTGACCAAAAACAAAAAACCCGTCTCGGTATCGAGACGGGTTTTTAAATATTGTTATTTTATCACATTTAAAGCGAACTTAAGTCCTGAAGCGAACTCTGTTCTGCTTCAGGATTACTCTCCTTTAGCTTCTTCTACCGAAGACGTATCAGCCGATTTACCTGTATCAGGAGCAGCTTTTTTAGTACCGCGGCTTCTACGAGTAGTTTTAGCTTTTGCAGCAGTTTCGCCACCTTTTTTGTTTGAATAGATCTCGTTAAAATCTACTAACTCGATCATTGCCATTTCAGCAGCGTCACCTTGACGGTTACCGGTTTTAATAATGCGGGTATAACCACCATTACGTTCTGCAACTTTAACTGCAACATCTTTAAACAAAGTGCTTACAGCGTCTTTATTTTTTAAATAAGAGAATGCAGTTCTGCGGCTGTGAGTAGTATCTTCTTTACTTTTTGTAATAAGCGGCTCAACGTAAGTACGTAAAGCTTTAGCTTTTGCAAGGGTAGTAAAAATACGCTTGTTCTCGATCAAAGCAATTGCTAAGTTCATTAACAAGGCGTGGCGGTGAGCGGTTTTTCTACCTAAATTATTTATTTTATCTCCGTGTCTCATTTTTATTATGATTCAAGATTCAAGAAACAAGATTCAAGATTTGACTCTTGGCTCTTGGCTCTTGGCTCTTAGTTATTATTAATCTTTATCTAATTTATATTTTGCAACATTCATTCCAAACTGTAAGGTCTTAGCTTGTACTAAGTCTTCTAATTCGGTTAATGATTTTTTACCGAAATTTCTGAATTTCAATAAATCGTTCTTGTTGAAAGAAACCAGTTCTCCTAAAGTTTCCACGTCAGCTGCTTTTAAGCAATTTAAAGCACGAACAGATAAGTCCATGTCAACTAACTTGGTTTTTAATAATTGACGCATGTGAAGGCTTGTTTCGTCAAATTCTTCTTCATTACGTTTTTCTTCTGCATCCAAAGTAATTTTTTCGTCAGAGAATAACATGAAGTGGAAGATAAGGATCTTAGCAGCTTCTTTTAAGGCATCTTTAGGGTGAATAGAACCATCGGTAATAATATCTAAAATCAAACGTTCGTAATCGGTTTTTTGCTCAACACGATAGTTTTCAATAGTATATTTTACGTTTTTAATTGGTGTGTAAATCGAATCAATAAAAATAGTTCCGATAGGTGCGCTGTTGCTTTTGTTTTCTTCAGCAGGCACATAACCACGGCCACGTTCAACGGTTAATTCCATTTTCAAACGTACCGAAGGATCGCAATTAAAAATTACCAGATCAGGATTTAAGATTTGAAAACCGTTCACATATTTTCCAATATCACCGGCTGTAAATTTATCAGCACCGGCAAAATGAACCGTAATTTTTTCGTTATCGTGATTATCTAATTGTTTTTTAAAACGAACTTGTTTTAAATTCAATACTATTTCCGTTACATCTTCAACAACACCTTTAATAGTAGAGAACTCATGGTCAACTCCTTCTACTCTTAAACTCGTAATAGCATAACCTTCCAGTGAAGATAATAAAATACGACGTAAAGAATTCCCGATAGTGATACCAAAACCCGGCTCAAGTGGTCTAAACTCAAATTGGCCTGTAGTTTCGGTTGAGTTAATCATAATAACCTTGTCAGGTTTTACGAAATTTAAAATTGCCATATCTTTAGCTTATATTAAGTTTATTAAATTATTTTATTATTTAGAGTACAACTCTACGATCAGTTGTTCCTTAATGTTTTCAGGAATTTGTGAACGCTCAGGACGGGAAATGAATTTTCCGCTTAAAGTTGATCTGTCAAAATCCAACCAAGCATGTTTGTTAACAGCACCTGAAACTGAATTAGTGATAATTTCCATTGATTTTGATTTTTCACGAACACCAACAACATCACCCGGTTTAAGAGTATATGAAGCAATGTTTACAGTACTGCCATTAACAGTAATGTGCGCGTGAGAAACTAATTGACGGGCTCCACGACGTGTAGGTGCAATACCCAAACGGTAAACCACGTTATCTAAACGGCTTTCGATTAATTGTAACAACACCTCACCGGTAATACCGTGTGAACGGGCTGCTTTATCGAAAGTTCTTGCAAACTGTTTTTCTAAAATACCGTAGGTATATTTAGCTTTTTGCTTTTCCATTAACTGGATAGCATATTCAGATTGTTTGGCACGTTTTTTTGTGTTACCGTGCTGCCCCGGAGGGTAATTCTTTTTTTCTAATGCCTTATCAGGACCAAAAATTGGTTCTCTGAATTTACGGGCAATCTTTGATGTAGGACCTGTGTACCTTGCCATTTTAAATAATTGTTTTTTATGTGGTTGAACTGATCAACGGACCTAATTCAACCGGGTTATTATTTAAGTTATAAACCCTATAGATCTATAACTCCAAATCCCTCCGAAATCGGAAGGACCGGCTTTTTTATTTTGTTAAACTCTACGACGTTTTGGAGGACGACAACCGTTGTGAGGAATTGGAGTAATATCCATAATTTCACTTACTTCGATACCTGAAGAGGCAATCGTTCTGATAGCACTCTCACGTCCGCCGCCCGGACCTTTAACGTATACTTTTACTTTGCGTAAACCTGCTTCAAAAGCAACTTTACTGCAATCTTGTGCTGCCATTTGAGCAGCATAAGGTGTGTTCTTTTTAGAACCTCTGAATCCCATTTTACCGGCACTGCTCCAGGAAATAACCTGACCACCCATGTTGGTTAATGAAATAATAATGTTATTAAATGTCGCGCTAATGTGAGCTTCGCCGATCGCTTCTACTTTTACAGTACGCTTACGTTGCGTTGCTTTTGCATTATTAGCTGCTGATGCTTGTTTTGCCATTTTATTTTTCTCTTTTAGTATTTTAATGAACCTGGCCTACTCTGTTTTATAAGAAAGCGGGCTTAGCTCTGCTTAATTATTATTTAGTAGCCATTTTCTTGTTGGCAATAGTCTTACGTTTACCTTTACGGGTACGCGCGTTGGTTTTTGAACGTTGACCGCGAACCGGTAAACTGTTACGGTGACGTATACCACGGTAGCTGTTGATATCGGTTAAACGTTTAATGTTCAATTGTGTTTCAGAACGCAAAGCACCTTCAATTTTGAAGTTGTTATTGATCAGATTACGAATCGCGTTTTGCTCATCGTCGGTCCATTCACTTACTTTTTTGTCCTCGTGGATTCCAGCTTCTGCAAGAATTTTTGCAGCTCTACTGCTTCCAATACCGTAAATATAGGTTAAACCTATTACGCCTCTTTTGTTTTTCGGTAAATCAATACCAGCTATACGTGCCATTTATATTAAATAAAATTATTAAAAAACGATTGCAAAGATAAAATATTACTTCTGTCTTTGTTTAAATTTTGGATTCTTTTTGTTTATTACGAACAATTTTCCCTTACGACGTACAATCTTGCAATCTACGCTTCTCTTTTTGATGGATGCTCTTACTTTCATGTTTTCTATTTATAATACCTTTTAAATTCTAATTTATTTGCCTACTTGTATCTAAACGTAATGCGCGCTTTTGACAAATCGTAAGGGCTCATTTCTAATTTTACTTTATCACCGGGTAAGATTTTAATGTAGTGCATTCTCATTTTACCCGATATATGTGCTGTTACAATGTGTCCGTTCTCCAACTCTACTCTGAACATGGCGTTACTTAGCGCTTCCACTATCGTACCGTCAATTTCAATATTCGATTGTTTAGCCATATATTAAATTATCCTTGTTGAACCATCATAGCATTAGCACCTCTTCCTTTAATCCTGCCCGATTTCATCAAGCCATCATAGTGACGATTCAATAAGTACGTTTCAATTTGTTGTAAGGTGTCTAACACAACACCCACTAAAATCAGAAGGGAAGTTCCTCCGTAAAAATCAGCGAATGAACTGTTAATACCTAACTTCTGTGCAAATGCCGGCATAATGGCCACACCTGCCAGGAAAATAGATCCCGGTAACGTAATACGGCTCATTACCTGATCAATAAACTCAGCTGTTTTTTTACCAGGTTTAACACCCGGAATAAAACCACCGTTACGTTTCATATCATCGGCCAATTGGTTAGGATTAACCATAATAGCGGTGTAGAAATAAGTAAACAGGATGATTAACACAGCGAAAATGGTATTGTACCAGAAACCATAACGCTCAGAGAATATACCACCAGAAGTACCTGAAAAGCCGGATACCGCAGCAGGAATAAACATAATAGCCTGAGCAAAGATGATTGGCATTACACCCGCCGCATTCACTTTTAAAGGAATGTACTGACGAACACCACCGTATTGTTTATTACCTACAATTTTTTTGGCAAACTGTACCGGTATTCGGCGTGTGCCCTGCACCAGTAAAATAGATCCAACAATTACAAGTAATAAGATCACAATCTCAATTAGGAAGATAATTAAACCACCGTTACCGGCTGTTCTTGATTTAACCTCTGATAAGAAAGCAAAAGGTAAACGAGAGATAATACCGATCATAATGATCAATGAAATACCATTACCTAAACCTTTATCGGTAATTCTTTCTCCTAACCACATAACAAACATGGTACCGGTTACTAAAATAAAGATGGATTGAATCCACCAGAAACCTGATACATCAGGAAAAGCACCCGGAGCAGTTGATTTGATGGAAGCGATGTAACCCGGAGCCTGAACTGCAGTAACTGCAATGGTTAAGAAACGGGTGTACTGATTGATCTTCTTTCTTCCACTCTCTCCTTCACGTTGCATTTTCTGAAAATACGGTACAGCCATTCCCATCAACTGAATGATGATAGAAGCAGTAATGTATGGCATGATACCCAAGCCGAAGATAGATGCACGTAAAAATGCACCACCTGCAAACATATTGATCAAACCAACGATGCCGCCAGATTGGCTATTATTGCTGTTAGCTGCGGCTAATGCCTCAACGTTAACGCCGGGCAGTACCACGTAGGACCCAAGACGATATATCAGGACGAGACCTAAGGTCACCAAAATACGTTGCCTTAGTTCTTCAATGGTCCAGATATTCCGAAGGGTATCAAAAAAACGCTTCATATATTATTTTATCTCAGTTATGGTTCCGCCTTTTTCCTCAACAGCTTTCTTGGCTGTAGCAGTAAAAGCATGTATTGTGATAGTTACTTTTGATTTTAATTCACCACGACCCATTAATTTAACCAGGTCATTTTTATGAGCTAAACCGTTATTTACCAAGAAGTCAAAATTGATTTCAGTTGCGTTAGTCTTGTCGATAACAGCTTGTAAAGAATCTAAATTGATACCACGGTGTTCGATACGGTTAATATTTTTGAAACCGAATTTCGGTAAACGACGTTGTAAAGGCATTTGACCACCTTCAAAACCACGTTTAGCAGAGTGACCGGAACGCGATTGGGCACCTTTATGTCCACGAGTAGCAGTACCACCACCACCAGAACCTTGTCCACGACCACGACGGTAGTTTGTTCTTACAGAACCATTTGCTGGTTTTAATTCATTTAATTTCATCTAATCAGTATATTAAATATTTTCAACTTTTAAAACATGTTTCACTTTATTAATCATGCCATCTATGGCAGGATTCGTATCCTTCTCAACAGAACTGTGAGTTTTACCAAGACCTAAAGCAATTAAAGTTGCTTTTTGGGCCGGACTACGTTTAGCGGTGCTTTTTACTAATGTTAATTTTACTTTTCCCATGGTGTAATTTTTTAACCGTTAAACACATTCGTTAATTTAATACCACGTTGTTGTGCAATGGTAATAGGATCGCGCATTTTCATTAAAGCATCTAAGGTAGCTTTAACCACGTTGTGTGGGTTACTTGAACCTTTTGATTTTGCTAAAACGTCGATAACGCCTACACTCTCTAACACAGCACGCATCGCACCACCGGCAATTACACCGGTACCATGAGCTGCAGGTTTTAAGAACACACGGGCTCCGCCAAATTTACCTTCTTGTGCATGTGGCACAGTACCATTAAGTATTGGCACTTTTACAAGACTTTTTTTGGCATCCTCAATTCCTTTTGTGATTGCGTCAGTTACCTCGTTTGCTTTACCCAAACCCTGGCCAATAACACCTTTTTCATTTCCAACCACAACAATGGCTGAAAAGCTAAAGTGACGTCCACCTTTGGTAACCTTAGTTACACGTTGAATGGCAACTAGTTTATCTTTTAATTCTATATCGCTCGATTTAACGCGCTTTACTACTTCTTTTGACATCTTAATTAGTTTTTAGAATTTTAAACCTCCTTCGCGGGCACCTTCTGCCAACGATTTTACACGTCCGTGATACAAAAATCCGTTACGATCAAATACACAAGCAGTAATGCCACTTGCTACAGCCTTTTCAGCAATTAACTTGCCTACTAATTTTGCTTTTTCAATCTTGTTAACTTTTGATGAGGAAATTGATTTGTCAACAGAACCTACTGCCAACAATGTTTTTCCACCTTTATCATCCACTAGTTGCGCGTATATTTCAGAATTACTACGGTATACACTCAAACGTGGGGCTTGCGTAGTACCATTAATGGTTTTACGGAGCTTTAATTTTATTTTGGTTCTTCTATCTTGCTTGCTTACAGCCATCTTTTCTATTTTTTAAAGATGATTAATACTTTATTGAATTATTTTTTAGAAGCCGATTTACCAGCTTTTCTTCTTAATTGTTCACCGGTGAACTTAATACCTTTTCCTTTGTATGGTTCAGGTTTACGTAAGCTACGAATTTTGGCGGCAACCATTCCAATCAACTGTTTGTCGGCGCTCTCCATAATTACTTTTGGATTTTGACCTTTTTCAGTTAAAGTGGTAATTTTAATTTCTTTCGGAATTTCGAAATTGATGTTATGTGAATAACCTAGAGATAATTCCAACATTTGACCTTTGTTAGAAGCACGGTAACCCACACCGACTAACTCTTGTTCTGTTTTATATCCTTCGCTAACACCTTTAACCATGTTCGCAATTAACGAACGGTATAAACCGTGTAAAGCTTTGTGGCGTTTTTGATCTGTTGGGCGGGTCACTACAACGTTTCCTTCTTCAACAGCAACGGTAATATCTGTATCTACTTTCTGAGTTAATTCTCCTTTTGTTCCCTTAACGGTTACTAAACCGTTGTTAACCTTTACCTCTACTCCTGTTGGTAATGCTATCGGGGCTTTTCCTATACGTGACATGTTAATTTTCCTCCTTTAAATTATGAAATATAACATAAAACTTCACCACCAATATTTAATTTCTTAGCTTCTTTATCGGTTATAACACCTTTTGAAGTTGAAACGATGGCAATTCCTAATCCATTTAATACACGTGGCATTTTAGCAGCACCTGAATACTTACGTAAACCCGGTGAAGACACACGGTCCAATGTACGAATGGCCGGAAGTTTTGTTACAGGATGGTATTTTAAGGCGATCTTGATAGAGCCTTGTTTGTTGTCGGTTTCTTCGAACTTATAGTTCAAAATGTAACCTTTTTCGAAAAGAATCTTAGTGATTTCTTTTTTGAGATTCGAAGCCGGAACTTCTACTACACGGTGGTTTGCTTTAATCGCGTTTCTAACACGAGTTAAGTAATCGGATACTGTATCTGTCATTTTTTTTAAGTTTATATGTTATTCCCCCTGGGCGGAATAATTATATGAAACAATTATTTATTTTTTTTTGAGGGGGCAAATATACACATATTTTCCCGTACCTCCAAGTTTTATTTTCTTACCAGCTTGATTTAGTTAAGCCCGGTATCAATCCGAAAAGAACCATCTCACGGAATGTAACACGACTTAAACCAAAATCACGCATGTAACCACGAGGGCGACCGGTCATGCTGCAACGGTTACGCATACGTACTTTTGAGGAGTTACGTGGTAACTTTTGCAAACCAACTGAATCACCTGCTTTTTTAAGTTCTTCGCGTTTTGCTGCGTATTTTTCAACTAATCTTTTACGTTTGACCTCACGGGCCTTCATCGATTCTTTTGCCATTTTCTATGCTTGTTTCTTTTTGAATGGAATACCAAATTCAGTTAATAACGCGTGTGCTTCTTTATCAGTTGGTGCAGATGTTACAAACGTAATATCCATACCCTGAATTTTGCTCACTTTGTCAATGTCAATTTCCGGGAAAATGATTTGCTCGGTTACACCTAAGGTGTAGTTACCGCGGCCATCAAATCCTTTATCGTTAACACCTTTAAAATCACGGATACGAGGTAATGCTGAAGCGATCAAACGATCTAAAAATTCATACATTTTATCACCACGTAATGTAACACGTACACCAATGGCAACACCTTTACGTAATTTAAAATTTGAAATATCTTTGGTAGAATAAGTCGGAACGGCTTTTTGACCGGTTATGGTGGTCATTTCTTTTACAGCTGATTCGATCATTTTCTTGTCAGATACTGCATCACCAATACCTTGGTTGATACAAATCTTTTTCAATTTAGGCACCTGCATTGAAGAGGTATACTGAAATTGTTTTTGCAATGCCGGAATTACTTCCTCACTGTATTTACCTTTTAATCGAGGTTGATAGGTTTTTGTTGCCATTATTATTTAACTGCCTCCTTAGTTTTTGAAGAGATACGCTCTAATTTCTGAGTTTTCTCATTTATTTTACGACCAATACGAATGGTTTTGCCACCTTCTAAATACATTAGGTTAGAAATGTGGATCGACCCTTCTTTCTTTGTAATCCCACCATTGGTGTTCTTAGCATTCGGCTTTTCGCTTTTGCTGATCATGTTTACGCCTTCAACGATGGCACGCATTTTTTTTGCGTCAATGGTAATGATCTTACCTTGCTGACCTCTGGCTTCGCCTGAGATCACTTTTACCGTATCGCCTTTTTTTAATTTTATCTTAGACATGTTTTTTTAACCTCTAAATATTATAGCACTTCTGGTGCTAATGAAATAATTTTCATAAATTGTTTATCACGCAACTCACGCGCAACTGGTCCGAAAATACGGGTACCGCGAATTTCGTCAGTAGTATTTAATAACACTGCTGCGTTATCGTCGAAACGAATGTATGAACCATCAGCACGGCTGATCTCTTTTCTTGTTCTAACAATTACTGCTTTGTGTACCGTACCTTTTTTTACGTTTCCGCTTGGCATGGCATGTTTTACTGTAACTACAACCTTATCGCCTATTGAAGCGTAACGTTTTTTGGTTCCACCCAATACACGGATAACCAACACCTCTTTAGCGCCACTGTTATCTGCTACTGTTAATCTGGATTCGTTTTGTATCATCTTAAAATATTCTTATTACGATTAACACTAATTATTTAACTTTTTCAATTACTTCAACCAAACGCCAGTTTTTAGTTTTACTTAAAGGGCGGGTTTCTGCAATTTTAACGGTATCTCCAATACTGCACTCGTTTTTCTCATCATGAGCTACGAATGTGCTGGTTTTGTTAAGGAACTTACCGTATTTAGGGTGTTT
This sequence comes from Sphingobacteriaceae bacterium, assembly GCA_947480015.1. Lineage (GTDB taxonomy): Bacteria > Bacteroidota > Bacteroidia > B-17B0 > Aurantibacillaceae > Aurantibacillus. The sequence continues at coordinate 18,214 of CANKBS010000033.1, forward strand.
TACTTTACGCATAACGGCAACCACGATGCTTTTATCCATCTTGTTGCTTTTTACGACACCTACTTTTTCTTTTCTTAAATTTCTGTCTTCCATGATTTAAAGCAATTATTATTTGGATGCCTTTTTACGATTATTCACCTCAGTTAACATTGATGCAATGTTTCTGCGGTTAATACGAATTTTAGCCGGATTTTCTACAGGAGAAATGGTGTGATTTAACGTTAACTTGTTTAAATCTGCTTTTTCAACTGCTATCTTCTCAGTTAATTCCTGATCTGATAAACCTTTTATTTCCTTTGTTGTCATTTTTATTTTTTAATTTAATTAGGGTGTACTTTACACCTTTTTTTACTTTTTTTAATTAAAGTAACGGTTTAATTAAAAATGATTTATTTACTTAATCGTTAATTATTTAGCAGCTTCAACTTCCACGTAATCTCTACGTACTATAAATTTGGTAACGATTGGTAATTTTTGTGCAGCTAAACGCAATGCTTCTTTTGCTACCGCTAAAGGAACTCCTTCAGCTTCAAACAAAATGCGACCACGCTTAACAGGAGCCATCCAATATTCAGGAGCACCTTTACCTTTACCCATACGAACCTCGGCAGGTTTAGAGGTAACCGGACGATCCGGAAAAATACGAATCCAAACCTGACCTTCACGTTTCATGAAACGGGTAATGGCAATACGGGCAGCCTCAATTTGACGGCCTGTCATACGACACTCGTCCATGGCTTTAATCCCAAATGATCCAAAGGCTAACTCATGACCACGTTTTGCGTCGCCCTTGATCTTCATTTTATGTGATTTTCTATATTTTGATCTTTTTGGTTGTAACATGACTTAAATTTTATCTTGTTTTAATAATTGAAGTATTTATTCTTTACTTCTATTTATTTGTCTTCCCTTTTGGTGTTTCTTTTCTTACCTGCAAACTTTGGACGTTCGCCACGGTCATCTCTTCGATCACCACCGGCACCAGGACCACCTTTATCGTTTTTCATTAATCCTGCATTTGGAGAAAGGTCACGTTTACCGAACACTTCGCCACGACAGATCCAAACTTTAACACCAATACGGCCATAAGACGTATGTGCTTCTGCGATTGCATAATCAATATCCGCACGTAAGGTATGCAAAGGAGTTCTTCCTTCTTTGTAACCTTCGGTACGAGCCATCTCAGCACCGCCCAAACGACCGGATACTTTAATTTTGATACCTTCAGCTCCCATACGCATGGTACTTGCCATACTCATTTTAGCAGCACGACGGAAGGAAATACGACCCTCAATTTGACGGGCAATACTATCAGCAACCAAACGAGCATCTAATTCAGGACGTTTAATTTCAAAAATATTTATTTGAATTTCTTTAGTAGTTAATTTCTTTAATTCTTCTTTCAGTTTATCAACTTCTTTACCACCTTTACCGATAATAATACCCGGACGAGCCGTATTAATCGTAACGGTAACTAATTTCAGCGTTCTTTCGATAACAATTTTAGAAATGCTACCTTTAGGTAAACGAGCTTTTAAATAAGATCTGATCTTGTCGTCTTCAACTAATTTATCTGCATAGTCTTTTCCACCAAACCAGTTAGAGTCCCATCCTTTGATGATCCCTAATCTTATACCAATTGGATTTACTTTTTGTCCCATTTCTTATTTAATGTTTTTTGTGTCTAAAATTAATGTTACGTGATTGGTGCGTTTTCTGATACGGTAACCGCGACCCTGGGGTGCAGTACGTAAACGTTTTACCATTAAAGCGCTGTCAACCATTACTTCTTTTACAAACAGTGTACCTTCTTCGGCACGTGTTTGGCTTTTTTTCTCGTAATTGTCGATGGCAGATTTTAATAATTTTTCCAATCTACCTGAAGCTTCACGTGTATTGAATTTTAAAACGTTTAAAGCAGTATAGGCATCCATACCTCTCACTAGGTCAGCAACCTGACGCATTTTACGTGGCGAAGTAGGACAGTTATTTAATTTAGCAAAATAAGAAGTTTTGTTCTCCTCTTTGCGCTTTTCAGCTACTAATCTTTTTCTTTTTCCCATGGCTCAGTTCTTATTTCTTGTTATGGCCAGCGTGACCTTTAAATACGCGAGTTGGTGAAAATTCTCCTAATTTATGACCAACCATATTCTCAGTTACATAAACCGGAATGAATTTTGCACCGTTGTGTACAGCAAATGTATGCCCTACAAACTCTGGTGGAATTGTTGAACGACGGGCCCAAGTCTTAATTGCAGACTTCTTTCCGCTTGCGTTCATCTTTTCAACCTTGCCTTCAAGGTTGTAATCGATAAAGGGACCTTTTTTTAGTGATCTTGCCATTGTTTTGTTTTTGGTTTTGAACCCCCCACTTCACTTCGCCTTCGCTCAGTGAGCGGGGTAGCCATTAAACGTTTATATTAAATTATTTTTTTCTTCTTTCGATAATGTGTTTGTTAGAAGCTTTTGCTTTGTAACGGGTTTTGTATCCTTTTGCAGGAATACCATTACGTGAACGTGGATGTCCACCGGAAGCACGGCCTTCGCCCCCACCCATAGGGTGATCAACCGGATTCATCACAACTGGTCTGGTACGCGGACGTACACCTAACCAACGTTTACGGCCTGCTTTACCATGAACTTCCTGATTGTGATCAGGATTTGAAACGGCACCAACAGTAGCTTTACACGTAATTAAGATCATACGAACCTCACTTGAAGGCATACGCAAAATTGCATACTTACCATCACGAGCAGTTAATTGAGCATACGAACCGGCACTGCGTGATAATACAGCACCCTGACCCGGACGTAATTCAATGTTATGAATGATTGTACCTAAAGGAATTTCAGACAAGAATAAGGTGTTACCGATTTCCGGAGCTGCCCCTTTACCTGACATAATCTTTTGGTCAACTTTAATACCTTGCGGAGCAATGATATAACGTTTTTCACCGTCTTTGTAATAAATTAAAGCGATGTATGCAGAACGGTTCGGATCGTATTCAACTGATTTTACAGTTCCTTCAATTCCGTCTTTTTCACGCTTAAAATCAATGGCACGAATTACCTTTTTGTGACCGCCACCAATATAGCGCATGGTCATTTTTCCTGAATTATTACGTCCACCTGATGAGTAATTGGTTTTTACAATTAAGCTCTTTTCAGGAGTAGAAGCCGTAATTTCAGAGAAATCAGGCGTAAGTTTATATCTTAAACTTGGCGTTAGTGGTCTATATTTTTTTAATCCCATTTTAAATTCTTTTTACTTATTATATACTTGCGTAAAAATCAATTACTTCACCTTGTTTTAATGTTACAATGGCTTTTTTGTTGCGGTTAACGCGTCCAACAGCTACACCACGAGTGGTGTTACGGGTTTTTACTTTACCCACGTATTGTTGTGTGTTAACGTTATCAACTTTTACACCGTACATTTTTTCAATGGCCGCTTTTATCTCTAATTTGTTAGCCCTTCTATCCACAACAAAACCGTAGCGATTTAATTTCTCGGCTTGTGCAGTCATTTTTTCGGTAATGATTGGCTTAATTAAAATTTCCATCTTACTTATTTAAAATTGTTTCAATTACCTTAACCGAACTTTCCGCTAAAATTAAATTCTCTGCGTTTAAAATATCGTATGTATTTAAATCAGAAGCCTTTACAACTTTAGCACCTTGAATATTACGGGACGACAAATATACGTTTTTATTCGTGTCACCCAACACTAACAAGGTCTTTTTGTCAGACAGGTTTAAATTTTTCATTAAATCAACGTAATTCTTAGTTTTTGGTCCTTCAAAATTGAAGTCTTCTAAAACAGTAATTGCGTTATCTTTTGCTTTGTATGACAAAGCCGAAACACGGGCTAAGGCTTTTACCTTTTTATTTAATTTGAATCCGTATTCGTGCGGTCTAGGACCAAAAGCACGACCACCACCAATAAATAAAGGGGATTTCATTGAACCGGCACGAGCTCCACCAGTACCTTTTTGACGCTTTAATTTTTTTGTGGTACGTGAGATTTCTGCACGTTCTTTTGATTTGTGAGTACCTTGACGTTGGTTAGCTAAAAACTGCTTAACATCGAGGTAAATACAATGATCATTTGGCTCTGCTGCGAAGATAGAATCAGATAGATCTACCTTTTTAGCTGTTTTTTTACCACTTATATTTAATATTTCTACTTGCATGATTATTTCTCAATTAAAACGTAAGACCCTTTGGCACCCGGTACAGATCCTTTAATCAGGATCAAGTTCTTTTCTGGCATGATTTTAAGAACCACCATGTTTTGAACTTTTTTACGGTTACCACCCATTCTACCTGCCATGCGCATACCTGGCATTACACGTGACGGATCAGAAGATGCACCCAATGAACCAGGAGCTCTTTCACGATCATGTTGTCCGTGAGATTTGTTGGCATGACCTACCCCGGCAAATCCGTGACGTTTTACAACACCCTGGAAACCTTTACCTTTGCTGGTTCCTACCACATCTACGAAATCACCTTCTGCAAAAAGATCTACAGTTAGTACATCACCTAAATTTTTACTTTCCTCGAAATGACGAAATTCAACAACTTTACGTTTAGGGGTCGTTTTTGCTAATTCAAAATGACCTTTCATTGCACTTGATGTGTTTTTTTCTTTTTTCTCATCAAATGACAATTGTACTGCTGTGTAACCGTCTTTTTCATTGGTTTTTACTTGCGTAACAACGCAAGGACCCGCCTCAATAACTGTGCATGGTAAATATTTACCATTGGCATCGAAGAAGCTAGTCATTCCTACTTTTTTACCAATTAATCCTGACATTTTTGTTTGTTATTTATTGTTTATTTTATTTAATTCTTTATTCTCGGTTTGCAGTGCCAATCCGGTAACACCGGGCCTGCCTCCAACTAAACCTTAATTTCTACTTCAACACCACTTGGTAACTCCAATTTCATTAAAGCGTCAACTGTTTTAGAAGATGAGCTGTAAATGTCTAAAAGACGTTTGTAAGCGCATAACTGAAACTGATCGCGTGCTTTTTTGTTAACGTGTGGTGATTTTAAAACGGTAAAAATACGTTTGTTGGTAGGTAATGGAATTGGACCATTTACTACTGCTCCTGTAGCTTTTACAGTTTTTACGATCTTCTCAGCTGACTTGTCAACGAGATTAAAATCGTAAGATTTTAGTTTTATTCTTATTCTCTGGCTCATATTAAAAGAACGTATATTGGTTAGTTTACTTTTTCTGCTTTTCCTTTTGCTTTTGAAATTACATCGGCAGCTACGTTATTCGGTGCTTCGTTGTAATGACTGAATTCCATGGTAGAAGTTGCACGACCTGAAGTTAAGGTACGTAACTGTGTTACATAGCCAAACATTTCAGAAAGTGGTACTTTGGCTTTAATTACCTGAGCATTTCCTTTAGAGTCCATGCCTTCAATTTGACCACGACGACGGTTTAAGTCACCTACTACATCACCCATGTTTTGCTCCGGTGTTAAAACCTCCACTTTCATGATTGGCTCTAATAGTACAGGCTTACATTTTGGTAATGCTTCACGGTATGCGCTACGGGCACAGATCTCAAAAGATAAGGCATCTGAGTCAACCGCGTGGTACGAACCGTCTTTTAAAATAACTTTCATACCAACCAGAGGGTATCCGGCTAATACACCATTATTTAAAGAAGCTTTAAATCCTTTTTCTACAGCCGGAATAAATTCACGTGGAATATTACCACCGGTGATTTCATTCACAAATTGTAAATTGGTTTTTGATGTATCAAAATCAGCATCCATTGGACCAACAGTAAATTTAATGTCGGCAAACTTACCGCGGCCACCTGATTGTTTTTTGTAAACCTCACGGTGTTCAACAGAAGTTGTGATGGATTCTTTATAAGCAACCTGAGGCGCACCTTGGTTAACTTCTACTTTAAATTCGCGTTTTAAACGATCAACAATGATCTCTAAGTGAAGTTCTCCCATACCAGAGATAATGGTTTGACCAGAATCTTCATCCGTTTTAACACGGAAAGTAGGATCTTCTTCAGCTAATTTATTTAAGCCCACCCCTAAACGGTCTAAGTCACCTTGCGTTTTAGGCTCAATAGCGATACCGATTACAGGCTCAGGGAAATTCATAGCTTCTAATACAATCGGATGTTTTTCATCACATAATGTATCACCGGTACGGATATCTTTAAATCCAACAACAGCTCCAATATCACCGGCTTCTAAAAACTCAACCGGGTTTTGTTTGTTTGCATGCATTTGGAAGATACGTGAAATACGTTCTTTATTTCCTGAACGGGTATTTAATACATAAGAACCTGCATCTAAACGACCGGCATAAGCACGAATAAAGCACAAACGACCTACAAAAGGATCTGTTGCAATTTTAAAGGCTAAAGCGGTAAACGGATCTTTAACATCCGGTCTGCGGGTAACTTCTTGTTCATTATCAGGATTAACACCTTTAGTTTCAGGCTTATCCAATGGACTCGGCATCAATTCCATTACTAAATCCAACATGGTTTGAACACCTTTGTTTTTGAAAGATGAGCCACAAACCATAGGAACAATTTTATTGGCAACGCAAGCTTTACGCAAAGCGTCTAATACTTCTCTTTCGGTGATGGTTTCAGGCGCATCGAAGAATTTTTGCATGATATTATCATCAAATTCAGATACGGCCTCTAACATTTTCTCTCTCCACTCTGCAACTTCTTCCTTCATGTCTTCAGGAATCGGAACGATTTTGTATGTCATCCCTTTATCATCTTCATTCCACACCATTCCGCGGTTGTTGATCAAGTCAACTACACCCACAAAGGTTTCTTCAGCACCAATTGGTAATTGCAAAGGAACTGCATTACCACCTAAAATTTCGCGGGTTTGTTTTACTACATTTAAGAAATCGGCACCCTGACGATCCATTTTATTTACGAATCCCAAACGGGTAACGTTGTAGTTATCGGCTAAGCGCCAGTTGGTTTCAGATTGTGGTTCAACACCATCAACAGCTGAAAACAAAAACACTAAACCATCAAGTACACGTAATGAACGATTTACTTCAACAGTAAAATCAACGTGACCCGGGGTATCAATGATATTAATTTTGTACTGATTATCTCTGTATTTCCAAAAACAAGTGGTCGCAGCAGAAGTAATGGTAATTCCACGCTCTTGTTCCTGTGCCATCCAGTCCATGGTTGCAGCGCCATCATGCACCTCCCCAATTTTGTGATTCACACCGGTGTAATAAAGAATACGCTCGGTGGTGGTAGTTTTACCAGCATCAATGTGAGCAGCGATCCCAATATTTCTTGTATAATGTAAGTCCATTTATGTATTAAAATCTAAAGTGTGAGAATGCTTTGTTGGCTTCCGCCATTTTGTGAATGTCTTCCTTTTTCTTGAATGAAGCACCTTCTTCTTTAGAAGCGGCAACGATTTCACCGGCCAATTTATGGGCCATTGATTTTTCGTTACGTTTACGGGAATAAGATATTAACCATTTCATAGCCATAGATATTTTACGGTCTGGGCGTATTTCAGAAGGGATTTGGAAAGTAGAACCACCTACACGACGTGAACGCACCTCAACCTGAGGGGTTACATTAGCAAGGGCTTTTTTGAACACTTCCAGTCCATCTTCAGAAGTACGTTTTGCAACGATCTCGATGGCATCATGAAAAATAGTGGAGGCGGTATTTTTTTTACCGTCGTACATTAAATTATTTAAAAAACGTGTTACCAATGTATCATTGTAAATTGGATCAGGTAACAACACGCGTTTTTTTGCTCTGGCTTTTCTCATTGTTTAAACTCTTTAAATATTATTTTTTCTTAGCCGGTGCTGCAACAGCTCCTGCTTTTGGACGTTTCGTCCCGTATTTTGATCTTTGTTGTTTACGACCTTCAACACCAGCGGTATCGAGGCTTCCACGCACAATGTGATAACGCACACCCGGTAAGTCTTTTACACGACCACCACGCACCAAAACGATGGAGTGCTCTTGCAAGTTATGACCTTCACCCGGAATATAGGCGATAATCTCTTGTTTGTTAGTTAAACGAACCTTAGCAACTTTACGCATGGCAGAGTTAGGTTTCTTGGGTGTAGTTGTGTACACTTTGGTACATACACCACGGCGTTGTGGACATGAATCCAAAGCGGCCGATTTACTTTTGTTGGTCGGTTTAGTGCGACCTTTTCTTACTAATTGCGATATTGTAGGCATTTTAAATCCTTGTATTACTTGATTTTATTGGTATTTCAGCTATATTCCCTTTTTCGGGAGGGCAAAGATACTTAAATTATTTCAACATGCAACCATTAAAGCTAATTTTTTCGTGATTTTCAGCGATTTTTTGCTAAGTAAATGTTATCAATCGGGGTTTTGGCTTAGAAGGTCTCTTTTTTTTTAGTCTGGCTAAACCGCCAGTGCTTGCTGTGAAGCCCATGAATACAGACAAGTTATGGAATTTGATCGGCACTATTAGAATCCCTCCACTTCTAAAAAGTTATTAAAAAAACCTAAGATATTTATTAACAATTTTATTATTTTTCTCAAAAAACAGCCTTTTTTTGCGTAAAAAAAGGGCAATATCTTCATGTATGAAAATATTGCCCTTTAATTTCGTCTAAATCGGGTCCTAGCGCCCGTTTTAATTAGCTTTTGATGAGATCGGTAGCGTTACTAGTTTTGATTGCTAAACTTCTAGATTTTTACTGTAATTGAGTTTATTTTGAATGGTTTTTAATGAAGGTTCTGTTTGTTCCAACAAATTATGCGTTGGCTCTTTTTCGGTTTTTCCACAAAGCATTAATAGATTATTGTAAACTGCAATTGTTATCCCGTGTATAGGTGTAATACGTACTTTCACCCTCGGATTTAGTATGAATGCAGGCTCTGTTGGCCGTCTTTAAAGACGCATCAGCCAAAGTCACGCTATAGTCATTCACACTGCCAGCCGGGGCTGTCATGCCAGCAGGTGGTGTCGGACTGGTTTTCATCTTGTAAACCGTCACCGTTTTACAAGAACACACGCGGTCCTTATTGCATGAGGCAAATGCCAGTCCTAAAACGGCAATCATTACTACTAATTTTTTCATTTCTTAATACGTTTTTAAGATTAGTCTAACTTGCAGGTAATTGTTTCTGTTCCACCTTTACCATCATCATATTTCATTGAAACACAATTGGCTTTTGCTTGGCCGTTGGTAACCCCTACTAGGGTGGTTATGTCGGGCTTTCCGTTGGAACCAGTGCAGGTACACACTCTGTCTTTGGCGCACGATGTGGCGCAAAGGGAAGCAATTGCGGCAATAAATAACATTTTTTTCATAGATTGTAGGTTTTGAGGTTTTTTCAAAGATAAAACTTCTTTTTTAATTACAGCGCATTCTTCAAATGAAGTTAGCTGATTTCTAATAAAACACATGCCGACTAATTCGTTCAACTCTTAATGAACTCAATGTCATTAATTAGTGTAGAACGTTTGATTTCGAGGTTTTTACTGTAATTCAGAATAGTCTGAATGGTTTTTAATGAAGGTTCTGCATGTTCCAACAAATTATGCGTTGGCTCTTTTTCGGTTTTTTTTGCAGTAAGATCAAGATCGGGAGTAAATGTTTGTGTCATAGGCTAATCATTATATCGTTTAAAGTTATAAATATAACGTATCATGAGCCTGGATATTGTATTCAAGTTAAAAAAAACAGAAAACGGTTACAATTCCCTAAGTATCGCCTAACGCACTGATTGTCATTTTAATGAGAATTTATTCACAAGTCTCTAAAACCAAAAACCCGCCTTCCTTTCGGAAAGCGGGTTTTGGCTCTCAAAAACTAAAAACCCGGCGAGGTTTTTAGTTACCCTATAACGACACGTCGTTTGGGGATTATCGTTAACGGTGAATGTTACTTCTTACCGTCTAATTTATCTTTCAAATCAGATAAAGCAGAAATATCACCTAAAGTGGTTTTTTCCTGGTTATCTTTCACTTTTTTAACTGCTTTTTTACTGTCTTCAAAATCGGCCTTTTTAGTTGCTTTATCGGCACGTTTGGCTTCTTCTTTCACTTCTTCGTGTAAACGAGCGTGTGAAACAACAATACGCTTAGCATCTTTACTGAATTCAATTACTTTAAAATCCAATACTTCTTCAGCTTTTGCAGAGGTACCATCAACTTTGTTTAAGTGACGGGCAGGACAGAATCCTTCAACACCATAAGGTAAGCCAATTAAAGCACCTTTATCATTCACTGAGGTAACCGTACCTTTGTGAATAGAATCGATGGTGAAAATGGTTTCGAATACATCCCAAGGGTTTTCTTCGATTTGTTTGTGGCCTAAGCTTAAACGACGGTTTTCGCCATCAATTTCTAATACCACTACTTCCATTTTCTCGCCTACTTTGCAGAATTCACTTGGATGTTTGATTTTTTTGCTCCATGACAAATCAGAAATATGAACTAAACCATCCACGCCTTCTTCCAATTCAACAAACACACCAAAATTGGTGAAATTGCGAACGGTACCGGCATGTTTCGAACCTTTAGAATATTTCTCCATAATCATGTTCCAAGGATCAGGAGTTAATTGTTTCATACCTAAACTCATTTTACGCTCTTCGCGGTCTAAGGTCAGGATGATACCTTCCACTTCATCTCCAATTTTCACAAACTCTTGTGCACTGCGTAAATGCTGACTCCAGCTCATTTCACTAACGTGAACTAAACCTTCAACACCCGGAGCGATTTCGATAAATGCGCCGTAATCATTAATTACAACTACTTTACCTTTGATTTTATCTCCAATTTTCACTTCAGCACTCAAAGCTTCCCAAGGGTGCGGTGTTAATTGTTTTAAACCTAAAGCAATACGTTTTTTATCATCATCAAATTCAAGAATTACAACTTGAATTTTCTCATCTAATTTAACGATCTCTTCAGGGTGGTTAATACGACCCCAAGATAAATCGGTGATGTGAATTAAACCGTCAACACCACCTAAATCGATGAACACGCCATAAGAAGTAATGTTTTTTACAGTACCTTCTAATACTTGTCCTTTTTCTAATTTAGAAATGATATCACGTTTTTGGCTTTCTAATTCAGCTTCAATTAAAGCTTTGTGAGAAACCACAACGTTTTTGAATTCGTTGTTGATTTTTACAACTTTAAATTCCATTGTTTTACCAACGTACACATCGTAATCACGAATTGGTTTTACATCAATTTGTGAACCCGGTAAGAAAGCTTCAATACCAAATACATCAACGATTAAACCACCTTTCGTACGGCATTTAACAAAGCCCTTAATGATTTCATCATTTGCAAGGGCTTCGTTAACACGATCCCAGCTTTTTCCGGCACGTGCTTTTTTATGAGAGAGAACTAACTGACCTTGCAAATCTTCTGCCTGATCAATAAACACTTCGATCTTATCACCAACTTTTAAATCAGGATTGTAACGAAACTCTGAAAGAGCCACCACACCATCTGATTTATAACCAATGTTAACAACCACTTCGCGGTTATTTTTAGCAACCACGACACCTTCAATAATCTGAAGATCAGCAATGGTACTTAATTTTTGAGAGTACAACTCATCCAACTTCTCTTTTTCTTCTGCTGAATAATTGTCTTGTTTTTTACCGATCGAATTCCAATCGAAATCCGGATTTCCTGTTACCAGGGCTTTTTCTGCCATTCTATTTTTTAATTGTATCAAACCTCAGAGGCCGGTTTGAGTGATTAAACATTAATTTATTTTGTTTTAAGCCTCAGTTAAAACGGGGTACAAATATAGACAGAATAAAGGAAAGTACAGGAATGACTGTGATATTTTAAAGACTTGATAAATAAGGGGTTAAAAATTTTAACAGAAAAGGTGAAATTTAGTTGATATGTGCCATTTTGATTGATTTTAGACTCTTGAACGGAAATATGACTAGTTAAGGTTTGGTATTTACGGAAATAATTTTGAAGCATTCTAAAAAGCTTTTAGAAATCTACAAATCGTAGCAAGACCCAGCAAAATAAAAATTTACCTTTAGAAAATGAATGAGAACATTGATGCCAACGAAGAAAATTTAAGTGCTACCGATAAGGAAATTGAGCGTGCTTTAAGGCCTATTGCCTTTGATGATTTTAGCGGACAGGAAAGTGTGGTAGATAACCTGCGGGTGTTTGTGGCAGCGGCTAAACAAAGGAATGAAGCTTTGGATCATGTTTTGTTACACGGGCCTCCGGGTTTGGGTAAAACGACTTTGGCGCATATTATCACCAATGACCTGGGTGTGAATTTAAGGGTGACCTCAGGGCCTGTATTGGATAAACCGGGCGATCTGGCAGGTTTGTTAACCAATTTGGAACCTTATGATGTTTTATTCATAGATGAGATTCATCGCCTGAGCCCCGTTGTGGAAGAGTATTTGTACTCGGCCATGGAGGATTATAAAATTGATATTATGATTGACAGCGGGCCAAATGCCCGTACGGTACAGATTAAATTAAATCCATTTACCTTGGTTGGTGCTACCACCCGCAGCGGCTTGTTAACCTCGCCCCTACGCGCGCGTTTTGGTATTACCAGTCGTTTAAATTATTACGACAGCAAGGTATTAACCGGTATCGTGCAACGCAGTTCCGAAATATTAAATGTAGAAATTAAAGATGAGGCCGCTTATGAAATTGCGCGCCGAAGTCGCGGTACACCGCGTATTGCGAATGCCTTGTTGCGACGGGTACGTGATTTTGCTCAGATAAAGGGGAATGGTTTGATTGACATTGAAATGGCCACTTATTCGCTTAAAGCATTGAATGTAGATAAGAACGGTTTGGATGAAATGGATCTTCGGATTTTGGCCTGCATCATAGATAAGTTTAAAGGTGGTCCGGTTGGAATTAGTACGATTAGTTCGGCAGTTGGCGAAGAAGCGGGAACCATTGAAGAAGTATATGAACCCTTTTTGGTTCAGGAAGGTTATTTGATGCGGACGCCACGAGGCAGAGAGGCCACTGAGTTAGCCTATAAACATCTTGGAAAAAGCATGTGGAAAAAACCGGGTGGATTGTTTGATTAGTGCTTCCCATCGACTTCTTCAAACCTTTTACATACATGCTCGCTCAAAAGAGTCTTAACTCTTTTGCCGTGCTCAGCAACCGTGTTTCGACTTCGTTCAGAGAGTGCTCAAGTTGCAGGATTCCATTCATAGTGTTTTAATATTAAACGGAACCTGCACTACAATTTGCTTCATTAACAGGTTGGTGAATTCTCTTAAAAAAGGGTACTTTTATACTTTCAAAAACAATTATGTTTCATTTTTTATTACGAACTATTCCTCGCCCTATTTTAATTCAATTTAGTTTATTATTCAGTAAGGTTGCGCCATACCTGTATTACGGCACGCGCTATGAGGACCCTATAACCGGAAAAACTTACAGCAAATTTTTACCGTATGGTTACAGTGGGCGGGCAAAACGTAAAAACGTATTGTGTCCGGGAAGCCTGTCACTAGAGCGTCACCGCTTATTATGGTTATTTTTAAAAGAGAAAACTAATTTTTTTACCAAGCCTCATAACATGTTACACATTGCCCCTGAGCAGTGTTTTTATAAATTATTTAAAGCCCAGAAGAATTTAACTTATACCACGGGCGACTATAACAGTCCTATTGCCGACATTCATTTTGATTTGCATCATGCCCCATTTGAGAATGCTAGTTTTGATGTTGTTTTTTGTAATCATGTGTTAGAGCATGTGGAAGATGCTGATCAGTGTATGCGTGAATTACACCGTATTATGAAACCCGGTGGCTGGGGTATTTTTCAGGTGCCATTGGATACGACGCGAGAAAAAACATACGAAGACAAAAGCATCACTAGTCCTGAGCAGCGTGAGATTCATTACTGGCAAAAAGATCATGTGCGTTTATTTGGTTTAGATTATAAGGATAAACTGGCGGATGCAGGATTTAAAGTTAGGGTGGATGATTTTGTAAACACCTTAAAGCCTGAACTTGTTGACCGATACCGTTTACCGGCCGGAGAAATGATTTACTTTTGTGAAAAAATATAGGTGAATGAAGATGGATGCAAAAGCATGGAAGATGCTTAAATACTGCGGAAATTGAGCTAAATGTTCTTTCTCTGCACTATTTGAACGACACATCAGTTCCATCCAGGAAGTCAAAATTTAAGTTAAGCCTCGGTAAAAACATAGAACTAACAAAACCAATAAAATATCCTAGGTGGTTACAACCAAAGATGACCGTATTAAACTGAAAAAACCATATCCTTCAATTTACACTTAACATAACGCTAGTCAATTTTAATTACCCTTATGGCGCTTGAATGATTTTCAAATTCAGGCCTCATAAAATAAATACCATTATCAAGATACCTTATATCTAGTGTATTCTCACCCTCAACCAGCGCTATTTTTTGCTTAATGTTTCCCAGAACATTATAAATAACTACCGAAATCGGTTTAGTACTTTTTACCGTCAAAAAACCTACCACGGGATTAGGGTATATCACTAACTGGTCTGCTATGAAGCCTGGAGGCACCATGCCTGTGCATTTCGAGACACTTAAAGAGGCAATAGTGCTTGCTGAACAACCATTAACTGTATTTGTTCCTACCACTGTATAGGAAGTGGAAATCGTCGGTGAAACACTTACGGTTACTTTGTTGGTGCCATTACTCCAGCTATACAGATTTGCTCCTGCAGCCGTTATGGTAACTGTTTGCCCGGCGCAAATGGAAAAAGTTCCTGTAACATTTATTGTCGGAGAAACTGTGGTAATATTTACCGTTTGTTTTATAGTGTCAGTTCCGCAACTGTAATTTAACAACAGCATTGCAGTATATGTACCAATGGATGAATAATAATGCACTGGATTGGAAACGCTTGAGCTATTGGTTGACCCGGAGAGAGGATCACCAAAAATCCAATTTATGCCAACAACAGAATATCCTGTAGCGGAACAAGTGTTAACAACCGTGTTAATCGCTACCGAAGGTGGTGTAAACGAAACGGTCTGACAACTTATGGAATAAGTATAAGGAGCAGGTTGAGTAACATAAATAAAACCCGGAAGTCCCAACTTATTTGCATTTGGAGCAATAGATTGTCCTACATCAACATAATTGCAACCCATAGCTAACGTATTTGGGCTATTAATTACACCGAGGTCTTGTTGGTTGATTCGTGCAATGTATATTTTACCGTTTGTTGCCAACTGCATAGCATATAGGTCAGCGATTGTTGTAGTACCAACTGTAAGTTGCGAAGCAATTATGGCTGTATTTGAGCCGGCACAAAGGTTCCATTGTGTAATAACCCCATTAAAGAAGAAACTCGAAGATCCATATACTTTGGTTCCGTCAATCGAAAACTCGCAGCCATAAGCATAGTATTGACTATTGGAAAGCAGAACAGAATTTGATATTACACCCGTTAACCGATCAAAATCGTATAATTCAAAACCCATTTCCTGTATTGCTGTGATAATTTTTTTGCCATTCGGTGATGCTTTCATACAGCCAATATTATTTCCGCCGCTGTATATTGTTCCGGCTGCAGAAATAACCGGCACTGGATTTATACCGGCAGAAGTAATGAGATAACATCGAAAATTATTTGACATATCATCGTGAGTAATCACCCATATATCCACCCCATTACAATGCTTTACTGCTGTCATTTTTTCAGCGCTGGGCGTAAACAAAAGCGTGTTTTTTGAGGTTACAGAACCCATACCGGCTGCGAGGCTCATATCAACTATCGAATATCGTAAACCAAGTGGCCCACCAAAAGCATCAAGTGTAAAAATATAATAAATTGGAGCGCTGCCTGGTTGTTTCACCACATTTGCCGATTGACTAGTGGAGGTATTTCCAAACAAACCGGTTCCGTTAGACATTACCAAATGAGCCTGATTCCAAACTGTTACCCCATCTGTATAAAATAATAAATTCCCGAAAGAATCGGCAATGCTTGCGCACCCTTCTGCCGTATTCATAGCTCCATTGGTAATAATCGTGGGAGGGTTAGTCATAAAGGCAAGCCCCGCTCCTTGACCAAAATACCATTTTTTATTTTCGTTTTGCGAAAACAGTAATAGGCCATTCATAAAAAATGATACAAGGATGAATAATCGAAACGGTTTCGTTTTTGATTTAATTAAGCAATTGGTTTTTAACATTTTCAGGCACTAGTATAAAGACGCACAAATTTAAAAATAATATTTTGGAAAAAAGTAAAGGCTTCTGCATTGGTCAAAACTCGAATGAAGCGCATGATTTATTTTAGTAATGGGCTTTCCAGTTTATTTATCTTGCCTTTTTTAAAGGTAAAATTTGGCTTCCGTTTAGCATAAACTGATCATTAATCTCATACAAAATATGTTTTTTCAAAGTGAATTTGGATTTTTCCTGTTTTACTAAAACCGGCAAAATCGCCCTGTTTATAGGTATTTATTCGCTTTAGTTAACGCAGTGAATCCCAAGAAACTATTCAGTCATAACTCTAGGGTTTGATGCGTTGGTTTACGCGTGTGCCTGTAGCGGCAAGGCCTGGCGCCCAAATAAAAATATTACTTATTCTCATTAATAAATTGTTCGAAGGTTTGTCCCTTTAAAAAGCCTGGCGAATAAATAAACTTATACACCATGTCAGCCCAACCTTTATGACTCTTTGATGAATCGAATAACTCGTAACTAAACGGTGTACTAAAATGAATACGAATGGTTTTTTTATTCGCCATAAACATTTCGTCGGGTAAAAAAAACATTTCAATATTTGCTTTTATGCCTAAACGTTTACGCCAATGCGCGAAATTATAAAAAAACTGAGAGTTTGAACCTTCAATGAATGTAGGCACTACCATGCGTTTGTGATCAATGGCTTGCGTAACAAAACTTTTTTTCCAGCTTAAATCCCTTACTAAACCTTTTTGTTTACGTGACACCAAGCCCGCAGGAAAAATAAGCACTGCCCCACCCTGTCTGAAAACATCTTCCATGGTTCGGAGTGATTTGGCGGAAGCAGCTCCAAGTTTATTAACTGCCACAAAAACATCGCCATAATTAGTTATGTTTTTTAAAATATCATTTACGAAAAAATGCACGTCGGATCGAATTTCTCCAACCGCTTTGATGAGTGCCATTCCATCTAATCCACCCAGGGGGTGGTTAGCGGCTATGGTAACATTGCCGGTTACTGGTATGTTTTGAGGATTAACAGTTTCAACTTTTGCTTCAATAACATCTAGGGCTTTACGATTAAAATCAAGGCCTTGGTCGTTTTTCAATTTAACCATGGCATCATTAATATCCTGCTCGTGAAGCTTTCTTTTTAACCAATTGATCGCAAAGCCAGGTAACCATTTATAAAGTTTATAGGCTTTCTCCTTCAGGATCTTATCAATATCAATAAACTTTTTATTCTCCATATTCGGGGGCTAAAGATAACAGAATTGCTTAACTATTTATAATGAGAATGGAGATAGTTTAATCAAAACATAAAAGACCCAGTTTAACGTGTCAAACTCACATGCCCCGTCATTTCTTTCTCTTGCCCGTTATTGGCTGAGACCTTGATCTTCCACACATACACATCCTGTTTACAGTTCACGGTGTTAAAGGTGCCATCCCAACCGTTGTTAATCTCCACACTTTCAAACAACTCGGCGCCCCAGCGATCAAAAATTGATAAATGATAAAATTTCACCCCTCGTAATACCGGCATAAATACTTCATTCATGCCATCACCATTGGGGGTAAAGGCATTGGGTACATAAATATTAAAATCAGCTTCTACC
>CANKBS010000034.1 GCA_947480015.1 Sphingobacteriaceae bacterium
AAATTGTGGTCACGAATTAATCAATCACGAATTAAAATCAAAAAGCCTCGCTGTGTAGCGGGGCTTTTTTTGGGACTTAAAAAATGGGTTTCTAGGAAACCCATTTAAGTTTTAACAATTAAAAATTTGTATGAACTTTCTATTTCAATATATTTACTTAACTAACTGTACAAAAAAATTAAAATTTAATTAAAAAATGAAAAAAAATTACCAGAAAGTGATACCCATATTAGTCGTCATGGCTTGTTATTTCAGTCAGAACGGGAATCGGTTAAAGGCACAAGTTGTACAAACCTTTTCATATACAGGATCGGTACAAACGTTTGTGGTCCCCTCATGTGTTTCAACGATTACACTGGATGTAAAAGGTGCTCAAGGCGCCAATGCATTAGATGTACTGACAACAAATTCGTCTGGTGGACTGGGTGGTCGCGCACAAGGTATACTAACTGTGACTGCGGGTCAAACTTTAAGTATTTATGTGGGTGGTATTGGAAATGCCAATGGCAGTGGGGGATTTAATGGTGGTGGTGCCGGTGGCGTTTCAACCGCAGGTAGCAGTTGCTCCGGGGGTCCTGCCGGTGGTGGTGGTGGTGCATCCGATATTCGTGTTGGTGGTATAGCCTTAACTAATCGTGTTGTTGTAGCAGGTGGCGGCGGTGGTGCCGGAAGAGATTATTGTAATGGTACATGTCAACCTTGTGGTTGCGGTGGTAGCGGTGGTGCAGGTGGTGGTTTAACCGGTTTAGCCGGCTTTGCTGCTAATAATTGCGGATACAGTTACCCTGGCAGCGGCGTAAATTTTGGTGCCGGTGGAAGCAGTTTATCGGGAGGAGCCGGAGGTCCGGGTGATGGCACAGGATCGCCAGGTTCTGCGGGAACTTTAGGTGTTGGCGGAAGCGGTGCTGCAGGAACATTAGACGTGGCTGCAGGTGGCGGCGGTGGTGGCTACTACGGTGGTGGCGGTGGCGGCGGTGCATCAAGCGGTGCCGGTATTGGCGGCGGTGGTGGTGGCGGCGGTTCTTCTTATGTAACCGGCTTAACCAATGGCACAACAACGCAAAGTTTACAAGCCGGTAATGGTTTTGTAACTTTAACGTATAATTTTAACGGTGCGGGTGTTGTGGCAAATGCCAGCAGTTACTCCATCTGTAGTGGATCAAGTGCTACCTTAACAGCATCCAATGTATTAAGTTATACTTGGTCACCGGGTGGTTCCAATTTACCCAGCATTGTGGTTGCCCCTACTAGCAGCGGCAACTATACCGTACAAGGCACTAACAGCATTGGTTGTATTTCAACTTCTATATTGAGCTTAACGGTTAGTACCGGTGTGCCTGTACTTTCTATTTTAAGCAGTACTACTTCTATTTGCCCATCCAATACGGTGATGTTAACCGCCAATGGCGCCCTTACCTATTCATGGACTGGCGGCATTAGCAATGGTGTACAATTTTCACCGGCATCAACTTCTAATTATACCGTAATAGGTTATAACGGCTGTGGAACAAGTACTGCCGTAACAGCGGTAACGGTTACCCCATTGCCGGTGCTTGGTATTTCAACGCCAACTATTGTCTGTTCTGCTAACACAGCTACCTTATCTGCCGGGGGAGCTTCTAATTATACCTGGCAACCGGGTGGCTTAATCGGCGCTAACATTGTGGTAAGTCCGCTTTCGACAACAATTTATACGGTGTTTGGTACATCCAATATTTGTTCAGGTGTTAACACAGTCACCTTGCCGGTTAATCCTATTCCAACCTTAAACATTGTAGCTTCCAGTTCGATGGTGTGTGTTGGTGCAACAGCCAACTTGAGCGCCAGCGGAGCACTCAATTATACCTGGCAACCGGGGGGGTTAACCGGTGCTAACGTAGCCGTCACCCCTACCGGACCAACCCTGTATACGGCCACCGGCAATAATTCTTTCGGCTGTACATCCTCGGCTAATCAAGTTGTTCTGGTTACACAAAGTCCAACCGTTACCTTAAATGCCAGCAGTACCTTTATCTGTTCAGGATCTACGGTTACCCTTACAGCTGGCGGTGCAAACACTTATAACTGGAGTTCTGGCTCTACCAATCCTGTCATTTCGGTAAGCCCGTTAAACACCTCGGTATATAGTGTTACGGGCACAAGTACGGTTACCGGATGCAGCACAACCAATACCGTTAGTATTAGTGTTTTTACGAAAACCATTAGTATTTCTAGTGCAACCACAGTCTGTATTGGCACCCCTATTACACTTAACGCAGGTGGCGCCACAACCTATACCTGGAATACCGGATTTGTGGGTAATTCATTGCCAATAACGCCAACCAACTCGGCTGTTTATTTGGTAACGGCTAACACCGTAACACTTGGTATGAATTGTCCAAGCACGGCTTCGGTAAGTGTGGGTGTGTTTCCGAATCCAACTATAACCGCAGTTGCTAACCGTACCACGATGTGTAGAGGTGAAAAAAACACCCTTACTGCAGGTGGAGCTATAAGCTATGTGTGGAGTAATACAGCGGCCACCAGTACCATTCAATTATCGCCAACAGCCGCTTCTACCTTAAACTATACGGTAACTGGTACCGATAATAATGGTTGTACGGGTACTGCAAGTATATCGGTAAAAGTAAATGCATGTACGGGATTAAACGAATATAAAAATGGTTCCAATCTCGAACTTCATGTTTATCCGAATCCAAATACCGGTGAATTCACCATCCAATCGAATCAGGATTTTAGTTTGAATTTGGTAAATGAATTGGGACAAGTGATTAAGACCATTTCGTTAAACGAACTTAACAGCCACAAACAAAATATAAGTAATTTGGCTGCAGGTATCTATTTTATGACCGGTGAGAAAGATTTAAACAAAGTGAATCAAAAAATTGTAGTCACGAAATAAAAATAAATAAACGAATAAAAAGGCTTCACTTCGGTGAGGCCTTTTTTATTTTATTTAACTTTGCTGTAATTAAAAACATGAGCGCGTTACAGGACATCAAAGCCTTTTTGGATGAAAAGTATTATCACTACAATCAGTTTGCTTTTATTGAGCAGGACCCCATTTGTATCCCCCATCAATTCAAGAAAAAGGAGGATATTGAAATTGCCGGATTTTTCGCTGCCACCTTGGCTTGGGGGAACAGAAAAACCATCATTACCAATGCCAGGAAGTTAATGATGTGGATGGACGAAAGCCCGCATGATTTTATTCTTAACCATACAAAAAAAGATTTAAAACCATTTGAAAAATTTGTACATCGCACTTTTAATGGCAAAGATTGTTTGTTCTTTATTTCTGCCTTAAACGCTATTTACCTGCAACATGGGGGCTTAGAGATGTCATTCATGGCCAATCTCAAAGCCGAAGACCGAAGCTTGAAAAACAACATCATGCAATTCAGGTCAAAATTTTTAGAAAGTAAACACCTTCCTCGAAGCGAAAAACATCTCTCCAATCCTCAACAGAAATCAACCACAAAACGACTTTGCATGTATTTAAGATGGATGGTTAGACAAGATCAAAAAGGTGTTGATTTCGGTATTTGGAAAAACATGTCCCCTTCTCTTTTATGTTTGCCGCTTGATGTGCATACCGGCAATGTAAGCCGGAGTCTTGGTTTATTAAGTCGCAAACAAAACGACTGGCAGGCTGTGGAAGAAATCACCCATGCTCTAAGAAAGTTCGATCCGGTGGATCCCATTAAATACGATTTTGCCCTTTTTGGTATTGGGGTGGATAAATTACTTGAGGATATCTAAAAAAAAAAAGCGACACTCCAGAGTATCGCTTTTTAAATAAGGCAGATAAAACTATTTAGTCAGTTTATTTCTTAAATCAATAATTTTAGCTGTAATTTCTTTAAAATCCGCATCTGACATGTCGGTTGGTTTAGAGAATTTAGATACGGCATCATCTATTGGTTTCAAATCAGCGATTAAAGCAGCACATTCTTTTTTATCTTTATAATCGCCTAATAAATTAATTAAATTACCTAAGTGCATGCGTTGTTCCCACAGGTGGCGATTGGCGACAACTTTTAGATTAGCGTCACTTAATTGCCCTCCGAGTTTGCTAGCAATGTATAAGCTTTCTAACCAACTTCCAGCAAATATAATCCCGGCAGTATACACGCGCTCATTGGTTCTCAGATAAATATCACTTTTAACAAATATTTCATCCAAAATTCCAAATAATGAATCTTTGTTATTTATGTTTTCTTGAGCACGTTTACCAACCATGGCATTCATGGCGCCTTTTAAACCTAAAGCATCGCTTAACATCATAATGTTTTTCATGTATTGTAAAACATCAGCACCTTTATCATTTACCATAGCATAAGCCATATCAATGTTATAAACGCCTAAATTTATACTGCGTTGAAATTCGGTGGTATAATGTGCCGATTTTTTACTATCGTTTAAAATAGATGGGTCGTAGGCAATGCCCCATTGTGCTAAATCCTGCAGCGTATTTGCCGGTGAAGGAATGTTGGCAATGGCGAAATCGAATTTAAATTTGGTGGTGTCACTTACGGTGTATGCCGTTGTATCTTTAGCAGCAACAACAGTCGAATCGGCTAATTCATTGGTGTTATCATGGCCGTTGTCGCCACCACAAGAAGCTAACAGGAGTGCATTTAAACCCAGAGCCATTATTGTTTTTGAGATTGTCATTTGAATGTATTTTTTAACCGAAGCAAAAATAATGTAATTTTTTAAATTGCCTCATTAATTTTATAAAGGTTAATTAAACCTTAACGCGGTTTGGGAACTATCATGCAGGTAAAGCGACTTAAGCAGCAGAGATCGCCTGTTTCATCGTAGATCTTTATTTCCCAAATATGGACTTTTCCATCTGTTTTAATGGCAGTGCAAACCGCAGTAACCAAACCTTCTGTTACGGGTTTTATGTGATTGGCATTGATTTCCATGCCAAGACCAATAAAAAACTCACGATTAACCACGCATAAACTGGCCACACTGCCAATGGTTTCGGCAAGCGCCACGGAGGCACCGCCATGCAAAAGTCCGAATGGTTGTTTGGTTTTATGGTTAACCGGCATAGTGGCTTTCATAAAATTTGGACCAATTTCGGTGAAATTAATTTCCATAAATTCACCCATGGTGTTTTTATTCAGATCATTCACAAATTGTGTTGTGATTTCGCCTTTCCAGATCGTTTGCATAATAAATACCGGTATTTTGGCTTAAATTTAAACAATCCAATGAAACCTATTGTTAGTGTAGTAATTATGTTTTTACATTTTTTTCAATTGCCTTCTTTTTTAAAAGGTCAGGCCCTGAGTAGTATTCACCAATTCAGTGCTAACGGCATGGATGGGCAGGTGTTGTCATTGGCAAATTTCAAAGGCAAAAAAATGCTCATTGTAAATACAGCCAGCAAATGCGGACTCACGCCACAATTTAAACAATTGCAGAAATTACATGCAACGTATAAGGATAAGGGTTTAATCATTATTGGTTTTCCGAGTAATGACTTTGCCAAACAAGACCCGGGGAATAATGCTGAGATCAAGGATTTTTGTGAACGCAATTATGGTGTTACTTTTTTAATGATGGAGAAAATTGTGGTGAAGGGTGAGGCCCAGCATCCCATTTATCGCTGGTTGACATCAAAAACGGAGAATGGTGTGATGCGTTCGAAGGTAACATGGAATTTCCAAAAATACCTGATTGATGAAGATGGTCATTTGGTGGATATGGTGAGTCCATGGAAACATGCCGATTGCCGACGCATCATTCGCTGGCTGACAAAAAACAAGTAAGCTTTTTATGTTATTAAACAGAAGGACTCTTTTCTAATTCATCAATAGCCATTTTAAAATTCACAAAGTCAATTTTATTGGTTTTTAAATAATCAACCAGCCACATGTACCAGTCGAGCCAGGTTTTAAAAGCATGCGAAAAATAACGATCGTGAAAATCGATACCTAAATAAGGCAGATCTTGTTCGTGGGCTTTATCAATGAGTTTAATGGTGTTTTCTTTGGCTTGTTTTAGATCGAGCGATTGCCATTTTTTATAATTCTCAATAATCCAGCCATCCATAATTTGAAAGGGGAATTCCCACATGTTACCGATCTTATAAGGCTTTTTAAATGCATGCTCGGTGCTGTCGTATGTATAACCGGCATTAGCCAGCTGCTGAAAGGTTTGACCGGTATTGCGCACATAATGCATGCGAATACCGAAAGTTTCTATTTTTGTGAGTTCGTGAAATAAATTGTATTCCCTGTCAATAAGACCTTGACTTTCAAAATCAATGCCATGTAAACCAATTTCGCAGTTACGATGCTTCATTTGCTCGATCCACAAAAGCGCCGAGGTGTTGGTGTAATTAAGGCCAACGCCTTTATTTACTGCCACAAAAAAAGAGGAAGGTAAATTATTGATGTTATTAAAGGTAATGAGCTCATCTACATTCTGCCATTTGTTCTTAAAAAAATCAGACCATCGCAAGGTATATTCTCTTAAAGAGATTTTACCGCTCAGCAGCTCTATGTGCATGCGGGTCATGTATTTAGGCAGAATGGTATCTTTAAACAAATGTTCCCAAACGGTAATGTGATCGATATCGTGTGAGATGATGGCTTTCAAGTGATGAATTTTTTGGTTCGAAATTAAAGAATTTTACTAGGAAGAAATATGTTTCAGCAATTATATTTTCAAATAGAGCGGTGACCTTTTAAATGCAACAAAGGTTTTAATAAAGCGTTGATTTTCTCAACACTGTAATAAGGCGTGAGTTCGCCGCCAAAATCGCGGAAATACCTTTCAATATCCTGATCCATGGAGCCTTCAAAATCAAAGTGGTTTAATCCCATTTGTTTGGCTTTTAAAATGCTTTGCCACATACAACTTACTCCCGCACCATGATGTTTATTATCGGCATCAAAGCCTCCTAATAAGTAAATGGCTTTTTGGTCGTTTACCAAACAAAAAGTAGCTCCAATGGCTTTATTAGTGCGATAAGCCACAAAGGCTATAGCGTTTGAACTGTTGGCAAACGAAAATAAAATATTTTTCAGAATGGTCTTATTTTTTGCAACATCATTGCGTTCGAGTGATTGCAAAATGAGGCTATAAACCAATTGATAGTCGTTTGTTTCTTGTATGGTCAGACCATCTTTTTCAGCCTTAGCTAAACTGCGGCGTTTGCTGGAAGCTAAATTGTTTTTTAAGGTTTCTTCCGAATGGGCCAGATCAATTAAATAAGAGTAACGGGTGCGCGAGGTATATCCCTTCCAAATAAATGGCTGTGTATCGATGATGTGAAAGGGCAAATTTAAATTGATGAAGGCCGCGTGTTGGGTTTCGAAATAGGTCACCAGAGCCTCCTGAACGTCTTTATTAAATGAGTTTTTGCCCACTATGGAGTCGGATGGGTTGATATAAAACAAATCGATACCGGGTGTAAAAGGCGGGGAAATAATAAAGGTAAAAAAGGCCTTTTTAAACACATAATAAATAAAACAGCCAATGATGTCGCTATTATTATTTAAAATGAGGCATTGTTTTAATTGCTGTTTATCGTAGTTTTTAAGCCAAGCTGTTGAATTAAAAAACAAACGATGTTTACCCGCGAATTCCTGAAAGGCTTCGTTTAAAACAGGATCATTATTTAAGGCCACAATTTTCAAAACAATTCGCGTTTTTTAAATTTAAGTAAAAGCTCAAGTGGCAGATTGGCCTTGTTAACAGTGTAATAGGGCACTAAATCGGGACCAAAGCTGCGGAAGAATTTTTCGACACCCTTAAGCATGGAACCTTCAAAATCAAAAATACTGCAGCCCAGATCTTTTGCTTTTTGAATGCTGTGTTGAATGAGTAGATTATTAACGCCACTGATTCCATTTTGTTTATCCACGCCACCTAACAAATAATAGCAGTTGGTTTTATCAAGCACACAAAAAACAACGCCGGCTAATTTATTGTCCTTTTTAGCCACCATAGCAAAGGAATTGGTGTGATCAGAAAATTTCAGAAAAATATTTTTCAGTTCTGTTTCGTAAATGTTTGCATCGGTTGAACTGAGT
Organism: Sphingobacteriaceae bacterium; assembly: GCA_947480015.1. Lineage (GTDB taxonomy): Bacteria > Bacteroidota > Bacteroidia > B-17B0 > Aurantibacillaceae > Aurantibacillus. Next base: position 8,061 of record CANKBS010000034.1, read on the forward strand.
GCATTCATGAAAAAATGAAAGAGTTCCTCTTTTGAGAGTGTGTCGCAACCCACCTCCACATTTTCTTTTATGGCTTTGTTAATGACATTTCGGTTTTTAGAATCGAAATTCGCTTTAATGTCCTCGATGCCTTGAGCAAGCGCAATGCGGTAAGTATAATTGGGAATTACTTTATATTTATCCCAAATAAAAGGCTGCAAATCGACAATGTTACTGGGAAAAGCCAGAATGGTGAGCGCTGCTTTTTGTTTAGTAATATACATGCAGACTTCGTTAATGATGTCTTTTGAAAAATTATTTTGAGACGATTTATTTTTGCTGTCGGATACAAAAAACAAACCACAGTGCGGTGTATAAGGCGGTAGTTTAATAAAGGTGGCTCCGAATTTTTTTGTTTTTAAATAAAAGAATCCGCCAATGAGTTGTTGCTCATCTTTATAAATACCAATGTAATTGAGCGATTCGCCATAAATCTGCAACCATTTTTGGCTACCAAACACACCCAGGTGCGTTTCCGATTTGTTGGTAAAATCCTCCGGATTATGAATTGGCTTTAAGATCAAGCTGAGTGGTTTTAGTTGTCAAGACTTGTGTATACAAATCTATCATTTGTTTTAAATTATTTTCCCAGTTAAAATTCTGCACCACATAATCTCGTGCATTTTTTGAAACCTGATCGTAAAATTTTTTATCGCTGATTAATTTTTCGATGGCATCGCGGGTTTGATTTTGGTTGCGAATCTCCACCTTTATGCCAAGTTCATCTGACTTTACAATTTCCTGGAGTCCACCTACATTGGTCACAACCACCGGCTTACCGCAGGCCATGGCTTCAATCACCGATACACCAAAACTTTCGTATTCGCTGATATTAACCAAAACATGCAGCATGTTGTAATAATTACTGATTTCGGCAAAAGGAATTCTACCGGTAAAAACCACTTTCTCTTCAATGCCTAGTTTTTTAACCAGAGCTTTTAATTCAGCTTCAGCACTACCCTCCCCTACTATCATCAATTTTAGTGCGTCATGCTTGGAGGCCAATTCAGAAAAACTGTTTATCAAAACATCAATGTTGTAAATCGATTCGAGTGGTTTAATACTTCCAATGACAAAATCATCTTTTTGAAAAAGCGAGGTCACTTCCTTCTTGCAAAATTCGTTGATGTTAATGCCAAAGGGCACCACTTCCACATCTTTTTTAACAACGGCACCAATGTAGTTTTTAATGGTGTACGAGGTGGCGCAAAGCAAATCGGCATGCTTAAAATTGTATTTGAGGATGGATTTAGCGACAAAGTTTTTGTTCGGAAATTTGATCACATCGGTACCCCAGCTTGAGATGATGAATGGATGAAAACCACTGAGCGCTCCAACCAAACCATAACTGGTTGCATAATGGGCGTGCAGAATATCGGGCTTAAAATGTTTGATTATTTTTTTGAGGATAGAAACATATTTTAAATAGGCCAGTTTGGTTAAACTGCTTTCGGCATTGATCTTTTTTTCAGGTTCGAAAAACACCGTAATGTTTTCGTGTTGATACCAATCGTAGGAAGCCTTGTTAAAACTAAACAAACCAACTTTTATGCCGCTGTTGGCCAAGCCAAGAGCCCACTTTTCGGTGTGTTCGCTGTAAGTATCGGATAAAAGAAGAATTTTCATTAAAAAAAATACGTATTAAATAAAGGTGATCATGCAAACATGTACTTTTTTATAAGATGATAAAGATATCAGATAAAGTTAATTATTTATAGGGATTTCGTTCTATTTTTTAACAAAATGATTGCCATACAATTCGTGATTTAAACCTGTTCTTTAAGTCTAAATCTTATATTTGCATCTTGGCTGTATTTTCAATAATTGTTCCCTCCTTTAATCAGGACCGGTTTATTCAGGAAACCCTTCGAAACCTTTCGGAGCTTAAAACGGAGGCTGCTGTTAAAAACATTCAGATTGAGATTTTAGTGATTGATAATTGTTCGGATAAGGAAACGCTTTCTATTATTCGAAGCTATGAATCGCTTAGTGATCATTTAATTATTGAAAAAGATAAAGGGCAGTTTGATGCTATTAATAAAGGGTTAAAACTCATGCGCGGTGATTATTGGACCTGGTTGAATACCGACGATTTAATTGATAAGGAAGGTTTTTTTCATTTAGCGGAGTATGTAAACAAACATCCCGACACGGATTATATTTATGGCGATGTGGCTTATATTGATGAACATTCTAAATTTCATAAGGATTCATCAACCGGAGCCTTGAGTTTGAAAAAATTAATTTCCAGCGACGCTTCCATTTCACAACCGGGTTCTTTTTTCAGAACTGCTTTTACGAAAAAAATTGGTGAGCTTGCCGCCTTTCATTTTGCCTTTGATTACGAGTACATTTTAAGATGTTTAAAAAACAAAGCTAAAGTGGCAAAGCTAGATCAGAATGTTGCTTTTTTCCGTTACTATAGCACTTCCAAATCGGGAAGTCAGGATTATCGTTTTTTAAAGGAGCAGTTGAAAATTAGTAGAATTTATGGCGGTCGCAAATTTTCAAAACTAGCCTTGATGCTAAACTTCCGAATACTCAAAAGAAAAATATTCAATTAGCATGCACGGGATAAAAGAAATAACCGTTTTTACAATAGGTGATTCTAATGAGATTAAAACCTGGTCGAATATCCCCTATTTTTTAACCAAGAACCTTGAAAAAAAAGGTATTCAAGTTAACAGAGTTAACATTCAAGAAAATCCTTTACTATTCACGATATACAAATACACCATCTTTGCGTGTATTAAACTACTATATAGAAATTCCAATCAAACCTATTTCCGATCGAAATTAAATAATACACTTACGAACATTAAAATCAAAAAAGCATTGATAAAACATTCGAAGGCCGATTTAAGTGTTTTTTTATCCTTTAGTTTCAGTAATCCCTATCAAAACAGCAAACCAACCGTCATCTTTGGCGATTGGACTTATTTATATTACATACAAAACTTCTTGAAACGTAAACCACATTGGTTTGAAAAATCGGCATTAAAACGTGAGAAAAACACTATCGATAGCGCAAACTTAGTTTTGGGGCTTTTTCCAATTTCAACGCGGTTTATTAAAGAAACCTGTGTTAAGGCCAATGTTCATTACCTTGGAAATGTGATTAATTCAAATTATGATTTAAAGAGAGGTCAACTTTTTCAGCAAAAAACGAAGAGCAATAAAATATTATTTATTGGAAATAAAAAGTATTTAAATGGAGCAATTGATCTTGTTCAGGTATTTAAATCCCTTAGTTCGAAACATCCTGAACTTGAATTGCATCTTATTGGAATAAATGAATCAGATACAAACCTAAAATCATCAAAACTTTTCTATTATGGCTACCTTGATAAAGGTGTAAAGGACGAAAATGAGATTTATTATAAACTTATTTCAGAATCTAAAGTAATTGTTAATACAACCGAAGATTGGGGCGCATTCTCTTCTATGACCGAGGCCATGTATTTTTACACTCCGGTAATAACTTCGCCGTACAAAGAATTTACAGAAACTTATGGTACGGAAATTAATTTTGGCTACTATATAACAAAGAACTCTATCGCGCTCGGACCTGCGATTGAGGAATTGATTAACATGAACGCAGAAAAATATAGTGAATTAATGTTTCATGCGCATGAAGGAGTTAAAGATTTCACATGGAATAATTACATTGACAAAATATTGAACCTAGTTCACAAGGAACTTAGCTAAACAACGCACAAAAAAACTTCCAGTTTTAACTGCTTCAATTTCTTTAAACTTTGTTTCTTTATTCATAAAAAGGGTGATTTCATTCGTTTGTTTTTTACTGGCTTCATAAGCCACAAAAGACTTTACTTTAAAATATAGTCGTAACTTATACGAATAAAAAAAGCCAAGGTTTCGACGAAAAGATTTGAATGAACTATCAAACAACAGAAAATATGAAAAAACGAGTGGTTCAATATAGTGCAAGTAAAAATAATTGTTTAAAACATTTAAACTCGTGGTTGTTTGCGAGTGAATTCTAAAAAAGCAAAGTTTTTCAGGGATGTATGTTAAGCCGTAATTGGAACCTATTCGGATTGCAAATTCAAAATCGCAGATTTGTTTAAGGTCCTTATTAAAATAACCGACCTTACTCACAATATCCTTCCTAAAGAAGATTAAACTCGGCTCGCCAATAAAATTCATCCCCATGTATTTCATGGCGATGGTGCAAAGCTGTTTAGGTGTAAAGTATTTCCCTTTATAAAAACCAGTATTTTCAAGTGTTTTAACCGATTTCGTGTAATAAGTGATGGTGTCTGTATCGGCATTTTTAGGCAGAACAAAATTTCTTTCACACACAATTAAATGCGACGAGTCTTCTATGGTATTGGTAAAAACGCTTAAACAATTAGTTGAAATATAATCATCCTGAAACACAAATTTTATCCATTCACCTTTGGCTAATTCAATGCATCTATTCCAATTTCCTACCAGGCCCAGATTCGTTTCGTTTTTGTAAAAACGAATAGCAGGGTATTTCTTTTGGTAATCTTCTATAATAGTACTACTCTCATCCTTAGAGCCGTCGTCACAGATAAGAATTTCATAATCGCTAAAAGTTTGATTGATACAGGAATCTAAACACTCGCGCAGGTAGTTTGCCCCATTATACACTGGAATACAAATACTTACCAAAACCTTATTTACGTTTGTTGTTTGCACAATCTATTTCAATTTTTTATATAAGGGTTTGAATACCCTAATAAATAAAGTCATGGCAGCATATTTCCATTTTTGAATCTGCGAGAGACCATCAGGCGTTTCAGCAGCAAGACGGTCAAAATCGAGGAGCAAGGATGGATTTGTTTTTTTAATAAGGGAAATATAATAATTATTATTGATATTAAAGTTCATTCGGGCCAAGGTAAAAAGTTCGTCCTTACGATACGTTGAAAAAATGATTTTCTTTTTAATCAGTGGTATGCCCTTGGTAATATGATAGTCGACGCATTGGTAATAGGGGCTAAATTCGCCGGTATAGCCATTGTTATCACTATAAGCCGTCATGCGTAAATCCTTCGATAACAGGTAAGTACTAAGCCCAACCTCGTACGTAGAGATTACTTCTGTTATGTTTTTCAGTAATCCCTTTTGTTTAAAATAATCATCCACAAAAGGCAAACAAGTTTTATTAAGAATTAAAAAGTACGATTGTAAATGTGGGGCAATTGCCTCTGATTGGGTGATACCCATAAAATCGGCTTTGGCATGATTTGCCCATGACATGACTTCATCCAAAGGTTTAAACAACATACAGGAATCATTCACCAATAACACACGGTCGTATGAATGCAAATCCGTTTTTTGAAAAGCCTTATACCACAAGCCAAAATCAAAACCCTCGTTCGCTTCAATCTGTAATGTAATGTTGTGTTCGTTTAAAAATTCAAGACTCTCGGCGTTCAGGTTCTTTTGCGTACTTAGTAATACAAGCTCAGTGACCTGTTTTTTTAAGTCCAACAGGTAAACCCTCACATAATATGGGAGTTGCACGGACTCAAAATAGGAAGCGAAAAAACAAATGGAACGCATGCTTATTATTTAAAGAGTTTTTTCAGAAACAGAAGCGGTGCCAGCATTTTTTTTCCGAGTTTAAGACTCATAGAAGATTTCATGCTTCTTAACTCATGGTTTAATACATAATTTTCGAAAATCAATTCAGCCAGATCAAAATTGGCTTGATAAAGCTCCCGGTGATTTGCTACGATTTTTTTTCGCAAACGAATTTGCTTATCCTTATCAAGCGAACTGTTCCGAGAATTCTCCCGAATGCGGTAATAAAAAAGCTCTTCCGGAATTTTATAAACTTTTTCACCGTTTTTAAGCATCCTGATCCAAAAATCCCAATCCTCAAAACCTTCAACCATCTCTACATTATAGCCCCCTGCTTTTAAAAAATCGCTCTTACGAAAAAGTGCTGAACAAAAAATTGAATTTTCTTTCAGTAATTCTCTAAAGGAATATGGGGGCAATTTCCAGGTACCTGAGGTCGCGCCAAACAATTGAGCATCGCAATAAACCAAACTTAAACCAGAATCCTGTTTCATGATAGCGATTGCTTTTTGTAAACAACTTGGCGCAATTTTATCATCGGCATCCAATGGAAAAATAAATTCTCCTTTACTTAAACTAACAGCCAAATTGCGTGCAAAGGAAACACCTTTCTGTTCGGTGAAGTGATATTGGAACCGGGGGTCTTTTGAAACAAAGCTTTGTGCCACTTCAGTCGTATTATCAGTTGAACCATTATCTATAATAATACATTCCCATTGGGAATAAGTTTGAGCGAGAACTGAATTTAAACACTCGCTTAAAAACATTCCATAGTTATAAGCCGGAATGATAATTGAAACGATGGTATTTTCAGTTTTATTCATATTTATAAGCTTAATCCTTCAAATTTAAAAATAATACTCAGTCTCTTCTCATTCCAAGTTCTAAAGTTTAATCCATTCGGCAGGTAACAAATCTTTTGTATTCAGTGAGTCGCTGGCAAACCAGTTTTTTGGAGCCACAACGATTTTATCGGGATGTTGGTTTAACCAGGCGGCCCACCAGCTAAAACTACTATTTGCAATAATGTTATATTTACATAAACTCATTAAATACAAGTCATAAACAGCAGGCTCATTGGCTGTAAAATCAATGTATACACAAGTAACAGGTAATTTAAGTTTTGCCTTAAGCCATTCAATATCGTCTGAAAAACAATATACAACCGGGTCCTTAACAAAGTCAGTCAAATAATTCATTGACCGTTCATAATAATCGAGCCCTAAATTCCCATGAAAGTCCTGTGCCTGCTTATTTGACACATAATCACCCCTTCGTACATGCAGGCTGATTGCGTTTGAAGCTAATATATCTTTCGCTGCTTCCTTTATCTTTTGAGGAAGTTCATTTTTGAGCAGTAATTCCTTTAAAAGTAGTGGTCTTATTGTACTGAAATACTTTTCAGATTGCCAGAAGCCCTGGAGGTAGGTGTTTTTAGGATAATATAAATAGTCCTTATTAAATTCAAAACCTTTTTCAATAGCAGTATAAGGTAACAGTCCATTAAAGGGGAATAGTTTTCTGATTATTTTTTTGAAAAGAGAACCTTTGCTGAATTGTTTCAGATCGGAAGGCGTAGCAAGTTGAAAATTGGTATTAAACTGATGAAGCTCGAGTTTACGTGGTGTATGCAAGTGAGAATTGTTTTCATTTAAAAATGAAAGGTCTACTTTTACGTCGGTCTGATGTTTTACTGCCAATGCACGGGCAGCTGCATATTGAAACAGCTGATTTCCAAGTCCACCCATGAGTTTAACAACGATCACAACTTTGCTTTTTTAGAATTTACAAAAATCAACTTAGTATTCACTCGATAATAATTCTTTATACGATTTAAAAAAATAAGCTTTACTAAAATGCGCCAAGGCATAGTTATGAGCGTTTTCAGACATTCTTTTTAACTCGTTTCTATTCAAGGCAAGGTAACGAATTTTGTTTTCAAAATCGTTTAAAATCTTTTGTTCGTCAAGTGATTCAACCAATAATCCATTCTCTCCATCTTTAATATGTTCGGGTATACCACCCACATTGGTTGAAAGTGGCACAACACCATGCATCATGGCCTCCATCATCACCATTGGAAATCCTTCACGGGTAGAAGCTATGATCAAAACATGAAAGCGATCATACAATGTTTCGAGTTCTGCATCATTTACCACTTCATTATGAAAGATACAAGCACTCTGATACACTTCTGAAATAACTTGTTTTACATCACCAACAAAATGAAATTCAAAAGTATCTTTTTCATTCGCAAAATTAGCTGCCAGTCTGGCAATCAGGTTTACCCTTTTTTCTTCTCCTCCCCTTCCTACGTAAGCGATCTTTAAAACAGTATCTGACTTAGGCGTAAGTGAATTGATTGTTTCCACAAAATTCGGAATGAGTTTAATTCTTTCAGTTAAGGCAGTGCTGATATGATGTTTTGCATACAAAGCGGAAAGATCATTTTTTGTTTTTTGATTAATAACCACCCGGTTGGTAATACGGGTCACATAAGGCAGACTCCATTTTTCAGGCCCATCTTCATGTACGTGTACAAAAGCATGCAACAGGTCAATTACTTTTGTGTTCTGATCTAAATGCGGGATCAGGTCATAAAAAAAGGCAGAGTTGCAGCCAAAAATAACCGGCACTTTTAACTGCTTAATTTTTTTAAATAATAATCTACGTGTAATACCTAATTTAACTAATTCATCTATTTCGATAACCGGTGAATACTCAGAAAACTTTGTTAAGAAGGCCGAATTGCTCGATCGTGAACTAATAAAAGTAATGGCGTTTTTATGTCCGGCCGATTCAAGGATAGAGGCATGAACCCTTTCGGCACCACCTGTGTGGTAAAATGGAAAAAAATAAACCGCGTTTACAGGTTTTGAAACCTTGTTTAAAAGTCCGTTTAATTGAAACCATTGTTTAATAAACCGGGGTTTATCTAAACCTTTAAGTCTGACAATGAAACCATATAGTTTTGGGGATAATTTTTTAAAAACAAAACGCAGGAGATCTTTGAAATAAGAACTCAGCACTTTTTTATCGCTGTTAATTATGCCACCGTTAAAGAATTTGAATGTAAGGTAACGACGTTTAAATGCAAGCGTTTTTTTTTCGACACCAAAACTATTTGCTGTAATGGTCGTGCTCTTCGGATGCTGTCGATAACGCAAAAGTGTCTCGGGAAGTTTAGCAATGCGGTAATTGTGTGATAAAACAGTGAGCCAGAGGCCCCAGTCTTCGTTGTAAAGAAATGCCGGGTTGTATCCGAATTTTTTGATGACTTCTGTTCGCATCATGATCGTTGGCTGGCCAATACAATTAGCCAGTGGCAGATGATCATAAATTTGTTTCTCGTAGATACAGTGATGGTCTTCAGGCCAGATGCCGATTTCTTCATTTTTTGTATCGATCAGAACCAAACGTGCAGCCAGGATGGCAATGTCGGGATGCAAATCAAGATAGCTTACTTGTTTTTCTAAACGATCTGAGGCGCTGATATCATCAGCATCCATGTTGGCAATGTATTTACCCCTGGCAATACTTAAACCTTTATTTCGGGAAGCAATAATACCCATATTAAGGGCATTATTTACAAGTACTATGCGCGGGTCGGTATAACTTTGAATAATGGCCAATGAATCATCGGTAGAACCATCGTTTATGATTATAAATTCAAAATGGGCATATGTTTGATTTAAAATACTTTCAATTGCCTCTTTCAAATACAGGGAAGCATTGAAAACAGGCATTAAAACACTTACCTGATTATTTAATGAATCATTCAATGAATTAATGTGTTTATTATTTAAGTCCGAAAAAAGACCTTATTTTCTTTAGTCGTATTTTTTTATTCCGGGCCTTTGAGAAGGCTTTGATTTTGTTGCTATCAAAAAAGTTCAGATTCGCATATAACTGATCACCTGCTACAGAATTAACTGTATCAAGAATGTTGGTGAAATTATTTTTTTTCATAAAAACTTCAACATCATTTTTAAGAGGCTGATGTTTATACAATTCAACTGCTTCAACTTCCATCCAGATCAATTTGATCTGACTCAAAAATTCACCGGCGCCTTCGAGTACCATCAGTTCGGCGCCTTGTACATCGATGTGAGCAAAATCGATGTGTTTTATGTTTTTTGATCCGGCATACTGATCTAAGCGTCTGGTTTCAACCTCGGTCTTTTTATTAAATTTTAACCAGGCCGTATGTTTTTTCATTTCGTCAGAAGGAGGCAGAAGAGAACTTGATTTATTACCAAAATCCCATTCTTCACTGTTTTTAAGATCGCCGGGTTCTCCTTCTGATAAAAAAAACTCTGCGGTACCATTTGCATTGCTCAAGGCTATATTTTCGAGTACAATATTGGAGCATTGATGTTCAGCTATAGATACTTTAGCAATGTTAAGATTATCAACACGAGGTTCAAAAGCATATACAGTGGAAGCGGGAAACAACCTTGCATACCGAATCGAATCTTCAGCTTCACAGGCGCCAATATCAAAAACTGTTTTTACCATGTTCTTATCAAGAAGAAAAAGTAATTCAGATTCAATTTCAATGGGACTGTTTATATATTTCTCTCTGTTAAACATGGTTTTTAAATTTTCGTAAATTCAATTAACTTATAATTTTATAAGGAAACTGATTGAGTAAAACTCCGCTGCTGGTATTCACTAATCTGGCTGCTTCAGGCATTTTGAGAATATCGGAAATATTAAAAAACACCAAATTGCTGTTAAAATCAACCGATTCATTTCCTCTCGAAATACCAACAGCCAGTTTATAAATACCGGGAACCAATTGTATTTTATCAAAAGTAAAGACTACTTCATTTAAACCTTCTTTAAAATTTTCGGGATTGGTCCATGTGGTAACAATAGGTAGTTCAGTTGAAGAAAGTATTCCAAAGCCCAGCACTGTTCCTTCCATTTTTGAACTGCAAATAAACTGCATGTGAATGTGAATGTTCTCACCTACCGGGAAATCAGAGCATAAATTTCCTGCTTCATCTCTAAATTCAATCCGGCTGAAATAGGCTTTAGATTTTCCGTAATTTGCTTGTGATTCAAAGGTAAAAACCGAACTTGAAATCGTATTACCAACTTCAAGATATTCTTTTATTACTTCAGAAATGTTGCCATAATTTATTGACCGGCCATTTTGAAGGAACAAACCTTTGTTGCATAAATTTTGAACTGCACCCATATTATGACTTACAAATAAAATGGTTCGCCCCTCCTTGTTACTAACATCTTCCATTTTACCTATGCATTTGCGCTGAAACTGGGCATCTCCAACTGCCAGTACTTCATCTACCACCAAAATATCAGGTTCGAGATTAGCTGCAACAGCAAAAGCCAATCGCACATACATACCGGATGAATATTTTTTAACCGGTGTGTCAAGAAATTTTTCTACTTCTGCAAAATCAACTATTTCATCAAAACGAGCGTCAATTTCGCGCTTGGTCATACCAAGTATAGAACCGTTCAGATAAATATTTTCTCTTCCGCTCAAGTCTCCGTGAAATCCGGTTCCCACTTCCAATAAGCTGGCCATGCGTCCTTCAAATTCAATTCGACCCGTAGTAGGTTTAACAATACGACTCAGGATTTTCAATAGTGTTGATTTTCCGGCACCATTCCTCCCGATCACTCCAACACGATCGCCTTTTTTAATTTCAAAATTAATATCCTTTAAGGCCCAGAAATCTTCTTTGCTTTTCTGAACACTTCCCCGATCAAAAATACTTTTGATGCCTCCGGTTAGTGCACCAACGAGCGAATCACTTCTTTCCTTTTTCTGATGAAAGATTTCGTACTTTTTACTTACGTTCTCAACTTTTATTATTGTGTCGCTCATACCTAGATATAATCAGCAAATGACTTTTCAAAATTGAGAAAATACCTGATGGCGAAAAACAACACTAACAGGGTAATAACAAATGAAAGTCCGATATACAACGGATCGAAAGATTCGAATTGACCAAAAAAACAGTATTTAAAGGCATTTAGAATAAATACGAGTGGATTTAACTGATACAGCATTTTAAGCCAGGCGGGAATATTTAAACCCAACACAAAGGTTGAACTCAAAAAAACAGGAGAAGCGTAGAATAAGATCTGTATAAGAAAAGGTAAAATAAATTTCACATCGCGGTATTTAACCGAAGCTGTAGCAATGATAAGGCCAATACTGAAACAAAACACCAAGCCATAAAAAATCACCAAAGGCAAAAATATAATTTGCCAGGGAGGTAAACCTTTGAACCAAAAAAACACCAGCAGATAAAGAGCAAAGGCGATCAAAAAATCGATCACACAAACCAATATATTAGAAAGCGGTAAAATTAATTTAGGAAAATAAACTTTAGTTAAAATATTTGCATTACTCGTTAATGAATTGCTTACATCATTTAAGGTGGTTGAAAGTAATTGCCAAAAAACGATACCGGCCGAAACCATCACGAAACGCTCTTTAAAGTTTTGCGATCGGTCAACCAGATAAGATAAGCCGCCAAAAATAACAATGTTAATAAGCGGTCGAATAACAGACCAACCGAAACCTAACCAGGTTTGTTTGTAACGCACAAAAACATCACGCAGAGATAAGTATTTGAACAATCCGCCGTATTTCCTTAATTCACTGATATTAAGGAAAGAGCGGTCGCTGCTTGTGATAATGGTTTTCATGGCCAATTTAAGTGGTAAATATACATTAATTTGGGCTTTTAAAGAAGCTAAATTAAAGCTCGGATGATACTTCTTTGGCGCTGTTTAAGGCCTTATAGCCAAACATGGTATTGAAAAAAGCAAAAAACACAATGCCTTTGTTAGCATCTAAAATGTTTTCGGTATAAAAGCCAATTAAGAGTAAAACCAAAAAAGCGAAATAAACAAAATCTTTCTTGCTGATGGCCAATTTACAGTAATAGAAAAAGATGGCCAGAAACAAAAGTAATCCAATAATTCCATTTTTAAGCCAAATAGATAGGTATTGATTATGGGCATTAAAACTTTCAAGATAGGAAATAAACAAATGGTGTTCGGCATATTTGGTTTTAAGCATTTCAACTTCGTCACCCGAGCCATAACCAAGTACAGGAGACGCTTTAATAAGTTCAGCGGCACATTTCCAGCGTTCGATACGGGGTTCTGTGCTGCTGTAATTTATAAATTTGCCGTTATCGAGGGGTTTAATATCCGAAATTAGTTCCACTGAAAAGCGCTCTTTTAAATAAGGTACATTTTTTACAGCTAAAAAAGCCAGCACCACAAAACTTAATGAAATAACGAGATAACGTATTTTACGACGGATTTGAAAAAGCGGAAAAATAAGGAGCAAAATAATGAATGTACTGATAATGGTATTACGGGAAGCTAAAAAAAACAAGCCCGCAAAACAAGTCACCAAACAAAACAACAAAAAGCTTTTATATTTTGACGAATCGTTTTTGTTGACCTGCGTTACCAGGTATATGATGGATAAGGAAGTATACAAAGAAAAATAACCGGCATGAATGCCAATTGGTCGAGAAAACTGATGGTTAAAAAAAGCACCCGAAAAGGCAGTTTTAAAAAGAGGCAAATGCAAAGCATAATGTATGGTGAAACCCATGTGCAGAAAGAGGTAGAGAATAGCCGTGGCGGAAGAAAAGGCCAGACAAAGCAGAATTAAGTGTAATTTTTCACGCCTAATTTGTATGGCGATGGGCAATAAAAGGGGGAATAATAAAATAGCCACTTGACGTTCGAGTAAAAAACCGGCCACATTTTTATGCAGGGAATAGGAATAAGTAAGGATGACCAAAAAATAAACCGATTGAAATAACCAGAACTGTTTTGGTATGCGTTTTAGTTTTGTAAATGAAACATCGAGTAAGCTAATGGCGGCAAGGGTAATAAAAATAATGTTGGAGTAAAAAAGGTCGTAGGGCAATGAAAAAACAAAAAGTAGCAGTAACACGAACCTGAGTTTTTCACTGCGATCTTCACCGGCACGCATAAAATAATTATCAGCAGAAAATAGTTTTACTGGCATGTAAGAATCCTTTCGTAAATTTCTACAATGTGTGACCAGGAGTAACTTGTCTTAATTTTTTGATAATTATTTTCAATCATACTGTTCATTTGATTGCCGGTTCGATGCTCCTTTTCAAGTAACTTACTAATGTCGGTCCAATCGTTAAAATAAAAAGCATCGTGTTCGAGTACGCTTTTATTAAATTCATTATCGTGTGAGGCTATTAATGCCTGACAACCCATGGCCTCAATTAATGAGGGATTGGTACCCCCTACCGAATGACCGTGGAAATAAAGGTTTGAAAAATACCTGAGGTTATTTATAATGTCGATGTCATAAATCGGACCTAAAAACACAATGCGGTCATCGCCTTTGTATTTTTCAGTTAAATAGGTTCCGAATTTATTTTGTGTATTGCCAACCACAAAAAATTTGTTTGTTGATGAGGAACGCTGCATTCCATCGAGAATCATTTCAATATTATTCTCAGGTTCCATGCGGGCAATAAGCATGTTATAACTGTATGGACTTACCTGAAAAGCTTTTAAAACTTGTTCGTTGGGTGAATCGAACAAATCGGCGCCATAGGCTACAAAATGAGAAGGTACCTGATATTTTTCCGACAAATAATCTTGAATGGCTTTTGAATCGGCAATTAATTCGTCGCTCATTTTAACCGCTAATTTTTCGGCATACAATAAAAACTTTTGAACTTTTTTGCTGTATTTACTGCGTTTCCATTCAAGGCCATCCATATTGGTAACCAAGCGTGGCTTTTTAGGAAATACATGCATCCACACCGAACTACTGGTATAACCCAAATTTAAAATGGTGTCAAATTTATGCTTACGACTATCGCGAATACAATTAAAATCGTAAATGAACTGACCTACTGTGCCAATTTTTTTTTCGGGATCGTTTTGGTGTATAATGTGAATGCCTTTCCACATTTTTTCCTGATAGGCATGTTTGTGTGAACTGTAAACAAATACCTCGTGTCCTTTCGCCTTTAAGCCTAATGAAAGGTATTCAGCCAACTGTTCAAAGCCACCATAGTTATTTGGTATTCCACGCGTTCCTATGATAGCGATTCTCATTAATTAAATTAGATTTGGCTTTAGTATTAAGCAAATTTATTCATTTTTTAACGATAGAAGCTATAAGCCACAACAATTTTACGCATTCTTTATCCTCTACTTACTAAACGTGTATTCACCGTATCGGGCATACCGCTTAAAATATTTTTTAAGCGTTGCTCAAAAACCGGACTTGTGAAATTAGTTTTAAAATGGTCGAAGGCCGATGCGCTGATGCGGCTTCTTTCTTTTGGATCAAGCAGTAAACGTTCCATGGCAAGAGCCAGTTCTTGGGCGTTAATTTGAGGAATGATGAGACCGTTTCCATGTCCGATTACATCGGGTATACCACCCATGGGGGTTGAAATACAAGGCACGCCAAACTGCATGGCTTCTAACAATACCAAGCCAAAGGTATCGTAATCGCTGGGTAATAAAAACACATCGGCTTGTTTAAACTCGGCATATTTTTCTTCGCCAAATTTTGGACCAACCAATTCCACTTCCTTTTCTAAACCTTTTTGTTGCACCACCGTTTTAAGTGTCGCATAATCCACATCACCCTCTGGTCCTACTACCCGACACGTAAAGGCCAAGTTTTTAGCTTTCAAAAGTTCCAGGGCATCCATGACTAGTAAAATGCCTTTGCCTTTAATAAGATTGGATAAATATAAAAACTGAATGATCGTTTTATCGGTACTGTAGTCATTTTTAAAATTAACCTGTGTAATTCCATTAGGCAGAATAAATACTTTACCGGTGTGAATAAATTCAATGTCCTCGATAAGCAACGGCGATAAACAGATAACTTCGGTATTTTTAAACACAAAACGGTATAATTTTTTACGCCAGCTTGCACGTTCAGAAGCTTTTTTAAAACCATAGGTATGTAGGTGCAATAAGGGTTTTAAACGAAATAAACGCGCTAAAAGAACAATGATGGAATCTTTTAGAAAGGCAAAACCAAAGGGGAAAATGGTGATGTACACGTAATCGTAACGATTACCAAGCATTTTAAAAATGGTTTTACAAACGATAAAGAGTGTAAGCAGATATTTACGAAAGGCCCCTTTTTGAAGGTCGTTGATGCTTTTAGCGGTGGCTAGGTTGATGTAGTGGCATTCCAATTCTGAATTAATAAGAGCACTATCAGCAATTTGTTTATTCATTACCGAAACCCCGTGAACAGGCGGAGGTAACTGCATTACGAATAAAATTTTTTTCTTTTTTTGTTCGGCCACTACTTAACTGAATTATACAATTTACTGATAAACGATTTAGGCATAAAGGAAAGTCCGAGTAAAATATAGGAATACATTTCGCTTGGTTTTAATTTAATACTCGCCACTAAATGTTGCCTTGCTAATTTTGGCTCATAATTATTCCAAAGGTATTTTTTAGCTACAAATAAATGATAGCCCAATTTTTTAATGCGTTGTGAATTTTGACTTTTAATGATGCGGGTTAATTCCTGTTCATCAGTATCTGAAATGGGTTCGGAGCTTTTTAGTATTTTTTCGCGAATCTCTAAAAAACGTTTTCCTCTCACGCGTTCGTCGGTGGTTACCGATTCGGGATTTAAGCGCACCTTTAAATACGGTTTATTAACATTACACACCTTCCCTTTTTTAATCACTTTTACCCAAAGCAAATGGTCTTCGAAGGTATGCGCCTTTAGGTCGTAGGCTCCACATTGCATAATGACCTCCTTAGGGAAAAACACCACCGAATGGATAAAAGGATTACGTTCAAAAATACGTTCCTTAATCTCCTCGTTAGTATGGCCAGTGCTTATATAAGAAAACACAAATTCACCTTTTTGATTCACATAATCGGCATCGGAACCAATTAACACGTAATCGGGATTGGCCAACATAAAATCGTATTGTTCTTTTAAACGATTAGGGTAACAAATATCATCGGCATCAAAGCGGGCAATGTACTTTCCTTTAGCCTGCGCCAATCCGGCATTTAAGGCGCACGAAACCCCACCATTTACTTTATTCAACAAGGTAATTCGTGGATCATTATACGATTTAATAATTTCTTCGCTATGATCCGTAGAACCATCGTTTACAATCAGAAATTCAAAATCCTCAAACGTCTGCGTCAACACACTGTCAATGGCTTCGTGAATATACATTTCACCATTATATACGGGCATAAGTACGGTTATAGGTGGAATGTGTGTCATTTTGCTTCTTCTTTTAAGGCCAATTCCGATTTGGCCATATCAATATACATCATCACTTCAAATACAATTACCATGGATAAGGATTCGAACCAATAATCGGTTAATAAAAATAACAAACACATGGGTAATAAAATGCGGCCATAGCTCAGGGTTTTGAACTTTTTTAAAAAGAACCAAACATAAAATACAAAAAACAAGAGCAGACCGATTAAGCCATATTCGCCCAACAATTGATTAAATACCGAGTTGGGGAAATTAATGACCGAATGTTCTGAGACGGATTTTAAATAATACACCATGGTTAATTTTAAATGATTGGCTTCAAATTCAGGAGCTATATAGGTTAATTTCCCAACGTACTTTCCTAAAATATTTACATTACTTGCCTTAAAAGCCAATTTGGAAGAAAAATTTCCGGCTCCGGCACCCATCATTAAATTACGTGGGCGCTTTTTCACATAAGCAAAGGTTTCCAAGAAGGAAAGGTATTTGCCGGGGTATTTATCGTAGTAGGCCTTATCTAATGAAACCAGTGTATCGCCATAATGTTGGTTGTAAAAACGAACAAACTTATAACGACTCTCATTTTCGAGGTTCATGTAAACACTGTCTTCTTTATGACTCTTTACTTGGTCGGCTTTTTCAGTTTCAGCCATGATATACCCAATCATGCGTTTATCTTCAAAATTTTCGAACGGCGCTTTGTTATTACGTCCTAAGTACTTCGAGATCATTTGATCTTTTTCGGTATTATCTTCCCAATGCCGGGTAATTATTTTCTTTTCGAGATGAAAAACACTTTGTACTTTATTATTTAAATAATTTAAGTTGGAGGGAGAAATTTTAATGACAAAAACCACTAAAAAGCTTATGTAACAAAGCACAATGCTTTTATTAAATCGCGAACGATCGACAATTAATATATAAATGAAGAAAAACATGAGAATAAAATTCCCCACATTACTGGTGGTAAACATGGCGACCAAAAAACAAAGTCCCGATAAAAAATACCGTCTTATATAAAGGAAAAAAAAGAGTCCAAATGAATTGATGATGTTATTTACGGTACTCAAATCCATGGTAATACCTCTTAAATGATCGCCGGTTGACGCGAAATATTTAAAATTTTGTCCAACATAAACATAGGGGTTGATGCTGTGTATTTCGTAAATGATGCGGAGAATATTGATAAGGGTAAAAACCGCGTTAAACACAAAAAAATAGGCCAAGGCGTTTTCTACCTTTTTAATGCCTTGTGTTTCGATGGCGTATTTTAATTGATGCGTTACTAATAAAGAGGCGCCCCAGTAGGCAAAACACAGGCCGGCTAAAACGGCATAATTAAAACCTCTTTGTGCATTAAAAGCATATTGCAGCAGCAATAGGCCCAACATGAGTAAGTAAAAAAACGGAATGCGTTTATTTTTAAATCCAAACTTAAAATCGCGACGGAAAAAATAGATAAACACGATCCCCATTAGTTTAACGGCCAGACTAACGTGTAGGATTAAAAGTAAAAAAACAAGGAAAATTAAATCGCTTGACTTGTTTAAGGTCAAAAATTTATTTTTCAAAGTGCTAAACAAACTGGTCATCATGTAATTTGTTATTTCAGTGCCTTGTAAGGTTTATTTGCCCAATACAAGTTGCTTTACGTGTTTTAAATTAATTTGTTTCGTAATAATACTCAATACAACATAAAGGCCAATTGAATTTACTGTTGTAAATATAATATTATTCACCCATAGTTTTCCCAAGATGATGGCCATACCGGCATTCATAAAAGTGAGAGCCGCACTTTTAAAATTAAACTTTATATGTGACTGATTAATGAAACGGAGATAAAGCCCCACCTGCACCAGGGTAGAGATTAAAAAAGCAATGGCTGATCCAAAACCGCCATAGGCAGGAATTAAAATAAGGTTGGCCACTATGTTTAATGCCGAAACAGCCATGGTTATATACATGATCGCTTTTAATTGCCCTTGCACAAAACCCAAGGTCCATAAAAAATTTACGATACACACCATGGGCACACAGGCCGAAAGAATCCAATAATTGGTTTCATTCACCGCACCGTATTTATTATTGGTAAAAAAATCAACCAAGGGCGACCAAACACTTATTAAAAAAATAGGTATGAGCATCATGATAAATAACTCCAGTCGAAAAAACATGGCGATTTCGTTTTTTTGATTTTCTTCAAGTTGTTTGTTATGACTAAATAGCTTTGAGAAGCGTGTTAAGAGTACCGGTCCTATAATAATGAGTGGAAGTTTGGATAATTCGTACACCTTATAAACAAAGCTGTATTCGGCTGTAATGCCGGCGGTACTGATTAAACCCAGTAAAATCAAATCCATACGACTTAAGGCCGAATCGAAAACCACCACACCCAATTGAGGCAGCGATTCAAGAATAAAATACTTGTATTCTGCAACCTTTAATAAGGGTTTTACTCGGGCTTTAATCACCTTGTTCATGAGAAAGTACGCCAAAACAAATTCCAGTACCGATGTCGTGAGGAACATGATTATCACGTTCATCACATTAAAACGATCGACTAAAAACAAACTAAGTATGGATAAAAGTTTAAACACATTGGTGCATAAGGCCAGAATGGCCAGTTGTTTGTAGGCATCCAAACCATTTAAACATAACTTGAAGGAATTGGCAATATTGATGATAGCCACATTAAGCAGGATAAAAAAGAACAAAGGATGTCGTATGCTAAAGGAAGGCACCAATAAGGTAATCAATAGCGAAATACCCGTTATAATAACGCCCACAATAACCGTGTGGAAATAATGAATGCCGCTAATTTCCAAGACACTTTCGCCGGAGGCCACTCGTTTTACAAAAACCAAATCAAGGCCTAAGGAGGCCACTGCAATTACAGTAAACCCAACTGCGGTAGACCAGTTAAATTCACCAAAATCGTTTTTAGATAAATACTTAGAAGTAATGTAAAAAATTAGCAGTCCAAACAGTTGGGTAGTTACTGTTTGCAACATATTGGCGGAAATATCCTTGACTAATTTTTTTTTGCTTAAAAATTTATCCATTTTCTTTCATTAATTGAGGTGAAAATGAATCCAATTCCGCGTAAGGCTTGTTATTCTTATGATCATAGTTTAAAAGCCAAAGATAGAAAAAGATTGAGCTTTTAGTCATTCCCAAAAAGCTTTATACTGGCATTTCTTGGCTCAAAATCAGTTCAGCATTCCGGAAGATAAGCTCAAAACCCTTATTTAACGGGGATTTGCAGGGTATTCGGACTTAAAGCGGGACAACTAACTTAAACCGGTTAATAACAAACACTTAGCTGTTAAATACTATTTTCACCATAAGCTTTCCATCACCGCTTAATACTTAAATTAGAGCTGATTTAAGAGAACTAATTACACTTGATTTTTGGCTTTTTTTCGCTTATTCAACTAAGCCTAAAATAACATTTTGTTTAATTTTGTAATTATAAACCAAATAACTATTGACTCAGAACAGTGCTATATTTGATAAAGATGCTTTTACACTAGAGCACAACGAGCAATTAAAAGTTGCAGTTGAAAACCGAAGACGGAGTTTTTTAATTGTAAAACGGAGCATCGACATTTTTTTCTCCCTACTCATTGTTGTTTTAATTTTAATCTGGTTAATGCCCATTTTAGCCATACTCATTAAGTTAGATTCCAGAGGTCCTATTTTCTTCAAACAAAAACGTACCGGTTATAAAGGCCGAACCTTTAATTGTTTTAAACTGCGCACCATGCAGGTTAACAAAGCTGCCAACGATTTGCAGGCAGCCTTAAACGACCCACGCATTACCCGCATGGGCAGATTTTTACGCGTTTCCAATCTCGACGAATTACCTCAGTTTATTAATGTGCTTATAGGCGACATGTCTATTGTTGGTCCACGTCCACACATGTTAAAAGATTCTGAATATTTTGCTGAAATTTTTCCGGGTTATTATAACCGCTATTTGGTTGAACCGGGCATTACCGGTCTGGCTCAGATCAATGGCTTTCGCGGTCCAACGCCTAATATCCGTTCAATTTACAAACGTTTACAGTGGGATTTGTATTATGTAGAACATGCCACCACCGGTATGGATATCCGCATTATTCTTTTAACCGCCCTCGAAACCATCCGTGAGGCGCTTAAGATTAAGATCACCAAAAAGATGCCTCACAACCGCGATCAAAGCTAATTTTATTTTCTAATTTCAATTTCTTATTACTGAGCCTTATTGGCTTATTTGTAAATTTGTACATGCACACCATCGAACCTTTTTATAACTGGCAACATTTGTATGTGGCGGCCGAAGATCCCGATTCACCCTTCTATGGCCGTGAATACAGCGAGTTTGAATATACCAACACCATTTATAATTTTTACATCCACCCGCAATGGGACGATATTGGGTCTGAAACACTTTATATAAAAATACTATTTGTTGATTACGATGAAAAGTATGCCGTACTTGAATTAATAGGCGAATGGAACGATGCCATCAATAACGACATCATGTTATTAAAACGTGATTTTATGGATGAACTGAATTATTTTGGCATCAACAAATACATTTTAATTGGCGAAAATGTGCTGAATTACCACAACAGCGACGACAGTTACTATGAAGAATGGTTTGAAGATAATGGGGATGATGGCTGGATTGTTTTACTGAATTTTAGAGATCATGTATTAAAAGAATTTAAAAAAGCCGGACTGGATTATTATTTTATCAGCGGCGGCGAGCTGGATGACTTTGACTGGCGCAAGTTTTCACCCGGACAAGTATTTGGCAATGTAACGAAAATCATAAACAAAAGACTGAGCTAAAAAATAGTATGGAATTTATTGAAGAGGCCTTATTGGATTACTGCGAAAAGCACAGCGAAAAAGAAAACGACCTTCTCTATCAGCTCAACCGTGAAACCCATCTGAAGATCGGGAGTCCACGGATGTTAAGCGGACACTTACAAGGCCGGGTGTTAAGTTTTTTGTCGAAGCTCATTCAACCTGAACATATTTTAGAAATAGGCACGTATACCGGCTATTCGGCCCTTTGTTTGGCAGAAGGACTGAGCGAAACCGGAAAACTCATTACCATTGATCCGAATGAAGAAACCAATGTATTTGCCCGACAATTTATTGATAAATCGGAGTATCGCGACAAGATAGAATTGATGCAAGGCAATGCGCAAATGATCATCCCGACATTGAAACAAAATTTTGATTTGATATTTATTGATGCTGATAAAAAAAATTACAGCACTTATTTTGATTTGGTGATAGATAAGGTTAATAAAGGCGGCTTACTAATTGCCGATAACGTTTTATGGAGCGGCAAAGTACTTGAGGCTAAGAAAGATGAAGATACTCAGCTTATTCATTCCTTTAACGAAAAAATAAAAGCAGATAGCAGAGTAACGAATGTGTTATTGCCGATTAGGGATGGCTTAATGCTGATGCGTAGGGTCTGACACTTCCCTTTTTTAAACCACATAAGCAACATAAGGTCATATAAGTGGTTCGCGTACTTTTTAAACCGTATAAGAAACCCTTCGACTCCGCTCATTATAAGAACAAGGTAATATATTTGTTTATTTTTCTTATGTGTTCTTATATGCCTTATGTGGTTTAAAAAGTGGTGAGCCTTATGTGGTTCAAATTTGTAGAGCTAGGGTTCATTTAGCCGCTAATTCTTTCTTTAAAAATGCCGCCGTGTAACTTTTTTTATCCTTGGCCAATTCTTCGGGAGTGCCTGTAAACAATAGTTCCCCCCCACCCTTGCCACCTTCAGGACCCATATCAATGATATGATCGGCTACTTTAATAATGTCGAGATTGTGTTCAATCACTAATACGGTGTTTCCATTCTCAACCAATCGATTTAATACTTCCAATAAAATGCGAATATCTTCAAAATGCAGACCTGTAGTTGGTTCATCTAAAATATAAAAGGTATTACCGGTATCGCGTTTACTTAATTCAGTAGAAAGTTTAACCCGTTGTGCCTCGCCACCACTCAAGGTTGTAGCCTGTTGCCCAAGGGTAATATAACCCAAACCAACATCTTGAAGGGTTTTTATTTGACGATAAATATTAGGCACATTTTCAAAAAACTCACAGGCCTGATCAATGGTCATGTTTAAAACATCAGAGATTGATTTGCCTTTAAAACGTACTTCCAGGGTTTCGCGGTTATAACGTTTGCCGTTACACACATCACAATTCACATAAACGTCGGGTAAAAAATTCATTTCAATGGTCTTTACACCAGCGCCACCACAGGTTTCGCAGCGACCACCTTTTACATTAAACGAAAACCGGCCGGGTTTATAACCTCTAATTTTAGCTTCGGGAATTTCGGAAAACAAATTACGGATATCGGAAAACACATTGGTATAGGTTGCCGGATTACTGCGCGGCGTGCGACCAATGGGTGATTGATTAATGTCGATGACCTTATCCACAAAATCTAATCCACTAATTGATTTGTAAGCTAATGGTTTTTTTTCGGAATTGTAAAAATGCTCTGCCAACAAAGGATAGAGGGTTTCATTGATAAGCGTACTCTTGCCGCTGCCACTTACTCCTGTGACACAAATAAATTTCCCCAAAGGAAAATCAACACTCACATTTTTTAAATTATGTCCATTGCAGCCTTTTAAACTTATTTTTTTACCATTGCCCTTTCTGCGGGTTTTAGGGACTTCAATGTTTTTAATACCATTAATATAATCGGCCGTCATGGTATTAAACTTCAGCATTTCCTTTGGTGTAGCTGCGGCAACAATACGTCCACCGTGAACGCCGGCACCCGGACCAATATCAATCACATAATCACTTTCTACGATCATGTCCTTATCATGCTCTACCACCAACACGCTATTACCAACATCCCTTAAATTTTTTAAGGCGGCAATGAGGCGTTGGTTATCGCGTTGATGTAAACCAATGCTGGGTTCATCTAAAATGTATAAAACGCCAACTAATTGCGAACCTATTTGAGTCGCCAGCCTGATGCGCTGTGCCTCTCCACCACTCAGCGATTTGGACGATCGGTTCAAAGTCACATAATCCAAACCCACCTCCATTAAAAACTGAATACGCGAACGGATTTCTTTTAAAACTTCAACAGCAATGATGTTCTGCGTTTTACTCAAACGTTTTTCAATGTCCTTAAACCACACTTGCAAAACCGAAATATCTAAATCAGAAATTTCGGCAATGTTTTTTTCGGCGATCTTAAAATACAGGGCTTCTTTTTTTAAACGCGCGCCATTACATGAGGTACACACTTTTTTATTGGTAAAACCCTGGGCCCAGCGTAACATTCCCGGACTCGGATCATCTTCCGACTGACGGGTAATAAACGTGGCGATGCCTTCAAAATTGGTATTGTAGGAACCCGCTTCGGTGGTTACTTTAAATAATTCATCACTGCCGTATAAAATTACATTTACAGCTTCATCACTAATATCTTCAAAAGAAGTTTCGAGTGTAAAACCGAAACTGAGACCAATGGCTTCCAGTTGTTTAAAAATCCAGGTCCCTCCACCCTTTTGCGCTCCAATGGGGGCTATGGCTCCTTTAGCAATGGATAATTTTTTATTAGCTACAATTTTATCAATATCAATTTCCGATACTTCACCTAAGCCGTTGCATTGGGGACAAGCACCATAGGGTGAGTTAAAGGAAAATAAATTCGGTGCCGGTTCATCGTAACTAATGCCGGTACTTGGGCACATTAAGAAGCGTGAGAAAAACCTGGCCTTAGCCGCAGTAGAAGATTTTACTTTTTTCTTACCTTTTGCAGCTTCCTCTTCGTGCTCAATAACCTGTATGGTTCCTTTACCATGTTTCATGGCTGTTTGCAGCGATTGATACAAACGCGATTTCACGTCTTTGGTGATTTCAATGCGATCGATCACAATTTCAATGTCGTGAATTTTGTAACGATCTACCTGCATTTTAGGCACCAGGTCCTGAATCTCACCATCAATGCGCACTTTATTAAAGCCACGTTTACGAATATCTTCAAACAATTCGCGGTAATGCCCTTTACGGCCTTTTACCACTGGCGCAAGTAAATTTATTTTTTTGGCGGGATAATCCACAATGATCAGATCAACAATTTGATCGTCGCTGTAACGCACCATTTTTTCGCCGGTGTTATACGAATAGGCTTCTCCGGCTCTGGCGAACAACAAACGTAAAAAGTCGTAAATCTCGGTAATAGTACCTACTGTAGAGCGTGGGTTTTTATTCACCGTTTTTTGCTCGATGGAAATAACCGGACTAAGACCTGAGATCTTATCCACATCGGGTCTTTCCATATTGCCTAAAAAGTGGCGGGCGTAAGAAGAAAAACTTTCTATGTAGCGGCGTTGCCCTTCGGCATAAATGGTATCAAAGGCCAGCGATGACTTACCACTGCCGCTCAGGCCGGTGATCACCACTAATTTGTTACGGGGAATATTTATGGAGATATCTTTTAAATTATGGGAGCGGGCTCCAACAACTTCAATAATTTCTTCTTCAATCAGTTCAACTTTCATATAAAACAATGCCTCTTATCTTAAAAACACTCTTATCTTAAAATGGTTTAAAGCAAGCATTAAAATTACTGAGCACAAGCTAAATACACAACTAAAACACATTAATTAACGTAAGTATTTTATTAACTGAAATGGTGTAAGCTGAGAACAGTTTCGCATTCTTACTGGCTGGGGATGTTAACCACAAAGGCCACAGAGGTTTGCACAAAGGACACAATGTAATCACTACTAACATTGTGCTCTTTGTGCCTTTTTCTTTGTGTTCATTGTGGTTAAAGAGTAGAATGCTAAACGAAGCCAGATTATGGAAATGCTATGCTGCCAAAATTTAACCACATAGGGACATAGAAGGGCATAGATTGTGCTGAACAAGAGAGCAAAGAAACACATAGCAATGTTTCGCAAGCCAAACATTCTCTGTGCTCTTTTAGGCACACAGAAACTATGTCTCTATGATGACTATCCCGATAAATCGGGACAAGTTGTGGTTAAAAAAATAGGCGTCACGCTCCGTGCTCGCTGTGTTATACTTTGTGGGCATTGTGGTTAAAGAGTAGAAAGCTAAACGAAGCCTTAAATGGAAATGCTAACGTGTTAAAGTCACCTGCCCGGTAAGATTTTTTTGTTCACCGCTTTTACTCGATACCATCATTTTCCACACATACACATCCTGTTTGCTTGATTCTC
>CANKBS010000035.1 GCA_947480015.1 Sphingobacteriaceae bacterium
CAAGGGAAATAAATGCTTCGTTATACTTATATCATAGTCGTTTTTTTTCTACTTTCGTTTAACATGACTTCAAAGAAATTAAAAGAAGGCACTTACCGAGCGGTTCTCACGTTAAATGAGGCTACTGGGTTGGAATTGCCCTTTAATTTTGAAGTAACGTATAAAGGGAAAAAACCGATTATAACCATAAGAAATGCCGACGAAAAAATTTATGTTGATGAAATAAGCATCCAAGGTGATTCCATTAATTTTAAAATGCCTGTTTTTGACACCGAATTTCGTACAAAACTAGTGGGTAATGATTTAGAAGGCGTTTGGATTAACCATTACAAAACCGAAAACAATCGTATTAAATTCAAGGCAAGCTTTGGTGAAAGCAAACGTTTTATGTTTGCGGCAACTCAAGGCAGTCATGCTTTTGAAGGCAAATGGGAAGTTTCTTTTTCTCCAAACGCAAAGGATAGTTCAAAAGCCATTGCCTTGTTTCATCATGTTGAACAAAGTGATTTTGTGACCGGAACCTTTTTAACCGAAACTGGCGATTATCGTTTTTTGGAAGGCATGAAGACTGGTAATCAACTTTATCTTTCTTGCTTTGACGGCTCTCATGCTTTTTTATTTATTGCTGAATTAAAGGGGGGAGAAAAAATAGAAGGCCTGTTTTATAGTGGCTTGAGCTGGAAAGAGCCATGGATAGGCCAAAGAAACGAAACATTCGAACTAGCCAAAGCCAATGAAATAAGTTTTGTGAAAAATGAAAATGAAAAAATTGGTTTTTCATTTCCCGATCTTAACCATAAAAAAATCTCATTATCTGATCCGAAATTTGACAACAAGCCTGTAATCATTCAAATTATGGGAAGTTGGTGCCCCAATTGTATGGATGAAAGTCGCTATTTTGCTGCGCTATACGATCAATACAATAAAGACGGTTTAGAGATTGTGGCTTTAGCCTTTGAAAAAACAAACGATTTTGAACTTGCCAAAAAACAATTACTCCGATTAAAAACGCGCTTGCAAATTCATTACGACATTCTTATTACACAAGCAAGTGGCAAAGCCAAAGCGGCCGAGCTGTTCCCGGCACTCAATACAATTACAGCTTTTCCAACCACTATCTTTCTGAATAAAAATCATGAGGTGGTAAAAGTTCACACGGGTTTCAGTGGGCCCGCCACCGGCTCAGCTTATGAGAATTATAAAAAAGAAACAGAATCATTCATTTTAAATTTACTTAAAAGCTAATGTTTACAGGCATCATAGAAACAATTGCTCGTATTGAAAAAATAGAAAAAGAAAACACCAATCTTCAATTCACTTTCTCGAGTACTATTACAGGTGAATTAAAAGTGGATCAAAGCTTAGCGCATAATGGCGTTTGTTTAACGGTGGTTAACATTGAAGGGCCCAATTATACGGTAACCGCCATTGCCGAAACGCTTAATAAAACCAATTTAAGTGCTTTAAAAACCAACGACCTTGTTAACATCGAGCGTTGCATGCCGGCCAATGGTAGATTTGACGGGCACATGGTACAGGGCCACGTTGATACAACCGCTACTTGTAAAGAAGTAAACGATCTAAACGGGAGTTGGGAATTTGTATTTGAACATGATAAAAACAAAAATAACCTTACTGTTCAAAAGGGTAGCATAACTATTAACGGCGTTAGTTTAACAGTAGTAAGATCAGAAGACACCCTTTTTTCGGTGAACATTATACCCTACACCTTTGAGCACACTAATTTTAAATCAATTATCCCTGGCTCAAAAGTTAATCTCGAATTTGACATTATAGGGAAATACGTTGCAAAAATGTTAGGGAAATAGCTCTTTTGATTCTTTATCAAGCCCTTTTGTAAAATACAAATGTTTCGTTAGTGATAAATTAGCTTTTTTTAAAGGCTTTAAATTCTTAGTTTTATTTTCACGTCTTCAACAATTTTTAATACGGCCGGGCATACCAAAGTGTTTCGGTAAGTCAGATCTAAGATCTGAACCATGCGTTTGCGGTTGGTGTGCGGGTATTCACGGCAGGCGGCAGGACGATCATCATAAATGAGGCAATAATTATCGGTGTCTAAAAATGCACAAGGCGATTGTTTTAAAACATAGTCTTCATCTTCATCCACTTTAAGGTACTTGTCGATAAAAACACCGGGTCGTAATCGTAGTTTCTTTGCCGCCCTATCTATATCGCGTTCATAAAATATGGGCGATGTGGTTTTACAACAATTAGCGCAGGACAAACAATCGGTATGCTCGAAAACCAACGCATGGCTAGTGTGAAAAAGATCGTCAAGGTTTTTGGGGGACTTTCGTTTAAGGGCCTTTAAAAAACTTTGATTCGCGTTTTTTGTTAGCTGGGCTCTTTTATTGTATTCGTCAAGATTCATACAAAATAAAAAAGCTGTCCTTGATGACAGCTTTCATTTCTTTTAGCTTATTCGGCTTTCTTTGCAGCGGCTTTTTTAGGAGCGGCTTTCTTTGCAGCGGCTTTTTTAGGAGCAGCGCTAGCAGCTTTTTTTGCAGTTTTTTTCTTTTTTAAGCGAGTAACACCTGTTGAACCAATATGTATTTTACCTCGTTTAGTTCTTTTATCACCTTTTCCCATAATTATTTTTGTTTATTCGTGTAAAAGTAAAAAATTATCTTTATGAAACAAAAAAATGAATCCTTCAACTTGTGTACCTTTGGCACTTAAAGAAATCCATTTTAGCATAATTTGTAATTTTTATTAAAAACACCTTTCATAAACAAGAGCGTTTGTGCAGCAAGAAACAAATGGAATTGCTATTTAAAAGTGGTCGTTCTCATCTGTCTTATCCCATCAAATTGGTAGTCCTTGAAACGCCAACGGCTTTGCTGTTTCCTGCCCAGGCTATGTTTGTGGCGCCAAAAAGAAGTTTTAAAAAATCTCCCGATCGAAATGTTTTAAAACGGCGTATGCGCGAAGCTTACCGCTTAAACAAGAGTGTTTTATACGAAACGCTACACGGTAAAAACAAGAAATTAATTCTAGCTTTTATATATACCGGTAAAAAAATTGGAGACTATGCGCAAATCGAATTAGCCATATTAAACCTCATTAAAATCCTTACAAAGGACTAAATTTATTTTTTATTGGCTTCTTTGATATAAGCATCCAAAGCCCCTGTCATGCTTGGATTTAGAGGATTAGGCGCAAAAATATCTAAACGATAACCTAAGTTTTTAACTTGAAGCGCCGTTGCATAACCAAAAGCAGCTATGCGAGTTGGCCCTTGCTTAAAATTAGGGAAGTTTTGTTTTAACGATTTGATGCCAACCGGCGTAAAAAACACCAGGATATCGTAATCTGATAAAAATTTTATATCGCTTAAATCGGCACTTACCGTTTTATAAAATGTTGCTTTAGTAAAAACAATTTTAACCTCATCTAAAAAATCGGCAATTTGTTCTTTATTTACATCACTGCAAGGTAATAAGAACTTTTCGGCTTTGTTTTTGCGAATCACATCAACAAGATCGAGAATGGTGCCGTGACCGAAAAATATTTTACGCTTACGGTACTGAATGTATTTTTGAAGATAATACGCGGTTTGTTCGTTAATACAAAAATACTTCATGCTTTCTGGCACGGTAATTCGCATTTCGTTACAAATTCTGAAATAATGGTCAACTGCTAACTTACTCGTTAAAATCACCGCACCGTGTTCTAAAATGTCAATGCGCTGTGCTCTAAATTCCTGTGAAGTCAATCCTTCTACTTTAATAAACTGGCGAAAGGTAAGTCCAATATTATGCTTTTTAGAAAGATCGAAATATGGGTTTTTCTCATTCTCGGCAGGTTTTGGCTGAGAAACAAGTATGTTTTTTACTTTTCCTTTAACTAAATTGCTTATCTCAATTACAGGCGGAGGAGGGAGGGTTATAATTGGTTTTTTAGAAGACTTGCGAATACGCTTAACACTTGCGGCTTTTTCAATGTGCTCTTTGCCTTCTGTGTTGGCAATTAACTTCTTTTCCTTAACCGGTTTTACAACGACCTTTGTGGTCTTTTTTATCACCGGTTTTGGAGCGGTCTTTTTAGGGCCAATTGTTATGGTTTTTTTAGCTGCAGCCTTAGTAATCTTTTTTGATTTTGTTGAAGAATCACGCTTCGGTGATTGAACCGACTTTTTAACTACTTTTTTAACAGCCACTTTCTTTTTGGCTACGCTTCTCTTTACTGACATTAATTTGCCTCGTGTTTAAAAAGTTTCTATTATATACTTTACCATCACAAATACAGGTAAAATTTCCAAACCGCAAAAGTAAGAGAAAATTTGCAATAATCCTATTCTTTCATTCACCAGGCTCATTATAATTCCACGATACCATTTTAGTAGCAAAGCGCTGGCCATCACAATGAGGGATGCGGAGATAAAAATCAACGGGTCGAACTTACTAAACTCAAGTAAAATAATCCATGGAAACATAAATAAACCTAGTGTTTGGTTCACTAATGTCGAATTTGTAACATACTCTGAGATCACTTTTCGCTCTTCTGTAAAAAACAAGAGGGCTTTGTTAACGAGGTTTTTTATGGTAAATCCAAAAATGGCAATAAGTAGAAAAAAACAAAATTGAAAAAAATATGCATGATCATTAAGTACAAATTTATAAATACAATTTATCTTATAAATCAAAAATGAAAGATTAAGAATGAAAAATGAATTTAATGCAATAGAATAGAATTTAAAGGGATTAAATTCTTCCCGTTCAAGTTGCTGAAGCATTTGAGCATTAAAACTCGACTGAATGATGCGCAGCACTTTAGGGAAAGCACTTATTTTAATCAAAACAAGAATTACCAGACAACTCATTAAAAAGAGTGAAGGCCAAATTTGAGCTCGAACATGTCGGAGAAGAGGCTGTAACTCGTTAGTTTGAAGCAGATGATTTAAAAAAATATGTTGGAAGGTTCCGGTATTCACTTTATAATGCAAATGTACGGGAAATACAGAAGCCAAATTTTACTTGCCCTTTTGACCAACTATCGCTTGTATAGGGGATAAAATTATTTTCAATAAGCCCGCTTGCGTTCGTGAACAATAAACTAAATACATGGCCTCCCGTTTCTATCTCAATGCCAAGGGCCAGTGGATTAAACACCCGGTTGTTGTTTTTGTAAAAAGATGCGGCATTATAAAAATAGTCGCCTACTACGCTTAATCGTTTCGTGAATTTCAAACGGGCACCAAAACCCATGCTAAAAAAAGAATTCACATCCTTCGCGTTATTGTTGCTATTCACGTTCTCTTTGATAAAGTTTCTATACATGTAGCTTGGCAACAATTCGAGTGATAACCAGTCGTTAATTTTACTCGCTATAATAATCTGTGTAAAATAATTAACCCGGTGTAATTCGTTGGTTGAAAAATCCTTTACAACGCCGCTATATAAAGCAGTAGTTGGGGCATGAGAATAACCTACGCTGCCAAAAAAAGCGAGTGAAATTGGCATTTTAAAATTTGTGGTTTGCTGTAAAATTTTCCATTTCATGTTCGCGTCCACCAACTTATTAAATTTACTTCTTCCTATTCCAACCGATAAATTGTCTAAAAGTCCATAGTCAAAACTCATCCGAATATCGGAAGCAGCATCAAAACCTAAATTCGATTGAAAGGTTTCGTTAATCGGGTTGGGCAAGTTAGAATCATAGAGATTTCCGAAACGGTGCATGATTCTAAAATCAAGATGGTTTTTCTTAACCGTTTCGATGCTTTGCGCATTGCCAATTCGAACCGTTTTAAAGGTTGCGTAAACCTTTTTTGGACCTTCCTCGTTTTTATCGTCGATTAAACTTAACAGGTCGTCTTGAGCCATAACAGCCTTTGATAACAATGCTGCCAAAACGACTAAACTTTGTTTTTTTAATGATATCATGCCTGACTATTTTTTCTGAAAGGGTTCTAATACCGCGTTAAACGTCACGTCAACTTCTTCTGCAATATTTTTTACATACATGCTTGGCACTTTAATATTATAATCCGACACTTTTACTTTAAACTTACATGACAAGACCAATTCGTTACCTTTTTTACTTAATAACCCTTCCATAACAACATCTTTGGTTAGGCCATGCAAATTAAGTTTTCCACTTGCGCTAACTTTATTTTCTCCCTCTTTTGTAAAGTCAATGGCTTCATTAATCTTTCCTTTAAATTCAGAATATCTATTTGGATAAGTAGCCGAACCATTAACTTCAACCTTTTTTTCGGTCTCCATATAATTTTCATTGAAATGCTCTTCCATGAGTGCATTTTTAAATTTAAAGTTTTGAATGGTAACCCGTATTTGAATTTCATTCGTAGAAGACTTTAAAACAATCATAGCTCCCTTATTCAAGGCCTCAATATTCTCAAGCGGGGCTTCCGAATAAAAGCCAACAGTAGTCGATCCGCTTTTTGCCGTATAAATTTGGGCGTTAAGTTTTGAAAAAAAAACTATTATTAGGTAGATAACTAATTTTTTCATGCACTCTATTTTAAACCAAATTTATACTATTTCTTTTAAATCGCAAGTATTAAGGAATTTTTCTATTAACCTTGGGAAAGCTAATTTGTTAAGTGTTTTTAAACTTGTGCTTTGTTGACCGGATTTAAACACTGTGTTTAGGCTAATCACATAAAAGCAGGTATAGAGGTGTTGGTGGCTTAAAATGTGTTTGTAGCGCATGGAACTTTGTACTAAACTAAAACCCTTTCCAAGTAATTGCTTTAAATCTTTTTGTTTTAGCAGCTCTTTAAATTCAATGGCTTTATCACTTTCAACTAAATAGAATTCATAGAGCCCTTTCCAAATGTCGGTTTTACTGCGTTTATTGATGAGTACTTTGCCTTTTTGATCTATAATAACCAGATAGTTAAAATAACGATCGGTTATTTTAGTCTTTTTGGCTTTATAGGGCAATTCTTTTATTTTATGCTGTGTAAAGGCAAAACATTTGGCCGAAAAAACGCAGGTCTGGCAATCGGGATTGTGAACTTTACATTGTTGTGATCCAAATTCCATAATAGCCTGATTATTGAGCGCTGCTTGCTTCGCATCGAGCAGTTCATTAGCTAAGGTTTGAAATTCCTTTTTGGCTTTGCTCGAATCAATGGCTGTTTTTATGCCAAAAACCCGACTTAAAACCCTATACACATTGCCATCTACCACGGCATGGGGCAAGTTATAGGCAAAACTAGCGATGGCTGCGGCTGTATAATCACCAATACCCTTTAAAGCTTTTATTTGATCGAAGCTCCGAGGGAACTTGCCGTTAAATTGCTTTGTGACCAGTTTTGCGGTGAAGTGTAGGTTTCGGGCCCGGCTATAGTACCCTAGTCCTTGCCACAATTTAAGTATGGCATCTTCCTTTGCCATCGCTAGGTGCTTAATGCTTGGGTAAGTTTGGGTGAATTTGAGGTAATAATTGAGGCCTTGAGCCACTTGCGTTTGTTGCAGGATAATTTCAGATAGCCAGATCTTATAGGGGTCTGTTTCGTGTCTCCAGGGCAAATCACGCTTGTTTTTGAGGTACCATTTGATGAGTCCATCGCTAAACCAATTCTCCATAAACCTCTAAAATTACTTTTTTTGGGCTTCAAAGGCCTAGAATTTCTCAAAAATCAAAAAAAATTTTCTAATCATAATAATAGTAGTATCTTTGCTGCCCGTTTTAAATTACAATTAATTGATTTTAAATAGTTTGTAAAATGACCAAGGCAGATATAGTTAATGAAATTTCAGAAAAAACCGGCATAGAGAAAATGGCTGTGCAGGCTACCGTTGAAGCGTTTATGAAAACAATACGTAATTCGATGGTGGAAGGTAAAAATGTTTATTTAAGAGGGTTTGGGACCTTTGTGGTAAAAAAACGCGCCGAGAAAATTGGCCGTAATATTTCCAAAAATACCACCGTGGTAATACCGGCGCATTACATTCCGGCGTTTAAAGCTGCTAAAACCTTCTCAGACAGGGTTAAACGCAATGTAAAAACGGCAGAACCACTACCTAAAAATATTGACTAAGTTACATGGCGGGCTCTAAGAAAATTAAGGTTTTAATACTCTTAGGGGCTCTAATACTGTTCGTTCTTTTATTTATTGCACCAAAAAAAGCGCCATCGGCTTTATCAGAAGGAAGTCGCGAAGCTGGCGCTAAACCTGCCATGCCTTTGACCTCGGGCGATTTAAGTGTTTACCTAAAACTCGCTTTAAAAAATGTTGAGCCAAAACAAAAAGGTGTTATTGAAAAACTCATTGACATCAAAAATTTTGATAGCTTATCGGTAATTTGGAGCCAGTTAAAACGTCCTGATCTTTCGGCCTATTTTGTTGAAGAAAGTTCGAAGATTTTAAATAGCTCTGATAGTTGGAATAAAGCAGGAAACAGATATTTTACAGCTGTACAGTTTTGTGAAGATGAAAGTGAAATTCCGATTCTTTATCAGTGTGCCATGCGTTGTTTTAACAAAAGCCTTGAACTGAATCCGAAAAGTGTTGATTCTAAGATTATGATAGCATCGTGTTATGTAGATGGAACGAATACACCAATGGAAGGGATTAGTCGCTTAAAGGAACTTGAAAAGACGGAAAGTAATAACATTAAATTACAACTCACTTTCGCTTTTTTCTCGGTTAAAAGCGGGCAACTGGATAAAGCAATTAATCGTTTTAATAAAGTAATTGCCATAGATAGTACTTATATTGAAGCTTATTTACATCTTGCCGATGCTTATGAGCGTAGCAAAAATCCGGCCCAGGCCATTCGTATGTTAGAAGCTTATGCGGCCAGAACAAACGATATTACAGCCAAGTTGGAAATAAAAAAATACATTGAACAATTAAAAAATAAATAATAACCAATTAAATTTAAAGATCATGCCAAGCGGAAAGAAAAGAAAAAGACATAAAATGGCAACCCACAAACGCAAAAAACGTTTGAGAAAAAATCGCCATAAAAAGAAATAATCAGAACGTCTGATTATTTTCACTATTAGCCATTACTGAAAAACCTAGTTTTTCGGTTTTGGTTTTATCATTATTTAAGCAAAAATTGCATTTTGGACTGCTATACGTTTCATCTGAAACGATTTAGTTTTTGATAGATGTTGTGGTTTTGGTTTTTATAATGAAGTTGATATATTAATGAACCAAAATATTTAGCGTGTGAATCAAGAATTAGTTATTAATTCCACGCCTAACGAAGTTGTAATAGCTCTGCTAAATGATAAGCGTTTAGTAGAGTTACACCGCGAGAAAAATAATTCTAAATTTTCGGTAGGCGATATTTACTTGGGCAGAGCAAAAAAGGTCATGACTGGCCTTAATGCCGCTTTTGTGGATGTAGGATATGAAAAAGATGCTTTTCTGCATTACCTCGATTTGGGGCCGCAGGCCAATTCACTGATTAAATATGTGGAGCAATCGCAAAACGGAAAACAGAACGTTAGCAACCTCATGTATTTTAAAAATGAGGCGGAGATAAAAAAAGACGGCAAGATCAACGAAATTATTAAATCGGGTCAGAGTTTATTGGTTCAGGTGGCTAAAGAACCCATCAGCGCCAAAGGACCGCGTATTACCACCGAAATTAGTTTAGCCGGTCGTTATCTTGTTCTCATTCCTTTTTCCGATAAAATTTCTGTTTCTTCAAAAATTAGAAATTTTGAAGAGAAAAGCCGGTTAAAGGAGCTGATGCATAAAATCAAACCAAAGAATTTTGGTGTAATTGTGCGTACGGTAGCTGAAGGTAAATCGGTGTCAGATCTCGAAGGTGATTTAAATGATCTTATTAAGCGTTGGGACGAATGTTATAATGCTTTAAAAACCTCGCAACCACCAATGCGCGTGCTGGGTGAGGTGGATCGCAGTAATGCTATTTTACGTGATTTTTTAAATGCTTCTTTTAACGCCATTCATGTGAATGATCCGGCCGTATACGAAGATCTTAAATCATATATTAGAACCATTGCTCCGGATAAAGTTGACATTCTAAAATTATACAATGGTAAGGTGCCTATTTTTGACGCCTATGGTATTGAAAAACAAATAAAAAGTTTGTTTGGTAAAACCGTGCACATGAAGAGTGGCGCTTATTTGGTGATTGAACATACAGAAGCGCTTCATGTTTTTGATGTAAATAGTGGGAACCGTGCAAAGAGCGAAAACACGCAAGAACAAAATGCCCTGGATGTAAATTTAGAAGCTGCTATTGAAGTAGCGCGCCAGTTAAAGGTGCGTGATATGGGTGGAATTATTGTGGTTGATTTTATCGACATGCATCATGCCGATAACAGAAAACTTTTATTTGATAAACTGAAAGAGGAAATGAAAAGTGATCGTGCAAAGCACAACATTTTACCTCCAAGTAAGTTTGGTCTTATTCAAATTACCCGCCAGCGTTTACGCCCCGAAGTAAATGTTGAGGTTATTGAAACTTGCCCTAGTTGCGGCGGTACCGGTACTGTACAGCCAAGTATTTTATTTGTTGACCAACTCGAAAACACTTTAGGTTTTATTATTAAAGAACAAAATCAAAAAAATATTACTTTGAACATTCACCCATACGTAGAGGCCTTTATTAAAAAAGGAGGTTTGTTTAGTAGCCTACAATGGAAATGGTATTTTGAACATAAACAATGGGTTAAAGTTCAAGGTATGGCCAGTCAGGGAATTTTAGAATACAAATTCTTTAACAAAGACATGGATGAAATCGTGGTTTAATCCCCATTCTATCATTAAAAGCTTCTTCGGAAGCTTTTTTTATGTCCTTATTTTGGGAATTGTTTTTCCAAATGTGAAACCAAGCGGTAAGGCGACTCTGCCGACTTTAACAAGGGTTTGTCAGAATTTTTATTGCTGATCAAAATAGTTAAAAATGCATTCCATTCCTGGGCAACGGGTGAAAAGTTTAAGGTTGTTTGATTTTTCATGACTCAATTATTTATATCAAAAATACTACATTGTGTAGTTATACCTTGCTACGTTTTGTAGCATCTTGCCATTCGTGCTAGTTATCCTGCCATAAGTCCCTTAATTGCCTTCTTTTTTGATCATATCTTCTTCTTGTGAATTAGGCTTTAATTTTTACTTTTATACCAAATAAAAATGATGGCAAATATTTTTGAGTTCAATGGATATAAACCGGTTATAGATAAACGTGCTTTTATACATCCAAACGCCACTGTTACAGGAAACGTAGTTGTAGGTAAAGATGTTTACATTGGTCCCGGGGCAGCCATCAGGGGCGATTGGGGCCAAATTATTATTGAAGATGGTTGTAATGTGCAGGAAAACTGTACCATTCATATGTTTCCAGGCACAACCGTGTTATTAAAAAAAGGGGCTCATGTTGGTCATGGCGCCATTATTCATGGGGCCACGCTTGGCGAAAACTGCTTAATTGGCATGAACAGTGTGATTATGGATGACGTGGTAATTGGCGACGAGTGCATTGTTGGCGCCCTAAGCTTTGTGCCGGCAGGAATGGTTATAGAAAAAAGAAAAGTAGTGGTTGGAAACCCTGCCAAAGTTATAAAAGAAGTTAGTGATGATATGATCGCCTGGAAAACAAAGGGCACCAAACTATATCAACAATTACCCGTCGATTGTCACGCCACGCTAAAGGCTTGTGAACCCTTAAGCCGGATGCCTGCCTTTAGACCTGTTCAACAGGATGAATATAAAGCCTGGCAAAAAGAAAAAACAAAAAAGTAAGCATACACCTTTTTCTGAGCTGATTCCTTAGTCATTTCTCATCTTATATCAATAGTAGTAATTCTGTTATTGCTGTTAGATGTAAATAACTAGATATAAAAGCCGGAAACAAATATCCTCCTTTTAGAATTCATTTTTTTTTTGTTAATTTAAGGCTGCTAAACAACTTATTTTATGGCCAAAACCAAATCAATCATAAACGCCGAATCAACTAAATTTTTATACGAATACCTTAATAATCCATCACCTACGGGATTTGAAAGTGCCGGTCAGAAAATTTGGTTAAATTACATCAAACCATACGTTGACGAGTATTTTATTGACACCTATGGAACTGCCGTTGCGGTTATTAATCCTAAAGCCACTTACAAAGTTGTTATTGAGGCCCATGCCGATGAAATTAGCTGGTTTGTGCATTATATTACTAAGGACGGCTTTATCTACCTCAGACGAAATGGCGGTAGTGACCATCAGATCGCCCCTTCCATGCGTGTGAACATTCATACTGATAAAGGGATTGTAAAAGGTGTTTTTGGTTGGCCGGCAATACACGTGCGCGATGCAGCTAAAGAGGAAAGTCCAAGTTTAAAAAATATTTTTTTGGATCTGGGTTGCAAATCAGATAAAGAGGTTGAAACACTGGGTGTGCACGTTGGATGCGTAGTGACTTATGAAGACAAGCTTATGGAACTTAACCACCGCTATTATGTTGGAAGAGCCCTTGACAACCGTATTGGTGGTTTTATGATAGCTGAGGTGGCCCGCTTATTAAAAGAAAATAAAGATAAATTACCGTTTGGATTATACATTGTGAATTCGGTTCAAGAAGAGGTTGGCTTGAATGGAGCTACAATGATTGCCAGAAAGATAAACCCGAATGTGGCCATTGTTACTGATGTTTGCCACGATACCCAAAGCCCCATGATGAATAAAATTACTAGTGGCGATTTGGCCTGTGGTAAAGGCCCGGTTGTAAGTTATGCGCCTGCAGTTCAAAACAACTTGTTAAAACTTATCATCGAAACTGCTAAAAAAAATAAAATTGAATTTCAGCGCCAGGCTGCATCACGCGCAACGGGCACCGACACTGATGCTTTTGCTTACGCCACCGACGGTATTGCCTCAGCTCTAATTTCTTTACCACTACGTTACATGCATACCACCGTTGAAAGCGTTCATAAACAAGACGTGGAAGAAGTTATTAAATTGATATATCATTCCTTAAAAACCATTAAAAACAATCATGATTTTCGATATCTAAAATAACCAAAGGCTGGTTGTATCGTGTTTTATTTAAGACTTATTAGTTTCTATATTTTTTATTCATGTCAAAAATGCCAATACTCGGTTCCATTATTAAAGGTGCAATAGGCATTCGCTCTAGTATTCCGTCGCGAAAAAACGCCTATAAACAGCAGGTCAGGCAATTAAAAAAACTGATTGCCAAGGCTCAGTTCACTGATTTTGGCAATCATTTTAATTTTTCGGAACTGGCCTTACAAGATGACCCAATTAAAACCTTTCAAAAAAACGTCCCCCTTTATGATTACCAGGGTATTTTTGATGCCTGGTGGCATCGCGCCCTTAAAGGCGAGCGCGATATTTGCTGGCCGGGTAAAATAAATTACTTTGCGCTGAGCTCAGGCACCTCCGAATCGGCAAGTAAGCATATTCCTGTTACGAAGGCTATGATTAAATCCATTCAAAGAGGAACGCTTAGGCAGGTTTTATCGACCAAACATTTTAATTTTCCTAAAGAACAATTTGAAACAGAAATATTATTTGTTGGCGGTAGTACCAATTTAAATTTTAACGGCACTTATTTTAGTGGTGACCTCAGCGGCATTACCACTGGCACACAGCCTCGCTGGTTTCAAAACTTTACCTTGCCGGGTCCTGAAATTCGGTCTCAAAGCAATTGGGAAAATAAACTGCAAGACCTTGTTTTAAATGCGAAAAAATGGGATGTTGGTTTTATTTGTGGCGTACCTGCCTGGATCCAGATTTTATTTGAAAAAATCATCAAACATTATAATGTTAAAACCATTCACGATGTGTGGCCTAACCTGGCCATATTTGTGCACGGTGGTGTTTCTATTCAACCTTATAAAGAAAGTATTAATGCGCTTTGCGGAAAGGATTTAATTTATATGGATACCTACATGGCTTCTGAAGGCTTTATTGCATATCAAGAAAGGCCTAATGAGTTACAGGGCATGAAACTGCTCACCGATAATCTTATCTTTTTTGAATTTATCCCTTTTAATGAAGAAAATTTTGATTCGGAAGGTAATGTAAAACCACATGTTGAAACTATAGATCTGAAAAGTGTTGAATTAAATAAAGATTATGCGCTCGTGATTAGCAATTCGGCCGGCGCTTGGCGTTATTTAATTGGCGACACCATTCGTTTTACGGATCTCGACAGAAACGAGGTGATTGTTACCGGGCGCACCAAACACTTTTTAAGTTTATGCGGAGAGCATCTGAGCGTTGACAATATGAACAAGGCTATTAACCTTGCGTCTAAAGATCTGGGTGTTATTATTAATGAGTATTGTGTTGAAGGCAAGCCTTATCAGGGTTTATTTGCCCACCACTGGTACATTGGTACCGATAGGCCCGTTGATGAATTACTTTTAAAAGAAAAACTTGACGAACATCTCAAAACTCTAAATGATGACTATGCAGTTGAGCGTAAACATGCCCTAAAAGAAATAATTGTTACCGTTTTACCAAACCAGACTTTTATTGATTTCTTAGCCAGTAAAAATAAACTCGGCGGTCAAAGTAAGTTTCCGCGTGTATTAAAAGGTAAACAGCTTAATGAGTGGTTGGCCTTTCTTGCAAACCATAAAAAATAAAAAGCTTGATTCTAAGTTTAATATACCAAACCATTGTTATCGTACTCTTGCTGACCTTTTCGTTCGGTCCTGCTTTTTTTGCGCTAATTAACACTGGTATTAAGCATGGTTATAAAACCGCTTCGTTGCTAGCCATAGGGGTTGTGGCCAGCGATTTTTTTGTGTGTTTGCTCATCATTTTTTTCGTGCATTTTGGAGCCACCAATCTGATTCATGATGAAAAAAGTCAACGCTTTTTAGGGATTCTTGCTGGCATCGTACTAATTGTTTTTGGCGCCATTCACTTTAAACAACCGGTTCCAAAAAAGGAAGAAACGCTGAAGATTATTTTACCCGCTGCCCATACCTTGGTTTTAAAGGGTTTTTTACTTAATTGCTTAAACCCTGCCGTTTGGTTGCTTTGGCTGGGTAATGTTACTGCTGTTAGCACGAGTTTGAATTTTTCATTGGTAAACCTGATTGTTTATT
Organism: Sphingobacteriaceae bacterium; assembly: GCA_947480015.1. GTDB lineage: Bacteria > Bacteroidota > Bacteroidia > B-17B0 > Aurantibacillaceae > Aurantibacillus. The sequence continues at coordinate 15,061 of CANKBS010000035.1, forward strand.
TTAGTATGACGTTAGGCCTGGTTCTATTGGTTGAATTAGGAAAGGTTTCGGTAGCAGGAAAGCTTAAAAAGGTTTTAACGCACAAAACCATGTATGTGGTTAATATTATTACCGGTGGTTTACTTGTAATTTTTGGTTTGGTGCTTATTTATAATCATTATTTTAACAAGACATGACGGCGCAGGAATTAGAGACCTTCAAACAAAAATTACTTGAAACCATGAGTTTTCCGGGCGTGTATATGTTTAAACTAATTGTACCTAGCGAAAACCGCAGCATTGCTTTGGCGCAGAACTTATTTGAAGCAGAGACTGACATCCACACAAAAACCAGCGACAAGGGGAAATACACCAGCATTACCGCCAAACAAGTGGTGATTAATGTGGATGAAATCATTTCGGTTTATGTAAAGGCTTCTGAAATAAAAGGTGTTATGTTTTTATAAATTTTTTCAAAAATTTTAATGCGCGTAAAACTTCAATCCAATTTCCTTAAGATTAGTATTCACTCTTTTGGCGCTGAATTATGTAGTATTAAAAATAATTCAGGCATTGAGTATTTATGGCAGGCAAATAAAGAAATTTGGCCCCGACGCGCACCTGTATTGTTTCCTATTGTTGGCAAACTAAAAGATAACACTTACATTTATTCTCACAGGTCTTTCAGCCTTAGCCAACATGGTTTTGCAAGAGACCGGGAGTTTGAGTTAATTAGTCAGAGCCAAAACACGTGTTGTTTTCAAATACGGTCAGACGAGCACAGCAAGACCTATTTTCCTTTTGATTTTGTTTTTGAGATAACTTATGAATTGCTCGATGATAAACTTATAACTCGGTACAAAATCATAAACCCCTCGTCACGGGATTTACTTTTTAGTGTGGGCGCGCACCCTGGCTTTAACTGCCCGATTGAAAAAAACGAAACATTCGAAGATTATTATTTGCAGTTCGAAACTTCTGAGTTCTCGCTTACCGAATTATCAAATGGTTTACGTTTAAACGCTGTTAAAAAACTTCATTTGCCTGATTCTAAATTATTCCTAAACATGGCGCTATTTGACCAGGATGCACTTGTGTTTGAAAACAGTCAGATATCATCCCTCACCTTACGCTCAAAAAAATCAAACCGCTTCATTAAAATGGAATGTCAAAACTGGCCCTATTTCGGCATCTGGACTAAGAAAGACTGCCGTGAATTTATTTGTTTGGAACCTTGGTATGGAATTGCAGATAGTGCAACTACCAATCAAGACTTTGCAAAAAAAGAAGGCATTTGTCATCTGGCTCCTAAAAAAGAGTTTAATTGTAGTTTTTCGCTGCAATTCGCCTGATATTTTGTTAATTTTCCCAATCCCAAAGCCATTAATAGCCCAAATGTCAGAGAAATTTCCTTATTTTTGGCCTCCTAAAAATTAACCAATGAACATTACAAAACACGATATTGATAGCTTAAACGCCGAAATTATCATTTCTGTTACACCTACTGATTATGAAAGCCGTGTAAGTGAAGGGATTAAGAAAGTACAAAGACAGGCCAATATGCCCGGTTTCAGACCCGGTAAAGTGCCTAGTGGCCTTATTAAAAAACAATATGGCACTCAAATTCTTGTTGATGAAATTAACAAGTTATTGAACGAAAGTATTTATAAATACATTGAAGAAAATAAAATTGAGATCTTAGGTAATCCACTGCCTAAAGATCAAACCTCAGTTGACTTTGCAAACCAAAAAGATTTTGAATTTGTATATCAATTAGGTTTGGCGCCTGAATTTAAAGTAAATTTAGATAGCAATAACACCTTCACCTACAAAACAGTAAAAGTTGATGATGAGTTAATTGATAAATACGTGAAGGATGTTCGTCGTAATTACGGCCAACCGCTTAACCCGGAAGTTTCGGGTGAAAAAGACGTGGTGTTTGTTGACATTAACGAATTGGATGAGACTGGTGTTATAACCGCCGGTGGTATTTACAAAAGCACGAGCGTGAGCCACGAGCGCGTTAAAAACGAAACCGCTAAATCAAAATTACTAGGCTTAAAAAGAGACGACAAGGTTGTCATTAATGTGAACGATCTTTATGAAACTGCTTTGGATAAAAGTGTTTCGTTGGGTATTGACAAAGAAGTTGCTGAAACAACCAATTGTAATTTACAATTAACTGTAAAAAACATTTCGCGATTGGAAGATGCTGAATTGAATCAGGAATTATTCGACAAGGTTTATGGTGAAGGTAAGATTACCGGTGTTGAGGAATTCCGTAATAAAATTCGTGAAGAATTGGGCATGATGTTTAGTGCCGATTCGGAAAAATTCTTAAGAACGGAAGTTGAGAATAACCTTACAGCGAAAATTAATTTACAGTTGCCTGATTCTTTCTTAAAACGTTGGTTAGCCGTTGCGAATGAAAAACCTGTAACTGAAGCAGAAATTGAAAAAGATTACCCGAATTATGCCAAGACCATGCAATGGCGCTTAATAGAAAATAAAATCATTAAGGACAATGAGATTAAAGTAGACGGAGAAGAAGCTAAAGACGAAGCTAAGGCCTTCATACGAAGTGAATATGCGCGTTATGGCCAAAATCCTACTGAAGATGATTTAGAAAAAATCTCTAAAGACATATTAAGTAAGGAAAAAGAGGCGCAACGTATCTTCGAAAACATTTACAGTAAAAAAGTTTTAGACCTCATTAAACAAAAATGTACGCTTAACACTATTGAAGTAAGCTACGATGAGTTCTTTAAAAACTAGTTATTTGTCATTTAATTGTGAGATGCCCGGAATTTATTTCGGGCTTTTTTTATCGCGCATTAAATAACCATCCACCCGGATCCATGGCCTTTTGCCCTTTCCAGATTTGTAAGTTCATTGATGTTTTATCTTCATCTTCATTATACAAAACGTTGCCAATTACTTGTTTTACGCCAACCTTTTGTCCGGTTTTTACAAGTATGTCGCCTAGGTTGCAATACACGCTCAGGTATTCACCGTGACGGATGATAACTAGTTTACCCCCGGTTGGCGAAACCGCAATACTTGTTACTTCTCCTTCAAACACCGCTCTTGCCTGAGTGCCTTTGATGGCGCATATTTCTAGTCCATTATTAAACATCATAAATCCTTTTATTGCAGGGTGCTCATGTTCACCATAGGTTTCGCATATTACCCCTTTAGATACCGGCCATGGTAATTTGCCACGGTTGTTTGAGAAGTCGGCACTCAATGCCACCGCTTCCTCACTTAATTCAGGAACCGAACGCTTTTCTATGCGTTCGGGTTTAGATACCTCAACCGCTTTAGTTTCTGTTTTATCAGGAATGTTTTTAGCTGTGTTGTTTTTCTTTTCTTTTTCGCGGGCTTTTTTGGCGGCAAGTGCTTTTGCTCCTTCGGCTTTAGCGGCTTCCTCAGACTTACGGCGTATTTCAGCCTCAATTAATTTATGAATGGCAATTTGTAATTGAATAGCGTCTTCTTTTTTCTTTAAGAGCTCGGCCTTTAATTCTTTTTCTTTCTTTTGAAGAACTGTTAAGATTTCCTCTTGTTCAACCTTCTCGTTTTTTAAACTTTTCTTTTCAACTTCTTCATTACCAAGCAATACGTTTTTTTCGTGACGGTGCTCTTTTAACTCGGTAAGTTTTGCAATTAATAATGTTTGTGTGTTAATGATCTCGTTAGCTTGCTTCTTTCTGAATTCAGAATATTGCTGGATATATTTTAACCGAGAATACGCCTGATTAAAATTATCGGCCGCAAAAAGAAACATGAGTACGCTGTAAGAATCCTGATTTCTTTGAGCAAAGGCAATCATACGAGCGTATTCTTTTTTTAACTTTTCAAGGCTATTCCTTAGTTGATCGCTTTCCTGTTCGTTTTGCTTAATCTCTTTGTTAATAATACCAATCTGCGCGTTAATGGTGTTGATGAGGTCCTGACGCTTTTCGAGTTTCATATTGATATTCACCAACACGCCAATAGAAGATTTTTTGTTTGCCTTGGTTTCCCGTAGCATCGAATTAATTTCTTCGATTTCTTTATTAATTCGTTTGTTTTTTATTTCAAGAGCCGACTTTGTGTTTTTAGAATTGTGTTGTGCCTTAATTGGAGAAATAAATACAAGTAAAAATATTATGCTCAGAGAAAGAAGGCGTTTATTCTTTTTTTTGGATTTGTATGGCATCATATTTTGCAGGAATGTTTAAAGACAGCTTTTGCGGCGTGTTTTTCTCTATGCGAACATAGTCAATTTTTAGGTTTGCTTTTTTTTGTGCCATAATATCAATATCAACATGGTATGGTGCATAAACGCTGTCTTTCTGCGTAAAATTGGAGTAATTGGCAATAAACCTGCGATTGGTAGTAGGATCGATAAATTCGTTGGTAATGATTTTATAATTGTCGGGGTTAAGAGTAAGGGTTTGTAGCGCATCCTTTATTTCGGCGCTACCGGTTTGAATTTTTCTTAATCGCCGTTTTCGCTCGGTGCTAAGTAGGTAATGACAATTGGCCCGGTCTGCTACAGGTTTTAGTTTTGTCTCCTCATCCTGAAAGTCGGCGCTGTTACCAAATAATACCGCTTGAAGTAAATCGTAATCAACATCAGCATGAATAAGCTCGTTGATATAATTAAAGTCTCCTTTGAAATACGTTTTCTGAATGTAGTTAACAAACTTAACTGAATCTCTTGTTATGAGCACCTTAGCAACTTCCAAACCTAACACATACTGAATACTGATAAGCATGGCGCTGTCTTTTCGCATACGAACTTTAATATCAAAATTTTCTTCTTTATCATCAATTAATGATTGCACATTCGCTTTCGCAAACGCCCAATCAAAAATAAATTCATTTTCTTTAACGTGTTTACTGAGGGTTTTAGCGCTTTTGTAATCGAGTTTGCACTTTTGATTGAGGGTGTCAATTGTTTCCGATACAAGTACATGCTCGGTTTTTAGTGTTTTTTTGTGATGCTTACATCCTACCATTAAAAACATCAAAAGGATTAAGCTAAGTGTTGCTGTTGAAAATAAATGAATGCGCTTAATCATTGAGTTTTTTTGTTTTTATTTTTTTTAATAATCCCTCTGAATTTCCACCGGACATTTTTGCGGCTTCCCATTGCATCAAGGCTTCACTGTTTTTATTTAGTCGATAAAGCACATCACCATAGTGTTCCAATATGGTGGGGTTTTGTGGACCCCTTATAGCTGCTTTTGATAGCCAGTCTTCTGCTTCTTTGTATTTTTTTTGTTGATACAAAATCCAACCATAGGTGTCCATATAACTGCGGTCATTTGGTTTTAACTCATTGGTTCGCTTTGAGAATTTTTCGGCTTTATCTAAATTTTCATTTCGCAAGGATAAATAATAAGCATAGTTATTTAGCACATAGCTGTTGTCTGAATCAATTTTAAGCGCATTGTCGAAGGCTTTGTCGGATGCCGGATAATCTTTCAAATAGAAATTTGCATCGCCCAGAAGCCTCAAAAAATCGAGCATGCTAGATTTATTATCAATTACAAACTCAATACCATCGTTTAAGGATTGTGTCGCTTTGGAGTAATTTTTTAATTGAATATTGGCAACGCCGTTAAAAAGATAATTGGCCGGTTGATTTGGAAACAACTCCATGGCGGCGGCACTATGGTGTTCAAGTGAATCATATTGATTTAATTCTTCGTCAACAACCAGTAAATTTTCCCAAACCCTAAAATCTCTCTTTTCGTTGGTAGCAGCAAGGTAATAATATAAAACGGCCTCCTTAGGTTTATGATCGAGTCGTAAAAAATCGGCGTAAATAGCATTTGATTCGGTACTGTTAGGATGGACGGCTAGCATTATTTTTGATAATTCGAGGCCTTGTTTAAGGTCTTTTTCAGAATGCGCTTCAGCCCGGTTGTAAAAGGAACCGGTAATTTCGGCCTTACTGCGAACATCCAAATCGGGATTTTGTAATGCTGTCTTTAAATAGTCAAAGGCTTGTGCTTCGTCTCCTTTGGCACTATAATAATCATGTAAAGCCAAATTTACCATGGGATTATTGGGTTCAACCTTTAAAATAGCGTCATACATGGACTTGGCTTTTTCGAGTTCATTTTGATCGAGATAAAATTCGGCCAAAAAAGCATAGTAACGTGATTCATTTTTATTGGAATCTGAAAGTTTTTTTAATTCTTGCTCGGCTTCTTTTGGTTTTTTCTGACTTTTTAAAAGCTTTACCTTATTAAGGGTGAGTTGTTCGCTTACGCCGTAGTTTTTTTCAAGTTCGTCATAAATCTTATATGATCTGTCGTATTGCCCAAGAATAGCGTATTCAATAGCAAGATCCTCTTTAAAATCATTTTTTTCAGGGAAATTTTTCACCAATGATTCGCGCACGCGTACCGATTGGTTATACTGTTTATTCGAATTATAACAATCGATTAAAAGTAACTGGTACCATTCGTTTTTAGGGTCCGACTCGGCACAAAAACGGGCGTTGATAAGCGCCTTGTCATTTTGACCAAGTAATTTATACAGTGTGGCTAATTCGTATGAAGCGGCAGGGTTATTAGGCTCAAGCGTTTTACATTCTTCAAATAATTTTAGCGCTTCTTGCAGGTTGCCTTTGATGCGCTCTGAACAGGCGGTTATATAGGCATAGCCAAACCTGGCTTCCGTAATATTTGCACTGTTAGTATTCGGCGACTGATTCGTTTTTTTACCTTGGGGTTTTTTTGATTTACACGCAACCAAACCAATTGAAAAACTGATTAGTGTTAAGAAAAAAAGTATATGTGTTTTGGTTTTATACAATAACTTGTGTGTAATCGCTAATACTGAGATCTAAGGTTTTACCTTTTACTTCCGAACCTATTCCTAGCATACTGTTTGAAACTGACGCCTGATCGATTTTAACATCGTTTTGGATGATGGAATTAGAAATAATGCTTTTATTTATTTTGGAATTAGCACCAATGCTAGCGTGCGGACCAATAACGGAATTATTTAATTCAACATTATCACCTATAAAACAAGGTTCAATAATAATACTATTGCTGTTTTTAATGTTCTTTCCTTTTAAATGAGATTTGCCGTTGTCAAATTCTAAAACGCGTTGATTGGTATAAACCGTTGCGTTTTTGTTTCCACAATCTAACCATTCGGTAACTTGGCCCGGCATAAAGCGCGTGCCCTTTGTTTTCATGTTCTCTAGCGCATTCGTGAGCTGGAACTCTCCTTTTTCAGTAACGTTATTATCTAACAAAAACTGTAATTCACTTTTTAAGTAATCGCCGTCTTTAAAATAATAAATACCAATAATAGCAAGATCACTCACAAAGTTTACAGGCTTTTCTACAAAATCAGTAATGCTTCCTTTGGCGTCTAATTTCACAACGCCAAACTGGCTCGGATCATCAATTTTTTGAACCCAAATCACCCCTTCCTGTTCGGTGTCCATTACAAAATCGGCTTTAAACAAAGTATCAGCAAAAGCAACCACTGTTTTTCCTTTAATGGCATCCTTTGCGCACATAATAGCATGAGCGGTTCCCAAGGCTTTGTCCTGATAATAAATACTGCCTTTTGCCCCCTGACTTTCGGCTACCTTTATTAAATTCTGTTCTACGTCTGCTCCAAAATCAAGACCAATTACAAATGCAATCTCATTTACTTTTTGTCCGCATACTTTGGTAATATCTTCTACCAGGCGCTGAACAATAGGTTTTCCGGCAACCGGAATCAAAGGTTTGGCAGTAGTTAGGGTATGTGGTCGCATACGCTTACCTTTGCCTGCCATTGGTATAATAATTTGCATAGTTTTAATATTGTTTGGCAAAAATAGCATAATTTAATGGATGTAAGCGCCTAATAATGACCCGCAAAAAGTACTTTATCGCCATCGTATTACCCGAACCGTTTCAGCATGAAATTGAAGAAATAAAACAATGGTTGTATCGCGAACATGGACTAAAAGGCGCTTTGCGGTCGCCTGCGCATATTACGCTGCATCGGCCCTTTGAATGGAAGGAAGAAAAAGAAAACCTGTTAATTGAAAAATTAAGTGCCTTTAAAACAGCTTTTAGTTTTGACTTGGAATTAAAGAATTTCGACTTTTTTGAACCCAGGGTTGTTTTTGTGAATGTTCTGAAAAATCAGATTCTGGAAGAGCTTCATTCAAGCTTAAGATCTTATGCTCAAGGGGAATTGAAATTACTAAATGAAATAAACGATTTAAGGGGCTTTAACCCACATGTTACAGTAGCGTTTAGAGATTTAAAGAAGCCCAAATTTTATGAATTACAAAGACTATTTCGGGAAAAACAATTTGAAGCTGCGTTTACGTTTAATGCTTGCACATTACTTAAATTAACTAAGAATTGGGAAGCCATTCATGATTTCGGAAAAAGTAAATGAGCGGTTGCTGTTTTAGGTGGTTTTTGCCTTGTTTCGATATTTAAAACGATTCTAAATAAGCCAAAGCTTAATAAACACAGTACTTACGGAACAAAAGCACATTCCGCTTTAAGGAAATCTGAATTCAATTAGAACAAAACTTGATTGTAAACGTTTTGCTTAATACATTTGCCAAGCAGTTTTTCACGCATAAAAGTCAACACTATAAGTATTATGAGCAAAAAATCAGGATTTTTATATTCCTCTATCGGAAAAAAAATTATTATGGGCCTTACCGGGCTGTTTTTAATTGCATTTTTATTGGTTCACTGTTTTGTTAACTCACTCATCTTCTTAAACGATGGCGGCTTAACATTTAACGTTGGTGCAGCTTTTATGGCCACTAACTGGTTAATTCGTTTTGGTGAAATTGTACTCTTTGCAGGTTTAATTCTGCACATTGTTCAGGCTTTAGTGCTTACCCTGGATAACAAAAAAGCCCGTCCAATTGGCTACGACCAAGTTAATGGTGCCGCTAATTCAAAGTGGTACAGTCGTTCGATGGGATTATTAGGAACCCTATTACTCATTTTCTTGATTATACACCTTGCTCACTTTTGGCTGAAATCACGCTTTACGGGTCTTCCAGGAGAAGATGCGAATGGCAATGAAAATTTGTATAAGGTGATGCAAACAACGTTTACTCAAATGTGGGTGGTTATTTTATATTGTTTATCTATGATTTCATTGGCTTATCACTTAATGCACGGTTTTCAATCGGCTTTTCAAACTTTAGGTTTAAACCACAAAAAATATACGCCGCTAATTAAAAAAATCGGACTTATTCTTTCCATCCTTATTCCTTTTATTTTCGCCTTAATGCCTCTTGCCATGCATTTTGGACTAATACTATAATTACTAATAATTAATTTTAAATAACGCATATGGCTTCATCACCAAAATTAAATGCAAAAATTCCGGAGGGAACGATTGAGAACAAATGGACAAAATACCGTTCTACTGTTCACTTAGTTAATCCTTCCAACAAACGTAGCCTCGAGGTTATTGTGGTTGGTTCAGGTTTGGCAGGTGCCTCAGCAGCCGCCAGTTTAGCTGAAATGGGTTATAAAGTTAAAGTGCTTTATTTTCAGGATTCGCCTCGTCGTGCGCATAGTATTGCCGCTCAAGGTGGGGTGAATGCCGCAAAAAATTATCAAAATGATGGTGACAGTGTTTACCGTTTATTTTACGATACCATCAAAGGGGGCGATTACAGAGCTCGTGAAGCTAACGTTCACCGTCTTGCCGAAGTATCGGGCGCTATTATCGATCAGTGTGTGGCACAGGGGGTTCCCTTTGCGCGCGAATACGGCGGAACCTTAAGTAACCGTTCATTTGGCGGAACTCAGGTTCAACGTACGTTTTATGCAGCCGGTCAAACCGGACAACAATTATTATTAGGTGCCTACAGCGCTTTGCAACGACAAGTTGGCATGGGCGCTGTGCAATTATTAGCGCGTCATGAAATGATGGACGTGGTTAACATAGACGGCAAGTGCCGTGGTATTATTGCCCGCGATTTAGTTACCGGAAAATTAGAACGTCACTTCGGTCACGCTGTTTTATTATGTACCGGTGGATATGGTAATGTGTTTTATTTGTCTACCAATGCCATGGGTAGCAATGTAACCGCTATCTGGAAAGCACACAAAAAAGGCGCTTTCTTCGGTAACCCTTGTTACACACAAATTCACCCGACCTGTATTCCTGTTTCGGGTGATCATCAATCGAAATTAACCTTAATGTCTGAATCGTTGCGTAACGACGGGCGAATTTGGGTTCCTAAAAAACAGAACGATACCCGTAAAGGCACCGATATTCCTGAAGAAGAAAGAGATTATTATCTGGAACGCCGCTACCCGGCCTTTGGTAACTTAGTGCCACGTGACGTTGCCAGCCGTGCGGCTAAAGAACGTTGTGATGCCGGTTATGGCGTAGGTAGCAGTAAAATGGCAGTTTTCCTTGATTTTGCCGCTAACACAGAGCGTTATGGTAAAATTGAAGCCAGTAAACAAAACATCCATAATCCAAGCAAAGAACAAATTATTAAACTTGGTAAAGATGTGATCAAAGAAAAATATGGTAACCTGTTTGATATGTACAAACAAATTACCGGCGAAGATCCGTATGAAGTGCCGATGCGTATTTATCCGGCTGTTCACTATACCATGGGCGGACTTTGGGTAGATTATAATTTAATGACTACCATACCCGGCTTATATGCTTTGGGTGAAGCTAACTTTAGCGATCACGGAGCAAATCGTTTAGGCGCCTCTGCCTTAATGCAAGGATTAGCCGATGGTTATTTTGTAATTCCATATACCATTGGTGATTATTTAGCCGAAGAAATTCGCACGAAGTCCATTCCTACTGATAACGACGCTTTTGCGAAAGCCGAAGCGGAAGTGCAAGATCGTATCACAAAATTAATGGGCATTAGAGGGACCAAATCGGTAGATCACTTCCACAAACGTTTGGGTAAGATTATGTGGGATAAATGCGGTATGGGTCGTAATAAAGAAGGCCTGACCTCAGCCATTTCTGAAATTCAAAAAATTAGAGAAGAATTCTGGAAGGATGTGCGCGTGCCGGGCGATGCCAATGAATTTAATCCTGAATTGGAAAAAGCACATCGTGTAGCCGACTTTATTGAATTGGGTGAATTAATGTGTAAAGATGCCCTGCACCGTGATGAAAGTTGTGGTGGTCACTTTCGCGATGAATACCAAACGCTCGAGGGTGAAGCCATGCGTGATGACGAAAACTTTGCATACGTAGCCGCCTGGGAATTTAAAGGCGAAGGTAATTTTGAATTACACAAAGAAGAATTAAAATACGAGAATATTAAGATTGCAGCTAGAAGTTATAAATAATTTGATACAAGACGCGAGAAGAAAGAGTAAGTACTCATGAATCTTGGTTCTTGAATCTTGAAAAAAAATTATACCACTATGAGTCACGGAAACATGAACCTTACCTTAAAGGTTTGGAAACAAAAAAATAAAAACGAAAAAGGTCGTTTTGAAACGTATATGGCTAAGGGCATTTCGCCTGATATGTCCTTTTTGGAAATGTTTGATGTTGTAAACGAACAACTCATTAACGAAGGTAAAGAGCCCATTGCTTTTGATCACGATTGCCGCGAGGGAATTTGCGGCATGTGTAGTATGTATATCAATGGTCGTCCACACGGACCAAAAGAAGGGATTACTACCTGCCAGTTGCACATGCGTAGCTTTAAAGATGGCGATACGATTGTGGTTGAACCATGGAGAAGTGCCGCCTTTCCGGTTATTAAAGATTTGGCGGTTGACCGCTCTTCTTTCGACCGAATTATGGCATCGGGTGGATTTGTATCGGTTAATACCGGTAATGCCAAGGACGCTAATAATATTTTAATTCCAAAAGACGATGCCGATGATGCGTTTAACGCCGCAGCCTGCATTGGTTGTGGAGCTTGCGTGGCGGCTTGTAAAAACTCAAGTGCCATGTTATTTGTGTCGGCTAAGGTTTCGCAATTAGCATTATTGCCACAAGGTAAAATTGAAGCTAAAGCCCGTGTATTAAATATGGTGAAACAAATGGACGAAGAAGGTTTCGGAAACTGTACCAATACCGGGGCTTGCGAAGCTGAATGTCCGAAAGGCATTTCTTTAGAAAACATCGCCCGAATGAACAGAGAATATTTAAGTGCTAGTTTAACCTAGTTTATTTTATTGAGACCGTGTAAACCGCCTTTTAAAAAGGGCGGTTTTTTTATGTAGTAAACTTGTTTTACTCCCTCTTCAACTCAATCCTAAACGTCGTTCCACGATTCGGCTCTGAATTAAACACGTAAATTTTGCCTTTATGATAGGTTTCGATGATGCGTTTACATAAACTTAAACCAAGGCCCCAGCCTCTGCTTTTGGTTGTGTAACCGGGCTCGAAAACGGTTTCGAATTTAGATTTGGGAATGCCTTTGCCCGTATCAATAATGTTTATTTTTAAACCTTCAGGCACATCTAATAGTGTGACATTTATTTTTCCTTTACCTTCCATGGCATCCACTGCGTTTTTGCAAATGTTCTCAATTACCCATTCAAACAAAGGCTTGCTGAGATAGGCATACATCGTTTCTTCAGGTAATTCTAAGGTATAAATAACATTCTTCGAGGTCCTCTTTTTTAAATAATCGATTGATTCGGCTAAAACTTCATTTACATTTTCTAGCACTAAGGTTGGTTGCGAACCTATTTTGCTAAAACGATCGGTAATGGTATTGAGTCGCTTCACGTCCTGTTGCATTTCAATAATGATGTTCTCGTCGACACCCAACGATAATAAATGTTCATTCCAAGCCATGAGTGAAGAAAGTGGCGTGCCCAATTGGTGAGCGGTTTCTTTGCTCATACCTACCCACACTTGATCTTGTTCAGCTTTACGAGCCGTGCTAAATAAAATGTATGCAATAATTAAAAACAATCCTATCACGCCAAATTGTATGTATGGATAATACTTTAATTTAGTTAACAGGTCAGATTCTGCATAAAATATGTAATTCGTTTGCCCATCACCTAAATCAATTGAAATGGGTTGATTCGC
>CANKBS010000036.1 GCA_947480015.1 Sphingobacteriaceae bacterium
ATCGGCTTTGGGCTGTGGATAAGCATCCACCAGTAAGTTTAAGCTATTTCTGCAATTACTCACCGTATCCCACAACTGACTAGTAATGCTGTAAGTGCCGGCTGTGCTGAAATTATAAGAGAAGGTTTTCCCGCTAAAAACATGCCCATGGAGCTGCCAAGTGCTTTGCATGTTAGTGGGATTTTGACTGCTTGGTAAAAAATTAAATACGGTTTTAAAGGGCACACAACGCTGCGTGGCTGTGTCTCTTAAAGTACCATATGGCAGATCATCTACCTGAAGGCTAATGAGTGCCGAGTTTTTACAGCCCGTTGAATCACTCACGGTAAGTGTATAGTCACCATTGTAAGTTAAACTCATGATCACAAAACTTACTGTTTTACCCGCATACAATAAATTATTAGGACTTATCCAGTTATAATTTAATCCACCAAAACCTTCTAATGTGATCGCCTCCATTAAACACAAACGTGTTTTTGGTCTGGCCGTAATACTTGGACTTGGTAATGAAATGGTTTGAAGCCTTGCCATGGCCGTATCTGTGCAGGTATTGGCCGCCGTACCTACTACCAGATAATAAACCGGATTTACATTACTGGCTTTTACAATGTTGGCGTTTTGTTGTGTAGAATAATAATTATTCGGACCCGTCCAGTAATAAGTGGCAGCCCCGCTTGCGGTTATAATGGCCGGCGAATTTAAACAGACTGTAGCTCCACTGGCACTCACCTTTGGGTTGGTCATAATGGTAACACTTGTGGTGGTATAATTAGAACAACCATGACTATCGGTCACTGTTAAAGAATAAGTACCACTGCGGTTTAATTTAACCGAATCGATCGGCAGCGGAGTTTGTGTATAACTGGTAAAGCTTAAAGGTCCCTGCCAATAATAACCAAGACCGGTGCCTCCCGCACTTAATTTTAAAATTTTGTTTTCACAAACCGGACCATTATTACCGGCTATTGGCACAGGTAAGGGATACACGGTGAGCGATTTTGAAGTGGTAGCCACACAAGGTCCAACGTTAACCGTTAAACTATACATACCCGAGGCCTGTGTAGTGGCGGCGTTTATAAAAGGATTTTGAGCATTACTGTTAAAGAAATTTGGTCCTGACCAATTATAAAGTACTCCCCCGCTTCCACTAATATTTAAATTTTCACCAAAACACCTTGGACTATTAGAACTTATACTCGGACTCGGCATGGCAGTAACCGTTACATCTACCATAGCGGTGTTAGTGCAACCTACGGGACTAGTAACCTTAACAGAATAAGTTCCGGAGTTTGGAACCAAGGCACTTGGAATCGTTGGATTTTGTTGCAGGGAGACAAAACTCTGTGGACCCTGCCACACAAAATTAGAGCCAGGAAATGAATTAGCGGTAAGACTGATGGTCTGCATCACACAAACCGTGCTGCCTGTGGCCGATAAGCTTGGTGTTGGATTAACCGTTAAAGTAGCACTTGTTGAAGCCGTGCAGGAGTTGGCTGCCGTTACCGTTAATTGATACACCCCACTGTTGAAAGGTGCTGCCGGACTAATAACAGGATTTGCAGAGCTGGATGTAAAACTCAATGGGCCGGTAAAGTCAAAGGCTACTCCCCCTGCCCCATGCAAGAGTAAATTTTGTCCATTACAAACCGGACTGTTACTAGTGAAAATGGGATTTGGTAAAGGTTTAAGAATAATGAAGGGATAAGCCACCGAGGTACAACCCAGGGCAGAACCAACTAAAGTATATTGCGTATTTACTAAAGGAGACGCTGTGAAAGTAACACCTGTCAGGCTGAGCGAAGTCGAAGCCCAGGTATAAGAACTTGCCCCCAGAGCGGTCAGTGTGCCAACCGTTAGTGGACAAATGGAAACATTGCTTACTGATAAAACCGGATTCTGAATAAAATCAACCCCAATGGTGTTACTCGTTAAACAATTTAATGAATCGCGGCTGCTTAAAGTGTAAACATAAGTCCCTGCTAAACCCTGTGATACCGTGTTTGTTGCTGAATTTGGGCCGCCCGTCCAGGTATAAGTATAATCTGCACCAAGCAAAGCCGGGGTACCACCTGAATTCGTGCCCGTGAGAACAATGTTGGTTGAGGCGCAATTAGTAGGCGTGTTGGAACTCAGGGTTAAATTAAGCGCAGGAGGCTGAGTCAGATAATACGATTGTGCGATCTGACAACCCGTGACTGCGTCTGTGACAGTCACGCTCCAAATGCCTGAGCTCAGGCTCGAGACGGAGGATGTAGTATAAGTGACATTAGCTGGATTGAGCCATAAATAACTTTGAGAACCCGAACCTCCGGCTAAGTTGGTAACATTGCCCGTGCCCGTGCTGGCACCAAAACAAGTAATGCTGTTTGAAATATTAATATTACCCGTTAATGGGATTAAAGAAGTAAAAGCCGTAGTGGTACTAAAGGTAAGATTACAACCAAAGCTAAAAATATTAAGGGTGTAGGTGCCCGGACTCAATCCCGTAGCAACGGAACTGGCTTGTGCAGTAGGAAACCAAGTATAAGAGAATGGACCTGGCATGCCCGTTAAACCCACCGTTGCCGAACCCAAATTAGCACAGGTAATGGAAGTGCTGTTTACATTTAAGACATAAGGTGGCAAGGCAGAGGTAAACACCGTAACCGCACTGGCCGTGGCATTGCAGGAAGTACTTAAAACAGTCACCGTATAAGAACCCGGATTTAATCCGGTAACAACCGAAGTGGTTTGTCCACCCGGCATCCAGGAATAAGTATAGGGACCAGGCATGCCAACTATGTTTGCTGTAGAGGTCCCAACATTAACGCAGTTTGTTGATGTTGTGGTCACAGCCACAAAAGGTTGAATGCAGGCACAATTATTTACAATGGCTGCGCAAGTTAAACTGTTTGCAGCCGAATAAGTGCCTACAAATCCACTACCAGCTACATACAAGGTTTTTGTCACCTTATCCAGTTGTATATCGATAACATATTGATTAGTGACACTGGCGTTAAGGGCAATGGGTGTTAAGGTACTAAAACTGGTACCATTAAAGTGATAAGATAAAATAGATCCATTTCCTGCAACATACACATTATCGCAATCGTCTACTGCAATGCCCGACTGTTGTCTAAGACCTAATGAAGTTGAAACTGTTGCCACCAGGGTACCGGTGGTTTTATCATATGCTGCAATATTAGTACCGTTATAATAATAAAGATAATTTAAGTTGACATCTAGGCTATTAAATTTTGTTCCGCCTACTCCTGAACCACCGGCAAGTGTTGTGGGATTGCCAGTCTCATTATAACATACAAATGAACTTGGCATGGTCCAAACCGTATTTGTAAAGGAATTGGCTACTCGTGCTATTTTATTAGCTACAGGGCTTTGCGTATTGCCAGACCCGTATATAACAAATAAATTCCCCAACATATCCACGGCCCCATCAACAATATCCAAACAACAAACGGTTGTTGCCGGCTGAAAATTAGAATATGCGGTTACACTACCTGTGACTACATCCACCAGTTCGGCTGAAGAACCAATAAATCCCGGTGATACATAAGCACCTCCAAATACAATCAAATTTCCATTGCAAGAAAAATCCATATCTCCGATTTCTATAGTCATTTGAGTTCCTGCAGATAAAAAATTATCGTAATTGCCGGCTGTATTAAGCCTTACAACTCCTCCTGTTGCCGCTCGACTGGAAACATAGGTTTTACCACTTGCTTTTTCAACACCGATACCTGACACCCAACCTATCAAGGTCTGCCAGTTTGGTGTTGTTAACACACCTGAAAAGGTCCATTGAAGTGTACCTGTAACATTGTATTTTGAAACCTTAAAATTATTGCCTCCATTACCTCCCCCATAAATAAAGGTATTGCCGCTTAAATCATGATCAACATCAAAAGCAAATTGATTTGTGGGCATGCCTGCTAGAGCAGTTACCCAGGGATCTACAAAAAGAACTTTGTTGTGATCGTAATTGTTTGGGAAATTAAACTGAATTAGATTATGATTTAAATTAAAAGAAGAATTTACTGATTGTTTCGTCTCATCAAAACTTATGGGTGCATGTTCGATAATATCTTCTACAGACGTTTTAATTTGAATATCTCCATTGCTCAATTGCTTTATTTTTGAAACATCGCCACTATACTGAATTGTTACATCATTGGCATTAGCTCCGGGATGCAGAACCAGCGTGTATTTGATGCCGTAGGTTTTATCTTCAGGGATGGTGTATTCAATGTCGATATTTGGATAAACATTTTTATAAAGTAGTTTTATGTAAGTAGAGGCGTTTAAATCTTCTGATCCATAAGTGAAATAATGTCCTTGTTTTTGCTCGGCACTTAATTCAATTGCATGAGTGGCATTAAGCCAATTCATGTTCACATAATATAATTTCGGAGCTTTTTCAGGCAGAGGCGCTCCTCCCTTCTCTGCGGCTTCACGTTCTTCTTCGCTTAAGGTTTCCTCTTTTTGCATTTCATACACCAGACCTTTTGTTGTAAAATAAATTTTTTCTCCCCCATGTTGATACAGATAGCTTACAACTTCACCCGAAGGCAAAGGTTTGAACTGTCCTCTATTCTCAATAAATACGCGGGTACCGAATATATCGCCGGGGGCAACAAAATTAGATTTAAAGTCGGCAGCTTTATTGAACAATGGTTTCTGAGGAAAAGCCAGATAGCTGATCAAAACAAGAACAAAAATTATAGTGTGTTTTAGTACTTTCAAATCATATGGTCATTTGCATGCTATTCAACTAACTAAGATACAAAGAATAAGCGTAAAACAAAAGCCTTTAAATAATTGAGGACCAGGTTAATAAAACCCCATTTGCCTTCAGTAGTTGATATTCACTAAAACGATTTAATAAATTGCTAAATTTACTTTTTAATCAAAATTTCATGCATATAAAACATTTTCTTTGCTTCGATTTCAAAAAACTTTTTCTGGTTCTGGTCCTAGTAGAATTTTTTAATTTCAGTGCCAACGCTAATCCTGGCGATACGACTTGGGTGACCGTGTTTAATTTAAAAAAGTTATCACATTATGGAAATTACGATACCACTGCTGTGTTTCCTGTAAACAAACGCTTTCGTAAAATTCGCATGCATTATATTTTGGGACGTTATTCCTGTGCTCCCGGATCGCAGTACTGTGGCTCATGGGATTATACCACTCAAATTTATGCGCGTCCCAAATTAAAAGACTCGGTTGAAATTGCCCGTATTATTACACCCTATGCTAGTGATTGGTTATCGCAAAATAAAAAACACGATTATATTGTAGAAGTGACCGATTATGCAAGCGACTTGAAAGACACCTGTGCCATGCGTTTTAACTACTCGGGCTATTCGTGGGGCTTTACCATTACACTAAAAATAGAATTCATTGAAGGCATACCCCCCATGGATGCACTTTCGGTTACAAAAATTTACGACGGTTATTTCCCTTATGGCAATGCCGCCAACAGCATCGAAAATTATTTGGTAAGCAAAACCTTTTCATATGCTGCAACTACCGGAAAGGCTTTTATTAAAAACACGGTAAGTGGCCATGGCTCCGACTCCTTAGGCTGCGGCGAATTTTGCAGCAAGTATTATCAGTTAAAAATAAACAACAACCTGGTGTCACAAAAACAATTGTGGCGCAGCGATTGCGGATTAAATCAGGTATATCCACAAACCGGCACCTGGATTTACGAACGTGCCAACTGGTGTCCGGGTGCAGTGGTATGGCCTTTGTACCACGACCTTACAGGCATTACGACAGCCAACAGCAATTTTAGTGTGAATGTGGATATGGAACCTTATACCATTCCAAATCCTTCAGGCGGATTTAACTGGGTATCGCAACTCATTAAATACGCCGCACCAAATCATGTTACCGATGTGTCTATAGAAGACATTGTAAATCCAACTAAGGACGATAATTATTTACGAAACAATCCGGCTTGCAGCAATCCCACCATTAAAATTAAAAACGTGGGCACCAACACCTTAACCTCGGTTGTTTTCAACTATGGTTTAAAAGGTCAGGCGCCATTAAGTTTTACATGGACCGGCGCATTAAAATTTTTGGATACCGTCGCTGTGGTATTTCCCCCTTCAACCGCCATACTCTCGGGCAGCCTGAGTTCGGTGTTTCAGGTTTCGGTGACTTCGGTAAATGGGGCTGCCGGCGATCAGAATTTATTTAATAATGTTTATTCGTCGAGCACCATTCCTGTTCAGTTTTACCCTAAAGACTTTGTCATTAAAATGTTTACCAATAACAGTACCGATCCCATTACCAATGCCAATGAAAGTACCTGGACTTTGTATGATCAGAATGGAAGCATTATAGCCAACAGAAACAATTTAAGTAATGCCACGGTGTATATTGATACGATTACGAATTTACCACCGGGTTGTTATAAATTTTCAATAAATGATTCGGGTTGTGACGGTTTAGCCTGGTGGGCCAATCCAAGCGCAGGAAACGGAGCTTTACGTTTCGATTACATTAACGCTAACAATACCATTTTTGGATCACCAACCGACATCGGTTGCAATTATACCATGTTTTTTATTGTGCAGGCTACACCTGCCCCACCGGTTGATACCACCAAATATACCGGCCTCACGAAAAACCATGCTAATCAAAACCGAATCACCATTTTCCCGAATCCCGCGCGTCAGCTGGCTTATATACAATTTGATTTGGACCAACATCAAACGGTGAATTATAAATTAAGTGATGTAAATGGCAAAATGATTCTGCAAAAAAACAAACTCAAAGTACTTGCGGCTTATGAAACCATTGATATTTCGGGCTTAAACGAAGGTGTGTACGTGCTTAGCGTTGAATTAGAAGATCATTCAATCATCACCAAAAAACTGGTCATACAAAAATAACTTAGCAATTAAAACCCAAACAAATTTTAAAACAAAAAAAAGAATGTCCCCCTAAATTTAGCGGGACATTTTTTTTGTTTGATTTAAGCCTTAATGGCCCAAAACACAAAAAATTAGAATTGAACAAATTGACATATATTTGTTAACGGGTGTTAATATATATCATTTTTTGTGCTTTTATATATCATTTTAGCATGTAATGATATATATTTTTAGTAGTTTTGATATATAAATCATAATAATGGGAAAATTAAATCCTGACATACATTTGATAGTTGCATACCTGAATGCCCATCCCGGCAGTTCTTCTAAAGATATTTATGACCACACCGTTGCTAAATTGGTGAGTTATATTACCCTGCAACGTTTACTGAAGGAACTTGTAATAAAAGATTTTTTAAGTTTAAAAGGCTCGGGCAAAGGAACCAGATATTTTGTAAGTGATGCCTATCAAATCATTTATGATATAGATTTAGAATACTATTTTAAAAAGGAAATTGATGAGCGTGTTATCAGAAAAAATTTTAATCACGAGCTGATCAAAAACATTCTGAATAAAATAAATGTATTTGCTCCCGAAGAACTGGAGAAGTTAAACAACCTGCAAGAAATTTACCGAAAAAAAACATCCAAACTTAAAAAGGCAGAATACAAGGCCGACCTCGAAAGACTCGCCATTGATTTGAGTTGGAAGTCTTCACAAATTGAAGGAAACACTTATTCATTGCTTGAAACCGAACGCTTATTGCGTGAGAAACAAACAGCCTCAGGAAGAACCAAGGATGAAGCTGTGATGCTCATAAATCATAAGGAAGCCATTGATTTTATTGTGCTCGACCCTACTTATGTAAAACCATTGCTGTTGAGTGTGATCGAAAGTATTCACAGTATTTTAATTAAAGAGCTTGGCATAGATCGCAACATTAGAAAAAGAAATGTGGGTATTTCAGGAACCAATTACCGTCCCCTTGACAACGAGTTTCAAATTAAGGAGGCCATGGAAGAGCTATGTGCTTTAATTAATTTGAAACAAAACCCTTTCGAAAAGGCCTTTTTGGTTTTATTGCTGATCTCTTACATTCAACCCTTTAACGACGGAAACAAACGTACAGCGGGCATCCTGAGCAATGCTATACTGATGGTTAATCAACTTTGTCCTATTTCATACCGAACAGTTGATTCGCTTGAATACAAAAAAGCGATGGTGTTATTTTACGAACAAAATAATGTGAGCGCCTTTAAGAAAATTTTTATGGCTCAGTTTGAATTTGCAGTAAATACCTATTTTTAAAAAAACAATAGCTTATTGCATTGAATTAATCCTTCGATTGTAGAGGCTTATCTCAAAAAAAGAATAAATTTGAATGCTTAATTGACATGTTATTTAGTTCGCTGCTGTTTTTATATCTGTTTTTACCCCTGTGCTTGCTGGGCTATTTTATCAGTCCAAAGCGCATAAAAAATTACTGGCTCCTACTCTGCAGTCTTATTTTCTTTGCCTGGGGCGGTGTTAGTTATACCGTTATTTTAATTGGTTCAATTATTATCAATTATTTTTTCGGTATCCTCATTCAAAAAAACCTGGAAAACAAAAAAGCTTATAACTGGCTGAAACTTGGTGTTGGTACCAATTTACTTTTACTGGTTATTTTTAAGTACGCCAATTTTATCATCGCAAATAGTAATGGCCTCTTTCAAAGTCTTTCCATACCGGCTATTCCACAAAGTCACATTTTATTGCCCATCGGAATTTCCTTTTATACTTTTCACTCCCTCTCTTATCTGGTAGATATTTACCACAGAAAAACCACGGCACAAAAAAATATATTTGATCTGGCCTTATACATCAGTATGTTCTCTCAATTAATTGCCGGTCCCATTATACGCTACAGCGACGTGTGGCAGCAACTCAACGAACGCACGCATAGCCTTGCAAAGTTTTCGTCGGGCGTTGAACGTTTTTTAATCGGACTCGGAAAAAAAGTATTACTGGCCAACACCTTTGCCCGCATAGCTGACGAGATTTTTAAAACAGAAGCGTCACAGTTGAATGCCTTAACTGCTTGGCTGGGTATTATTTCGTATAGTTTACAAATATACTGCGACTTTGCCGGCTATTCCGATATGGCCATTGGCTTGGGACGACTGTTTGGTTTTGAATTTAAAGAGAATTTTAATTTCCCTTACATGGCCAAGTCGGTAAAAGAATTCTGGCGACGCTGGCATATCTCGCTTTCGTCTTTTTTCAGAGATTATGTTTACATAGCCTTGGGTGGAAACAAAGTAAGTGTATCGCGTACTTATTTTAATCTGGTTTTTGTTTTTTTTCTTACCGGCTTCTGGCACGGTGCCAGCTGGAGCTTTGTAGTATGGGGTTTATTTCACGGCCTGTTTATGTTGCTTGAAAGAATAGGATTGGACAAATTTTTAGAAAAAGTCTGGGCACCCATAGCAAATCTTTATACGTTGTTAGTGGTGATGTTTGCTTGGGTATTATTTAGAGCCGATAGTTTGGGTTATGCCCTTAACTATTGGCAGGCCTTGTTGCGTTTTAATACCAACCCGGTTCAAACCGTTAGTTTTTTAAGTTACATGAGTCTTGATTTTTACTTGGCTCTAACACTTGCACTGCTTGGCTCCTGGGGCTTTTTTAATTATTTAAAAACTCAGATTGATAAAGTATTAAATTCAGAATTAGTGCTTGCTAAACTTGTATCCTATGGTTTTCAAGGAATTTCGGTACTGTTTTATGGTTTTATTTTAATTCTGTGTTCGGCTTATTTATTGTCGGGCACCTATAACCCTTTTATTTATTACCGTTTTTAGACATGCGTCATTTAAAAATAAAACTGGTGGGATTAAGTGCAGTATTTTGCTGTTGCCTGGTCTTTCCCATGCTAAATGACACCTTCGGGCTAGTAAAAGACATTGATAATTTTGAAAACCGACAGGCTGCTAAACGTCCTAATTTTGACATTAACAAACTCGATCCCTTTCCAAATGCCTTTGACACTTTTTATAACGACCGATTTAATTTAAGAGCAAGCATTATTCAATCTTTTAATTTATATACCATTGAGTATCTTAATAAATCGCCCGTACCTGATAAAGTTATTTTAGGTAAGGATAAATGGTTGTATTCAGCAGGACCAGAAATGGATTCGTATCAAGGCAAAAATCGTTTAAGTGAAAAAGAATTAGGTGATTTTAAAGAAGAACTTGAGTACCGCAAAGCTTATCTCGAAAAACTTGGCTGTGAATTTTATTTTTTAATAGCCCCTGCCAAGGCCAATATACATGGGGAACACATCCCTTATCAGTATAGCCGCATTAATAAACAATGCTGGGGTGAACAGCTCATTGACTATTTAACTAAAAACAGTATGGTTAAACCCATTTCTATTTTTGAAAGTCTTCGGTCGAAAAAAGCCGAAGACGATGTGTATTATCACCTCGATAATCACTGGAATAGTTTGGGTGGTTTTTATGCGGCCAATGCAGTGTTAGATTCGGTGCATAAAAAATTTCCATTTTGTAAAGCCATTCCTCGCAACGATTATAAAATTAAACGCTCGGGTGAATGCGGTGGTAATTTGCAAAAAATGCTCGGCAATTTGCCGCTCTTTTCGGAGGAATGTTTTGAATTGGAAAATTTAGTGCCGCTTAAAGCCAAACAGGGCAAAGCAGGTGGGTATCCGCCATTAGTGGGATTCCCCTACCCTTGGGAATATGAAAAAGACAAAGAAATTGCCGATAGTACAGGGCCAAAATTATTGGTTATTTCCGATTCCTTTGGTGAAAATATTTTTCCATATCTGACCGAAAATTTCAGCCGGAGTGTAAAAATATTCGATGCCTGGCAATATAAATTAAATGAAGACATTGTGATAAAAGAAAAACCCGATGTTTATCTTTTAGTCATTCACGAACCCTTGCTTCGAAATTTTTTGGAACACCCTTCGCGAAAAAAATAATTTAATATTTTTCTAATTTTTCTAAAAAACTCAAATCGCGGATAGCGGCATGAATTTTAATGTTGATGAGTAACTCTGAACAATTGTGTTTTAATGTTTCTTCCTGTATGTTTTGAATTAAGGCGTAAACCTTATCAGAAGGTCCTTCCACCACGGTTTCAAAGGGACACACTTTATAATTTAATCCACTTGTTTGAATGAGGCCAATGGCAGCATCAATCAAATCGTATTTATTTTCTTTAGCACCTATTGGCAGTAATTGAATGGCCGCGTTTATTTTCATATTAGTTGAAGGTAAGTTGAGAAAGTTTTAAAGACATGGTATTAACCAAATTGCTTAATGGTTTTTCGGCCATTTTTTTAATGAATGGATTCAGATCGCCGCTCATTTCGATTTGGCATTGTCCGCAAGCATTCGCCTCACCGCTGAAAAGCACTTTTAAACTAAAATTAAATTTAGCCAATCCTTCACTCGAAAATAAAATAGTTTGATAAGGCGTTTTCTCAACCAGTTTAATGGTCATAGGTGTAATACCTTTTATATTAAACGAACATTGCTTGTCGGTGTATTCAAAATTTTCAACTTTATCGTCGGGTAAAATTGCTGCAAAGTTTTTAAAATCGCTTAAAAAATCAAATATTGTTTTGATCTCTGATTGTGTGTTGTTGGTATCACTAACAATGGTAAATTCGGCCACTTCCTTGGTTTTTAAATTTGTTCACAAAGCTAGTAAATGTATTGGCTGAGGGGCAAAAAAATGCAGACCGAAATCTGCATTTACATTTAATATTATTTCGTCAGACTTTCGCCCCAGCCTTCGGGATTAGCGCGCCATTCTTTTAAGCGTTTCATCGATTTCTCGTCGATGTATTCTTTTTGTAAGGCTGCGTTAATTAAAGTGGTATAATTGGTAAGTGTTTCCACTTTACATTTAGCTTTTTTAAAATTCTGAACCGCTTCATCAAAGCCATAGGTAAAAATAGCCACCATGCCTTTTACGTTACAGCCTTTTTCACGTAACGCTTCCACGGCTTTAAGGCTGCTGCCTCCGGTACTGATCAGATCTTCAATAACCACCACATTTTGTCCGCTTTCAATTTCACCTTCAATCATGTTGGTGAGTCCGTGCTTTTTGGCTTCGCTTCTCACATATACAAAAGGCAGACCCATTTCTTGGGCTACTAAAGCGCCCATGGCAATGCCACCGGTGGCTACACCAGCAATAACATCGGGTTTAGCGAAGTTTTCGTTGATGGTTTCAACAAAATGTTGGCGAATGTAGGTTCTTATTTTCGGATAAGAGAGGGTTTTGCGATTATCGCAGTATATTGGGGACTTTAATCCACTTGCCCAGGTAAATGGAGTATCAGGTTGCAGCTTTACTGCTTTTATTTGTAATAAATATTCAGCAATTTTATACGCGGCGTCGTCAAACGATGTCATAGAGCAAATTTAGATTTTAGTTTTGGTGCAAAAATACTTATTTATGAACAGAAAAATATATTTGAATGATAAATTTATGGAGTTTGTTTCAGACGAATTGCAAACTTCCCATAATCAAGCGATTAAGTATTATCACCTCGAAAAAGCCCATGATAAGAGTCTTAAAAACATTTTACATGAATTTTTAGACCCTTCAAAAAAGGAGAATATCGGGATTGTATTTAGGAAAAATTTTGATAAAATATTTGAAGAAATCAAAAAAGAATTCTATTACATCCGTGCGGCCGGAGGTTTTATTGAACGGAATGGCGAATTTTTGTGTATTCACCGTCATGGTCGCTGGGATCTTCCGAAAGGAAAACTAGAAAAGAATGAAACCGTTGAAGATGCCGCCATTCGTGAATGTGAGGAGGAATGTTCGGTAAAAGGTTTAAGTATCTTATATCCGTTAAATTCGAGTTTTCATATTTATCCTTTTAAAAATGCCTTTGCCTTAAAACAATCGTATTGGTTTTACATGACCACCGATTCGAGCGAAGCATTAAAACCGCAAACCGAAGAAGACATTGATGACGTGAGGTGGTTTACAAAAGCGGAAATTGAAAAAACCGTTTTAAACGATACTTATTATACCATTAAAGATGTGATTAAAGAAGCCTTAAAAATTTAAGGCTCGTTAAACCTAAGGCATCCTTCGTTAAACAAGAAGGTTCATTTGTCGGTTATCGTTGCACTTTGTTAGTTATTCGCTGAACCCCGCACAAAAATTTCACGTATATTTAGGTGCAAGTAGTTCTATCGCTGTTATGTATGTAACAGAGGAAAGTCCGGGCAACACAGGGTAATCCGCCACCTGAAAGGGTGGGTATAAAAACAGGAATGTTTTTATAACAGAAAGTGCCACAGAAAACCAGGTAGCCTGGTCATGCAAATGACCCGGTGATAGTGAAAACGTGAGGTAAGAGCTCACGGGCATAAGCAGCGATGTTTGTGTTGGGCAAACCTCGGGTGTTGAAAGGCCAAATAGGTTGCGGTAATTTAAAGCGACCCGTTTTATTTCATGCGGTTTCGACCGCTTGAGAGCCGCAATGGGTAGGTCGCAAAGATTAATGATAGATATGTTGTTTAGCAATAAACAATGAAACAGAACCCGGCTTATTACTTGCATGACATACAAACAAAAAAAATGCATGCTCAAACGTTTATTTGTTTTTTATAGTCTTTTTTTAGTTACACTGGTGCAAGCCCAATGCCCACAGGTTTATAACTATCTTGGTGTGCTTAGCTTTACCCCAAATTTCATAAGTTGCACAGGTGGTGCGTATGCATTGAACTTTCAATCAAACAGCAGTTGGGGTGCTTATACCATTAACTGGGGCGATGGTTCTCCGAATACAGTTGGACTTTCTTACACTGCCAATGGCACCATCATTCATAACTATGCTGCTACTACAAACACTTTTCCCATAACACTTACCATACCATCTCAAAACTGCACACTCACCGGTTTTGTGGCCATGGAGCAAGCAGTATTTGCGGGGGTAATTGTTACGGGGGGTGTTTCATTGGCCTGCGCACCAAAAACACTCACCTTTAGTAATGTGAGTACCTTTACTTCTGCCACCACAACCTACACCTGGAACTTTGGGGATGGCTCGCCACCTGTTGTTTTTAGTTATACCAATTCAGGAC
Source organism: Sphingobacteriaceae bacterium (assembly GCA_947480015.1). Classification (GTDB taxonomy): domain Bacteria; phylum Bacteroidota; class Bacteroidia; order B-17B0; family Aurantibacillaceae; genus Aurantibacillus. Next base: position 14,016 of record CANKBS010000036.1, read on the forward strand.
AAAATGTAACGCACACTTACAACAAAGGAACCGTCAACTGTCAAACGCAGGTCACCTTGCAAGCCCTAAATTACTGCACCTTTGGAAGTCCAACCAACGGACAGGTAAACCCCTTATATGTTTATGATATTGACAATGCGGCTGTAACAGCCGACTTTGCGGTGCGCTGCTGGCCCGATAATACTTTTTTATTTACCAATACAACTGCCAGAAATTGTTTGCCTCAGGGTAATACCTTTCAACGCCAGGAAAAATGGAATTTCCATGATTACTGGGGACTAGGTCATGACTCTATCCGCAACTGGTCGCCATGGCCGCCAACCACACCGGTAAGTATGAGCTACAGTGCCGTTGGTTCGTATTCGGTTACCCTGTTAGATAATAACCAATGTGGGGTGGATGTTTCAACCATTGTTGTAACCATTGCCAATAAACCTACGGCTTTGGTTTTAGCACCCGGCGGAAATTTATGTCAGAACGCGGCTGTAACCTTTACCAATAGCAGTACGGCAGGCGTTAATTATACTTGGAATTTTGGAGCAGGCGGCGGTTTTGTAAATTTAGGAAGCGGCAATAAAACATTTACCTACACCACACCCGGCACTTACACCGTTAAACTCGTTGCCAGCATTGCCAGCTCCGGCACATCCTGTAAAGATACCTCGGCCGTTGTGATAACTATTCTTGCCTCGCCGGTGGCCAATTTTTCAGTGAACCCGGCCGTGGGTTGTAATGCTATAAACAGCGCCACCTTCACCGACTTATCAAGCGGAGCCGTGCAATGGAATTGGAATTTCGGAAATACCAATACAAGTAATGTTCAGGTACCACCGCCTCAAAATTATGTGAGTACCGGAACCTTTGTAGCCACGCTTGTGGTCACCGCTTCTACTACTTGTAGTCATACCAAAACCTTGTCGCTAATTGTTCGACCCAAACCCCTGCCTTTGTTTACGCCCTTTGCAGCCTGCGTGGGCGCGCCTGTTACTTTTACAAATAATTCCACACCAGCAAGTGGACCAAATGCCATTACCAATTATACCTGGACTTTTGGCGACGGATCATCTGCCTCTAAGGCTACAGTGCCCATTCACACATACACAGCGCCCGCAACCTATACCGTAAAATTAATTGCCTTCACAGCTTTTTGTATCGATTCAATTTCTCAAACGGTGAATATCAATGTAAAACCAACAGCCAATTTTGCATCTACACCAACCGTTGGTTGTCCGCCATTAGCCGTTACCTTTAGTAACAGCAGTACTTCAGCAAGTAATTATTTGTGGAAGTTTGGAACCACACCTGCTTCCATTTCAAGTTTTTCTGCACCAAGTTTTACGTTTAGTAATACCGGTCAGACTTTTCAAAATTACACCATCACGCTCATTGCCTCTACCGGTGCAGGTTGTGCGGATAGTATTAAAAAAGTGGTAACGGTTTATCCGCGACCGGTAGCCGGATTTTTATCTAATTTTATTACCGGTTGTTCTCCCCTCTTAACTACTTTTACTAATACATCAGTGGGTTACAGTACTTCTGCATGGACCTTTGGTGATGGTGGTGTTTCGAATTTTCAAAACCCTTCACATACTTATTCTAACACCAGTTTATTTACCACTACCCTCACGGTGCAACTGGTTGCAACAAATAGTTTGGCCTGCAGCGATACTTCCCGAAAACTCATCACCGTTTATCCCGAAGCGATTTTTTTTCCGGCCATGACCCCCAGTGCCGGTTGTAGTCCTCTGAATGTGAATTTTGTAAGTGTACCCGGTGTGGCCTTTTATAAATTTAATCATGGCGATGGTTCGCTTACTTATACCACACTAACTTCTCATAATTGGACCTATACAAATACAAGCACGGCTAATATTAACGCCATAGTTAGTTTAACCGCTCAAACATCCAATGGTTGTGTGGGGACCAGCACCGGTAATGTGATGATTTATTTTAATCCAATTGCCAATTTTACTACAGCTCCAAATCCAGGCTGCACACCGCTAAACGTACTATTTAATAATACCAGTATTGGTAACGCCAGCAATAAATGGACTTTTGGCAACGGACTAAATTCTACTGCTGCCAATGTGAGTTCAACCTATACCAATGCCACAGGGGCTTCACAAATCACTTACTTCAGCAAATTAAAAGTAGGTACTAACAATTTATGTTTTGATTCCATTACTAAAGCCATAACGGTTTTCGCACAACCGAAAGCCATATTTGCTGCCGATACACCTGCTTGTCATCCTAAAATTATCACTTTTAGTACGACATCTATTGGCGCATCTAATTACAAATGGGTGTTTGGCGATGGTTTAACTACTGTAAGCAGTTTAAGTACGGCCCCTCATTTATTTACCAATACCGGTATTACCGGTAAATTGTATCTGGTAAAATTAAGAGCAACGAGTAGTAATAACTGCAGCGACTCCATCACGAGTGCAATCGTGGTTCATCCAAAACCCAATTTCTTTATCTCCTCAGCGCCAGACAGCGGCTGTAGTCCCTTAAAAGTATATTTCGACAGTGTTAGTGGCGCTAAAACATATCACTGGCGTTACGATAATATAAGTTTTAGTTCGGCCGGTGGTGTAAGTAATACCTTTGACAATAAAAATAATTTCGACCGTACGGTTAATATCGAAATGGTGGCGGAAGATGTTTTTCATTGTGCGGATACAGCTTACAAGACTATTAAAGTGTTTGCGCTTCCAACGGCTAAGTTTTCAGCGCGGCCTTTACTGGTTTATATTCCAAGTCAGGAAACTGATTTTACCAATGAGTCTTCATCAAGTGCGACGAGCTACACCTGGAACTTTGGTGATGGCTCTGGATCGAATGAGTATTCGCCGGTACACTTTTATACACAGGCCGGAGAGTACCAATCTGTTTTAATGGTGAGCAGCGATAAACAATGCCGCGATACTTTTGAATTACAAAGTAAGGTAGTTGCATTGGATGAAACCTCAGTGGAAATTCCGAATGCCTTTACGCCCAATGCGGCCGGTTCGCATGGAAGTACCTATGATCCAAAAGATGTGAGCAACGATATTTTTCATCCCATTGTAAAAGGTACCGAAAAATACAGCTTCAGTATTTTTTCACGCTGGGGTGAATTGTTGTTTGAAACCCGCAATCCCGATGAAGGCTGGGATGGTTATTACAAGGGTAAATTATGTACGCAGGATGTTTATGTTTGGAAAATTACGGCCACCTTTTTTAACGGCAAGGCTTATTCAAAAACCGGTGACGTTTTATTATTAAGATAAATTGAGATCTATTATCCGACATAGCTTTGTTTTTTTACTGATCATTTTGTTCAGCAGCACTGCCATGGCTCAAAGCAAGGCCGACAAAAAGAAAATTAAAAGTCTGCTTAAAGAAGCCCAATTTTATTTAGACGGTGAAGATTATTTTAAATCATGGCAGTCATACAGACAGGTTTTAAATCTGGCTCCAAAAAATGAACAAGTTGGCGTTAACGATGCTATTTGTGTTTTTAAATTAAATTATGGCTTGGATTCGGCTTTGTTATTAGCAGATAATCTCAGCGCTTCCAAACAAAACGATGCCAAATTTTATCTGGCTAAAATTAAACACCAGCAAAAATTATTTGATGAGGCTTATACTTTGCTGGAAGCTTACCTGCTTATTAAACCCACCAAGCGTTTACACAGCAACGACGAAACGTATTACTTAATGAATTGCTGCATCAGCGGTAAGGCGCTGGTAGCAAATCCTCGCCGGGTCGAGATCAGCAACATGGGTCCGAATATTAATACCAAATACGATGATTATGTGCCGGTAATAAGTCCCGACGAATCGGCTTTGTATTTTACATCCAAACGTGAAGGTTCGGTTGGCAATAAAATAAATGGCGACCATGCTTATTTTGAAGATGTGTATGTATCGTATAAATTAAACGGTAGTTGGAAGGCAGCTGAAAATATGGGAGCGCCCATTAATTCCGAAACCAACGATGCCTGTGTGGCCATTAGTGCCGACGGTCAGCGCATGATTATTTACCGAACGGCTAAAGATCAGTTAACCGGCGATTTGTATCTCAGTCAAATGGGAAAACAAAATACTTGGGAAGCCCCACAGATTATGAGTGACGCTATTAATTCGCCTTACATAGAAACGAGTGCTTGTTTTAGTAACGACAGCAGCGAGATTTTTTTTAGTAGCGATCGTCCCGGTGGTTATGGGGGCAAAGATTTGTACCGGATTAAAAAATTACCGAATGGCAAATGGAGTGTGCCTATGAATTTAGGTGCGAACATCAATACCAAATACGATGAAGACGCTCCTTTTCTGCATCCCGATGGCGTTACACTTTACTTTAGTAGCAAGGGACATAACAGCATGGGTGAATACGATGTGTTTAAAGGCGTTTACGACAGCGACATTCACCAGTTTTCAAAAGCCGAAAATTTAGGTTATCCTATTAACGATGTGGGCAATGATATTTTCTTTGTATTGAATGTGGATGGACAAACCGGGTATTACTCTTCTATAAAGGAAGAAACTTATGGTGGACTGGACCTTTATCAGATAGATACACGTTTTGGTTATAACGATTTAAAAGTTACATCCGGCATAACACGTATCAACGATGTTCCGGCTAAAGTTCGCATTACTTTGGTAGACAAGGAAAGCAGCCAGATTAACGGTAATTATTATTCGAACCCAAGTACCGGCAAATTTATTCTGGTTATTAATCCGCTTCGCACCTACCGTGCTTTAGTAGAAGCACCAGGATGTTTACCACAAGAATTAGAAATAAAACCATTGGCTCAGGACCCGAATATTATGCACTTGGAAATTAATTTACAAACTAATAATGCGCAATAAACAAGTTTACATAGCTGTTTTGTTTTTGTGCAGTTGGCGCTTGTTGGCTCAGGACCCTCAATTCACGCAGTTTTATTCGGCTCCCATGTTTTTAAATCCTGCCTTTACAGGTTTAACATACGAACATCGTTTTACTTTAAATTACCGCAACCAGTGGCCGGGCGTTAAACGCGCTTATCAAACCGGCATGGCCGCTTACGATTTAAATGTTTCGAATATCAATAGTGGTATTGGAGGGTTTATGATTTACGACCGTGCAGGTACTTCCAATTTGGTGACCCAGCAATTTGGTTTTAATTATGCTTACCGTATAAAACTCAATAAATACTCCGAAATAAGAATGGGCCTGATGCTGGCCATAACCCAAAAAAAACTGGATTATTCGGGACTCACCTTTAACGATCAACTCATCACCGGTGCCAGTGTTTCAAGCGATGCCTTAAGTGCGCAACAGGCAAATTACCTCGATTTGGGAACCGGTGCCCTTTTTAATTCGACAAATTACTGGTGCGGTATTTCCATCAAACATTTAAATCAACCCAATCCCAGTATGACGGGAGAAATTATTGCCATGCCTGTATACATCAGTATGCATGGTGGTTACCGTTATGTGCTGTCGGCGCGTGGAGCAGGTAAAACCAAACTCGAAGAATTTGTGAGTGCCAGTTTTCAATACCGTCGCGAACAGAACTACGATCAGTTTGACATTGGTGCTTATTATTTTAAATCGCTTATTAATTTCGGTGTGTGGTACCGTGGCTTACCCATTAAACACTACAAACCGGGCTATCCCAACCGCGAATGTTTGTCGCTGCTCATTGGTTTAGAATTACCCGATAATAATTTCAGAATTGGTTACAGTTACGATATTACCATCTCCCGCTTAGGAATCAACAATACACAAGGGGCGCATGAGATCTCGTTGGTGTATGAGATTGCGCAGAAACGCAAAAAGAACAGAAGGACTTTAGTGAGTTGTCCGAAGTTTTAATTTTTTAATCAGACTTAATTTTTTTGCTTAGTACATGTTTTGGGCGCCTCCCAATCAGGCCCTACATTTTTTTCCGAAAACCTGATTGGGACCGGGCTGCGCCGGGCTCCGCTGCGTTTCGGTTCAACGCTTAATCCGGCCCATCAAGGCTCAGCCTTGATGTCCTGCAGCCAAAAGAGACAGGCTGCAAAAAGAACTAAGGCTGTCACTCAAGCCGGCTCATTATGCCACAGGCATAATGCCCTACATCCCATGGCGCGGCAATCCGTGTCATTAAAACTTTCAAATACTGTAAATTTTAAATTATTAATTTTTTAAAAAAAGTAGCGGGGTTTTTTATTTCTTAAGCTTTTAGATTGAGAAACACAGAAGTCATTTTTTTCTAATCTGAAGGGGCCGGACTCTTAGCACTATTAAAACGCTGGTTCATCAATCCACAAGCTAGATGCCCTAACCCATGGCGCAAAAAACGAATCTCAAATCCTCCAAAAACGAAATACGTTAATATTAAACTATAGATATCTCCTTAAAGGTTCGAAAAAAATTCTAAAAGTCTATTAGAAGCCAAGCTGCTGAGAGCAACCACTGCACAAGAAATTAATTATTAAAATTAACTTTTCAAATAAGTCACCAACTCTGAGCAAATAAATTCGGCGGCTTTTCCGTCGCCGTACAATTTCGGGAATTTAAGATCGTTTTTAGTTGTTAAGGTCTCAAATGCTGCTTTGATACGAGCTTCACTGGCATCGGCCACAATAGCGGCGCCGCATTGAACCAGTTCAACCCATTCGGTTTCGGGTCTTAAAATAACGCAGGGTTTTTCAAAATAAAAGGCTTCCTTTTGTACACCGCCACTGTCGGTCATAACCAGTTTACAATTTTTTTCGAGGGTCACCATTTCTAAAAATGAAGCAGGCTCCACAATTTTAAATCGGGTATTGGCTTTAATAGCCTTATATAATGCCGGATCGAGATTTGTCTCCAATAATTTTGCTGTCCGCGGATGTAACGGCAATAAGACATCCAGCTGATGTTGTTGAGAAATATCCTGCAGACTTTTAAATAAGGCATTGAGGCGCTCCGGTTCATCGGTATTGTTATTACGGTGAATGGTGGCCAGAATAAATTTATTTTTTTCGAGTTTTAAAGTTTCAAGAATCTTTGTTTTCTTTTCCGACACTTCGCTGAAGAACAAAGAATTATCATACATCACATCGCCACAGTGATAAATTTTTGGATGATCGGCCGTAAAAGGTGCTTTGGCATTGGGATCGAAGCCTTCTTTCACTAAATTATCAAATCCGGTTTTGGTAGGTGAAAACAAAAAAGTACTCACGTGATCACACATAATGCGGTTCACTTCTTCGGGCATGGCTTTGCTAAATGAACGTAAACCGGCTTCAATGTGAACCACGGGGACATGAATTTTGCTGGCTGCAATGGCACCGGCAAGTGTTGAATTGGTGTCGCCATATAATACAATGGCATCGGGTTTTTCTTTTAAAAGTATTTCTTCAATGCCACTTATCATGATGGCGGTTTGTTTACCGTGACTGCCACTTCCCACGTTTAAATTATGATCCGGCACCGGAATGCCCAATTCATCAAAAAAAATCTGACTCATGTTAGCATCGTAATGCTGACCGGTGTGAACAATGATTTCTTTTATTTTATCGGCGTACTTGTTTTTAATGGCCCTGCTTAAAGCAGCGGCTTTAATAATTTGTGGACGAGCGCCTATGATGGTGACTAGTTTTAGCATAATTTAAAAGCACGAATTTATAAAATAGCAAGCGATAATTCTACTTAAATAATTGGATTTAAATTTACCTGTTTTTTGGGCGCCCGGGCGGGCTGCTTCGGGCTCGCTAGTCGCTCGGCTTTTTGCAGCGTAAAAAAAACGCTGCAAAAGAGCTAAACCCTTCGCATCCCTGGCGCTCACGGTATTTTAGAAGTTTATACTTTTACGATTAATTTAAATTGTATTCCTGTTTTTTTTGGCGCTCGAGCGGGCTTTCGCGAACGCTCTTTTTGCCTAAATAACAGGGGAGCAAATCTGAAAATATTAACTTTTATGGTCGCCTTTTCTGGCGTTTACCTATTCTTTTTTTACATATTTTCTTTTAGAAGTTAATAAGTGCTCATGGATAGCTTTCTTTGTTGAGTTCAGCTGTGCAGAAACAGATTCCTCATTTCGGATCAATTCTGAATCGGCTTCATGATTGCCTAACGCTGCATCTAACTTTTTCTGAGCCTCGCTTCGCATAATATAAATACGATCTGATTTAGGAAAATTATCGGGCAACAAGTGTTCGTGAATGTGAATGCTATTGCGGGTGCGGGTGAGCGCCACATACAATAAATTAATTTCTTCCAGCAATTTAGCTTTTGCATTCTCTTCTTTTAATTTGTTTTTTAATTCAATGATCTTTTTCTCGCTTATAAAATCAGTTGCCAGTTGAATAGCATCGTATTCCATGCCCTTGCAGCGGTGAACGGTTGAGAATACAATATCCGCTAAATGCTTTTCCTGATCGGATACATGTTTGGCTTTTAAATCTCTGATCAAACCGGGAATGGCATTCCCGTACTCTTTTACAATTTCAACCATAATACCCAATTGTCCGTCGCCCGTTTTTTCAATGTAATCTTCAAGTTCATCTAAATCACGCATGGCTTGTATGAGTTTATCTTTTATAGAGGAGCGCCGGCCATTGTACAAATTTAAAATGTCATATAAGGAAGCACCGTCTTCTGCATAGGTGTAAGAATTAATATTGCCTTCAAAATAAATGCGTTGAACTTTCTTTTTTTCTTTAATAAAATGAATGGCTTCCAAAAGCAAACCTAAATTTGTGCGGGCTATCACTGCCTTCGATTTAAATTCTGAGCATGTTCCAACGCCTTTAATAGCAAGTAAGTCCTGACTTCTGATATGATCTTTCCAGGCCAGTACCCGGTTTGCCAGATCAGCGATTACCTGGGTAAAACGAAATGAAGTTGATAAATGAAAGGTTTCAAAATTTACTTTCTCGAGCGAATTAACAGCATGCCGCCAGGAATAAATTTGCTGATGCGTGTCGCCCACAATAACTTTTATGGCATCTTGTTTCAAAAACACATCCAAAATGGCCGCTGAGGCATCCTGGCCTTCATCGAACAAAATATAATCGAAGTGTAATCGGGGATTGATCAGTTGAAATTTTTTAAGGTAAAAATCGTGACTTACTTCCATCTCAGCCCGATTCATTTTTTGAAAGAGTCGTTCGGTTTGTTTTTCGATATAAGTATAAAACTGCTTCACAAAAAAAGCGGCTTTGTGATCAGTCACCACATCGAGGTAATTCAGATCTTTAAGTTGTTGTTTATCGCTGTTACAGAAATAAGAGAAAAACCCAAGAATGTGATTGGCGATCATGTACTCGGCGTGTTTTTCGCTCCCACCTTTAATGCCAAGTATGGCGGCTATTTCATGGGTTTTATAAGCACTCGAGCGCACCTTATAGTCACTGCCTGAAATTATTTGTTTGTAGGCCAAAGCATGGGCCGTTTGAACAGTCACATTGTTTAATCCCTTTGCTTTGAATTTTTTTTCTGCTTCTAGTTTTACCGAACGGTTAAAGGCAAGGTAAAGTATTTTGGTTTTTGCCGCTCGTGTTTTTGCGTATTCGATCATGGTGGTAGTTTTTCCCGATCCTGCCACCGCATTGATCTTCATATTACCCTTGGCTCCAATAATGGCCACCTGTTCAGCACTTAGTATCATGAATTTAAATGTGATTTTTGTTTAGTGGTGTTGCATAAAATTTTTATAATTGACCTTCATCTGAAAAACTAAAATATTTTTGATCGCCAACAATGAGGTGGTCGAGCAAGGTAATTTCGAAAAGTTTGAGGGCTTCTTTTAAGCGTTTGGTAATGCCTTTGTCTTGTTCGCTGGGTACGATTTGTCCGCTTGGGTGATTATGCGCCATAACTATGGCAGAGGCCGAATTTTCAACGGCCATGCGGCAAACGATCCTTAGGTCGACCACTGTGCCGGCCACGCCACCTTTACTCAGATTTTCCTCTTTAGTAATTTGGTTTGCACGATTCAGGAATAAGATCCAGAATTCTTCGTGAGGCAGGTCGCTCAAACGTTTATGAAGATGCTCATAAGCCGCAAAACTCGAAGTGATCTTTAATTTCTCGATGCTCTCCGAATCTTTTCTTCTTCGTCCCAATTCGAAGGCTGCAGCAATGGTAACCGCTTTCACCTCCCCTACTCCTTTAAATTTTTTAAGTTCGGCCAGACTTAATTTTGCCAGCTCGTTAATGTTATTGTTATTGGCGGCTAACATTCTGCGGGCCAGGTCAACTGCGGTTTCGTGACGGTTACCCGATCCCAGAATGATGGCAATGAGCTCGGCATCGCTCAAACTGTGCCTTCCCAGACCTGCGAATTTTTCGCGGGGACGATCGTCTTCGGCCAAAGATTTGATGTTAAGGTGATTTGGGCTTTCTTCCATTAGTTTATTCTTTATAAGATGTTAGTTTTTTAATCCCTTTTAATTTTATCGTATTTAGCTTTTCGGTACTTTTAAAAAGCCTATGTCATTTCTTCAATCCGATTCGCTTCGCATTTTTAAGGTCAAAGATTTCAGACTATTTATTATGGTGCGTTTGTTTTTAACGCTGGCCATACAAATGCAGTTCAGTACCATTTACCTGCAGATCTATTACGAATACTCGAAAGATGAGCTGAACCTTGGTTTAATAGGACTTGCCGAGGCCATTCCTTTCATAGCTACTTCCTTTTTCAGTGGACATTTTGTGGATCTGATCCGTAAAAAAAGGATCATCCTCACCTGCACTTTTTTATTATTACTGGGCGCCATCTTTCTTTATTTAAATGCCGAACCTTTTTTTCATCTCCTACGTTCAATGGGCATGACAGCCCTTTTTTCGGTGGTGTTTTTATTCGGCATCATTCGTGCTTTTATTGGTGCAGCTACTAATCCTTTTTTAAGTCAGCTCATTCCCCGAAAAGATTATACCACTTCCGCCACCTGGAACAGCTCGGCCTGGCATACAGGTGCTATTTTGGGTCCGGTGTTAGCCGGTTTAATTTACGGACATAACAATACTCTCAACGCCCAATGGTGTCACCTGATCGAAGTCTTATTATTCACCTTATCTTTTATCCTCATTCTGCGCATCAATAACAGCGGCGCTCCCGAGCTGCGTGATCAAAAAGAGAGCATACTCGACAGCATTAAAGTGGGCATTCGTTTTGTTTTTAAAACCAAAATGGTGCTCAGTGCTATTTCGCTCGATCTTTTTGCCGTTTTATTTGGAGGGGCCGTTGTTTTAATTCCGGCCTTCACCGATAAAATTTTGCATTTAGGTCCTGAAGCTTACGGGCTTTTAAGAACCTCGCCTGCCATTGGCGCTGTTATTTCGGCTTTTGTGATGGCCGTTTATCCTCCGGCTAAAAAGGCCGGTGTGGCGCTTATCTGGTCGGTAATAGCTTTTGGTGTGTTTACCATTTTATTTGCCTGGTGTACCAATTACTGGTTGGCCTGTGCCATGCTTTTTTTTACCGGTGCATTCGACAATGTAAGCGTTGTGGTTCGTCACAGTATTTTACAACTCATGACTCCCAATAACATGCGTGGACGTGTGAGTGCCATTAATAATATTTTTGTGGGCAGCAGCAACGAAATTGGCGCTTTTGAAAGCGGTGTGGCTGCTCGTATAATGGGCCTCGTTCCTTCCATTGTGTTTGGCGGTGGCATGACCATTTTGGTAGTTTTGGGCATTACCAAAATAAATCCTGACTTAAAAAAAATGGACATTACCAAAATTTAAATAAACCGTTCTGTTGCCAGAACGGTTTATTTGGGCAATTTAGTCAGCTCTTTTATTCAGCACGACTTCGTTGGCCACCACTTCGGTGATGTATTTTTTCACACCGTTTTTGTCGGTATAATTGCGGGTGGTTAAACGACCCTCGATGCTTACAAAACTTCCTTTTTGTAATTCGGCTTCAATTTTATCGGCTACCTTACCCCAGGCCGAAATAAAATGCCATTGGGTATCGGAAGCTTTTTCACCGTTACGGGTGGTGTATTCTTCCTTGGTGGCAACTGAAAAGCGGGCTACTTTACCGCCTTTGTCAAAAATTTTAATTTCAGGATCGTTGCCTAAGTTGCCTGTTAATTGTACTCTGTTTGTTGTGCTCATGATTTTTTTTGAATTTGTGATGAAGCCCTGTTTGCCCGGGTTTCATCGGTTTATGTATTTTTTGTTTTTTTGAACGCTTTGGTTTAGCAAACATCCACCTCGGCGTTTTTGGTTTTATTGTTTTATCGATTTTTTTTGAGTTCAACAAGTGTAAATATTTTAACTCTGTGTCCGATGGCTATCGGACCTCTGTAACCCAGTGCCTCTGTGTTTAAAACTACGCGGCTTTTTGGTTAAGCACTACATCGTTGGCTACCACTTCGGTTTGGTATTTTTTCACACCATTTTTATCGGTGTAATTTTTAGTCACCAAGCGACCTTCCACACTTACGAAACTTCCTTTTTGTAATTCAGTTTCAATTTTTTCGGCCAGTTTACCCCAGGCTATTACGCTGTGCCATTGGGTATCGGAGGCTTTTTCGCCGGTACGGGTGGTGTACTCTTCTTTGGTGGCCATGGTGAAGCGGGCCAGTTTACCGCCATTGTCGAAACTTTTTACTTCAGGTGTTTTACCTAAGTTGCCTGTTAATTGTACTCTGTTTGTTGTGCTCATGATTTTTTTGGATTTGTGGTGAGGCCTTGCTTGCCCAGGCTGCACCGGTTTATTTATTTTTATTTGTTTTTGAACGCTTTGGTTTAGCAAACATCCACCTCGGCGTTTTTTGGTTTTATTTTTTATCAGACTTTAAACTCTGTGTCCGATGGCTATCGGACCTCTGTAACTCAGTGTCTCTGTGTTGAAACCTACGCGGCTTTTTGAGAGATGACGAATAATTCGTTGGCTACAATTTCGGTACTTGAGCGCTTAACACCTTCTTTATTGGTGAAGCTGCGGTTAAAGAGTTTACCATCTACGGTTACCTGTGTGCCTTTTTGCAGGATTTTTTCGGCAATACCGGCCATGGAGCCCCAGGCAACGATGGAGTGCCATTGCACGTCGTTTACTTTTTCACCTTTTTTTGTGGTGTAGCTTTCGGTTACGGCAATTGAGAAACGAGCCAGTTTGTTTCCATTGTCTAACATTTTTACTTCGGGGTTTGCACCTAAACGTCCAACTAATTGTACGTGATTTTTGATGTTTGTCATTTGTTTTTGTTTTTTGTGGTTTATATACTTATTTATTTATTTTTTATTCGTTCGTGTTACTTATGCTTTCTTATGTATGCATTCCTTTTCATTTTCTCGGTGCACTCATGTACCTCTGTTTCTCTGTGTCTATTTTAATCCGTGTCATCAGCGAAATCTCTTTTTTGTTTTTCGTGTTTCAAATTCCAGATTCAAATTGACGGTACAAAGTTGAGGTGGGAAGAAAACTTTATTCGGTATTTACTTATTTACATTCGGATAAAAGCGTTTGTAAGCGGTTGTTGTCGGCTTATAAAATCACAATCGACTCTTATTCAGTTATTTAGAGTGTAAAATAAATTTGATAGAAAATTGAAGGAATTTTATGTTTTGTAGGAATAATTAAATAAAAAAACGGTTTTTTAGAAATAATGGGTCGATAAAAATTGCAGTCGGGCTATAATTTTAAGTTTTAAACGACGAAAACACAGTTACAGCGCCAGATTGGAGTTAGTAGCTTTGAGTGGACAAAAAAGTTAAGCTGATAAGCTGTAACTTAAAGTCATGAAAAAAGAAAGAATCTTTTACAGTAAAGAGTTTAAACTCAAGGCTGTCGAATTATGCAACCAAAGAGGCAGTGTTGCCAGTGTTG
>CANKBS010000037.1 GCA_947480015.1 Sphingobacteriaceae bacterium
CGGGATTGTTTTATGTTTATACTTAATTTGCTTCCATAGTGCTTTTTATGTTTTGTCAATTTATCACAAACGTGTTATCTCAAGGGGACTGAGTTTTGTTTTCATTTTTATGCTGCAGGTCGCTCCTACTGAGCTTATCTGTTTTGTTACGGGTTTATTACAAACAGTTCGTCCCTAAGGGGTGGGATTGTTTTATGTTTATACTTAATTTGCTTCCATAGTGCTTTTTATGTTTTATCAATTTATCACAAATGGTTCATTCCTGTTGGATTTTGACGTGTTTTTATTTTGTTGGCAGATGCTTTAGAATCTAATTAGTCGTATTTTATTTGGAAGCGTTATGAGTCTCTTGATTTTAGTACACTCTTGCTCCGTAGGAGCAAACTGTTTGTAATAAGATGGTGATAAGAGATGCAAGCTCCGTAGGAGCGACCTAAGTAATCCATTCAAACAAGTAGGCCTCATTGTAGTCTACTTCAAATTCGTTTAAAAAATTATAGTACTCCTCTTTGAAACTTTTTTTATGATGATGCTCTTCCTGATTTTGTATATAATTTACAACGTTGTTTAATTGGTTTTTTGAATAGGAAAACGCTCCATAACCCTCTTGCCAACTGAATTTACCCATGACCCATTTTTTCTCATTAATAAAACCTGAGGAACCGGCTTTTATGTCTCTTACTAATTCTGAAATGGATTGCGAAGGTTTCAGTCCAACCAGCAGATGCGTATGATCAGGCATGCAAAAAACACTTAATAATTTATGATTTCTTTTCTGAACTATTCCGCTAATGTATTTGTGTAATTCCTCTCTGTTGTTTTTTGAAATGAGGCTTTGACGGCCTTTGACTGCGAATACAATTTGGATATAGATTTGCGTATAAGTGTTTGGCATGTTACAGGTTGCTCCTTCGGAGCTTCTTTATATCGTTAATGGTTTGTTACAAACAGTAAGTCCCTACGGGACTGTGTTTTATTTTCATTTTTATATTACAGGTTGCTCATAAGGAGCTTATTTATATTGTTAATAGTTTATTACAAACGGTTCATCCCTGCGGGACTGATCTTTGTTTTTATGTTTAAGGTCGTTCCTCTCAGACTACTATCTGTTTTTCGTTTCATCTTTGAGGTCATGTTTATGTAATTACGCCATAATTCATTTTCATCATACAACATCTCAACCCCTCACTTCTTCAAACCATTAAACAAACTTGTTTCCCTTTTATTCAGATCGAGCCCCGCAGCGCGCATCACGGCGTTTTCGCCAAAACGCTGACGGAGTTTATCCATGGCCTCATACAGCTGTAATTGTTCAGTGGTATCATTAAACAGATCGAACTGATAAGTGCCCTGAATAAGATGACTGAACTTAACACCGATCAAACGGATCAACATGCGCTTCTGAAATAATTTATCGAACAATTCCTTCACTTTTTCTATCAGCACATTATCCAGCGCTGTATAAGGGATGCGCGCCTGCATGGTATAGGTATTAAAATCTGAATAACGGATTTTTACGGTGACACAGGCCGTTAATTTTTCTTCCCCACGCAATTGAAAAGCCAGCTTCTCGGTCATGCTTAACAACACCCGCTTTAAATGCGATACATCAATGGTGTCTTTTTCAAAAGTACATTCGCTTGAAATGGATTTGCGTTCATTGTACTGTTCAACCGGCGAATTGTCGATGCCATTGGCTTTTTTCCATAAAGAAGTGCCGTTCTCACCCAGCACCTGCTGAATCATAGGCAGGGGCATATCCTGCACCGTTTTTACTTTTTCAATGCCCATGCCCCGCAGCAACTGATAGGTTTTATCGCCCACCATAGGAATTTTTTTTATGGATAAAGGCGCCAGATAATTTTTTTCGGTGCCATAGGGAATGTGCTGTTGCCCGTTTGGTTTTATTTCGCCGGTACCAACCTTGGCCACGGTTTTATTACTCGAGAGCGCAAAAGAAATAGGCAGATTGGTTTCTTTAATTATTTTCTGACGGATTTCTGTGGCCAGCTTATAACAACCAAAAAATTTATCCATGCCCGTCATATCCACATAAAACTCATCAATAGAGGCCTTTTCATACACCGGCACATTTTCACGGATAATATCTGTAACCATGTTCGAATAATAACTGTATTGGTCGTGATCGCCTTTTACAACTACAGCATCGGGACAAAGTTGCCTGGCCATACGCATGGGCATAGCCGAATGAATGCCGAAACTCCGCGCTTCATAACTGCAGGAAGCCACCACGCCCCGGTCACTACTGCCTCCCACCAACACCGGTTTACCAATCAATTCAGGGTTGATCTCCCTTTCTACCGAGACAAAAAAACTGTCCAAGTCCATGTGCATCACTTGCCTTTCCATAGGGCTAAGTTACTATGAAATATACCGCTGTATTGCTACAAATTGTAGCTAAAGACGACTGTTAAGATAAATTAATGCAGACCCAAGGCAACAATTAATACGCTAATTTGGTGGCGTTAAAAAACAGTCACTAAATAACTATCAAATATGGAAACTAAAATCGCTCTGGTAACGGGTTCAAGCCGTGGATTGGGTAAAGACATGGCCCTGAGTCTGGCTAAAAAAGGACATGATGTGATAATTACTTATGCCACCAGCAAAAACGAAGCAGAGGCCGTAGTGAAAGAAATTGAAGCCATGGGAAGAAAAGCTCATGCCCTGCATCTGGATCTTAAAAATTTTAATAAGCTCGATGCTTTTATGTCTGAACTTAAAAAGGCATTGAAAGAAAAATTTAATTCAGAACACATTGATTTTTTGATCAACAATGCCGGTATGGGCGCTACGGTGCCTTTTGAGCAGGTAAACGAAGAGCTCTTCACCGATTTTTTAAACGTGCATTATAAAGGTGTTTATTTTCTCACACAAAAATGTGTGGGCATCATGAATCAGGGTGGACGCATCATCAACATTTCGAGCGGTACCACCCGTTTTGCTAATCCAGGTTATTCGGTGTATGCATCCATGAAAGGCGCCATTGAAACCCTTACAAAATATTTGGCCAAAGAATTAGGTGCTAAGGGCATTACCGCCAATGTAATTGCACCCGGACCCATAGAAACCGATTTTAATAACGCAGCCATTCGCAGTAATCCACAAATGAAAGGCTTATTATCTACCTTATCTCCCTTGGGAAGAGTAGGGCAAGCGAATGATATTGGCGGCGTGGTTGCTTTTTTATGCAGCGAGGATGCAGGCTGGATCAATGGTCAACGTATTGAAGTGAGTGGTGGCATAAACGTTTAGTGTTTTTTAATTCTTTTTTGGATTTAATAAAAAATCCCGACCACTATGGTCGGGATTACTTGTCGGTAATTACTAGAGCAACAAGTCAATTTGTTTTATCAGGTTTCGACAGATGAAGATTCGTTTTTCTGGTAAACGAGCATTTACTTTAAGCCCGTATTAGCAATAATTCAATCACTAAAATGTCAATCACGTCAATAAGAAGAGATGCGTCATAGGCTTTACCGTTAGTAAAATAAACTGGTTTAAAATACACAAAAACAAGGAATTACTTAAACAAGAATGGAGCCCATGAGAGTAAAATTAAGAGCAAATCCTATCAGTCGAATCAAAAGGTAATTTAATAGACTAATAATCATAGTGTGTTACGCCAAGCTATCGTTTTTTGCACGAAAATACTGCCACACGGTAATTATTAATCCTTAATTATAAAAAACTTAAAGGTCTGATTTTGATCAAAAAATAAGGCTTTTCAGACTCCTGTTAAATTTAACACTTGAGCCAAAAAAATAATACCAAAAGGTCCAACTTGTATGGACTTTTGTTGCTATATTGACCAAAAAATTGGTAACTTAGACATGCCTTTTACAAAAAAAATTAATTAAAAATTATTTATGAGCAAAACTATCTTAACGGATCTCGACATTGCACAGAGTGCAAAAATCAGCCACATCAACGACATTGCTGCAAAACTAAATATACCGCAGGATGATCTGGAGTATTACGGGAAATACAAAGCTAAACTTCCCCTATCACTCATTGATGAGAATAAAGTAAGTAAGAGTAATTTAATTTTAGTTAGTGCTGTTAACCCAACACCGGCGGGTGAGGGTAAAACCACGGTGTCTATTGGACTTACCGACGGTTTAAATAAAATAGGCAAAAAAGCCATGGTGGTTTTACGCGAACCTTCTTTAGGTCCGGTTTTTGGTATGAAAGGCGGAGCTGCCGGTGGTGGTTACTCTCAGGTTATTCCAATGGTAGATATCAACCTGCACTTTACCGGTGATTTTTCTGCCATCGAAAAAGCAAATAATTTACTAGCAGCACTAATCGATAACAACATTCAAAACAAAACAAATAATTTAAACATCGATCCCCGTACCATTGTGTGGAAAAGGGTAATGGACATGAACGACCGTTCACTCCGTCACATCATTATTGGTATTGGTGGCACTGCCAACGGTATTCCGCGTGAAACCGGATTTAATATCACCGCTGCTTCTGAGATCATGGCTATCCTTTGTCTGTCAAAAGATTTCGCTGATCTTAAAAAACGTATTGGAAATATTTTCATCGGATACACTTTTGATAAACGTCCGGTTTACGCCCGCGAATTAAAAGCCGAAGGTAGTATGGCCATCCTGTTAAAAGATGCCATCAAACCAAATTTAGTGCAAACATTAGAAGGTAATCCTGCTATTATTCACTGCGGACCATTTGCCAACATTGCACAAGGAACCAATTCCATTCTTGCTACAAAAATGGGCATGTCCTTAAGCGACTATGTGGTTACTGAAGCCGGATTTGGAGCCGATCTTGGTGCTGAGAAATTTTTAGATATTAAATGTCCTGTTGGTGGTTTAAAACCAAAAGCTCTGGTAATTGTGGCTACCATTCGCGCCCTGCGTCACCACGGTGGTGCTAAAAGCGAAGAGTATAACACTCCAAACATGGACTTCATTGTTAAAGGATTTGAGAATCTTGAAAAACACATTGAGAATTGTAAAAAGTTCGGACTCACTGCAGTGGTAGCCATTAACTCACGTTTTGGCGACACTAAAGAAGAAGTTGATTACGTAGTGAAAAAATGTGCCGAACATGGTGTGAAAGCCATTGAATCAAAAGGCTGGGGTGATGGCGGTAACGGAACCATGGACCTTGCAAAAGCAGTGGTGGAAGTGATCGAAAGTAATGTAAATAATTACCATCAATTATATGATTGGAGTTTACCAATTGAAACAAAAATTAAAACCATTGCCACCGAAATATACGGCGCCGATGACGTGACCTATTCACCAAAAGCTAAAACACAATTAAAAGAATTTGAAAAATTGGGCATCACCGGTTTCCCGGTATGTATGGCCAAAACACAAAAATCTTTTTCTGAAGATGAAAAGAAAGTGGGACGCCCACGTGGATTTAAAATTAATATCCGCGAATTTGAAGTAGCTGCCGGTGCAGGTTTTGTGGTTGCCATTGTTGGTGAAATGATGCGTATGCCCGGTTTACCTGTTGTGCCTGCTTCAGAAGGCATGGACATTGATAATGACGGAAACATCACCGGTTTATCTTAAATGATGATTGATCGTTATAAAGGAGTTTTTTTTAACGGAACGGAATTTTCCTCATTGGAAGATTCCATTTCCGTTGAAGTGGCTTTGAGCATAGCGGTTAACGGTGTTCCTTTTACAGTAACCATGCAAACGCCGGGTAACGAAATGGATCTGGCGCGCGGTTTATTGTTCACCGAAAATATTATCAGTGATCAAAACGTACAACCAATTATTGAAGTGCTCACTAAAAACGAAGAGGGTCATATTACTTCGGTGAATGTAAAAGTACCGAAAGACCTGGTGATGAAAGATTTTGCCAACACACGAAACGTCATCTCTGCCTCCTCTTGCGGCATTTGCGGCAAAACATCTTTGGATGATCTTGAGATGGAGAATGTGAAAAATACGGAATTATTAAAAGCCGATCTTATTCCACACATGTTCGATCAGGTTTCGGCCGGACAAAAAGATTTTAAACTCTCCGGTGGAACCCATGCTGCCGGGGCTTTCGATATTCATGGCAAAATGCTCACTTTACAAGAAGATATTGGAAGACACAATGCTGTAGATAAAGTGATCGGTTATTTGCTTAATCATCACATACTCCACACCGCAAAATGTATTACGGTAAGTGGCCGCATCTCTTACGAAATTGTAAATAAAACAAAAGCTGCCGGCATTCCTTTTCTTGCGGCGGTTTCTGCACCTTCTTCTCTGGCTATTGATAATGCTCAGGAATCGGGCATCACCCTCATGGCCTTTTGCAGAAATAACAAATACACCATTTATTCAAACCCTCAGCAGGTAGAACTGGGAAACAACCAATTTCTTTCCGGCAAGGTTAAACTAAAAAACGATGTCAACTAACTTAAGTCATCTGCTCGGTCGTAAAGGCCACGAAAAAAATCTCTTTGAACAACTCGGCGATGCGGCCACTCAAACCGGCACGCCCGATGTGGCCACCCTCGAAAAATTACGTCAGGATTTTTTGGTGGGGAAATCAACGGTATACGGAACTGTTTCCTTTTACGATTTTTTAAAACCTGAAAATAAAGGCAAAAAAGTTTATGTGTGTAATGGCAGCTCTTGCATGACAGCCGGCACACAGGACGAAGTCCATAAAAAATTACACAAACATTATGCCGCCAACGAAATTGGTGAAATGTGTTGTTTGGGTCGTTGTCACGAAAACAGTTCCTTTCACGTGGATGGAAAAAATTTCTCAGGCTCCGACATTGATCAGATTGAAAAAATTAAAGAAGGCAACATTACGACTGCCGAAAAATATAAAGTAGGATCCAAAGGCGCCGCTATCTTAACCAGCGACTATGGTTCAGTGGCCGACTACTACAAATTATTTACAGCTACACTCAAACGTCCGGTTAGTGAATTACTCTCCGAATTAAAAGACTCCGGTCTGCGTGGACGTGGTGGTGCGGGTTTCTCCATGGCTTTTAAATTGGAGTCCTGCAAAAATGCCGAATCCGATTCTAAATTTATTGTTTGTAATGCCGATGAAGGCGATCCGGGTGCATACTCCGATCGTTATATTATGGAGAATCGTCCGCATGCTTTACTCATGGGGATGATGATGGCCGGTTACATTGTAGGTGCTGATTGCGGTGTGGTATATATCCGCGGTGAATATCCAGAATCAGTCGACATAATAAACGACTGTGTTAATCAATTGCGTAATGACAAGTTATTAGGTAACAACATTCAGGGCTCCGGATTTAATTTCGATTTTAAAGTCATCAAAGCTCAGGGTGCTTATATCTGTGGCGAAGAAACAGCCTTATTATCTTCCATCGAAGGCCAACGTCCGGAAGTACGCATTCGCCCGCCTTATCCAACTCAACAAGGTTTGTTCAATAAACCTACTGCTGTAAATAATGTGGAGACTCTAGCCAACTTACCTTTTATTTTTAAAAATGGTGGTAAAGCTTTTGCAGCCATTGGTACAGCAAAATCATCGGGAACAAAATTAATTTCTCTCGATGGTTATTTTAAAAATCCTGGCATTTATGAAGTGGATATGGGAACGCCATTATCAGTGGTGATCGAGGAATTAGGTGGTGGTTTCAGAAAGCCGGTAAAAGCCATGCATATTGGTGGTCCATTAGGCGGACTGGTACCCATTGCTAAAATAAAAGACCTGAGTGTTGATTTTGATTCTTTTGCTAAAGAAGGATTTTTACTCGGACATGCTTCTGTAGTTTGTATTCCCGAAGAATATCCGCTTATTAAATACATCGAACATTTATTCCGTTTTACAGCGCATGAATCCTGCGGTAAATGTTTTCCTTGTCGCCTCGGTTCAACCCGCGGTTACGAAATGGTTGAGAAAGCCCAGAAGGAAGATTATAAAATGGATATGACGCTCATGAAAGATCTGCTCGACACCATGGAAGCCGGCTCTCTTTGTGCACTGGGCGGTGGATTACCACTTCCGATAAAAAATACTTTAAAATATTTCGAAAACGAATTAGCTCCGTACTTTAAAAAATAAGTCACATGGAAACAACGGCATACATAAACGATAAAATTTACCCCATCGTAAAAGGTGAAACCATTCTCAGTTTTGTGAGACGTCATCTTGGTAAAGATTTTGTACCTACTTTGTGCGATGCACCTAACCTCGATCCTTTTGGTTCTTGTCGTGTGTGTAGCGTGGACGTAGCCTTAGTGGCCAATGGTCCTTCTAAGGCACAGGCCTCTTGTCACACACCGGTTATTCCCAATTCATATATCTATACACATAGCGACCGTATTGTAAAGCTGCGTAAAAATATTGTTGAGCTTGTTTTAACCGATCATCCTTTGGATTGCCTCACCTGTGAAGTAAATAACAATTGTGAATTACAAGCTGTGGCTGCTAAGGTAGGTGTTCGTGATGTCAGATATCCCGAAGGAAAAAATCACCTCGATCGGAAAAAAGATTTGAGTCATCCTTACATGACTTCCGATTTTTCGAAGTGTATCAATTGTTTCCGTTGTGTGCGTGCTTGTGATGAAGTGCAGGGCGAACTGGTGCTAAGCATGGCCGGCAGAGGTTTTGACGCGCATATTATTAAATCTAATAACGAATCTTTTTTTAATTCCGATTGTGTGAGTTGTGGCGCCTGTGCTCAGGCTTGTCCCACATCGGCTATCTCCGATGTCTTTGAATCCAAGTCCATTGTTGCCGACAAAAAAGTCCGCACCGTTTGTACTTATTGTGGTGTAGGCTGTAATCTGGAAGTGGCCGTGGTGAACGATAAAGTAAAATCCATTCAAGCGCCATATGATGCTGAGGTCAACCAGGGACATACCTGTTTAAAAGGACGATTTGCTTTTTCATTTTACAATCACCCTGATCGTATCCGCACACCTATGATCAGACGCAACGGAGAATTAGAACCTGCTACCTGGGATGAGGCTTATGATTTTATAGCCAACAAATTAACTAGCATAAAAAAAGAGCATGGACCCGATTCCATTGCCGGCATTTCTTCGGCACGTTGCACCAATGAAGAAAATTATTTGATGCAGAAATTTATTCGTGCTGTAATAGGCACCAATAATATTGACTGTTGTGCACGTGTTTGTCACTCCCCAACGGCCCTGGGCATGCAGCGTGCTTTTGGTACCGGTGCTGCTACCAATTCTGTGGAAGATATTAAATACACCGACTGTATCATGGTGATAGGTGCCAATCCAACTGATGCACATCCTGTAACCGGTGCTAAGTTGAAACAGTTTGCCTTAAAAGGAAAAACAACCATTGTGATCGATCCGCGCAGAACCGAAATGGCCAAGTATGCGACTTATCATCTGCAATTAAAACCGGGTTCCAATGTGGCTTTAATAAACATGATGTTGTATTACATCATTACCGAAAAATTAGAAGCCAAAGAATTTATACAAAACCGTACCGAAGGTTACGAGCAGTTTTGTGAACAGATCTTAAAACTGGACATCAACGAAATGGAACGCATTACCGGTGTTGATAAAGCACTGGTGCGTGAAGCTGCCATGGCTTATGCCAAAGCACCCAATGCCATGTCCTTTCATGGTTTAGGGGTTACCGAACATACACAAGGTTCATTCACAGTTATGCTCATTTCCGATCTGGCTATGATCACCGGAAACATTGGTCGCCGTGGTGTGGGAGTAAATCCTTTACGCGGACAAAACAATGTGCAAGGAGCTGCCGATATGGGATGTCAACCGCACCAAGGAGCAGGTTACATGAGTTCTTATGATCCGGAAATAAATAAACAGTACGAAACTTTTTACGGCACAAAAATTCCTTTTGGTAAAGGACTTCGTATACCTGAAATGTTTGAAGCTTCGGTTGATGGCAAATTAAAAGCACTTTGGTTAATGGGTGAAGATGTGGTGCAAACCGATCCGAATACCAATCATGTAATTGCCGCTATGAAAAATTTAGACCTTTTGGTTTTACAGGAAATTTTTATGACGGAAACCTGTAAGTATGCCGATGTGATTTTACCGGGCGCTACTTTCCTTGAGAAGAGCGGAACCTACACCAATGCCGAAAGACGCATACAAAAAGTACAAAAGGTGGTAGAACCCTTAGCCGGAACAAAAACAGATGGCGAAATTATGGTAGATATCATGAATAAAATGGGCTATGCACAGGCGCCATACGACGCTGATACCATGTTACAAGAGATCTCACAAATCGTGCCTTTCTTTGCAGGCGTGAAGTGGGATGAATTGGGTGACAACGGAAAACAATGGCCGGTGAAAAAAGATGGCAGCGATACCGAGATTTTACACTTACAGGAATTTCAACGCGGTAAAGGAAAATTCCATTACTTCGATTATAAGATCAGTAATGAACTTACCACAAACGGAAAAGAATATCCTTATGTGTTAACTACTAACCGTGAGCTCGAACATTATAATTCGGGTACTATGACGCGCAGAACAGGCAATGTGGATATTTTAACGGAAGACGTTTTACTCATTAATCCAACAGATGCACAAAAACATCTCATCACTGATGGCGACATGGTTTGTGTGGAATCGCCACGTGGTAAGGTTGATATAAAGGCCAGAATTACCGATGAAGTAAAATCCGGAATTTTAAGTACCACCTTTCATTTCCCGGAAGTGATGCTGAATATCATTACCAGCGATGAACACGATTCGGAAGCTTCTTGCCCTGAATATAAAATTGTGGCTGTTACCATACGTAAAAGCAAAGGTGCATTTAAAAATAAAGTGCTGGAAACTAAATAGTGGAACTTCAAAAAAATTTTAACCCTTGCGAACAGAGAATCAAAATGGAAAGTTCTAATAATACAGTAGTTAACTAAAAGAATCAAAATCCGGCATTTTTTTGATAGTTGAGAAACTAAAATTTAAAGAAAGAAGAAGATATCTAAAGTATGTGATTTAGCGCCAGGGACGCAGAAGGTTTAGCTCTTTTTGAGGCGAGACTTTTTTTCTCGCCTCAAAAAAGCCGGAGCGATAGCGGAGCCTGTAGCGGCCCGCCCGGGCGCCAAAAATAGAAAAAGAACTAGTTAAGGCGCGATTAAATTGTAAAACAAGGTGGAGGGTATTTAAAAACTTAATTATAATTTTTAGAACAAAAGAAATGCAAACACACGGTAAAAATGAATAGTACTAAAGCTAATATCCTCACCGATCAATTCGGCCGTGTTCACGATTACCTTCGCATCTCTTTAACTGAGCGCTGTAACCTGCGTTGCACCTATTGTATGCCGGCTGAAGGCATTCAATTACGTCCCCGTTCTCAGTTCATGAACACCAATGAAGTACTGGCGCTTGCTCAAACTTTTGTTGATCTGGGTGTTACTAAAATTCGTTTAACCGGTGGTGAACCTTTGGTTCGCAACGATGCCAGAGAAGTGATTGAAGGTCTTGCCAAATTGCCCGTAAGTCTCGCTATTTCAACCAACGGTATTTTAGTAGATAAATTCATTGATACGTTTAAAGCTGCCAATTTAAATTCAATCAACATCAGTCTCGATTCTTTACGCGAAGAAAAATTTAATAAAATAACCCGCCGTGAAAATTTTAAAGAGGTTCTTTCAAACATTCATTTACTTTTAAAAGAAAACTTTCATGTAAAACTCAACGCGGTTATTATGAAAGGACTGAATGAAGATGAGATCGTTGACTTTGTTGAATTCACTAAACACAACAAGGTGCATTTTCGCTTTATAGAATTTATGCCTTTTAATGGCAATAACTGGGACTGGAGCAAAGGATTTTCCTATAAGGAAGTAATGACTTTGTTAGATGCCGCTTATGGCGATAAAGTAGAAAAACTCCAGGACTCTAAAAATGACACCGCTAAAAGTTATAAAATAAAAAATTACGCCGGAACTTTTGCGGTGATCTCATCGGTCACCAATCCTTTTTGTGATTCTTGTAATCGTTTGCGTTTAACAGCCGATGGCAAACTAAAAAATTGTTTGTTTTCTCAAAACGAAACTGATCTGCTATCTTCATTTAGAGATGGCAAAGACATTAAGCCCTTAATTTTTGAAAGTGTTTGGAAGAAAAAATCAACCCGAGGTGGCATGGAAAGTTTTGAAGATCTTTCAAATCAGGAGCTCAATCAGCAAAACCGCAGTATGATTACTATTGGGGGATAATGGAATTAACCAGATAGCTTTACCATATACTGGCTTCGATTAGCATTCAACTCCATTAACCACTAAGGACAAAAAGTTTGGCTCAAAGCACACAAAGGCTAGACTTAAATCACATGCTTTTTTTAACCACCCTTCGACTTCGCTCAGGGCAGGTTTAGTCATCATAGAGACATAGTTTCTGTATGCCTAAAAGAGCAAAGAGAATGTTTCGCATGCGAAACATAACATTATACTTTAGGCAGAAAACTCTAAAAAAAATCTCTGTGTCTCAGTACCTCTGTCCCTCTGTGTTGAGAGGTCCACTGAGTTTCGCTTGCGAAACATAACTTTGAATCTATATGTTTAAATAGAAACCGATACTCTACTTTTCCTTATGCTGCCCCCCATCAATGATCGCAAAAATATGCAAGATCGCCGGAAACAAAGCATCCATGCTTTCTGCAGCACCTTTGGTAGAACCCGGTAAAGCCAAGATCAAAGTATTTCCCTTCATGCCCGCTACGCCTCTTGATAACATGGCATAAGGCGTTCTGTCTTGTCCATAGTTTCTCGCCGCTTCCATAATGCCCGGTATTTCACGGTCTAAAAGCGGACGAATAGCTTCGGGTGTAACATCGCGATGTGAGAGACCGGTGCCACCGGTGAAAATAATTAAATCGTTTTTCAGATCATATAATTTATTCGCCTGTTCTTGTATGCCACGAATTTCATCGGGGATAATACTGTAATCCGTAATGGCAACTTTTAAGGATTCTAATTTTTGAATGATGGCCTTACCCGCCTTATCTTCTTTTTTGCCTGCCGAGATGCTGTCGGAACAAACCACCACGGCGGCTTTCAGGTCCTTGCGGAATTTGTCGTTGAAATCTGACTTGCCTCCTTTTTTCTCGATCAGTTTTATAGCATGTATTTCTATGCCCTTATCAATGGGTTTAAGCATGTCGTATATTGTTAAAGCCACCACGGAGGCCCCGTGCATGGCTTCCACTTCCACGCCGGTTTTGTAAACTGTGCGCACTTCCACTTCAATATGAATTTCTAAATCCTGAATAGTATAAGTCACAGCCGTGTATTCAACAGGCATGGGATGACAATCCGGAATTAGTTCGCTGGTGCGCTTTACAGCAAAGAGTCCGGCTGTTTTAGCCATTTCAAACACATCACCTTTTGGTACCGTTTTATTGATCACTGCGGCCATGGTTTCTGCCTTACTAACTTTTACAATGGCCTGTGCTTTGGCTATACGCAGGGTATTCGATTTAAATGTAATATTTACCATAATTCAATTTTGTATTACTTATTTACTTTCCAGCTTTGACTCTCATCGGCAAAAATTTCTTTTCCCCAAATAGGCACTTCTTTTTTTATTTGTTCAACTATATCACGACAGGCATCAAAACAAGCGGCCCGGTGCACCGATGACACAAAAACAAAAAGACAAACTTCTCCGGACTTCACTTCACCCAGACTGTGATAAATGTGCATACACACCAGATCATATTTGGCAAAGGCCGCCTCGCGAATCTCATACAATTTTTGTTCGGCCAACTCTTCGTAACAAGTGTAATCAATTGCCATCACGGTTTTACCTTCTTTTTCATCCTGGCGTACCTGTCCTAAAAAAATACTATGTCCGCCAATGCTTGTTTTAGTAGTGTGTTTAGCAATGCTCTCGGCAATAAAGCCCGAACTTATGGGACCATTCACAAAGACCTTCTGTTTTTTTTTCTCAGCCATGATTTAATTTTTTTGTTTCAGTTTATCAATGCCACCTTTAAGACTAAAGGCCATTGTTTGCGGAAATTTAATTTTTAGGATTCGTAATGCTTTTAAACTTCTTGTCCCGCTTTTACAAAACAAAAGAATGCTTTTATTTGTTCGGATTTCAGGAAGAGCATTTTCAAAATTACTCAAGGGAATTTGGATGTGATTAAATTCAGTCACAACAGGTAATTCACCTGATTCTCTCACGTCAATCACAAGCCAATCTTTATTTTTATTCAAAGCTTCAAACGCTGCTATATCCAGCTCAGAGCCAGCGGCGCTGCAATGCCAGGCATAATCAAAATTTAAAAATTCAGATTTGGTTTTTGGGTAGTCAAAACCTGACTTGTCTTTTGTTTGGATTTCAAAATCGTAATAAGTGTTATTAAGGGCAGAATAAGAAATAATTTTATTGGAAAGAATCTCACCAAGGCCACAAATGATTTTTATCGCCTCTGCAGCCTGCATGCAACCAATAATACCTGGAATCACACCTATAACCCCGGCTTCATTGCAACTCGGACTATTAGCAGGATCGGGTGGTATGGGAAAAAGATCGCGGTAAGAAGTTTTGATGCCGGTTTTTTTATCGGGTATATTAAATACTGCTACCTGTCCTTCAAAAGCCAGTACAGCACCATATACCAAAGGTTTATCCAGTAACACACAGGCATCGTTCACCAAATAACGTGTGGGGAAATTATCTGAACCATCCAGAACCAAATCATAATCCTTAATAAGCTCAAGTGCATTTTTGGTATTCAATTCAAGCGGGTAGGGGATGATCTCACAATCCGGATTAAGTTTTTTTAATTTTTCTGCAGCTACTTCCGCTTTTAATTTTCCAATGTCCTCCATCGAAAATAAAATCTGCCGATGCAAATTACTTAGCTCCACACGATCAAAATCTATAACTCCTATTTTCCCCACTCCGGCAGCGCATAAGTATTGCAGAGCCGGACAACCCAATCCACCGGCGCCAATGATTAGTATTTTAGCCTGCTGCAGTTTTTTCTGCGCCACTTCACCAAAGTCTTTTAGAAGAATTTGTCTCTGATATCTATCGTTTTTTTCGCCTTCACTCATTTTTTATCCTCCTGAAAAAGGTGGCATTAATGCAATGGTATCACTATCGTGCAATTCGGTGCTTTGTTGGATGATTTTTTTATTCAGGGCTATGACATAATTTGCCGCACTTAAGTCCGGAAATTGTAAACGGAGTTTTGTGATCAGCTCCTCCGTATTTTTCACTTCAGAAATGCTCATTTCATTGGTTTTTAAAAGATCTTGCAAGTGACCAAATACGATTACCTTAATTGTCATGTTTCACGAATGTTTTGGCTTTATTAAAATCTTCACTACTATTCATATTCATAAAAAAAGGACCGACAAACAGTGGATTGGCATCTACCACAATTTTTGATTGCGTAAAATGTCCAAACAAATGTTGCAATTTAAATGTACCTGAACCGATCAATTCGGCCCATTTGGCCAAACAGCTTTTCGAATAAACCGCAAACATAGGTTCTAATTGGTTTTGAAAAACCGGCACGGTTATTTGGCTGTCTTTTGAATTTTCAAGCATAAATAAAACGGCTTCGGTTTTAATAAAGGGCATATCGCAACTTACTACCATCATTTTTTCACTGCTACAATGCGCCAGGACTGTGTATATGCCACCGGCAGGACCAGAGTTTTTAATTTTATCGGGAATGCGTTCCATACCAAATTTGCCATGCTCCGGATTATCTGATACAATAATGATCTTCTCTACAGCAGGTCTTAATTCATCAATGATCCGTTGAAGAATGGTTTTTCCTTCCAGCATCAAAACAGCTTTATCAGTTCCCATGCGTGAACTTTTGCCACCGGCAAGAATGTAAGCATGTGTATTTTTTTTCTCTTCCAACCCTAAGTAAAAATTAATTTAAAAGAAGCTATTAATAAAACCAAAGCAAGCAATTTACTTAATAAGGCTGTTTCAAATTTTTTGGCGCCAAAATAAGCGCCGGCCATTCCTCCAGTTAATGCAATCGCCAGCATCCAGAGTGATTCCTGTCCCAGACTGAGTCCATGTGCAACAACCCCTCCCAAACCCGCTATTGAATTTACGAAAATAAATAAAGCGGAAATGGCTGCGGTTTCTTTCATTTTAGCCCAATGTAAAAGTAAAATAAGCGGACTCAGAATGATCCCTCCGCCAATGCCTATCATGCCTGAAAATAAACCAATGATGGCACCAATGAATAAGGCTAATGGCAGACTTTGTTTTAAAACGAAAGTCTTATTTGTAAATTTTAATCCCAATAATCTCACTACTGAAAACAATAATAAGACGGCTAGTATTTTTTTATAAAGTCCGGCATCAACCACTATCATTCCTCCTAAAAAGGCTGCAGGAATAGAGGCCAGGGCAAAGGGCCAGAATAGTTGACAGTTAAAATGTCCATTACGGTAATAGTGCACAAAGGCTATGAGTGAAACACCAATGTTAAGTAACAAAGCGGTGAACCGCATGTTTTCAGGGGCAATAGAAAAAAAAGCCATCAGGGCCAGATAACCACTGGCACCGCCATGTCCAACGCTGGCATAGAGAAAAGCCACAACAAAAAGTAAACTATAAAACAAAACAATTGTGGATGTCATTGTTGCGATGAATTAATTTTATTGATCTATAAAATGAACTTCTACCAATTCACCTTTTTTATAATCTGTTTTTTCTTCTTCTAAGTGTATGATACAGTCAGCTGCTGCAAAGGAATTCATGAGGTAAGATTCTTGTGAGTTTAATGGACTTACTTCTTTTCCAAAAACCTTGCCCTTTAATAAATAGGTGAGTCCCGATTTTTTTACGAAGCCTTCACTTAAAGGCATCATTACTGTTTTAGATTCTTCTGATTCTTGCCCCATCATTTTTTTAATTGCGGGAACAATGTATGCGTAATAACACGTTAACAGCGCAGCAGGATTTCCGGGTAATCCAAACATGAGGGTTTTTCCTTTTTTTCCGAAGTACATGGGCTTGCCTGGTTTTTGTTTCACCTTGTGAAAGATAGTCTCTACGCCACAGGCAGCAAGCGATGAAGCCACATAATCGTAATCGCCTACGGACACGCCACCTGATAAGATCATCACATCACAATTCCCAATATTTTCAGAAATTAATTGAATGGTTGCTGCTTCATTATCATCCACCATAAAGCTGCTTTGCGCTTGAATGTGTAAATCATTTAAAGCCGCATTCAAACTATAGGAATTACATTCATAAACTTTTCCCGGTTCTAATGGATGGCCCGGCTTCGTTAATTCCTTACCGGTATTGATGATACAAACATTTGGTTTTGGATGAGCGGCAACAGCCTGAAAACCGAGTCCTGCCAGATAACCAATGGCACCCGCGCTCAGCTTAAGTCCTTTCTGCATGGCGAGTTCACCTTTTTTTGTTTGTGTGCCTTTAAGTCGAATGTTTAATCCTTTTTTTACATGCGGATCTTTTATGACAACCTGATCATTTTTAATTTCCACTTTTTCCTGCATCACAATGGTATCGCAGTTTTCCGGAACGGCAGCACCCGTATAAATACGAATGGCCGTATGTGAAGGGATGGCATGCGGATAAAAAACACCGGCCGGAATTTCGCCTTCAAGTTTTAAAGTTTGCGTGTTATTTAAATCCGAAAAATGAAAACCATAACCATCCATGGCCGATTGGTCGAATGGCGGAACATCAACTTGTGAATAAAGATCCTCCCCAATGACCAGGCCATTGGCTTCATACAAATCAGTAACAACAGCTTCCAATAAAGATGTATGGTTGAGTATTAGGGCTTTTGCCTGAGAAACCGAGATCATAATTAAGCGCTTAGCAGTTTAAATTAAATTCATCAGCATCTAATCCAACTGGAAATAGTTTGCGAAATTCTTCCAGATAAGGTTTGTCTAGACTGATTGTTTCTATCGATTCTTCATTGGCTCTGGTTTTCGAGATCACCTCACCACGGGGATTGATTACCACACTGTCGCCCGAATGTGCAAAACCATTGCCGTCTTCACCAATACGATTTAAACCAACCACATAACATTGGTTTTCAATGGCTCTTGCTATCAATAATTGTTTCCAGGGATAAGTCCGTATTTCAGGCCAATTGGCCACATAAAGAAGGACATCAAATTCCCAAGAGCCTGTTTTTAAATCAGAATGTTTAGTTGAATTAAATTTATTGCGGCTCCACACAGGGAACCGTAAGTCATAACATACTAGTGGGCAAATACGCCAGTCTTTAATTTGTGTGATAATTTTTTGATCGCCGCTTTTGTAAAAAGAATCCTCTTTCGCCATGCGGAACAAATGACGTTTGTTGTAGGTTTTAATATCCCCGCTGGGATTTACCCAATACAAACGATTATAATAGTATCCCTTTTCTTCAATGGCCAGACTTCCGGTAATAACCGCGTTTTTTTCGGCTGCCATTTTTTTTAACCAGTTCACGCTTTCACCATCGGCGGGTTCTGCAACTAATTTCGGATTCATCGAAAAACCACTGCTGAACATTTCAGGTAATACAATCAAATCGGTTTCTTCTTTTATAGATGCGATAAGGGCAGTAAAATGTTCCAGGTTTTTAGGACGATCTTCCCAAAAAAGTTTGCTTTGTATGAGCGTTAACTTCATCCAATAAAGTTAAACAATTCTGAAACAAAATGACTAACAAATGGCCCATAAATGGGCTTATTTTTTCTTGGAAACATTCCGGTCTAAAAACTTTGCAACCGCATTGTTCCAGTTTTCGAGATTTGCATTGCGCTTGTTATTTAACTCATTATTGATCGCATTAAAACTGGCTGAAGCTTTATTGAAATCATTCACAGCCGCGTTAAATTCATTCACATCGGCCTCCGTAGGGTTTTTGCCCTTTTGATCCATAGCGGTTTTGAGTTTATCAAATTTTTCCTTCTTCAGATAAAAATCAATCAGCATGCCCACTTTTTTATCTGCTTCAAAAATGTAAAAATCAAGCATGTCGTTACAGGCCCCTTTTAAAGTGGTGTTGTTTTTATACTGTTTTTACCGGTTTTAATTGTTCCTTAGCATCTTTCGAAAGTTTTGATAAAGCTTCCTGATTTTGTTTCATGGCATTGATATCGCCCTTGTTCTGGGCCTCCAGTAAATAGCCTTCCTGCTTATAAGGTTTATAAAATACCAAGTAAACTTTATTGTAAAACTTAAAAACCTCACTGGCTTTTTCAAGTTTGTCTTCGGTATCACTGTCGTTACTCACTAAATTAATATTATTGTCAGCCGCAAAGCTTTTTTGTGGATTTACGGCTACCTCAAAAGCTGCTTCTAATTTTTCATTGGCCCTCTCTTGGGCTGTCATATAAGCTTCCATAGCATCATATGATTGCTCCGAAATTTCTTCCAAATGCTAGATATGCGAAACATTTACTGATAAAAAAATCAGATTTGACAGCTTTCATGAACCAGTTTAATAACCGGTGCCGCAATGTTTTTGAAGGGCGGTTATGGCAGGCTGAAAGTTATGCTGCGCCGCAAGTCTAAAGTCCGCACAGCCGTTTTCTTTTAAATTTACTTTAGCCACGCCCATCCAATAATAAGCCTCGTAAAAGGTCGAATTAAGACTAATCGCCAATTTAAGGTCATTTAAACACGACCTAAAGTCTTGTTTCTTCCCATAAATAATGCCACGTTTAAAATAATAATCAGCTTCATCTTTATTAAGTTCAATGCAACGGTTGTATTCAGCAAAAGCTTCATCCAACTTATTTAAATCATTATAACAATTACCTAAAACAAAATGGGCTTTGGCATTGTCTTTATTCGTTCTTAAAATATAATTAGCATCGTTAATGGCCTTTGGAATATCGCCCAACATATGATAGGCCGAAGCCCTGCCAACATAAGCTTTTGGATAATCATAAATGGCCAGTGTTTGATTAAAACTTCCAATAGCCGCTTCTGGTTTTCTGTTCTTTAAATACAACAAACCCCTGTTATAAAATCCTTTATAGTTACGTGGCGCAATTGTAGTAGCCTTATTAAAATAATACAGGGCTTTTTCATCTTCATTTCTAAACATGTACTCAACGCCCACACTGTTTAAAGCCACAAACGAATTGGGATAATTCCTCAGAATGTCTTCATATAAAGTAACGCCCGAGCGCCACACATTACTTCTAAAAAAACTCAAAAAAGCAAGCAAACATAAACTTATTATCACACTTGGCATAAGTCTGGCTTTTACGCGCACAAGCACCATGGCCAGAAACCAAGTAAAACCAATCACCGGCAAATACATATACCTGTCGGCATACAACACCTCGCCAAAAGGAATGAACTGCAAAACCAGAATTAAGTTAACCAGCGTAAATAAGGCAATGGCCAAAGCACCAAACTTTTGTTTTTTGTAAGTGAAAAAAATTAAAAAGCCAGTCACGCCTAAAATCATATAACCTACCACCATAGCGGCTGTTGGGTTAGGTGGATAAGGATATATAACACTTAAATTAATGGGGAGTAAAAATAAAATCACATATTTCACCAAAGCAAATCCGGCATAACCCAATCGCTGATAGTAGGGAAATTCATGCGCGTGATTAATAAACAGGTCGGCTGTTTGTGTTCGAATATTGATGAAACCAAAAACAAAAGCGACCATTAAAAAGGGAATTTTATGCCACAAAAAACGCCAACTTATTTTTTTATTCAAGAAAATGTCAAAGCAAATCAAACTCAGGGGTAATACTACGACCGACGATTTACTTAAACAACCCAGCACAAAAAACACAAAACAAAAAACAAGATCTTTTCTTTTAAAACCTGAAATATAACGGAGGTAAAACAAGAGCGACACCAAATAAAAACTTCCCGATAAAACATTCTTTAATTCTGCGATCCAGGCTACTGACTCTATTTGCAGTGGATGCAATAAAAATACAATAGTAGCTAGGTTACTTATCAGCGCGTTGCCAAATAATCGTCTGCCAATCATATAAACCAGCACACCATTAAAAAGATGAATCAGAATATTTACCACATGATGTCCCGCATCGCTAGCTCCAAACAAAAACCAGTTCAAGGCATGTGCAAGCATGGTTAAGGGTATGTAATTTCCAACATAATGTCGGCTCAGTAAAAGCGTTATATCAAAATCTTTGACATCCGTGTTCTTAAACACCATTTCCGGGTCATCCCAGCTAATATGACCAAAATAGATGAACCTGCTATATACCATGAGGGCAACAAGCAAACTGATCACTAAAACGAAATGCCCGCTCAAAAAAGTTATCGCCCGTTTAAACATAGCGCAAATATAACAGTTCTATAAAAATTGGTACTTTTGGCAAGTGATAAAAATATCTGTAGTTATAATTAGCTTTAACGAAGAAAAAAACATCGAACGCTGCTTGCTTTCAGTAAAGGAGGTAGCCGATGAAATTATCGTACTCGATTCGTTCAGCAAGGATGCCACCGAAAACATTTGCCGAAAACATGGGGTTAGGTTTGTTCAGCATGCTTTCGATGGTCATATTCAGCAAAAAAACAGAGCCATTAGCTTTGCTTCAAACCCACACATCCTTTCTCTGGACGCCGACGAAGCCCTCGATGACACACTCGTAAAATCAATTAAACAGGTGAAAGCTAATTTTATCAAAGACGCCTATTATATGAACCGTTTAACCAATTATTGCGGACATTGGGTAAAACACTGTGGCTGGTATCCCGATGCCAAATTACGCTTGTGGGATAGCCGCAAGGGTCATTGGACAGGCATTAATCCCCACGATAAATACGAATTGTTTAAAGGCGATAAAAATTCCGGCTTTTTAAAAGGTGATATTTTGCATTATAGCTATTATTCGGTTGAAGATCATTACAAACAGGTGGAGTATTTTACATCTATTTCGGCGAAAGCTTATTTTGAAAAAGGAAAATACGCGGCCTGGTACAAACTCATCGCTAACCCCATCGCCAAGTTTATCGATCATTATATCCTGCATCTTGGTTTTCTGGATGGTAAAGCCGGTTACCTTATTTCTCGTATTTCGGCCTATGCCACTTATTTAAAATATAAAAAGTTAAGGAAGCTTCAAAAACAAAGCCATGCCTGATAAATTTAAAATCATACTCAGTCGTACCGATAGCATTGGCGATGTTATTCTTACACTGCCCATGGCAGGACTCATTAAAAAAGAATTCCCCAAGGCGACCATTTTATTTTTAGGAAGAAGCTATACCAAAGAGGTGATCGCTCTTTCTGAACATGTGGATGAATTTATTAATTATGATGAGATCGAAAAATTAAAAGCCAAAGAACAAATTACTTTTCTTAAAAAATTCGAGGCCGATATTTTCCTGCACGTTTTCCCTAAAAAACAAATTGCTTCCTTAGCCAAATCTGCCGGTATCACAAGTCGCATAGGCACTACCAATCGCCTTTATCATTGGTTTACATGCAACAAACTTATTAAACTCTCACGCAAAAATTCCACATTGCACGAATCTCAATTAAATTTAAAATTACTCAGTTTTTTAAATAGTGAAACCGATTTAGCACGTGATAACATTCACAACTATTACGGTTTTTCGAAAGTGCCGGCATTAAATGAAGAATATAATGACCTGATTGATCCGAAAAAAATAAATCTGATCCTTCACCCTAAATCAAAGGGTAGCGCCAAGGAGTGGGGCTTAACGAATTTTGGAAAACTGATCGAATTGCTTCCTGAAACAAAATTTAAAATTTTCATTAGTGGCACCGAAGCCGATGGCAAACTCATGAAGGATTTTTTGAAGAAACATCCAAAAGCCACAGATCTTACCGGAAAATTATCGCTTCAGCAGTTTATTGCGTTCATCAATGCCTGTCAGGTTTTAGTTGCGGCAAGTACTGGACCGTTGCACATAGCCGCAGCCTTGGATAAAAAAGCTATTGGTTTATTTTCTCCCAAACGCCCCATTCATCCTGGGCGTTGGATGCCACTTGGCAAAGATGCCCATTACCTGGTTTATGATGCCAACTGTAAAAAATGCGCCAAAAAAGAAGAATGTGATTGTATTTCTAAAATAAGTCCGCAACAAATTATAGCTTTGTTGCATTCAAAATAAAATGAAAGAATTTAAAGATAAGGTCATTTGGATCACCGGCGCATCTTCAGGCATTGGCGAAGCTTTAGCAATTGAATTCGCCAACCATGAAGCCCGTCTCATTTTATCTGCCCGTCGTCCCGAAGAACTTAAACGGGTAGGGGACCTTACCAAATTACCCGAACTCGATTTGATGATTCTGCCTTTTGATCTTAACGATACAAGCAATGCCAGTGGCCTTGCCGCTCAGGTCATAAATAAATTCGGATGCATCGATATCCTCATTAACAACGGTGGGTACAGCCAAAGAAGCAAAGCTTCCGAAACTTCTGAGGAAATAGACCGCCGGTTAATGGAAGTGAATTATTTCTCCTACGTCAATTTAACCAAGGCGGTCTTGCCTTATATGAAACGTCAAAAATCCGGACAGTTAATTATCATTTCCAGCATTGCGGGTAAATTTGGCTTTTTCCTCCGATCTTCTTACTGTGCTGCCAAACACGCCCTTCACGGTTTTTTTGATTCATTAAGACTGGAAACAGAAACTGAAGGAATTAAAACGCTCGTCGTTTGTCCGGGTAAAATTAAAACCATGGTTTCAAACAATGCAGTAACAGCTAATGGTAAATCACATGATCAGCTCGACCCGAGTCACACAGAGGCCATGTCGGCAGAAGAGTGCGCCAATCACATAATTAAAGCTGTATTAAAAAACAAAGAAGAAATTTATATTGGGGGAAAAGAATTATGGTTGGTTCACATCAAGCGTTTTTTTCCGGCAATATTTGCTAAACTTGTCAGGAAACAAAGTCCGTATTAATTTATTTGATTATGTGTGCCTCAAACAAAACCTCGAAATGGTGTTTAAGTTTTTCTTTGATCTCAGCCATATCCACATCTCGCCCTAATTCTTTATTTAAACTGGTTACCGATTTATCGACAATGCCACAGGGAATAATATTATTAAAATAATTCAAATCCGAATTCACATTAAATCCCCAGCCATGCATGGTTACCCAACGACTGCAACGAACGCCCATGGCGCATATTTTACGGGCTTTTGATTTATCCTGCGCATCCAGCCAAACACCTGTTTCTCCTTCGCTGCGGCCACTTTCAATGCCGTACTCGCTTAGTGTCAAGATGATGGTTTCTTCCAGCAAACGTAAATATTTATGAATGTCAGAAAAGAAATGATCAAGATCTAAAATGGGATAAGCTACCAATTGGCCCGGACCATGATAAGTGATGTCACCCCCACGATTGATCTTATAATAGCTGGCTTCTTTTAAAGCCAGGCCTTCTTCATTTAATAATAGATTTTTTTCTTCTCCGCTTTTTCCTAAAGTATAAACATGCGGATGCTCAACAAATAACAAATGATTTTTAGTACGTACTTGTTTTTCAGTGGGAAGATCGCGGTTGGCAATTTTTTGTTGGATGCTTGTATTAAATAAACTTTCCTGATAGTCCCAACAGGCTTTATAGTCCATTAAACCAAGATCCTGAAAAAATATGTCTCTGTTTTGTGCCATTTAGTAAGACACGAATTTAGATGAAGTGAAAACAAAAATAATAAGATGCTGTTGTTAAACGTATGTCGTTTGTTGCGCTACTAGAATTTGGTAAGTTCCTTTTTTAGATGATCGATTACGTTCACTTCAACCGGGTCAATGCCCCTGAGATCAGCAATATAACAGCTTATCCAATCACCTATATTAATTAGATATAAAAACTGCTCCAATTTGCTGTTTCCTTTCGCTGTAATATCTATGACATCACTGGTATATTTTTCAAAAATCGGCCTGCACACGTCGTATCGTTTTTTAGTACGGTCATAATCAAATGACGTATGAAAAGTAACTACAACCAACGAATCGTTTTTTGAGGTCCATCCCACCAGTTCATTATGGTTCATTTCAGGAAAAGTGTGATGCCAACAAAGCATTTTACTGTTCTCGTTAATCTGTTGTCTAAATCGCACAATGGCGCCTTCACAAGTGCCGAGTGAATATAATACAGCGATTTTATCATGTAATTTTTTAGCAATCTTTTCTGCTTCAGCCTTAATGGAAGCGTTCTCAGTATCCAATAATTGTATCGATTTTTCGAGATCATTAAATAGACTTGCATTCGCAAAACCTTTCGCTACTAAAACTTTTATTAATTGAACTAAGCTGTAACCAATACACGCGCGGGGAGGTTGTCCACCCGGAATTTCAATAAAATCATACTGGTGTTGTTTAGCCAATTCTAAAACTTTACCACCACTGGTAATACACACAATCTGCGCTCTTTTGGAAATGGCGATTTGCATAGCACTCAAAGTCTCCTCGGTGTTACCCGAGTAACTCGAAATAATGACTAAAGTTTTTTCATTTACAAATGCCGGCAAAAAATAATCTTTATTTACAAGAATAGGTATTGAACATGAATCTGCAATTAATTCAGAAAGAATTGTACCGCCAATGCCCGAACCCCCAAGTCCGGTTACAAGTATCGTGTTGATCGTTTGATCGTTTGAAATGATAGCCGTGTCAGCAATGTTTTTTGCTTCTAGTAATTGTTTCGTAAAATTTTGTACGAGTGCCTTCATAATTTTGAAAAGGTAAAAGTATAAAATTTAATCACAACTAGACCTAGTTCTATATCAAACCTTGATCGAGTAAAATTTTAGTTTTAAGAATGGCCACCATGCTCAGCGAATCGGTAATCTCATCATTCAGAACCATTTTATAAGCTTCTACAAAAGGAAGTTTTCTTACTTTTAAGTCTTCGCTTTCTTCCGGCTCTGCCTCAGTCATCTCCAAATCCTGCGCCAGATAAAGAACTCCCGATTCGTTACATACCGAATTACTCGTATGAATCTTGCCTAAAATTCGGTACTTTTTAGCAATAAGTCCTGTTTCTTCCTTTAATTCGCGTTGTGCCGAAACCAAAGGATCTGTACCAAGTGGACCACCGCCTTCGGGTATTTCCCAGCTATAGGCATTTAAAGGGTAGCGCCATTGACCTACTAACCAAGTATTTAAGTCTTTATCCAGGGGCAGTATACCAATCGCCAGATTTTTAAAACTAACAACGCCATAAATACCTACATTACCGGCCGGATTCAGCACTTTATGCTCACTTAACGCTATCCAAGGGTTTTCGTAAATCGATTCGGTACTTATTGTCTGCCAGCTATTTTCCTCTTTTTTTTCCATAGTTTCCTGATTTTGGATACATTTTGTTAAATTTCGACCCAGTATTTATTAATATGTTGTTAATTTGTAGTATTTTAGTAACCAAATTACGTTAATTTCGTAACAAAGGCTAAATTTTATGAGGTTGATTACCAAACGACTATTTTTCATACTACTTAACTGTTTTTCCTTCACCCTCCTGAGTGCTCAAACCCTATACTGGGTAGGTGGTGCAGGTAATTTTAACGACCAAAAACATTGGAGTTTAAACTCCGGTGGGGCTTCATCAAACCTAATTCCAAATTCGGGAACTGATGTGGTTTTTGATGACTTATCTGGGCATTCAAATGTTTCTATTCTATTTATTGGAAAAAACCTCGCGAAATCTTTTTTATTCCTTAACCAATCTTACAGTCTGAGTCTTTTAGGCGCAGAATCTTCTTATTTAACTATTTCTGGTGATTTTGTTCTTAATGAACGCGTGTTACCTGAATTTCAAACAAGGCTTAATTTCAGTAGTTCTTCAATAAACAAAAGTAAAAATTTCGTCGGATTTTTTGGCAGAACGATTAATTCAAATCTAAATTTCATTCAAGGTGTTTGGGATTTAAGTAGTGTGGTTATACCAGCAAATAGAACAGCTAAATTCATAAGTGGTAATTATTATCTCGACAATACGACCATAAACGTTGGTAATTTTATTTCAGATTCACTTAAGGTACAGTTTTATATCAAGAAGGGATTAGTTCGCGTTAAAAATAAATTTGTAATCGGACAAAATACAAGTTTTGCAACAAGTGATACCTATTTTGATGTTAAAAAATACGATGCCCAAAATTATCAGGTAAACAGTGGAGTTAGTAGCTTTGAGTGGACAAAAAAGTTAAGCTGATAAGCTGTAACTTAAAGTCATGAAAAAAGAAAGAATCTTTTACAGTAAAGAGTTTAAACTCAAGGCTGTCGAATTATGCAACCAAAGAGGCAGTGTTGCCAGTGTTGCA
>CANKBS010000038.1 GCA_947480015.1 Sphingobacteriaceae bacterium
AATACGTATACATGGACCAATT
This sequence comes from Sphingobacteriaceae bacterium, assembly GCA_947480015.1. Taxonomy (GTDB): domain Bacteria; phylum Bacteroidota; class Bacteroidia; order B-17B0; family Aurantibacillaceae; genus Aurantibacillus. The sequence goes on from CANKBS010000038.1 coordinate 23, forward strand.
CAAATCCTAGTTTTAGTATTACCGGTGCCATTGTTGCGGTAACCCCTTCGGCCAATACCATTTATTCGGTAGCGGCGTCTAATGGAACCTGTTCGAATACCAACACGGTATTAGTGGCTACAAACCCTAATCCTACCATTACTATTGGAGCCACATCAACGGTAATTTGTCAGAATGATCCCACTACCTTAACACTGGGTGGGGCTTTAAATTATACCTGGACACCAAGTCCCATGACCGGTACGAATGTTGTTGTGACACCTACAATAACGACACTTTATACCGCACTCGGTGTGAACGTGTATAACTGTACCAGCAGTACCTCACAAATTATTATTGTCAACGCCATTCCTCCAATCAATGCGGTGACTAACCGTACGTTGGTTTGTGTGGGTGGTTCGGCTACCTTAACGGCTTTTGGTGCCAATACCTATCAATGGAGTACCAGTGCTAACACCACGGTTACGGTGGTAAATCCACTGGTAACAACGGTTTACAGTGTTACGGGTTTCTATACAGCAACCACTTGTCAGAATACTAAAACCATTTCCATATCGGTATTCAGTCCGAGCTTTAGTGCCATGGGTTCTAACTCGGTTTGTATTGGTGGTGCCATTACCTTATCGGCAAGCGGTGCCAGTACGTATACTTGGAATGTGAACCCACCTTCTCCATTCCCGAGCATTGTGGTTTCGCCAAGTGTGCCAACGGTATATGTGGTGAGTGCCACTTCCTTCTCTAATGGTGTGGCTTGTATCAGTTCACAATCGAAGAGCATTTCTATTTACATGAACCCTACCATTACGGCTACCCCCGAACGCACACTGATTTGTAGAGGTGAAATCACTAACCTCTTAGGTTTTGGTGGTGATACGTATGTTTGGAGTACCTCACAAACCGGATCGGCCGTGCCGGTAAATCCTACTGCGCTTACCATTTACTCGGTAACCGGTACCGATGTGAATGGATGTGTAGGTACAGCTACCACACAATTAAAAGTATCTAGCTGTACTGGACTAAGCAATTACAAAATAGCCAATACGCTATTAGAAATTTATCCAAACCCGAATAATGGCGAGTTTACCATACACGCACCAAGTGACATTCATTTAAATTTAATGAACGAATTGGGCGAAGTGATTAAGGTATTTACGCTTAACGAAAACAACGCTTATAAAGTATCGGTTAAAACTATTGCCAATGGCATTTACTTTATTGTAGGTCAACAGGGCGATTTAAAAGTGAACCAAAAAATTGTGGTCACGAATTAATCAATCACGAATTAAAATCAAAAAGCCTCGCTGTGTAGCGGGGCTTTTTTTGGGACTTAAAAAATGGGTTTCTAGGAAACCCATTTAAGTTTTAACAATTAAAAATTTGATTCCGAATTCAATTTCAATATATTTACTTGATAGACTCAACTAAGCAATTTTACATTTATAAATTTTTACAGATGAAAATAATTACATCAAATTTTTCAAGCATAATTAGAAAAACAATTTTGAACGCCAAAACGCTTTTATTAGGCTTTATTTTTTTATCTATCTGGGGAACAGCACAACAAAGCTATACCTTCACAACGGCTAACGTGCGTGGTCGCGTTGGACCAAACCAGACGCAATTAAATTCGGCATATCTGACTACGAATCTTAATGGATTAGTCGTATCCACAACACCAACTTCGGGAGTGCAACAATATACCATTGTGAACACCGGTTTATATGCAATTGATGCTTATGGAGCAGAGGGTGGCACATCCATTAGTAATTTTCGTGTTGGTGGTTACGGTGCAAGAATGCGCGGAGAATTTAATTTTACGGCCGGAACGGTTCTTAGAGTTTTAGTTGGACAAATGACTTCATCGGTGTATGCTGCAGGGGATCAATTTCAAGCCGGTGGAGGAGGTGGAGGTAGTTTTGTATGGATCTCAACAGGTACGGTGCCTTTAGTGGTGGCCGGTGGCGGTGGCGGCGGCGGTGCAAATCAAGGTACTAGTTATAATGGTGTGCCCGGTCAAACGACAACTGCAGGCGCTGCATCAACGGGTTCTTATACGTCTGCAGGTGGAACCCTCGGAAGTGGCGGCGCTGAGTTTACAGGTCAGGGTGGTCACGCACACGGCGGTTCAGCCGGAGCCGGCTGGTTAAGTGATGGTGCTTCGGTTCTGTCATCTGCCGTTGGCGGATATAATATTTTTTATAATGGAGGCTTTGGTGGGCAAAACGGAGCAATTGGCGGAAATAGTTACGGGTCTGATGGTGGTTTCGGCGGCGGCGGCGGCGGCGTTATTGGCGGCGGCGGCGGCGGTGGCTATTCTGGTGGCGGTGCAGGTAATCAACCTATAAATGGTTCATGGTTCGAAAACGGAGGTGGTGGAGGAGGTTCCTATAACAGTGGAACGAATCAACTAAGTTCGGTTGGAACAAACACCGGATCGGGTAAAGTAATCTTAAGCGAATTGTGTTTTATAAACATCGCGGCTTCAACACCAATACCAACGGTACCGGTTATTTGTGCCGGAACAACCGTTACCTTAACAACAAACGCCGTGAGTAATTATACTTGGAGCAATGGCAACACAACCAATACCTCCATTGTGGTTACCCCGGCAACAACAACTACCTATTCAGTAATCGGAACAAGTTCAGCCAATTGTGTAGCTTCTAGCATTATTACCATTACCGTTAGTGCCGGCGTGCCGGTGTTAAGTATTTCAACCAGCACTCCGAATTTATGTTTGGGTAAATCAGCTACCTTAACAGCTAGCGGCGCACTTACGTATACGTGGACAGGTGGCATCAGCAATGGTGTTGGATTTATTCCTAATGCCACAACGTCGTATACGGTAAGTGGACAAAATGGTTGTGGCACTACTTCAGCTGTTACAACCATAACGGTTGCCCCATTGCCAGTAACGGCGATTGTAACACCTACTTCGGTTTGTGCAGGAAGTACAGCCACGTTAACAGCAGCTTCTGCTGTAACAGGTTATACATGGTCGCCCGGGCCATTAATCGGTGGTTCGGTAGTCGTTGGGCCAACGGCCAATACCATTTATACTGTTACCGCTTCCGATGGTACATGTTCTGGTGTTGCTACAGTTACACTCACAACGCGGGTTATTCCAACTATTTCCATTGTATCAAGTGCTTCTGTAGTTTGTGAAGGGGCTCCGGTTACTATGACTGCCAGCGGCGCAATAAGTTATAGCTGGACATCGCCGGCCAATACCACCGGCGCGAATATTACGGTGAATCCAAGCGGACCAACTTTGTATTCTGTAATTGGAACGAATTCTTTAAATTGTACAAACACCGCTAATCAAGTGGTGTTAACCAATCCTAGCCCAACAGTGGTAATCACAGCAAACAAAACCCTTATCTGTCCTGGCGACGCTGTATATTTAACAGCCGGAGGTTCTGGCGCAAGTTCTTATGCATGGACTAACGGTCCTGGCACTGCCGGTTACACCGTTAACCCAACCGCTCAAACTGTTTATACCGTAGTAGGAACAGGATTAGGTTGTAGTACAACTATAACAATTACTATTTCTGTAATAAATGCCAGTGTGAACATAAGCGCCAGTTCTAACAGTATTTGTAGCGGTTCAAGTGTGGTGTTAACAGCATCGGGCGCCAATTCTTATGTATGGACAGGTTACCCAACAGGGCCGGTTATTAACGTAACACCACTCAGTACAAGTGTTTATACGGTTACCGCTTTAACCACTTCTAACTCTGTAAATTGTTCAAGCACAAATAACATAAGTATCACGGTGTTTAATAGTCCGAATGTTACTATTGCTGCAACCAAAACCGTTATGTGTAAATCTGATGCGGGTCCGAAATTAACTGCTAGCGGTGCTATTACTTATACCTGGAGTACAAGTGCCAATTCATCTACAGTGAATGTTTCGCCAACGGTTACAAATAATACGTATTCGGTGAGTGGTACCGATGCTAATGGATGTGTGAATAGTTCAACCATTCAAATTAAAATTAATACCTGTGCCGGAATTGATGGAATAACACAAGCGTCTAAACTTATTTCCGTTTATCCAAACCCAAGTAATGGTGCATTCACCATAAGTAGCGATGCTAAGTTAGACCTGAAATTGTTTAATGAACTTGGTCAGGAACTCATGCAAATTAAACTCTCTGAGCAAAATGATTATCACCTGTCAATTTCAAATTTGGCCAATGGTATTTATTTTGTAAGCGGACAAGATGCAAATTCCAGAATCAATCAAAAAATTGTAATCACAAAATAAAATTCTTAGCCATAAAAAAAATCCCGCCATTTGCGGGATTTTTTTATGTTTTAGTGCCTGCTAATTAACTGCTCAGAACCTCAATCAATTCTTCCAAATCTTTATTTAGTTCTTCGGTATGTTTTACTGCCTTTTCAAAGGGTGTTAATACAATCTGTTTGTTAATGATCCCAACCATTTTGTTGCGCTCGCCATTCATTAAGGCTTTCACTGCATTAAAACCAACCATGCTGGCATTAACTCGTTCCATACACGTCGGATTACCTCCCCGTTGGATGTGCCCCAAAACACTAACCCTTAAATCAAACTCCGGACATTTGTTTTTTATCATCTCGGCGACTTTAAAGGCGCCGCCACTTTCATCACCCTCGGCAACTACAATAATTTTAGAACTTTTGGTTTTACGCCAGCCCTTCATTTTTTCAATGAGTTTTTCAAGATCGTTTTTTAGTTCCGGAACCAATAAGGCTTCCGCACCTCCGGCAATGGCACTGCGCATGGCTATCAAACCGGCATCACGACCCATCACTTCCACCACAAACACCCGATCGTGACTCTCGGCGGTATCGCGAATTTTATCAAGGGCTTCGGTAACGGTGTTAATGGCCGTGTCATAACCAATGGTGAAATCTGTTCCAACCAAATCGTTATCAATGGTGCCTGCGCAACCTACAATGTGTAGGTCGATGTGTTTACTCAATTCAATGGCCCCTTTAAAACTACCATCTCCACCTATAATCACAAAACCATCCAATTTATGCGCTTTTAAATTTTGTACCGCTTGTTGCAGTCCGGCTTCTGTCATGAAGCGAGCACTACGAGCCGTTTTTAAAATCGTACCCCCTTTTTGAATAATGCCCGAAACACTTTCATGTTTAAGCACGGTAAAATTATTATCTATTAAGCCTTCATAGCCACTTTTAAAGCCAATCACCTCTATGTGGTGATAACCTGCTGTTCTTACTACAGCTCTAATACAGGCATTCATGCCCGGCGAATCTCCACCTGAAGTAAGAATCCCTATCTTTTTTACCATGATTCTAAATTACAAATTCGACTTAGTAATTGCCAATTATTAATGAATGATTCTTAACACAGCTAAACAAAAATGATGGAGCGCTCAAGAAAATATTTATGTAAATTTACCCTTAAATGGGACGGATTTTAGCAATTGATTATGGTAGCAAACGGGTTGGCTTGGCAGTAACGGATAGTCTGCGCTTAATTGCTACGGGCTTAACCACGGTGCACAGCAAAGACCTGATTGCATTTTTGGAGGATTACTTTAAAAAGGAAGTGGTTGACATTATAGTTGTGGGTGAGCCCAAAACACTGCAAAATAATAAAAGTGACAGTGCCCGTTTTATTGACCCATTTGTCACTCATCTGCAACGTAAGTTTCCTGAGAAGAAAATTGAGCGCTATGACGAGCGATTTACCAGTGCCATAGCCCACCAAACTATGCTGGCAGGCGGTTTAAAGAAAAAAGATCGGCAGGATAAGGAAATGGTAGATATGATAAGCGCTACCATCATTTTACAAAGTTATATGCAATCAATAGGTTTTTAATAAATAGGTGTCGTGTGAATATTTTTATAGGAAGCATAATAGAGAACCAAGGCGAACTCACAAGTGAAGAAAGTTGGCATTGCGCTAAAGTGCTTCGCAAGAAACTTGGCGACACCATTACCATGATTGATGGTAAAGGAAATTTTTATGAAGGAACAATTTCTTTACTAAGTGAAAAAAAATGCCTTCTTAACATTACGAAAGGACCTACCGAACAAGCCAAACGCGATTATTATTTACATCTGGCCATTGCACCAACAAAACAAATTGATCGCATTGAATGGATGATTGAAAAAGCAGTGGAGATTGGCATCGATGAAATCAGTTTTATTCAATGCAAAAACTCTGAACGTGTGGTCATAAAGCCGGAGCGTATTCAAAAGATTGTTGAAAGTGCCGTGAAACAAAGTCTACAGGCCATTATCCCAAAAATAAATGAATTACAAAGTGTCTCAACCTTTCTTAAAAATTCCATAGCCGATCAAAAATTTATTGCGCACTGTTATGAGGCCAAAAAAAAATTCATCAAAAGCCTTCCATTTAAAAATAAGTCGACTCTGGTTATGATCGGTCCTGAAGGTGATTTTACCTTAGAAGAAGTCAAACTGGCCGAAGAAAATAAATTCACGGCATTAAGTTTAGGAGCCACACGTTTGCGCACCGAAACAGCCGGACTCTATGTTTGCCAGGCAGCTTCCCTTTTAGATTAAAAAAAATGAATCGCGATATATATATACAAAATCTGCAAAACAATGCCTCCGAAATTTTGGAGGTCTTAGATCAGTGCAGTTCTGAATTACTTTCAAAAAAAGTAGGGGAGGCCTGGAGCATTCTCGAAATTCTTGAACACATTTTTCTGACCGAACGGTTGGTTTATGTGATGTTGCTGCGACCAAGTTCTAAACAGGCCGAGAAAGAAGAAGTGATCGGACAAGAAAAACTGCAAAAGCTGATTGTAAATTTGAGAGCCCGTAAATTAAAAGCTCCTGATAGCCTTGAACCTAAAGGAAAAATAAAAAGCAAGGAGGAATTTATAAAACTATTTTCCGAACAAAGAGCATCCTTAATGCTGGATGTGGAAGGCGCTAAGATCCAAATTTCGTTGGCCAGTTATGTGCATCCCTTTTTAGGCGAGATGACCATTCGCGACTGGTTACACTTTATACCACTGCATAGCAAGCGGCACCTCGAACAAATAAAAGACATTATGAAAAAGAAGGAAGCTTAAAGCAGATCGGTAATTTCTTTACTTAAAGGATCAACCTTGCTGTTAAAGAATTTAATTATTTTTCCGTTTTCGTCAATCAGGTATTTACAGAAGTTCCAGCCAGGTGCATCACTGCAAGAACCGTTCTCTTCTTTCGTACTTAACCATTTGTATAAAGGATGCATATCACTTCCTTTCACACTTATCTTTTCCATCATCTGAAAAGTAACCCCGTAATTCTTTGTGCAAAACGTTTTTATTTCCGCACTGCTGCCAGGTTCTTGTCCACCAAAATTATTAGCAGGAAAACCAATCACCACTACTTTATTACCATATTGCTCGTGCAAGGCTTGTAGGTTTTTGTACTGCGGTGTATAACCACATTCGCTGGCCACATTCACCAAGAGTAGTTTCTTGCCTTTAAATTTAGCCAGACTCAGTTCCTGACCATCGAGTGTTTTTAATTTAAACGCGTAAATGCTTGTATTGGCGGGTAAATGATTCATAGGTTTGTGACTGCTAAGTCCGATTAATGCGGAAAAACCACTAAGGACTGCTAGAAGCGCCGACAATTTTAAATTTAATTTTTTCATCATGGTAGTTTAAATGAAAACAAATGTCAAGCATTATTGTTTACAAGCCCAACCATACAAAATTAAAAAACGTAAAGCTTTAAAGCTGTTTATTTTTAATTTCTCCCATTCCTTTTCAACCACATTTTGTCGGCTTAATACATAGGCGTCGAGGTAGCTGAATGTAAGGCCAATGCCCCAACCCAGCATCGGTCATACGGGCCAGGGAAAGTCAGTTTCTTATGCGTTCTATTAAGAAACAAAGAAGCATAAAAAAACCCGTTCCTGAGAACGGGTTTCGTTTGTTATCCTTTTGCGGCGGCTTCTTTGGCCGCTTTAATTTTGGCTTTGATGTTTTCGGTGGTTAATGAACCCGGACGTTCGATTGGGGAACCGGTTGCACGGTCCCAAATTAAACTGGCCAATACACCTAAGGCACGACTCACACCAAATAAAACGGTGTAGAAATCATACTCATGCATACCATAGTGAACCAATAAAGCTCCCGAGTGAGCATCCACATTCGGCCACGGATTTTTAATTTTTCCGGTGCTTTCTAAAATAGGAGGTGCTACTTCGTAAACCATTTGCACGATTTCACAAATATCATCGTGTTTAATATAAGTTCTATAAAAATCTTGTTGAGCCGTAAAACGTGGATCGGTTTTACGTAACACGGCGTGTCCGTAACCCGGCACAACTTTTCCTTCAGTTAACGTTTTTTTAATGTACTCCGCAATTTGCTCTTTGCTTGGTAAACCACCACCCAACGATTCTTTTAATTCCATAATCCAGCTCAATACTTCTTGATTGGCTAAGCCATGCAACGGTCCGGCTAAACCGTTCATACCGGCTGCAAACGCAAGATAAGGATCGGATAGGGCAGAGGCTACTAAATGCGTGGTATGTGCCGAAACGTTTCCACCTTCGTGGTCAACGTGAATGGTTAAATACAAACGCATCAAACGTTTCATGTCGAAAGCTTCGTAACCCAGCATGTGTGCGAAGTTAGCGGCCCAATCTAATTTGTGATCCGGTTCAATATGAATACCACCTTTGTACTTACGACGATAAATGTAAGCGGCAATGCGTGGTAAACGCGCAATTAGGTTCATGCTATCTTCATAGGCATAATCCCAATAATCTTTTTTATTCATGCCTTTAGCATAAGCTTTGGCAAATACTGATTCGCGTTGCATGGCCATAATCCCAATAACAAATTGTGTCATTGGATGGGTATCAACCGGCAAAGCTTCAATCACGTCAAACACGTGCTTCGGTACATTATTACGCTTGGTCCACTCAGTTGTTATAAAGGATACATCCTCTTGTGTTGGTAATTCACCAACCAGCATTAAATAAAAAATCCCCTCCGGCAAGGGTTCTGTGCCACCCGGAGCCTTAGGTAATTGTTTACGTAATTCAGGAATGGAATAACCTCTGAACCGAATACCTTCTTCCGGATCTAATCGGGAAGTTTCGGTAACCATACCCGGCATGCCACGCATCCCTTGGTATACTTGAGCTACAGTAATGTCGCCCAGTTTCAGATCACCATGATTTTTAATAATATCTTTAATGTCGGTCGATAGCGCTTCTGCTTTTGCCTTAAATTTTTCTTTCAACGGGTCCATGGAATATATTGCTTTTACGGTTATAAATTTACTATCTGCACGCCTATAAACAAAGTTAATTCACATTATTTTAATTTATTTCGCAAACTTAAATGAACGGCCTAAATAACGCGCCGCACCACCTAATTGCTCTTCTATGCGTAATAACTGATTATATTTTGCTACCCTGTCGCTGCGTGAAGGAGCGCCGGTTTTGATCTGTCCGCATTGTAAACCCACGGCCAAATCGGCAATGGTGGTATCTTCGGTTTCACCACTTCGGTGACTCATAACCGAGGTGTAGCTGCTTGTTTGCGCCATTTGCACCGCATTAATGGTTTCGGTGAGGGTGCCAATTTGATTTACTTTTACCAAAATAGAATTGGCTACACCTTTCGTAATGCCCTCCGATAAACGGTTGACATTGGTCACAAAAAGGTCATCACCGACTAATTGTACTTTGTTTCCCAACTTGGTAGTCACTTTTTTCCAACCATCCCAATCATCTTCAGCAAAACCATCTTCAATTGAAATAATGGGGTATTTTTTGCACCAATCGGCCCAAAAACTCACCATATCATCCGAACTTAATTTATCGCCCGTTGATTTTTTGAAGTGATATACTTTTTCTTTCACATCATAAAACTCCGATGCAGCCGCATCCATTGCGATATACACATCTTGTCCGGGTTTATAGCCGGCTTTTTCAATGGCCTGGATCACCAGTTTAATGGCTTCTTCATTATTTTTTAAATTCGGGGCAAAACCGCCTTCATCACCCACATTGGTGCTTAAATTTTGTGCTTTTAAAACGGCTTTTAATTGGTGGAAGATTTCTGTACCCATGCGTAATCCTTCGCTAAAAGACTCCGCACCCACCGGCATCACCATAAATTCCTGAAAGTCGATCCCATTATCAGCATGTGCTCCGCCGTTTAAAATATTCATCATCGGAATGGGTAACAAATTGGCGTTAACCCCGCCCACATAGCGATACAAACTGGTACGCGATTCTTCGGCAGCTGCTTTGGCAACCGCTAAAGAAACACCTAAAATAGCATTGGCGCCTAAACCACCTTTATTGGGTGTGCCGTCTATTTCTATCATACGGGCATCAATTTCACCCTGATCCATTACAAATAAGCCTTTCAGGGCATCACGAATAACCGTATTTACGTTATTTACGGCAGTGTATACACTTTTACCCATATAATGGGTTTTGTCATTGTCTCTGAGCTCAACAGCTTCGTGACTTCCGGTCGAAGCTCCCGAGGGAACCGCTGCGCGACCTAACACGCCATTATCGGTTACTACATCTACTTCAATGGTTGGATTTCCGCGCGAATCGAGTATCTGTCGGGCGCTCACGTTATTAATAAATGACATATGCAATTGGATTAGGCAATGAAATTAATAATTTTTCGGGAGATACGTTTTTTAAATTTTAAATAATTCATCAAATAAACAATTGGCATGAGAAATCTCATGTTTAATTTCTAGGCAACACTAAGTGAACGCGTGTTGAGCGAAGACTACTTATTAGTTAGCTTCGATTTAAGGCAAACGTATCTCGCTGCTTAGAATGCTCACAAATAAAACCAAATTCAAGCATTTCTGTTTTCAACACAACACGGTTCTTATCGATAAATCCAAAAAATATAAATCGGAAAATAAAAATTTCCATAAGGCTTATTATCAGAGGCTTGTGGATTTATTTCACTAAAACGCTTTTCCTTATTTTGGAAAATAACTTTACGCGAATGAATCTTCTTTTCGTAAAAAAATGTATGTCTTGTGATTATTTAGGATGGGCATTATCCCAAATTTTATGTTATCTTTACATTAATTAAACGAAAGCACTTCCTTAACTGAATATTTTAATGTTTGTTGAGATCGTTTTTTTAATCTTAATAAACTATGACAGATATTCTTTTAAAGAAAAGCACACCCCTACGTTTTATTGATAGTAACAAAGACAAGGCGCAGTTTTTTGCCACTTTGCGAAAACGGGTGGACGCCTATTTTAAAGAGAATGGTATTTCCAAATTTTATAATGCTCAAATGGTTATTAAAACCGTGGTGTTTCTAAGTCTTTACCTCGGTTCCTTTGCCCTTATTCTAGGTGTTCAACCAAGTTTAGGGATTGGACTCCTTTTCTGGACCATGATGGGTTTTAGTAAAGCCGGCATTGGTATGTGTGTGATGCATGATGCTAATCATGGTGCTTATTCGTCGAGCCACAAAGTAAATTACTGGTTAGGTCATACGTTAAATTTAGTAGGCGGTTCGGTTTTTAATTGGAAACTGCAGCACAATGTATTACATCATACCTTTACCAACATCGTACATATGGATGATGATGTAGAAGATAAAGGCGTTTTGCGTTTTTCCCCGCATACGAAACTCAAATGGTTCCATAAATTACAATACATCTATGCCTTTGGTTTTTATGGCATCCTAACCTTATACTGGGCTATCTTAAAAGATTTTGTGCAATACTTCCGTTACAAAAAAATTGGCGTGAATAAACAAACTGATAAACAAAACAGAGGTGTTTTGGTTCGCATCATTTTAAGTAAGGTTATTTATTTTGCCGTGTTTTTTGTACTGCCTATTGGTATACTTCACATTCCGGCTTCTCACATTATAGTGGGTTTTTTATTAATGCATTTTATTGCAGGTGTTGTTTTAACCGTTATTTTCCAGTTGGCTCATTCTGTCGAAGATGCTTCACATCCTGTTCCAAATGCTCAGGGTGACATTGAAAATAATTGGGCCATTCATCAGCTTAACACGACCGTAAATTTTTCACGTAACAACGCGTTTATTTCCTGGTATCTGGGTGGTCTCAATTTTCAGGTGGAGCATCATTTATTTCCAACCCTTTGCCATGTGCATTATCCCGAAATTTCGAAAATCGTAAAAACTACCGCCAACGAATACAATATCCCTTATCTCGAAAATGAAACTTTTTTAAACGCCTTATATTCTCATGTACTTACCTTAAAGCGCTTTGGCAGATTACAAGCCATGCGAGACACGGTTGCCTGATAGCAAAAGAACAATTTTTATTAACGATTATTTATACAAAACATGAGACAACTAAAAATTTCCAAATCCATAACTAATCGTGAAAGCGCTTCTTTAGACAAATATTTATCCGAAATAGCCCGTCACGATCTCATCACAGCTGAGGAAGAGATTGTGCTCACCAAACTTATTCGTGAAGGCGATATGTTGGCTCTCGAAAAACTAACTGTAGCCAATCTGCGCTTTGTGGTTTCGGTAGCTAAACAATATCAGAATCAGGGTTTAAGTTTGCCTGATTTAATTAATGAAGGTAACTTAGGTTTAATAAAAGCAGCCAAACGTTTCGACGAGACCCGTGGATTCAAATTTATTTCCTATGCGGTGTGGTGGATTCGTCAAGGTATCATTCAGGCTATCTCCGAACAATCGCGCGTTATCAGGTTGCCTTTAAATAAAATTGGCGCCTTAAATAAAATTAAAAAAGCTCAAGGCTTACTCGAACAAAAATTAGAACGTCAGGCTACCGTGCCTGAGTTAGCCGAAATACTTGAGATCTCGGAAGAAGAAATTCGTGTAACCTTAGCCGCTTCAACCTGGCATGTATCAACCGATGCAGCTTTTCCGGGATCGGAAGATACCAGTTTAATGGATGTATTATCGGATCCAAACTCACCACAACCGGATGCCAGTTTAGCCATCAGCTCATTAGGCATTGAAATTAACCGTGCTTTGGCAACCCTTACCCCACGTGAGAGTGAGATCATTGCTCTGTTTTATGGTATTGGTTTAAATCATTCACATACCTTGGAAGAGATTGGTGAAAAGTACGACCTTACCCGCGAACGTGTGCGCCAGATCAAAGAAAAAGCCATTCGTCGTTTACGCAATGTTTCTAAAAGTAAAATTCTGAAAACCTATTTGGGTTAATTAATTTTCGCTTCTTCAACATTTCTCAGCGCTTTATAACTCACCAGTTTTACTTTTATGGTGCCAACCGTAATGGGTGTTTCAATATAGATAGGAAGTTTATTCTTATCGTTGGTCACCCATACTACCATGCCTTCTCCTTTTTTAAAAATGGAGCCTTCCACCAAGAGCGGCGAAAATTTAATGCAATTATATTTTCCTAATTCTTTGGAAGTAAAAACTTCTTTGCCCAAGTAACGCACATAAATGGGATACAATTTACCATCTAGAATAAGCGATATGCCAATGGTGTCTCGCACCTTACAAGTTGAGTAATCGATGTTGCGGGCAAAATAAATGGCTGTTAATACATCAATACTGCAAGCATTGATCTTCACCGTATCAATGGCCACCGGTGCTTTACCGTGATTAATAATGGTGTAAACTTTTTTAGCGGAATTATTAAAAACATAAGTGTGTCTATCGTTTTTACTACCTTCTAAAATTTCGGCTTTGAATTTCAGGGGACGTAAAGATTCGGTGTCGACATAGGTTTCAAACACATCACGCACTTTGTAAAACCAATCGTATTTTGGATAGGTACTGCCACTGCCGTTAAATAAATAACAAGCCTTTCCGTTTAAATTAGCCGGTTTTACAGTAAATGCCGCATAAGCCGATTCGAGCCAAATGGGTCCCCAATTATAAATCACTTTGTACTGTAGTTCTTCATCAAACATAAATGCGCTATTCTTTACGCCACATTTCTCCTGCGCCGAAAAATTTCCTGCAAAAAGAGTAAGAAAGAAAAAAGGGGGTAAACATACACGATTCAATTTTTTTTGGGCGCCCGGGCGGGCCACTCTGGGCTCGGCTATCGCCTCGGTTTCCGCCGAAGGGGCGGAGAACCAAGCCCGACGTGTCCCTGGCGCGGTAATCCGTATTTTAAAATAACAATTAATTCCGTTCATTTTTAAGTTTATCTGCAGATAATACACAGGTTTCAAAATAATTGTGATGATATGAAAAAATTCCAAATAAAAATCCTAAAACGAGTAATCACAAAACGAATGTACAGAAAAGAAAACAGAGCTAAATGAATGAATGATCTGATTTTCTAGAGAGTAGGGGCAGTCCGCATGTTGTGGCCAGACTCTGTGCTAAGGCATCGCCTTCTTTAGTAAAAGGCCACACAAATAAATGACTAATGGGATGATCTTTTCTTATGGCTTTAATGGCATCCAAAGCAATTTTTTTACTTAGACCCTTGCCCCGGTATTCAGGCAGAGTCATAGCCGAGCAAAGATAAAGTGAATCGTAGCTTGTATTAAGTGGGGTTAAGGATAAGATCTCTTTTTCGTTGATGTTTTTAGTAAGAAAGTCATCCATTATTTTTTTGGTTGTGGGTATCAACAGCATCCATATGGCAGGACCCTCACCCTCCTCATATTCTGAAACAGAAGCGGGGTGAAGGGCTTCGAGTTGTTTGATCACTTCTTCATCCACATCCAATTGCTCCGGATCACTTTTAGCGGCAAACACATTCTGCGCCAATGCAATCATGCGTTCGAAATTCGATTTTGACATGCCACGAAGTTAAGCAATCCATTCAGTAGTTGTTTCAGAAGATGTTGAAACACTGAAAAGAAAAAAATAATGGACTTATACTTTATGAACTTTAATTATATGTACCGGACAGTTCTTTGCCACGGTTTTATTTTTTTCTAATTCAGTTTCATCTACCAACACCGTAAAAATGCCTTTTTTTTCGCTGCTGCCTAGCAATACCGATTTGCCATCCACTTTTGAAATGCGCCAACGGCTGCGAAGGTTTTCTACACAAGCATTACAGCCAATGCATTTTTGTCGCGTATAATCAATGCGAATCATCTTAAGCCGGTAATAATTTATACAAACGATCGGAAGGTCTTATTTTTTGCCCCACCGGCATGGTAAATATTTCTCCCTTTTTCACATGTTCAACCGGTTTATTATCCACGCGTAATTCGGTAATTTCGGCTTGCATGATTCCGGTGGTTGGGCCACTGAGCATGATTTTCATGCCTACATTTAATTGATTCGATTCCACTAAAAATTCACCCACCCCTTTATCTGAATAATATTTTAAAGCCTTGGCCGTGTATATTTTTTTCTCGGTAGCTACTGAGCCATAGTCCTTCGACCATTCGCCCATTTCTTTGCCCAAATAATACCCTTCCCAAAAACCCCGGTTAAATACTTTGGCCAATTCGGTTTTCCAATAAGCTATTTTTTCTTCATTCAAACTTCCGTCTGCATAAGCATCCATGGCTTCTCGGTAGCATTTCGTAGTGGTATACACATAATCGGCCGATCGTCCGCGGCCTTCAATTTTTAAAATGCTCACACCGGCATCTAAGAGTTGATTTAAAAAATCAATGGCACAAAGGTCTTTCGACGACATGATGTATTCATTATCAATTTCCAGTTCGGTACCTTCTTCTTTATCGGTTACAATGTAGGTTCTCCGGCAATTTTGAATACAGGCGCCACGGTTCGCAGACGCATTATTGGAATGCAAGCTGAGGTAACATTTTCCTGAAACTGCCATACACAGAGCGCCATGCACAAATACTTCCACGCGCATGAGTTCACCGGCGGGACCGCAAATTTTTTGACGTTTAATTTGTTTTACAATGGTTTCTACCTGCGACAAACTTAATTCACGCGCCAACACAACGGCATCGGCATAACTCGCATAAAAATCAACACTTTCAACATTGCTGATGTTGGCCTGTGTTGAAATATGCAAAGGCATGCCCACCCGTTTGCAGTATGCCAGTACGGCCTGATCGGCTGCTATCAAGGCGTCGATGCCACTTTCTTTGGCCGCATCAATAATATTACGCATCAGCATCACATCATGATCGTAAATAACTGTGTTCATGGTGAGGTAGGTTTTTACATCCTTCTCACGGCAACGGCTGCTGATCTCTTTTAAATCGTCGCGTGTAAAATTATTTACCGAACGGGCCCGCATGTTAAGTTGTTCTACCCCAAAATAAACCGCATTGGCGCCTGCCTGAATGGCTGCCTGTAACGACTCGAAAGAACCTGCGGGCGCTAAGAGTTCGATGCTTTTATTTTTTGTTGGTTTTAGTGTAGTTTCAGGCATGATGTGTTTATTTTTTTCGCAAAGTTAAATTTCTTAGCCTTAATCATACCTGTGGCTGATTTAAATCATAAAATTAGCCGTATAAAAATCCGTTTTTTGTAGCCGCAAAAGAATATATCCATGGCTGCACAAACGATACGGGTTACAAAATTATTCAGTTTTGATATGGCTCATGCGCTTTATGCGCACGACGGGCCTTGTAAGAATATTCACGGACACACCTATGAATTACGAATTACCCTTTTGGGTAAAGTAAAAAATGATCCCGGACATCCCAAAGACGGCATGATCATCGATTTTTCGGATCTTAAAAAAATCGTGCAAAAAGAAATTATTTCCATTTATGATCATGCCCTTATTTTGAATGGTAATTCACCACACGCTTATTTGGAAGACCTGAAAAGTAATTTTGAAAAAATAATTTATTCCAAAACACAACCCACCTGCGAAAACATGCTGGTAGATATGGTTGATACACTGCGTCGGGTGCTTCCTGTAGGCGTGCAATTACAACAGGTACGTTTGCAGGAAACGCCGACTTCTTATGCCGAATGGCATTTAGCTGACAATAGTTTTTATTGATTAAGCTTGATTAGTTGTTAGAATTGGTAAACTCACCACAACGGTACTTCCCCTGTCCACTTCACGTTCAATGCGAATGGTTCCGCCTAAGGTCTCTATCTGGGTTTTAGACAGGTGTAATCCCAAACCCTTTCCTTCCAGTTCGGGATGGAAACGATTGTACAAACCTAACATGTTAAGGCCCTGTTTATGCATAACTATGCCTTTACATTACCGGCAACTTCTAAAATAAAACGATCATGTTTTTTGGCCACTTTCTATTTGCCATTCCGTTTTAACCTTAGCCTTTTAAAATTCAAATAGGTCTAAAAAAGGCGGAATCCGAATGGTTCCGCCTTATTCATTTAATCATAAATAAATTATCTGTTAACGATCACTTTTTGTTTTTTTGGACCATCCTTACCTGGCACGCTTATGACATAAGTACCATTGTATAAGTTGCGGGTATCGAAATAAGCCACGGTACTGCCCTGATACAAGGTCGTTGTTTGAAGGAGTTTACCACTAAGGTCGTAAAGCTCGAGTTCAATGGTTTCGGCGGTTAAATGATTTAACTGAATGCCAATAAAGTCATTGGCAGGGTTAGGAAAAATACTGATGGCAGAAGCCTCGTTTTTTGCAGAACGAATACCCGTAGTTAGTTGAGCAGAGTAGGTGCTTACAGGCTCCGTAACACTAGTCACCTTTACCGCGGTTTTGGTGCCATAAAAAGTGGGACCAACCACATAGGGGTAGGCCGAGTTCCAGTTTTGATCTACTGTTGCATAATAACAGTAGATGCCATTTGGATACTCGGGGGTAACACAAAACCGACCGTTGTGTGCATCTAAATAATCGGGCGTTAAAGTTGTTGTTACATTGTACTGATAATCTTCTCTGAAATATCCAATCGGGTAGGTGCTGTTAACCGGTGGACCGGCGGTAACCGTTGACCCATCGGCATAAAGTGTGCGGGTAGTAATGCTTCTTTTGGTATAACTCGATTTCATGCGCACAAGGCCCCCGCTTCCGTTTGCATTTTTATAAGCATAAGCCCCGTAAATGGGGAAGCCATCATAAGCATAACCAATGAGTGGGGAATGCTTGGTGCTATCAATTTTATACAAACCATCGGCTGCATATAAATTACAAACGGTTGAAATCACAGTCAAATCTAAATTAAAAGCACTGGGATTTTGATGGTGATGGTAATTACCCATGGCAGGATGTGCTTTGGCACAGTCGAAACCAAGACGTTCCCCAACCACAGCATCACGGTTCCAAACCATATCGCCCTGCCCACCCAATGGTCCGCCTTTTAAGAGGTTGGTGGCGTTTTGCCACGACACGCCATCGCGGTAATCGAATAAAGCAACGCCATTAATAAAAATACCAATGTTGCCACCAGTCGTATTTATTGGTGTTCCGGTATTTTGCACGGGATTTAGTGAAATTTTAAAAATAGCATTTTGAGCCGAAGCTAAAGATGGATTCCCGTCTAAAAAGGGTCCGGTTATATAAGCCGGAATCCCTTGCGTACTCACATAAACAAAGTTGCTCGAATACTGCACCGTTTGCACATTGGCCTGCACATTATCGTTTATGGGCGTAGAATTGCCGCTCACATAATGACGTCCTGTGATGTTGCTAGTATTGATTAGCCAGTTGCTGATGGCCGGATTGGTTTGACCCTGAGCCCATGCAGAACTTAAAAGGAAAGAAAAACAAATAAATTTTTTTACCATATTTTTAAAATTAATAAAGGATAGTTTACCCAATAAACAATTAGACGCCCAAAAAGTTTATTTCCTTCGGGGAGGTTTAAATTAAGAAAAAAAACCATAGCATGCGCGATTGACCGGACTTATGTAAAAGCCGAAACGAAAAAGTTGGCCTTAGTTTTCTAGTAAGCGCAGCAATTTTTTTCTTTTCCAAATCAAACTATTGTCAGTAGAACTAATCGGATAGTTGTTAACCGAAACGGAGTTTAGGAAATAACGCTAGAACATCTATAACCAATAAAGCCTCACATTACCCCATGCATCGAGGCAGGGGTGGTGAGTTTTTTTAGGTTACTAAAGAAACAACGAACTAATTTGTTGACAACATGGAGGTGTTTGGGCCATTGAAGTGTTTTTTAAAAAAGAACTAATTAGTAATAATAATGAAAGATTTTTGACTACGACCTAGGGATTTCAAACTTTTTGAGGGAGAGACTGGATATTTCTATTTTGTGAGTTCTTTTAAAAAACCCTCTGCTTTTTCGACGTAATTAGTACAACCCTTATTTAATACTTCTTTTAACAAGGTAATTGCCTGTTCATTATTTTTTTTATTTGCACAGGCATAAGCCTTTTGATATAAGGCATTGCAGTAAAATTCGGATGCTTTATTTATTTTAGATAAATGAGTAATGGCATTTACATTATCACGACTATAAAGGTAACTGCATCCCATGTAAAAATTAAGAGTATCGGTAAGTGGCAGATGTTTGCCAATATCTATCGTTTTAGTATACTCTCCCATGCGATAGGCATTCATAAATGCATCTGAATTGCCAGTTTTAGAAGTCATAAAAACCGGTAAGCCTTCTTCAATTATTTCAAATTTATTACTTTTAGTAGTTAATAGCAAAAAAACAGGAATGCCAATCAGTAAAATAAAAATGGCTGCTTTTGAATAATAACGAAAGGAATTTTTTTTACTGGCAGTGTTACATTTAATTCTCCAATTGTTTTATGTAATAATTTATAATTATTATGCGTATCAAATAAAAAGTATTTTGCTCCCAATAACGTTTCATCTATTGTTTTACATGTACGTAATGCCTCAATCCATTCGCGTTGAGGTTCATTAAATGGTTCATTTAGCCATTCAATTAATTTCTTTTTTATTTCTCCGTCTCGCACGTTTATAATGTTCAAATACTCATATACAACAAATAACGATTAACTCATAAAATCCTCCCATAAACATTTTACTTTTTTTCGTGCCAATGTTAAATTATTACTAATTGTTTTTTCGCTTAACCCGGTTTTTAATGCAATTTCCTGATGCGAAAACCCATCAATATTCAGTAATAATATTAAACGTTCCTTTTCAGGAACGCAGTTACAAAGCGCTGTAAAGCATTCTTTATTCATGTTTTCAATAGATTTGTTAAAAGATGTATAGTTAAACAAGTGCATAATCCCTCCTAAAGCGATCTAAAGTACAGATTGGTTGTGATACATAAAATGTGAACTAGTTACTGAAGTTTCCCAAAAATTTTCAATTACTTTAGAAGTAAGTGAAAAATCTGCTTGAGCTTTTTGTTTTTCGTGTCGTGGTGGATGGTATACCTTTAGTAGATAATAAATGACAGCGGCCATCAAATAACCAAGGAACACCGATATTGCGAAGAAGGGCTAGGCAAGTAAGCGTATTTTCTCTTTCATTATTTTACGATTAAGCCTTGTTCAAATTAAATTAATGCAAAGGAGGCAAGCTAAGCGGTGATTAGTTTTTAATTAATTCAAGCCAACCTTTAATTGCTTTACTGCCATCCCCTAAATCAATGACATAAAAATAAGTGCTTTCCTGAAGTGGATTTAATTCTTCTCTCATAGGCCAAGCTTTACTAGTATTGTTATAGCCTGCTATATCAGCTACCAATTGGCCCCATCGGTTGTATATTTTAACCGTGTTGTTTTTGTAAGTCTCCAATTGTAAATTATCTACATGAAACACATCATTCACGCCATCGCCATTTGCTGTAATGCCATTGTAAATGGTAAGGTCACACGGCGCATTTTCATCCAAAATATCAAAAACATGGGTGATGGTATCATTACGCATATAAGTTGGCGTTACGGTTGAACTTATAATCAGGGTTACCGAGTACGTGCCTTTTTTAAGGTCATTCAGGGTATGGCAATTATTTGCCGGGCATAGGAATGAAGGAGCCCACAAATAGATAATTTGATTATTGGTGAAAGTTACTTGGGCTTGGACTGAAATGCTAGCATCATCTTTACCTCTGCAACTCACCTGTGTTACATAGGGAATAATTGTAATACCGTTATTACAATTGCTTACTTGCTGAGTAAACGTTTTAATACTAATGCAATTATTACCGTCGGTACCCCTTACCGTATAAACAGTGGTTGATAGTGGGGCCACGTGAAGGGTGTTCGTCATGGAAATATTGTTCCAAGTAAATGTATGAGCACCATTTGCTAAAATAACCACCGCTTCACGCACACAACTCAAACTATTACTGCTGCTAACTGTTAATGTCGGTAAGGCATTTACTGTAACACCCACACTTGCGAAGTTCCGGCAACCGTTCATGTCTTCTCCGATAACTGAATAAGTTGTTGAGGCACTCGGGCTAAAAGCAACCCCATTATCCACCCCGTTATTCCATGTGTAAGTAGTGGCACCGGTGCCCGAAACAGTTACAGAATTACCGGAACAAATTACCGAATTTGAAATGGCACCACTTACATTTGGTAAGGCGTAAACCGTTACATTGCTAATGGCTATGGCTATGTTGCTACATCCTTCGGCTGAAGTTCCGTTAACAGTATAGACGCTAGTGCTCGTAGGACTCACTACTGCATTGTTTCCTGAAAAGGTGTAAGTAATTGCACCACTTGGATTAATGGTGAAGTTTTGGCCAAAGCAAATGCTGCCGCTAATAACAGTGATAGTTGGATTGGTATTAACCGTAACCGTCATGATGGCAGGTGTAACACTGATACAGCCAAATACGTTTGATCCAACAATTGTGTAATTGCTACTGGCACTTGGACTAACAACCGCGGTACCCGATGAATAGGTATAGGTGATTGCACCACTTGGTGTGATAGTGAAATTTTGGCCTTCACAAATACTACCACTAATTGCCGAAACTGTAGGATTAATATAAACACTCACTGAGCTGATTGCTACTGTATTATTCACGCAACCGTTTGTGCCGGTACCGGATACGCTGTAACTGGTATTGACTAAAGGCGTAATACTAAAGTTATTACCACTAATGGTATAAGTATTAGCACCGTTTGGAATAATCACGAAAGTACTTCCTTCACATATGGTTCCACTATTAACACCGAGGGTCGGACTGTTATTCACCGACACATTCGAAACCGCTGCAATGGTGCTGACACATCCTGCCGTGCTGGTTCCACTAACCGAATAAGCTGATGAACTTAAAGGTGCCACAGTAGATGAACCTGAAGAAAATGTATAGGTATTGGCGCCACTTGGGGTCATTGTAAATGTTGAATTCTGACAAATGGTTCCATTGTTCACGCTAATGATTGGTGTAGCGTATACGTTTACGGCACTGACCGCCGGAGTTAAACTGATGCAACCCAAAGCGCTGCTGCCAAACACTGAATAGGTGTTGCTGGCGTTTGGGGTCACGGTGGCACTAGCACTTGAAAAGGTATACGTAACTGCACCTCCTGGATTCATTACGAATGAAACCCCCGAACAAATTGAGCCACTGTTTACTGAGATGGTAGGGCTAGGGGAAACCAAAACATTACTCAAAACACTTCCGTTATTCACGCAACCGTTAGTGTTTGAACCAATCACACCATATGAGGTGTTAGAAATCGGCGAAACTGTAAAGGTATTACCGCTAATTGTATACGCATTAGCACCAGATGGTGTGATGATAAAAGTACTTCCCTGGCATATGCTTCCGCTATTCACTGAAATCGTTGGAGTGATGTTAACCAACAAATTACTCATAGCAACCACGGTGCTTAAACAGCCTGCTGAACTTGTGCCAGTGACACTATAACTTGAAGTACTATTCGGACTAACTGTAAAATTATTTCCTGTAATAGTATAGGTAGAGGCACCACTAGGCAGTATTGTAAAGCTTTGACCTGAACATATGGTGCCGGAATTAACACTAATGCCGGGTACCACGTTAACGGTTACTGAAGCAACTGCTGTATTGATACTCAAACAACCTGCTGTACTGGTTCCGGTTACCGAATAGGAGGTGTTGATTATTGGATTAACGGTGCTCGAACCACTGGAATAGGTATATGTGCTGGCTCCAAAGGGGTTTATAGTGAAAATTTGGCCGACACACATCGATCCGCTGTTTACCGTAATGACAGGTCGTGTGTAAACGGTTACATTGGCAACCGCGGTATTACCGCTTACACATCCTGCAAGGCTGGAACCTGTCACAGAGTAGGAGGTATTCACGAAAGGCGATACACTAAATGTACTTCCGGATACCGTATAGGAATTCGCGCCACTCGGATTAATGATGAATGAATTGTTAATACAAATACTACCACTGTTCACACTAATGCTTGGTGTAACATTCACCGTTAAATTACTTAAAGCTGAAATCGCACTCATACAGCCGACAGATGAAGTTCCTGAAACAGAATAAGTAGAATTTACCAAAGGTGAGACGGTATAGCTACCACCACTTACTGTATACGTACTTGCGCCAGTAGGAATAATCACGAAAGTACTACCCTGACAAATAGAACCGGAATTTACGGCAATACTCGGCACAGCGTTAACCGTTAGCAATGCAATGGCTGTATTATAACTTAAACACCCAGCTGAACTCATTCCGGTAACAGAATAAGCCGTCGTGCTGCTAGGATTAATAGTGCTCGAACCACTTGAATAAGCATACGTGTTCGCGCCAATTGGGGTTAATGTAAAGATTTGTCCCGCACAAATGGTGCCGCTATTAACTGTTATAGTTGGCGTAATAGTTACTGTTACATTGCTCACAGCCATATTTGCACCAACACAACCCTGTGCGCTTGTTCCAGTAACACTGTAACTTGTATTATTCAGTGGTGAAACAACGGCTGAGCCGCTTGAGTAGGTATACGAGCTGGCACCTGCCGTTACCAGGGTGTATGAATTACCTGTACAAATACTTCCACTGCTTACAGAAATGGTTGGCGTAATGTTTACTGTGATATTGCATACTGCTGTATCTGTACCAACACAACCCTGTGCGCTTGTACCTGTAACACTATAGCTTGTAGTAATTAGAGGTGAAACAATGGCCGTGCCATTTGAGAAGGTGTAAGTGCTGGCGCCTGACGGCAACATGGTATAAGTATACCCGGCACAAATACTTCCACTGCTTACCGAAATGGTTGGGTTGGGGTTAACAGAAATAGTTGCGTTGCTACTTGTGATTATGCATCCTTGGGTGTTAGTAACTGCAACTGAATAGATACTTGTTACGGATGGACTAACAGAAATGCTTGGGGTATTTGATCCGTTTGACCACGTATAGGAAGCAACCGAAACTGTCTGATATCTAATAATTACAATTCCGGAACCACCATTGCCGCTAACAGACGACTCAGGGTCTGTGCCGCCGCCCCCGCCACCTGTGCCGGGGGTTCCGCTTGTGCCATTAAAATAAGCACCTGATCCATATCCCATAGAACTACCGGTTCCGCCTCCACCAATACCGCCCATACCGCCTCCGCCAGGAGTAGTTGTATTATTATTATCATTAATACCACCACCACCACCACCACCATAATAAATGGTTGCTCCGGAAATAGAAGACAAAAGCCCATTTCCTCCATTACCTCCAATATGCAGGATATTAGCATTTAGCCCAACTGATCCGGCACCACCACCGCCCCCTCCGGCGCCATAGCCACCAAAACCAGATTTGCCTCCGGCATTTCCTTGTAAGGCTATACCTGGTGCCAAACTAAGCGAAGGTTGATCGTACCCGCCGCCGCCGCCAGAGCCCCCTGAAAGTGGGGGGTTAGAGCCGTTACCGCCGCCGCCGCCGCCGCCAACAGCAGTAAGTGTTCCTAAAACAGAATTTCCTCCACTGCTAGAGCGCGGATTGCCAGCGCTTGCGCCACCCGCTGCTCCTGTTCCCCCTGAACCAACGGTAATAGAGACACTTTGGTTTGAAGCTACTGGATAATTGGTCCCAGTTAAAACACCTCCCGCACCACCTCCACCGGATGAACCACCTCCACCACCTGCGACAATTAAATATTCTAAATTTAGATCAGATGAAGTCATAAAAGTTCCACTGGAGGTGAATGTGTGTATAGTATAACCATTTGAATACGAAATAGCTCCTCCAGAAGGAGAAGGTGTTGAATTAAGAATGATTGAATTTCCGGCACAAATAGTACTACTGTTTAAGATGATGGTAGGGCTTGGTACTGTTGAATAAATACTACACGCATTGGTTACTAGGCCATTCCAAATTTTCACAGAGCTAACACAACCGGTTGGCGAATATTCTGCATTAGTTGCCGAATCATCGTGAAATAAATGGATTCGTCTATTTGATCCTACTGTTGTAAACGTAGCGAGTGATGAATTATCTGTGAATGTAAATTGTGATTGAAGGGAACCTCCAACAATAACAGATGCATCACATACTTGGGTAGATCCATTTCTTGTTAATAATATCGTGTATAATGTATTTGGCGCAAATGTGTATGTTCCAGTAGTTATTGGGTAAAAACTTAAATTATCATTATTTAAATATAACCCATCATCAAATGTCATATTTATAAAATCTATTATTTTTCTATAGCTACCAATTGTACCAAATGAAAATTCCAATGCGATGGAATAATTAGTATGAGTAAATGCAGATGCAGGAACATCAATTAGAATGCCGCCGCCTGGATATCCTATCGCGGTATAACTTAGTACGCCATTCGAGTAACTTATCGCGGCATTGTTATATAGGGAACAGGTTGATAGTGATAAATTATCACTTAAATTGTTATTAAAATCAAATTGACTTATTAATGTTTGTGCATGAGTGTTTACTACTCCTGCAATTGACGCTAAAAAAACCAAGCACTTAATTAGTTTTTTCTTCATCTAACCATTTGTGTTTTTAAAGCGCTGGGCGATGCGTTTAAAATAGTATAACAAACCAGCATGTGGTTTTGATGACGCGCCATGGCACAAATACGTCCCCCACTTTTTACCATCATCGTTTCATAGGCATCAGCCTTGTTTTTTACAAAAAACAATTGGCAGTTCCGCCAAAACAAAATTGATGGCCGCATGCAGTGGCCTATGGATATGCCAAAGGTTAGTAATATAAAGTCGATAATAAATGCCATGGATGCAAAAATATAAATAAAATAAAAGACCAACTTTTTTTAGTGTTTTTTCATCGTTTTTTTAAAAATTTAAAAGTAATAAAAAAGCATATATTAGGCTATTTTCTTACTGGAGTTTCCTGAAAAATAACATAAATATTCCGCCAAACACCTGTTTATCTGTAAATTATACGTTGGGCGCCCTTTGTTTTTTTACAATACGCCTTGTCTACATAGGATTGCGTCTAGCGGTTTTCGGCTTGTCGAAGGTGTTGATTTTCACCACAAATGTTGATGCGGAGAATAAAAGGTAGATAAATCACAAATGCGACTGAATAACGTTTTTCAGCTACTTACAAAAAATGGCCGAGCGACTGCCGTTATGCGCTAACATTCTATTATTCCGCATTTGTCAGTCTGAAATTATGCACAGTTATGTCTATAAGTATTGGTTGCTTTAATGCTTTTCCTTTGGTGTTTCTTGGTGTTACACATCTTGAAGACGGATAAATAAAATTCTCTGTTTTTTTATGGTCAATAACCACATTGGCTGCTTTTGCAAGTTTGCTAATAATGTCTGCCGTATAATTATGTTGAATTAATAGACCTGTGCTTGTGTCAAAGTGAAATTCTGTCTCGTCCTGAATTTAGTTGACACTTTTTGATTAATAATCCTGTTACAAGTTTACACATTTTATTTAATCCTGAATACCATTTACATTTGCCGAACTGGATGAAGCGGAAACGAGCTCTGCTGAGGAGCAACTCGCCAGGAATAATC
>CANKBS010000039.1 GCA_947480015.1 Sphingobacteriaceae bacterium
GGCCAGGTTAATTTTCCTATGCCCTCAGAGTGACGGTGTAGTTATACAAACCCGTCATTCAGACGCCGCATGGGAATGATTTCGAAGGCGGCGGATGAATCTGCACTCTGAACTTGCTAGCCATACGGAAGGGTGAAACAGCTAGCCTCCCTAAGTTCCAGAATGTTTGTAGAATTATAGCATCCGTTTAGGACAGACTCTTCAGGCCAGGTTAATTTTCCTATGCCCTCTGAGTGACGGTGTATTTTATTATTTCGTCAGAGCCAAAACATTTACCTCTACAATATTTTTTTAAATTTGAGTATGCATTACAGAAAAGGCGGTGCCATTTATATAATGACAAATAAAAACAACACCACGCTTTATGTTGGTGTAACATCAAAATTAAAAGAACGAGTTTGGGAACATAAGACAAACAAATATCCAAGTTCGTTCACGGCAAGATATAATTTGCATAAACTTGTTTACTATGAAGGATTTCAGAGCATTGTAGAAGCTATAAAAAGAGAGAAAGAACTTAAAGGTAAATCAAGGAACAAAAAACTCGTCCTGATCATTGGATTTAACCCAGAATGGAATGACTTATTTGAAACTTTATAAATTCTATAGAACCCTGTCATTCAGACGCCGCATGGGGGTGATTTCGAAGGCGGCGGAAGAATCTGCACTATGGAATTGCTAGCCATACGGAATGGTGGAACAGGTAGCTTTCAATAGTCCCAGAATGTCTGTGGTAGTTTAGCATCGCCAAGAGCAGACTCTTCAGGCCAGGTTAATTTTCCTTTGCCCTCAGAGTGACGGTGCATTATAAACGTGTATAAAAGAAAAACATTAAAATTTACTTTCACTCAAAATCCCTGTACCTATTCCACACTGTAGAACTGAAATTTTTGGCGAAGGCAAAAGTTACATAAGCCGTTACCCCAAAATTAAAAATAAGCATATGAAAAAAGGCCGCAGCCCGGTACCCGCTCCAATAGCCGGCTTGCGCATCGAGGGTGATAAAAGCCGCCGGTAATGACAAGGTAATACACAGCGTTAAAAAAACTAAAGTCAGGGCCAGTGTTTCAAAATTACGCATGGGCCAGTGTTTCCATTGACGGGTCCAGTTTAATCTTTCTCCCCAGCTTTCAAGCATATAATAATTATCGTAATTGGTTTTAATAAAAAGTAAAGCCTCTGCCCTGTTTCCTTCTTTATAAAAAGCTTCGTTGGGCGCCAGAATCTTGAAGTAGCGTAGCTCCTTGTAATAGCGGGTATTGAGCTCTTTTAATTTTATAATGGCCTTATAGGGAATTTCATTTTTGTACAAAGGCGTATCCAGAAATTTTAAACGGTAGCGTACTGCTATTTCTTTAATTTCAAATAAAGAAAAAATGCGATTGGGATCCAGAAGTTCTTCTTCGAGTACTTCATACACTTTGTTGTACTGCTGTAAATTTTCGAGCACTCGTTTTTCAGAAAAAAGGTCCGAATGCAGAATCTTGTGTGCCTCCGATAAAACCTGATCTTCCTTGGTGCGGATGTCGTTTTTCCAGCTGGCTAGCTGATCGTGTATGTTGATGTCTGCAAATAGTTTCACGTTAATTCGGTATACTTTGAATAACAATCCGATTTCTATCTTGTTCAAAAAAATTTAACCCGCCAATAACATCTTTGTCTGCGCTTTTAGTGAACGTAGTTTAAATTTACATTTTTTAAGCAAGGAAGTGGTTTTTGAAAAATGGACTTCGTTGTAAACCCAATCCAAGGCCTGCGTATAAAATTGTTTGGAATGTTGCCGGTCGAAATTATTTTCCCGATCGGTGCTTTGCTCCCAGCTTTTTCCGGCATGCATCTGTTCCTTCACTTCCTCATGCAAGGGTGTGCCGGTAATGGGATAAGCCACGGTAATGGTATAAAAACTGGGATCGGAAATTTTTAAATGCTGAATGGTTTCGCGAATGTCTTCTTTGGTTTCGCCCGGATAACCCAACATGATAAAGGTACCGGCTTCCATACCTGCTTGTTTAGTTTTAATGATCATTTCGCGCACCATGCCCACTTCTACGCGGCGATTCATGGCTTCAATAATTTTCTGAGAACCACTTTCGGCTCCTATCCACACTCTGAAACAACCACTTTCTTTCAACATCCCTATCACTTCCTCATTCATACGGTCGGCACGGGTAATAATTTCGTAAGGAATCATCACTTTCCTTTTCAATACTTCGTCTCTGAATTCTTTCAGCCATTTGTGATTAATGGTAAACACATCATCTACAAACCAAATCCGATCGGGACTATACGTATTTTTTATAAATTCTAATTCATCAACTACTAATTTTGCGCTGCGCCGACGGTAGGTGCCACCATACACAGCACGGCTGCACCATTTGCAGGTATAAGGGCAACCACGCATGGTGCTCACCGAATACATGCTGTAGCCATGGTGTTTTTTCCAGGCATCGCCATACAAACGCAGATTTATTTTTTCACGCGCGGGCATGGGCAAGGTATTGATGTCTTTAATTAAATCCCGTTCTGGATTAAGAATAAGAACTCCCTGTTCTAAATAAGCCGTTCCTGAAATAGTTTTAGGTAATTCAGCGTTTTTTAAATAGGCTTCGCAAAGTTCATAAAACGTTTCTTCACCTTCGCCTATCACCAACATATCTACACCTTGTTTTAAATAATTTTCGGCATTGAAACGAATTTCGGGACCGCCTAAAATAATACGACAGTCCTGCAGTTCAGCATGCTGCTTTACAAAATGAATGATACGGATAACCGAAATTTTGGTCATGAGGTTGGTATACAAGGCCAGTATTTTCGGTTTTTTTTCTAAGAGATTAGTTTTAAACTTTTCGGAAGTGCTGAAAGTGGAATCAAAAACCTCGTGTTTGATGGCTTTGGTTTCTAAATAAGCCGAGAGGTATAAAATGCCTAAAGGCACATAGGGTTTCATGATGAGTTGTTCTTTCTCATCTTCTTCTAAAAAATAGCCGTGTGTAAGTAGTATCACTTGTTAAGTACTTTAAATTGTTCAAAGGCCTTCGAAAAGGCTATAATCCAAATCACATATTCAACCGTGTTAGTTATAAAACTTCCGGTGAATTGGTAAATAAAGATGAAGGTAAACAAAGCAAGACGATAATAGTTTGTCTGAACCTTTGTTTTCACAAACAAATAAATCTCAAGGGCCAATCGCAGTATCAGACCAAATATACCAAAGATGGCAAGGGTTTCGCCCATTGCATTGGGAATGTCGTAACGCGGGTATTTTCCCCAGTAATTAAAATAATTATGCACCACTTCCGGAGCCATGAGTTTAATCTGACCTAAGCCCGATCCAAACCACAAACTTTTCATATCGGCAATGCGCCAGGCCATGGCAAAGGAATCAACGGTACGTCCGTTGGCCGACGTATCGGCCCCTGAAAAAATATTAGAGAGCCGAATAAAAAAAGCATTGTCGGGATAAAGAATCCAAAGAAGTGTGAAAACCGTAAGCGTGCTCAGGCAAGTGAGTGTGAAGAGTATAAATGAACGTTTGTGTTTAAAGATGCGTTTCCAAAAAACAAAACACAAAACCAAGGCCGATAATATAGAAGCACCTATAACACCAAATGACAAAGCCAGAAGCATGGGAATGGAAACGAGAAGAAGCATGAACCATTTATTGGTTTGAATGTCGTTAAAAATAAATTTTAATACATAATAAAACCAAATTGGAATCAGTAATAAGGAGTAATACGAGGCTTCGTAGGTAAACAAGGCCAGTCGCGGAAATTCGGCAATCCCTTTAGTGAGTTTATTAATATACCAGAACCATTCTTGATACTGTTTTGGTGTAAAGAAAAACGGTAAGGCCAGAAGTACCAATGCAGCATTAAGCAATACCACGTGTTTATAGAGTTTTGGGAATGACTCATACTGATTCACAAAATGGTGTATGGCAATCACACAAAAATAAGTGAGTATAAATAAAAGATTCGAGACCAAAAAGGAAAGCAAATCGATGCCCAGTAACAAATGGATAAAATCATACGCCCCTAAAAAAATAAAAAAAGGCAAAGCATAGGTTTTTCGTTTGGCGAGAATCACGCGGTAATAAAACAAGGGACTCAAGGCCGTGGTATACAACAAACCCTTCGGTAAAAAAACCGAATTAAAAAAGAAATACAGAAAGGCCAGAAGGCTGTATTTACTTATTTTCAAGTCGGCCGAGTAAACTGCCAATGGAGCTGTATTGCTCTGTATGTTGTTTTGCGGGGTCAAAATAAATAAGTTTGCAACTAATGATCATTGCTAGCAATAAAGATACCTGAAAAATTACATTATCAAAAATAACCAATCCCAGCATGAACACTACCGGCAGTATCACTTGTAGAAACTGCGTGCCATTTAGCGTAGTGATAATTTTTTTATGAAACATGTAATACTGAAATGGAATATTTACAAAGGTTGAAGCGATTAAGCCGTATACTATTCCATTTATTCCGGCTAAATAAAAACCTATGCACATGGCAATAAAATGGGTGCTGCGGATGAGCATTTCGAAAAGTGAATTTAATTTTATGACCGGCGTGCCATTAATAAAATAAAATGGCACAATAATAAGTAGCATCCCGGCTTCATAAACCAAATACAATTTGATAAAGAAAATACAGTGCATAAACGTTTCGGGGCCTAACCAGAGTTTAAAAATGAAATCGCCAAAAACAAGCAGGAAACTAATTAAACCCCAGCCCAAGGATGCCACCAGTGCTCGCGACATAAAGTAAATGCGTGCCACTTCTTTTTTGGCCGCCAATTTAAAGGATACCCGTGGAAAAATAAAACTGCCATAGGCTAGAAAAAAATTATGAATTTGGGTGCCAATTAAGGAGGCAATTGAATAATAGCCAAGTGTTTTAACATCGGTAAAATAAGCCACCAGTAATTTGTCGGCTAAAAATCCAAGCAAGGCTACTACCGATTGTAACCAGTACCAAAAATTGTAATTTGTAAAATCGAGTTTTTCTTTTAAAAAGATAAGCGCCGGAATGCCTACTATTTGTTTATTAAACTGATGCAGTAAGCGTAATTGTATGAGCACATTTAATGAACTAAGAACAATAGAAAAAGTAAAAATTTGTATGAGATCATAATTTAATAAAACCAGTATCAGATTCAGCGCAAGGATGGAGTTTTTTGAAATCATCACCATTTTTGAATTTAAATCAAAACGTTCAAAGGCTTTAAACACGGATAGTATGGAGATTTCGATAAACTTTATCCCTGAACACACACAGGCCAGTAATAATATGGTGCTGGCAAAATGATAATCAGCACTCGTATAAAAAATGGCAATGAAATTAAAATTGTAAAACAACAGTCCTAACACCACGGCTACTGCACATAAAAAAAGGGCCAATGAAAAATTATAATTAAACACCCGTTTAATCCCTGCGAAATTATTTTCAGCACGAAAGCGTGAAATCAGGCGAATGTTGGTGTCGCCCAAGCCAATGTTAAGCACATTAATGCCAAGGGTAATGGTGCTCACCAACATCCACAAACCATACTGTTCGATACCAAGTTTTTTAATAAATACCGGAGTAGCCACAATCATTAAGATGGGATAAAGAGAAAGCTCCAAAAAGGTCCATATGGAGTTTTTAATAAATTGCTCTTTAGTCAATGACATATAAGCTAAATTAGACTATTTTCTGACATGCTTAACGGGTTTCTTTAGGTATTTGACGACTTCATAATTAATTTACATAAGATTTTTTTATACTTTAGCATTTAAAACGATGTCAGTTACCCCCGAAAAAAAGATCCCGGATGATGAAATTGATTTACAATCCATCCGCAAAAAGCTCAGTGCTTTGATTAGTTATCCTTTTTTCCTACTCTTTTCAAATGTGTTTACCAGCCTTGTTTTTATTGTATTGGCTGTGCTTGTGGCCGTTTCACTCAAGTATTTTATTCCGAAATCCTATACCACTTCTTTTATTCTTCGTCCCCTCGATAAAAACGAACGCACGCATTTAAAGATTCTGCGCGATATCCAGACCCTCGTAAAGTATCATGATTACGCGGCCTTGGCTTCTTCCTTACAACTCGATTCCAATCAGGTTAAGTCACTTCAAGCTTTACAAACCTTAAATCCTTCTTTAAAAAATCCGGCCGATTCGGTGAACACCACCGAAGTTGTAATTACCAGCAGCGATTACAGCCTCTTTATTCCATTTCAAAACGCCCTGCTCAGCTATTTAGAGACGTCGCCTTACTTTGCGAAAATCAAAGAACTGCAAACAAAACAGATTGATTTAGAAATGCTTCAAGTAGAAAAGGACCTTAAAAATTTAGATACTTTAAAGGCTTTACAAATTGCATCCTATCATAAACAAGTCACCACAGCCCAAAGTGTGATTGCCATTAACGAGCTTATTAATCCGACTGCCACATACACCCTAACCATGGAACGGGTTTACAAAAAATCAAATTTAATGGCCCGCCGTGCTTTTCTAGATAATTTTCAATTGGTAAAAGCTTGTCTGGAAATAAAAACAAGTACCTGGCCTCCGCGCATTCTGGTATTTTGTACTTACCTCATCCCTTTATTTTTAGTGGTTTGCGTTATTTTTCTGCATTTCAGAACCGATCGCGCCCTTCGTAAACATACTACTGTATAAGCCGGAAGACAAATCGACTAAAACGTATGCTACACCTTGTGATAATTACACCGGCGTTTGCCATAGATGAGCAGGATAGTATTAGCCTTCCATTTTTGCAAGTGTATGCTAAAGAACTTTTAAAGAATAATGTTAAACTTTCGATCCTGTGCGAGCAGTATCCTGATGGTGGAAATTATCATTGGTTTGGTGCCGAGGTTTATACCTTAAAAAGAAAAACACCTTCGGTACTGTATCGTTTTTTAAGATCACACCGATTAAAAAAAACCTTAACCCGCATTCATCATAAAGCACCCATTACAGTCATCCATAACATGTGGTATAATATACTGGGCATGATCTCCGAAGAGTTTGCTCTGGCTCATCGTATAAAACATGTGATAACGGTATGCGGACAAGATGTGTTAGCGTCAAATCCCTTTTTAAAAGACATTCCACACTACAGCGGCACTTTAATTTGTCCATCGCCATTTCAAAAAAATACATTACTGCAAATACATGAGGTGTCGGTCAGGCTGATCCCTTGGGGTATTCAGGACATTCAAACAAGTGATACCTTACGAAGCATCGATCTCATTCAATGTGGTTGGATTAATGCCGTGAAAAATAATTTTTTGTTTCTAGATATCGTACACGCCTTAAAAGAAACCAATTGCATTAAAAAGGTGCTCATATGCGGTGGTGGTCCCATGTTTGACGAACTTCAACAAAAAGTTCAGCACATGCATTTAAGTGATGTGATAGAATTAAAAAATGCTATTCCCCGCGAAGAAGTTATCAGCTATATGCAGCAAAGTAAAATTCTGGTGCATACCTCGCAGTTCGAATCGTTTGGCTTGGTATTGGCCGAAGCCCTAGCCTGCCATTGCAAGGTAATTTCCACACCGGTAGGAATAGCCTATGACAATAAAAACATTATTCAAGCAATTGATAAAGATGATTTTATCAGCAAGATCACGCTGGCTTTACAAGAGGACAACAAAAAAACCAGTGTTGTAAATGACTACCCCATCTCAAAAACAGTGACCGAACATTTAACCTTGTACAGCGAAAAATAATCGCAATTAGTCTTTGCCTAATTTTAGAATTAGCTCCGACAGATTATTAGCAATGGCTTCAAAGGATAAATCTGTTTCGAATTTGCGCAGCACTTTTTTTCTGAGTGGCCTATAATCATCGGCATTTAAGGAAAGCATTTTTTCTAGAAGATCTCTATCATTACCCGGTTCAAATAAATAACCGCAATCGCCATCATTAAGCATGCGACGAAAGGAAGGAATATTGCTAACAATGGGCACACAGCCGCAGGCCATGGCCTCACAAAGCGCATAGCCACTGCCCTCGTAATGAGAAGCCAGAATAAAATAATCGGAATATTTAAAATAACTTTCTAAATAAGCGTGTTTCACAAAACCTATTAAACGCACGTGTTGTTCCAAATCAGCTTGACCAATAAATAATTCCATATCGGCCAATAAATCGGTACTACCATAAATCATGTGTAACTGGGCGCGCGGCGTCACTTTCACGAATTCCTTAAAAGCCCGCAACACACAAAGTGGGTCTTTATTGGCGTCTAAACGTCCTACCCATAAAAAAACAGGAGCCTCTTTATCTTCGTTAATATAATCGGCAGCTTCAAATCCGTTAGAACCTTCCATGACTTCGTATACCAGCGATTCGGAGGCAATGATGCCTTTTTGTATCCAGGGAGCAGCCTGTTTTTTAGAGACAACTAAAAATGCTGAAACGCAGTAGCCGGCTACTTTTTGCATCAATCCCCAAAATCCGCTGTAAGGCTTTTCGGCATGATGTTGTATGATGAGTTTTGTGTGTCGACCAAAGACTATTTTTGCCAAGATGATCTGAACAGGATACACCATGCCATGTAACAGAATAACCTTGGGTTTAAATTGCCGCAGCTCTAAAAACAAAAATAAAAATGTTTGCCACCTGCTTTTACGAAATCCTTTTTTAACCAGAAAACGAACGCCTTCTTTTACAAAATCCGCCGCTTCAGCGGCATGCTGTACAAAGAGGGCTTCGATACCCGGCTTGAGGGCATATACATAATTAATATTAGAGCTGTATTTTTTAAATACCTCCTCCACCGTATAATCTTTTTCATCCGGATTGAGATGCAGGTCGATGAACTTCACGCTATGATTGTTTTTTTGAGAAATAATATTAATTTTATCTCAAATTAACGATTAACATATTTGTGAAGCAAAAAAATCTCCCGCTTTATTATACGCTACTTAAAAAAATTTATGTCGGACTCATTTATCCCTTCATTGCTTCCTATATAAAAAAAGAGCGCGCCTTTCACTACAAAGGCCTTCATTTACAAATATTCCCCGGTGTTTTTCATCCCGGCTTTTTTTTCAGCACAAAATTTTTCTTTGCTTTCATTTCTAAATTAGATCTTGAAAATAAATCCTGTCTCGAAATTGGTTGCGGTTCGGGATTGCTGAGTCTTGTAATGTCCCGAAAAAAAGCCAGAGTTACGGCCATTGATATGAACCCCCTTGCCATTAAAAACACCCGGCTTAATTATGAATTAAATAAAGTTGAGTTGGAAGATGAATTTACCGTTCTGCAATCGGATATGTTTCAAAACCTGGAGCCGCAAAGATATGATTGTATTATAGTGGCGCCACCGTATTTTTTTACGGATCCTAAAAACGATAACGAACATGCTTGGTTTTGTGGAAAAAATGGGGAGTATTTTTATAAACTGTTTTCAGGCTTAGCTACTTATTTTAGCGCCCACACAGCCATGTATATGATTTTGGCCGATAACTGCGACCTTGAGCGCATTCAAAAAATTGCGGCTGAATCGGGTTATAGTTTTGAACTTGCCGCTAAAAAAAGAATCTGGTGGGAAGAGAATTATATTTTTAAGATTAGTAAAAACGCTTAGCTCATTACTACTGTTTTAGAGAAATGCGGTAGAGATACAAATTGCTGTGTTTTTCAATGGCCTCGCTGTAATTCCGAATAAGGTCTACTTGGTAAGATAGTAAAAAATGAACGTCGCTTTCATTTAATTCCTCTGCATTTTTATTCGTCATTAGATAAAGTACTGTTTTGTGATTTAATAGCATGGCCGCAGCAGTTCCCTTTGTATACAGACTATCTTCTTGCATAAGCTGTTTAAGCGCTTTGTCCCAAAGCAAAAAACTTTTTTGCGTATTAAACCCTACACAGTAAACCGGTTCATCCAAAAATGCCACTGCATCATTCAGACACCAGTAATCGGTTATCAGCGTGCTTTTGTCGGGCACTTGTGTATACAGGCTTTTTACATGATTGGATTCTGAAAACGGCAAAGACCAGTCTTTACTCACGCCTATCATAGTTCCACAAAACTGAAGGACTAGCAAGGTGTAAAAAGCGCTGCTTTGTTTTTTAGTCAGAAGCTGTGATTGCCCTGATAAACTGAACGCCA
This sequence comes from Sphingobacteriaceae bacterium, assembly GCA_947480015.1. GTDB lineage: Bacteria > Bacteroidota > Bacteroidia > B-17B0 > Aurantibacillaceae > Aurantibacillus. The sequence continues at coordinate 10,117 of CANKBS010000039.1, forward strand.
CAATAAAAGCCACAAACAAAAAACCCACATACCTTGAACTGCTCAAGGGAAAGATTAAAGAAAAAGTTAGCGTTAAAACTAAATTCACCACAAAAAACAGCAGCGCCTTTTTGTCGGCACGCAGAATATACACAACAATAAAAAGTAAAAACAAGGATAAAACAGGAAGAATAAATTTTAATAATCCAAAACGAGATTGCATAGCAATTAAAAACTCGGTGTTCCAAAAATGGTCTTCCCAAAAAGCCGGAATAGGCATAAAGGCTTTGATGGGAGCCTGCATGCTCATGAAGAGTCGGTCTTTAGTCCAGATACTCAGCCAGAAATCAGTCCCCAAGGCGCTATTAGAAGGCGGAAAAATAAAATACAAGGCCGGCATTAACATGAGTGCTGAAAATAAAAGATGTTTTAGTTTCATGCCGGGTTTTTCTGATTTTAAACACATCAAAAAATAAACCTGAAAAGAAGCGGCAAGCATGAAGCCCAGGACATGCGTTTGGGTTAATAAAAATAAAAATAGATAGTATTTCCAAGCCTTAAGCTGTTCTCCTTTCTGAAACTCGCTACATATAAGTAAGGCAAAGAAAAGACCAAGAGCGTAGTTCCGACTGAGCACCCCATATTCGTAAAAAAAGAAATAGGAAAATAAGATGAGTACATTTTGAAGCAACGAAAATTTTAGTCTAAATACCAAAACAAAAGCCAGTAAGGCCGAAATAAAAAAATGCAGGTACTGCATATAAACCGGCTCGTGACTGAATCGGGTGACTATAAACAGTAACGTGTACCAAAGGGGTGGGTGACCCTCATAGCGGCTATTATAGTTGAGATCACCAAAAGTGGAACTGGCTTTAGCAATGTTAAAACTATGCAATTCATCGCCCCATAATTCGTGGCGATTGATAGAAAGGGCAAGTAGAATAAGGTAGATCGCATAGAGTCCTACTAAGCTTATTGTTGCTCGTGATATCCCGTTTAACTTATTCACCTTCATTTGAGCTTAAAACAATTTAACACTATTCTACAACCTTTTTGTTTCTCCTGACTATCTCCAAATCAATTCATTTACTATTTTCTAATAATCCACGTGTTGCTTTAAAGCCCAATATCATTCGGTTCTGAAGCTTTTTCTTACAAATAGCCCTTATTTTTTACTTTGTCATTTCTCTGCGTGAATAAATATAACCAAATAAATAAATGCTTATTGAATTATTAAGTTTCTCAGGGGCTCCGTGTTAATTTCAAAATTTTCACTATATTTATTTTATTAATTAACCGGTATAGAAACACTCCCCCTAATATTAACTGCCGACCAAATTGAAATTATCAAAACGGTGCTCTACTTTGATGTTTTCAATTATCCCTTGAGCAAAGATGAACTGTATCAAAATTCGGCCATCACCATTTCATGCGAAGCATTTGAACGTGAACTGAAAGAACTCCTGAATCAAGGTTTTCTTAAAGAAGACGATGGATTTATTTTAAGTTTAGACCGTTCAAAACACGATTTAAACAAACGACTAAAGGGTAATGAAGGGGCCAAACGCATTATGAATACTGCTTTGCGTTACAGTCATAAAATTGCTTCCTTTCCTTTTGTGGAAGGTCTTGCCTTGTCGGGTAGTATTTCTAAAAATTATTTTGATAAAGATGGGGATATTGATTTTTTTGTCGTCACCAAACCCAATCGTTTGTGGATTTGCCGTACACTTTTGATGTTGCGTTATAAAACACTCTCCGCTCGTAAAAAGAAATTCTGGTGCACCAATTATTTTATTTCATCCGACAATTTAAGAATACCCGATATTAATGCCTTCACCGGCACTGAACTGGCTTATCTGGTACCCACGGTAAATTACGAACTTTATAAAAAGATACTCGATCACAATAATTGGTACCGAAATAAATATCCTAATAAACCTGAAGCCACGCCTAAGTACTGCATTGCCACACCTACTCCGGCATTAAAGGCCATGGTGGAAACCTTGTTAAGAGGTAAATTTGGCGATTGGTTAGATAATGGTTTGTTGCGATTCACATTAAAACACTGGCGCAAAAAATATCCATCCATGAACAACGAAGATTTTGAATTACAGTTTCGGTCGCGCAAGGATGTGTGTAAACGTCATACCCATGGTTTTCAAAATAAAATTCTGGTACTCTGGAAAGAAAAAACCGCTGAATTTGAAAAAAGATTTCAGATTCGTTTAAAAGATTAAATGCGATGAAGGTACTTTTTACGCATAGTTATTTTTTAAAATTCGATTCCAAACAATTTCGCACGGCCATGCCCTACCCGCCTCTGGCTACCTTGTATGCCATGGCTTATTTAAGGCAAAAGGGTTATGAGGTAAAATTGTTTGATACCATGTTTTGTGATTCACCATCTCAAATAAACGAAACAATAAACGACTTTAAGCCCGATATTTTTGTAAGTTATGACGATGGTTTTAATTACCTCACTAAAATGTGCCTCACCAGCATGCGCGAGGCTTGTTTCGCCATGCAAAGTTATGCCAAACAAAAAGGCTGTAAAGTAATCACCTCCAGCTCCGATGCTGCCGATCATTATGAAGCCTACCTGGGCCATGGTGCCGATGTGATTGTAATTGGTGAAGCCGAACAAACACTTTTAGAACTTTGTGACGCCTATAAAACTAATTCTGATCATCGTTCTATCGCCGGTTTGGCCTATTCTGAAAATGGACACATTGTAAAAACCAACAAACGGAGTTTACTTAAAGACCTCGACACCTTGCCTCCTCCGGCCTGGGACCTTTTAGACATCAGCCCTTACAAAACCATGTGGTTAAGTCATCATGGTTATTTTTCATTAAATTTTGTCACCACCCGAGGTTGTCCCTATAAATGTAATTGGTGTGCCAAGCCCATCTACGGGAACCGTTATAATACGCACAGTGCCGAGAACATCGTTTCGGAAATAAAAAAATGGCAGTCGCAATTTGGTTTTACACATGTGTGGTTTGCCGACGATATTTTTGGTTTAAAACCAAATTGGTTAGCCGATTTTGAAAAGCAGGTTAAAAAAGAAAACTTAAGCATCGCATATAAAATTCAATGCCGTGCCGATCTTTTACTTGAAGAAGATAACATTGAACACCTTGCCAACAGTGGCTGCAGCATGGTTTGGCTGGGTGCTGAAAGCGGATCGCAGAAAATACTCGATGCCATGGACAAAGGCACCAAGGTTGAACAAATTTACACGGCCACTAAACTTCTTCAAAAACACGGCATTCATGTTGCCTTATTTTTGCAACTGGGTTATTTGGGAGAAACCATGGAGGATATTAAACTCACTTTAAAAATGGTGGATGATCTTTTACCCGATGATTTAGGCATTTCGGTTTCTTATCCCTTACCCGGAACTGTTTTTTACGAAAAGGTCAAACACGAATTAAAAACAAAAAGTAACTGGACCGATAGTGATGATCTGGACCTGATGTTTAAGAACACCTATAAAAAAGAATTCTACAAACAATTACAACGTTACATTCACAAGCGTTACCGCAAACAGCTAGGCTTAAGATCGTCAGCCAGACTACTGTCGCAGCCCAGTCGCCTGAATTTTAAAAACACCCTAGCCCTGATTCATCTAATTCCCGGCGAACAGATTGAAAAAAACAAACTGCAAAAAATAGAGCCTTCTATTACCTCAAGCTTATAGTATGATTGTACAAAATGGGGTATTCATATCGGAACAAAGTAAAAATAAATTTGCCGCCTTTGAACAAGCTTATATAGAAGCTCGTAACAAGGAGCATCGCATTTTCACTATAGGCGAGATCAGAAATTTACCCGAGGTTCCAAATGAGCATGTACATTATGCGGAATGGCAGATCCGCAAAAAAAACATCAAACGTTTTCTTACTTACCTCGCTCATAAAAATAAATCGCTGCGTATTTTAGACATTGGATGTGGTACCGGTTTTTTTACACACCGCATGGCCAAAGGACATACGGTTTGTGGTTTGGATGTGAATTTAACCGAGTTGACTCAGGCCGCTGAAGCCTTTAAGGATTCAGGCATTACCTGGTATTACTTCGATATTATGGAAGAAGAATTACCCGAAGAAAAATTTGATCTCATTACTTTTTGCGCTTCCTTTCAGTATTTTGATGATCCCATCCGATTGCTCAACAAATGTAAAAACAGGCTGACTAAAAACGGTGAGATCCATATTATCGACTCTCCCTTCTACAACGAGCAAAGTCGCGAACAAGCCAAACAAGGCAGTTTAAACTATTACAAAAAATTAGGATCAGAAAGCATGATCAATTATTACCATCACAATACCTATGAGCTGTTGGATGGTTTTAATTATTCCTTCGGCTATAAGGCCAATCCACTGATGATGAAGTTTAGAAAGGATTCTCCTTTTCCATGGATCATTGTCAAGGGGGATCATTGATCAAAAAAACCTTCTTTAATGCGTGAATATTATTCCACCACTAATTTCTGTGTATAATAAACACTGCCACCACTTTCGAGTTTAATAAAATAAGCACCGCGTGAAAGTTTAGAAAGATCCAGATTTGTAACATGACTGTTCACAACACTCGTCATCACTTGTTTGCCTTCTACATTATAAAGGTGTATTACACAATCGACAGGTGGTTCTTCGCTTAATTCTACACTTACTTTATGCCGTGCAGGATTTGGAAATACTTTTACGGTGCTGGCATAATTTATTTTTTTAATACCTACCGAACTGGTATCTCCCAAATTGCCAAAGGTATATTCACCTAATTTTAAAGTATCAATGCTTAAATAACCCGAACGTGAACTCGCTACAAAACGGGTTACATTTTTTACTTGTGTCCAGTTACTGGCAGTATTGGGACGATAAAACAAACTCAAACTATCGGCGTTTACCTGCGTTAATAAGGTATCCATATAAATATAGGTGCCGGTACTGGCTTTATTGCCATCGTAATTAAAGCGGGCCTTTGAAATAAAGCCCGGCGATAAAACACCTTCTACCCGCCAAAAATGCTGATCAGATAATTTATGGGCATGCGGATTGCTGATAAATGGATCGGGTTTTACATAATTGTGAATGACGCGTAACAAGGACGAATCAGCGCCTTTGTTCTGAACCTGCAAAAATAATTTTCCAAGGGTGTAATTGGTATTACCCGTTGTTTTAATAATTTTTACTTCATGCGAAGTGGCATCATTAATTTTACTGTCGTAATTTAAAGCCGCATAAACTGGTTGAAATGGGAGGTTAAGGGTATAGTTGGCTGTAGGTCCCGACAACACGACCTTTTTTACTACCCGCGACCAATCACTTTTAAAAAAACTAATTTCCAAAGGCACATTGCTATAGTAGGTAGTGGCACCAAATAATTTTTGTTTGAGAGAAACATGAGCAGTAACATTTGTTGAAGACAAGACATCGTACTTCACCGAATCTATTGCAAAATGAGGCCAGCCGCCACTCATCACCCAATTGGTAAAAAAGTCTGTTAAACTTTGTCCACTGCTGGTTTGCAGCAAATCACGAAACTCGTTGGTATTAATACTCTTAAATGCATTTTGCTGCATGGTATATTTTGCCCCCGCAAAAAAAGCACTGTCGCCCATATACGAACGCAAGGTATGTGCTACATCGGCTCCTTTTTTATATACATGATCGCCGTATGTTAGGCTGTGCGGTACACCACTAATGGCTCTGAAGCCGCCTTCATTTTTATGAAGAAAATGTAAAAGGTCATCATGCTGGGTTTTTACTTTGTTGAGATAAGCCGCTTTACCATATTGCCACTCGGTAAACATGTACGAACTAAAAGTAGCCATACCTTCGTTGATCCACATATCTTCCTGAGTTTCGCAGGTAATTAAATCGCCCCACCAGTGATGCGACAATTCATGGGCCATAATATCGGCCTCGTAAGTTAAAGAACCAATGGCCGAACGCGGATAAGAAATATTGGTAGCATGCTCCATGGCCCCGCTGTTAAAGGGTACCAAACAATAACCAAAACGGTTCCAAGCATAAGGACCAAAATAATTTTCAAAACCACCAATGCAATTTTTTAAATTCACAAAACCTGCTTTCATGGCAGACGTGTCGGAAGCCACGCCCACCAAGGTAATTGGCTTAGTGCCGTTTAAGGTAGACACCGTCCAGTTTACCTGAGCATATTTGGCTAATGATATGCTGGCTAAATACGTTGGGATTTCCTGATTCAACACCCATTTTCGACTACGTTGATTAAGCGTGACCACATCTGAAATTAATTGGCCGTTGCAATAAGCTCTGCGAGCAGTATCGGAGCTGATAATAAATTCATATTTGCTGCGTTCTACAAAATTATCAAAACATGGAAACCATACGCGTCCGTAATTATGTGGCTTGGCCCCAAAGCCCACACCCAGGTTATAGGCATATTCGGCCGATTGGGTATTGTCAAAATAAAATCCGCCCCAGCCGGTGGCATCTATTTGAGGCACGCCTTTGTAGTAAACAGTAATGATAGAAGTGTCGACGGTATTTTTCGGACTTGCAAAATTGACCTTTAAGATGGTATCGTTGTAAGTATAGGTGCGCAAACTAGTATTTTCCTTTACCGAATCGATGGTGAGTTTAAGCAAATCGAAGCGAATGTAGTTACGGTTATTTAATTTAGGAGCAAAGCGTATTTGTGTATTACCCCTAATTAAATGGTTGGAGCTATTACCAATGCTGAGATTAATGGTGTATTTGAGTACATCAAAGGTATCGCTCCGGTGATTTTCGGCGCAATAATACATGGAAGCCTGTGTTTGAGCCTGTTTACCGCTCTGGCAGCCGGGCAGCTGAGCTTTCAGAGCACTGTGACCGAGCCCTATGAAGAGGCAGATCGGCAGCACTAAATTGGTTTTAAATCGCATACATAAATTTAATAAAAAAATATTCCAAATGCTTATTTAATAAGGTTTAAAAGCAGGTATAAAATGACTAAAATTTTCATGTATATTTGAAAAAAAGCAAAAACAGGCCGAAGACTCATTTGGAGACCTTTTCTCTGAAAAAATTTCCGGAGGCCAAAGAAAAAAACAATAAAAATTAAACACAGACAGCTATGAGTATGGTAATTGAACCACGCATGAGAGGATTTATTTGTTTGACATCACATCCTAAAGGTTGTGAAAAAAGTGTGCAGCAACAAATAGAGTATGTAAAATCGAAAGGTGTCATTAATGGCCCTAAAAAAGTTTTGGTGATCGGTGCTTCCACCGGCTTTGGTCTTGCTTCACGCATCACCTCTGCATTTGGATCAAACGCCGCAACCATTGGCGTGTTTTTTGAAAAAGAACCTTCTGAAGGTAAAACAGCTTCACCGGGCTGGTACAATTCGGTGGCTTTTCAAAATGAAGCTAAAAAAGCCGGTCTCTATGCCAGCAGTATTAATGGCGATGCTTTCTCTAAAGAAGTAAAAACAAAAACAATTGATGCAATTAAAAATGATCTCGGAAAAATTGATTTGGTTATTTATAGCTTAGCCTCGCCGGTTCGCACCCATCCGGTAACGGGCGTGTTACACCGTTCGGTATTAAAACCAATCGGTCAATCCTTTACCAATAAAACCGTTGATTTTCACTCGGGCGTGGTTTCTAACATTACTATTGAACCCTGCAACGAAGAAGACATAGCCAATACCATTGCCGTAATGGGCGGCGAAGATTGGGAAATGTGGATGGACGACTTATTAAAAGCCGGTGTGTTGGCCGACAATGCCATGACCGTTGCTTACTCGTATATTGGACCAGGTTTAACCGAAGCCGTATACCGCAAGGGAACCATAGGTATGGCCAAAGATCATCTGGAAGCTACGGCATTTAAAATTACCGATAAATTAAAAGCCGTACATGGCAAAGCTTTTGTATCGGTCAACAAGGCTTTGGTAACACAAGCCAGTTCTGCCATTCCGGTTATTCCACTTTATATTTCATTGTTGTACAAAACCATGAAAGAAAAAAACATTCACGAAGGTTGCATCGAACAAATTCAGCGTTTGTATGCCGAGCGTTTGTATACCGGCAAAACTATTCCTGTTGATGAAAAGGGACGCATCCGTGTTGACGATTGGGAAATGCGTGAAGATGTGCAAAGTAAAGTGGCTGATCTTTGGATCCAGGCAACTACCGAAACCCTTCCTGCCATTGGTGATCTAAATGGTTACAAAGCCGACTTCTTAAATTTATTTGGATTTGGTTTTTCGGGCATTAATTATTTGGAAGAAGCAGATGAAAACCTTAAAATGGAAGGATTGATTTAAGCATTTAGTTTTTATTATAAATTTTAAGCAGGCCGCAATTCGTAATGGATTTAAGGCCTGTTTTTTTTTGTTCGCTTTTTTCAAATTGAATAATGTGTCTTTTAGAAAATCCTAATTAGGCTGATTTTCTACTATCTAATTACCAAATCACGGTTCCGATCTCAACAATGGTACTTGCAAAAACTGAGTAGTTTTTCACGATGCCTTTTACCAGAACAATTTTATTATCTAGATTTCTTAAGTTAACAGCATTTAAAAATTCTTCGCCACGCAATTGAATGATATAAGCCCCGCTCTTTGTCACCAGATAAAAAGCCACGTGTTCGAATTTTGAAAATTTACCAAAAAACTTCACCACTATTTTGCCGGTTAATAAAGCCGGGCCGTTAAAATTCAGTTTATTGTCCATGAGCATCGTTTTAGTACAAGGGAGAAAATTTTACTGATCCACTCCCAATACTATGACGACAATTTTGATGCCTACACTTAAAATAAACTGTTAATTAACAGAAGAAAAACTGTTAATGAAATAAAAAATAAAACCTGAATGGATTTAGATGTTAAAATAAATTCCAGTTAAAACTCATTCCTTTCACAAATTCTTCAAATCAGGCACCTGCTTAAAAAACCAAAGATAAAACTTTTGTTCTTTTGGTTCGTAATATGGGAAATAATAAAGTCCGTAAGGCATAGCACCATTCAATCTTGCGGCGGCTTCTTTTACTTCCTCCTTTTTATAAGGTCTGAAAAATGAAAGGGTGTCGCAGTTGGTGCGATAAACTAGTTTATCAATAGCCGGAATTTTTCTCGATTTGCCTTTTCTGAAATCTGCCTGCTCGCCTTCCCAGCTGGCATCCCATTTGCCCTTATAATAAAACTCATGCGTTAAATGATACATAATTTTTGAATTGCTTAAACTATAGGTGCCCCAGTAATAACGAATGGTGTCTTCTTTCTCTCTTTCACTGTTCAGCGTTACAATGATATTTCCTTTTTTTGTGAGGTACATGGCTCCGTATCGTCCTTCTTCGGCAAATTCGGGTTTGCAGGATGTTGCTTCCATGGTTTCGGCGGCAATAAAAAGCTGATCGATGTAGGCATTTGATTTTAGATTTTCTTGGGCATGGAGTGTCAGGTTCTGAACACCAAAAATAAGCATCATCGTAAAGGTAACAAGGGATAAAGTAGATCTTTGCATCTGTCTTAATTTTTATTAAAGCTATTTATTTCTTTTATGCATGGAAAAGTCCTTCTGTTAACAAATGTTTATTTTGTTTTCCTTAACATCGTTGCCGATTTGGAATTCCTGCGTCAGATAAGCCTGCCAATTCTAAAATTAATTTATATTTGATTAATAATTTTCTCGAAAAACAAAACTATGATCAAACAGGTAAAGGCGCTTAGTATCGGATTTCTTTTAACGACCCTGCTCTTGCTCTTCAATGGCTGTCAATTCGGACGTTTTGTCTTTTATAATTTTGCTAACATTACTGATTACAAAATATTTGCTTCGCGACCTTTAAAAAGTGCTGAGACTAAATTTATTTTTAATAAATCATTAAACGCCAAAAGTCCGAAAGCACTTACTGTAGATAAAAATAAATCGGTAACCTTTGACAAGTACCTGGAGCAGAATAATACCGTGGCATTTTTGATCATTAAAAACGATAGCATTCAATACGAAAAGTATTTTAAAGGTTACGATGAGCAAAGTATTGTGGCCTCTTTTTCCATGGCTAAGTCGGTAACGTCTATGCTTATTGGTTGTGCTTTGGATGAACATTTGATCCAATCGGTAGAAGAGCCAATAACCAATTACATTCCCGAATTAAAAGCCAGGGGATTTGAAAAAGTAAAGATCAAACATTTGTTGCAAATGACATCCGGCATTAAGTTCAACGAGAGTTATATCAATCCTTTTGGGGATGCGGCTTCTTTTTATTACGGACTCAATTTGCGCAAAGCTATATCAAAAATGAAAATGGAATCGGAGCCCGGAAAAAAATTCGAATACAAAAGTGGGAATACCCAGGTATTGGGTCTTGTTTTAGAACGCGCTCTAAAAAACAAAAGTGTAAGCAACTATTTGCAGGAAAAACTGTGGTCGCCTTTGGGCATGGAATACGACGCCACCTGGAGCATTGATCAGAAAAAGAACGGACTCGAAAAAACATTTTGTTGTATTAATGCGAGGGCCCGCGACTTTGCAAAATTAGGACGTCTGTACAAAAACAAAGGCAATTGGAATGGTGAACAACTGGTTTCTAAAGCCTGGGTAGAAGAATCAACCAAGTTAGATACTTCGGAAGGTGCGGTGGATTATTACCGCTATCAGTGGTGGATTCCCACACCCAATCAGGATTTCATGGCAGAGGGACATTTAGGACAATTTATTTATGTGAATCCCGCTAAAGATTTAATTATTGTGCGATTAGGTAAAAGCGAAGGTAGAGCCAGATGGTGGCAGATTTTTACTTCGCTTGCGAAGAGTTATTAGTGTTTAGTTTTTAGTTCTTAATGTTTTTGTTTAGTCGTTGACTCTTCCTTAGCCTTAGCCTCAACCTTTACCTCAACCTTAGCCTCAACCTCTACCTTAGCCTTAGCCTCAACCTTAACCTTAACCTTAACCTCAACCTTAGCCTCAACCTTAGCCTCAACCTTAACCTCAACCTTAGCCTTAGCCTTAACCTCAACCTTAGCCTTAGCCTCAATCTGCAATCTGTAATTAATAGTATAAACCTTGACAGACATTAAAAAATCCCGTAGTTTAGAATAAAATTTATCATCCATTAATAGTCTCTTTGAATTTATAAATGAAAGCACTCTTTATCATCCTTTTTTCTTGTTTGTTTTTATGTTCCTGCGATCCTGAATATACCGAGCAGGACATTTCTCCAAAAACCCGCGACTCGGTACTTTTAAAAGTAAACGAATACGTGGGCAAACATGTTTACGAAAAAGCCGATTCGGTATTGGGTCTCTTTCAATGGCGTCCCGATGATAAGGAACTAATGACCAAACGCATTCAGATCAAATACAAATTAGGTAAATACAGTGAGGCTTTGGCTTTGTTGAACGTTTCTGAAACATACGAATCAGGCAATCCCGAATTATTTTACATGAAAGGTTCTTGTTATGCGGCGCTTGAACTCAACGATTCGGCCCTGAATCAAATTCATAAAGCCATTGCCATTAACGGTGTAGAAAAAAAATACTGGCGTTTCAGAATTGATCTGTACCGTAAATTAAAAGACACCATTTCCGAATCATTCGACATTCATCAATTCATTGCCCTCGATACCAACGACCTAACAGCTGCCTGTTTGCTGGGCCAACTCAAATTCAGAAAGGGTGATACTCTGGGTTCCTTAAGTGAATACAAAAAGGTGGAAGCCAAAGATCCCTCCTTTACTTCTGCTTTAAGTTCTATTGGTTTTATATATCTGATGCAGAAACAAACTAAAAATGCAGAGACTTATTTTAATAAAGTGTTAGTGAACGATCCGCAAAACGCTGAAGTATTATATGCATTAGCCTCACTACTTGCTACTAAAAAACCCATGGACAAAGCCTGCGATTGTTTACTAAAAGCTTTTGAAGCCGGCTCAAAAGAAGCCGGTATGAGTTTATATAAATGCAGCGAGTACTTCAGCAAAAAAGGCATTAAGATTGAAAATAGCATTGACCCCGAAGTGGAGACAAAAACGCAGCCCAAGGTTACTGAAATGTAAGAGAGAAAATCTATTTGTCTGAACTAATTCGCTTATTTCATTTAAATTCTAAATAAAGTTTTGCACTATTGACGCCCTGTCATTTTTCAGCTCTATCTGCAAATGTTTGGAATGATAAAATAAATTGGTCTGATAAAAAGAGTCTTTGATGTAATTTCTAATCTGTAAAAAATAAAAAAGGTTGCCGAAAAAAGGCAACCTTCGATTGATTTCATTAGTACCCTTTAATAAATATCTGTATAAGTTGTATACCATTGCGCCTGAATTAAAGCCTGACAAGCGCTTGAAGATGACGGAGTGCCACTGCTGTAAGGAGTGGGATCAGTTGGATTTGGACAGGGCAAATTGCCATTTACACCTTGTGTTTGATTAACAGGGGACCAACCCGAGCCATCCCACCAATTTAAGACAATTACATACACGTCGGCCCCAGCTGGCGGGCAACAAGTGTTAGGTAAAACAAATGTAGTGCCGGGGTTAATGGAAACCGTGCCAGTGCAGTTTGAGCCGATATCTTGACAGGTAACACCATCTACTTCCCACGCAACCTGAAGAGTGCAAGTTGACGTGCTGTTTTTAATTTTATAAGGACAACTAAATTGAGCCGACAATACTTTCGGCCAAACACTTAATGCAATAATAACTGCTAAAAGTGCAAACATGGGTGTTGATTTTTTTTTCATGATTTGGATTTTTGGGGATTAAGAACTTCGAATTTATATATATATATATATATATCCTAATCTTTTTTTTGAGAAAATAGATTTAAATTTATTTATCCAATCTCAAATCCCATGAATACTCGACTAAAAACTTTACTCACCTACATTCTATTAAGTACTTCTTTTTTAAATTTTTCGCAAAATGAAACTAAGATCTGGTATTTTGGGAATAAGGCCGGACTTAATTTTAATACCAATCCACCAAGCATTTTAAACAACAGTGCCATGCATGCAACCGAGGGCTGTGCAAGCATAGCCGACGCCAACGGAAATTTATTATTTTATACCCGTGGCGATACCATTTTTAATCAAATACATCAGGTAATGGCAAATGGTTGGGGTTTGCTGGGTGGACCCTCAAGTTCACAATCGTCCATAATTATTAAACAACCCGGCTCATCAAATATTTATTTTGTTTTTACGCTTGATCAACTCACCAATACCGGCTTGCGTTATTCTATTGTTAATATGAGCCTTGCTGCCGGTATGGGCTCGGTTACGGTGAAAAATTTTCCAATATATACAGCAGCCTGCACAGAAAAATTAGCAGCCACTACCCATTGTAACGGTACAGATAGTTGGGTGGTAATTCATGATTTTAATTCTACAAATTTCCGGGCCTATTTGGTAACGTCAACAGGAGTTACAACAACAGCAGTTATCTCACCTTCAGGGGCGCCATATGCTACAAGTGGAATGTCAGGATGCATGAAATTTTCACCAAATGGAAAAAAATTATGTAGTGCAATTAATGGTATTGGAAGTGGAATTTATGGCTTTCTTGAACTTTACGATTTTAATAATTCTACAGGGCAACTTAGTTACTCATTCAGTATGAGCATAGTGCCAAATGTATATGATTGTGAATATTCTCCTGACTGCACTAAGCTATATTCTTCTTCAGCAGCCGGTCCACATATGAAATTACTCCAATGGAATTTATGTGCAGGCAGTCCTTCTGCTATTATTGCATCACAATATACCATTGCGGTTTCCGATACATCCTTCTTAACCCTTCTTCGCGCAACCAATGGTAAAATATACATTTCAAGAGCACCATCATCCTATTTAAGTATAATTAATAACCCAAACATTGCAGGTGCTGCCTGTAATTTTATAAATATTGGCCAATCCATTGCGCCTAATTACTGTGAAATTGGTTTGCCTAATTTTGTGAGTACACTTATAAAATCTCCCTTTAGTTATGTGCAGGATTTAAGTTGTTTTACAGCTACTTTTAGTCCTCCGGCTTATGCTATAAATAGTACTAGTAATTGTGCGGCCTATGCTTATTCTGTAAGCAGTGTAAACTGGTTGTTCGGTGAACCGGCTTCCGGTCCGGCAAATACTTCCACACTTCTTATACCGGTACATAATTATAGTTCGGCCGGCACTTACACGGTAAGATTGGTAATGAGTTACGCCAGTTGTGCTCCGGATACCATTTATCAAGTCATTAGCATGCAAACACCCAGCTTTAGCGTTAATTCAGCTTCCGCAACTTGTTCAGGTTTAGGAACAGCAACTGTTGCTGTCTCACTTGGTGCGGGTACTGGTGCTTACTCATATACCTGGTTACCAAGCGCACAATCAAATTCTGTGGCTTATTATTTAAGTCCGGGTGTTTATACGATTCAGATTCAAACCAATGGTGGTAACTGTGTGAGTACCATTACAACAAACATTGCGGCACCAATCACAACTGTTCTCAGCACGGTAAACTCAACAATTTCATGCAGCACTGCAAGTGTAAATGTTAGTGTTAGTGGAGGTTCTGGCAACTACACTTATTTGTGGAGTCCCGGTTCACAAACAGTAGCTTCAGTAAGTGGAATTAATCCAGGCGTTTATACTGTTTTAGTTAATGATCTAATTAACCAATGCAGTATCAGCAAAACAATTCAGGTCAATTCATTGCCATCTCCCAGTATTACAGTTGCAGGCAACTTAACAATATGCGTGGGCGCTACAACCAGTCTTTCTGCAAGTGGTGCAGACACCTATAGTTGGAGTAATTCCGCCACAAGTAATTCTGTATCCATTTCGCCAAGTGTTACAACTAGTTATACGGTTATTGGCACGAATAGTCTTAACCTGTGTTCAAGTACCAAGACCTTAAGTGTATTTGTTTCAAAATGTTTGGGTATAAAAAATTCTACTTTAGAAAACACCATTAATCTCTATCCGAATCCGGCACAAGATTATCTGCTAATTAATTTCAATGAGGCGATTGAAAATTATACTTACCGACTTTCAGTTTATACTTCAGAAGGAAAACTTTTTCAAACAGAAAAAATACTGTTTAAAAATAAAAACGTTGAACTCAAAACAAACGACCTTAAGTCTGGCATTTATTTTATTCAAATCCAGTCTGAGAACTCAACAATTTGTAATAAAAGTTTTAGTGTTTATCATTAAGGTTTTAGTTTGCCATCAAAGTTTAGAAAAAAGAATAGAATTTGAGGTGGAGAAAATGTAACTTTTTTTCTGTTAGTTGATTTGGCTTCGATTTTTAATACACGTTGTCAGTCTTGTTTTTTTACTGATAAACCGGCACCTTATTTAAATTGTAACGCTTTTTGGGTTTGCTGTGAATGGCATGCAGATCCAATTCGGTGCCAATGGTGAGAATGCCATCGCCACCAATATCAACAAAGGGTGAGAGGATACCCAACCTAAGCTGACACAAAAGTCCAAGATTAAAATACCAAATTTCCTTACTTGTTTGCAAGGGGTGGACATTGGCAAAATCACTTCCGGGTAATATAAAAAACTTCATGCCTCCGTAAATATCCAAACTAAGTCGTTTGCGTTTTAAAAAACGGTACTGCACATTAACACCTGTGCATAACACTTTTATGGGCGCCTTATAAATTAATTCAACCATAATACGCATGTTCTTAAATCTCTCGGCATGTTTTTCTTCTTCTTCCGTTAAGTCGTAATCTGACCATTTAAAGTAAGGCGAAATGGCTCTGAGATTTAAACTGGGTGTATTTTGAAAAGAAGCTGTGCTGGCCCCACATTCTACATGCCATCGCCCATCTACCGTGGCCTGCGCAAAGAGGCCAAAGTTTATGGAACAAAGAATCAGTAAAAGGAAATATTTCATCAACAAGGTATGCTCAAGCGCCTGCAACTCTTTTATTGGAAAGGCTTTTATTATAACGGTTAGTTGATGTATTTATTGTTGTTTGTTATGTGGGATTTTTTCTGCAGTATAAACTTTAATACCAGAATTTGTAATCCGCTTTCACCCGTTGAAAAGCTAGTTTATTAAATGCATTTAGTAGTCTTTAAATCGCCAAACGGCCTAACTTTCAGCTGATAGTTTTATATCAAAAAAATTTGCTTTAAACGGATACCTTCTCTTTCTTTTCCAATTTCTAAAAATTTTAACAGAAAAAAAAGTGCGTCTTAATTTAATTTATAATAATTTTATATGAACGTCCCCAATTAATTTTTTAAAACCCCCAGGCCATGAAAAACAAACACTTAAAAAATTTATTTGCCTTGTTACTCCTTTGCGCTTCGGCAAACACTTTAAGCGCTCAATGCGTCACGCCGGCACCCCCTGCCGTTTCGGGTGTAACCATTGCCGGTTGTGTAAGCTCTGCCTCCTTTGCATTAACAGCGACGGCTACCGGTACAAATGTAATTGGTTGGTATGTAGCGTTTCAAACCAAAGTGTACTGATTTAATATAAAAACAAAGAGACATTTTCTTAAGTTTAACCAATGTAAAACAATAAGAAAATGGAAACGAATCCAAACAAGAAAACAGCTCAGAGTTTAATCAAGGATATTAAACGTAAGA
>CANKBS010000040.1 GCA_947480015.1 Sphingobacteriaceae bacterium
AAACATGCGCATTCCATCAAACACATTCCATGCTGCATTAATAGAGGCCCCACTGTTATTGGTTTTTGCCCCCGCACGATCTTGTACCACACCGGTATTAAATTCTTGATGTGAGTTTAAACTGGCCAGGTTTAAATTGCCATTTAAAGTAACACTGGGCGACATGCCCGCTGCTCCCAGGTTATTCTGAGCTTTCGTGATGGCCTGTTGGTTTTTTACAATAAGCACCGCGTAATTTTTTTCGAGACCGGTCTTAACAGCATCTTCCTGACTCATAAATTCTTGAGCAATTAGTGAATTACAAATGCCTATAAAAAGAAGAAAATAGTTATACATGTTTTTGATCATTTTTTTTGTCTCTTACCAGAAATGAATAAATAGCAGGAATAACAAACAAGGTTAATACCATGGATAATAATAAGCCACCAATAATTACAATACCCATGCCCATGCGACTTTTAGAACCCGCTCCTAAAGCCAAGGCAATGGGTAAAGCGCCTAACACCGTTGCTAAACTGGTCATTAAAATAGGACGCATCCGTGCAGTGGTTGCTTCAATTAATGCGTCTCTTACATTCAAACCTTTTTCACGTAACTGATTCGCAAATTCAATTATTAAGATTCCGTTTTTTGTCACCAAACCAATTAGCATGATCATCCCAATTTGACTAAAAATATTTAAGGTCTGATTAAAATACCACAGCGAGAACACCGCTCCCGATAAGGCCATTGGTACCGTTAGCATGATGATAAAAGGCTCCACAAAACTTTCAAACTGTGCCGAGAGTAATAAATAAATTAAAATAAGTGCCAATACAAAGGCAAATAAAATGTTTGAAGAACTTTCTGAGAAATCGCGGGAAGCACCTGTTAATGACGTTGTAAAGCTATCATCCAACACCTGTTTGGCAATTTTATTCATCGCATCAATCCCATCACCAATGGTTTTACCGGGGGCCAAACCAGCCGAAACCGTGGCCGACTGATAACGGTTGTAGTGATACAGCTGAGGCGGACTACTGCGTTCAACAATGCTGATCACATTATCTAATTGAATCATTTCACCCTTATCATTTCTTACATACAGTTCTTTTATATCATCTGGATTATCGCGGTTCTCACGATTAACCTGACCCAACACCTGATACTGTTTATCGCCATTAATAAAATACCCAAAACGTTGACCGCTTAAAGCCAATTGAATGGTTTGCGCCACATCGGCAATAGACACACCCATGGTTTTTGCTTTATCGCGCTTAATTTCAATTTCAAGTTCGGGTTTGTTAAATTTTAAATTGGCATCCACGCCTTGGAAGGTTGGATTTTTATTCGCTAATTCTAAAAATTGAGGGAGTTTTTCGCGGAGTTTATTAAAGTCCTGCGTTTGTAAAACAAATTGCACCGGCAAGCCACCACGCGGACCTCCACCCGAAGAGATGGATTGCTCTTGAATTACAAATACTTTACCTTCGGGAAACAAACCTAAATTTTTATTGATATAAGCTGCAATTTGTGTTTGCGAGCGTTTACGTTCACCGGCATCACTTAAGGCTAAACGCACAAACCCGGTATTCACAGCGCCCGAACCGGCAAAGCCCGGAGCCGTAACCGTTAAACAAACTTTTTTCTCAGGTACCGAATCGGTCACAAATGCCGAAAGCCTGTCAACCAGTGCATCGGTTGCTTCAAATGACGTTCCTTCGGGTCCGGTAAAGGTTAACCTCAACCAATTACGATCTTCAAGCGGAGATAATTCGGATTTTAATTGCGAGCCGAAAAAGAAAATGGCAAAAACAGAACCCACTAAAATGATAATAGCCCACCAGCGTTTTTCTAAAAAACGGGTAATGTTGATTTTAAACCAAGCATCCAAACCTGCAAAAAAGGGTTCGGACCAGTTATAAAACCGGCTTTTTTTAGTGGGGTCTTTACGCACTAATTTTGCATTGAGCATGGGTGTTAAGGTGAGTGATACAAAGGCTGAAATCAAAACAGCACCGGCCAATACCACACCAAACTCTCTGAATAAACGTCCAACAAAACCTTCTAAAAAAATAACCGGCATAAACACGGCGGCCAAGGTGAGTGATGTAATAATAACCGCCGAATAAATCTCCCTGGTACCTTCTATGGCGGCATCGTGGGGATTCATGCCCCGTTCAATTTTCTTAAAAATATTTTCAGTCACTACTATGCCATCATCGACCACTAAACCCGTTGCCAGCACAATGGCCAAAAGCGTTAACACATTAATGGAATAACCCATCACATACATAATAAAGAAAGCGCCGATCAATGAAACCGGAATATCCATGAGTGGACGGAAAGCAATAACCCAATCGCGAAAAAATAAAAAGATGATGAGAATAACCAGCAATAAAGCAATGATGAGTGTTTCCTTTACCTCAACAATTGATTTTTTAATAAAGCGGGTATTATCGAGGGCAATGTTAATGGTATAATCTTTGGGTAATTCTTTTTTCAGTACCTCGTAACGTTTGTAAAACTCATTCGAAATATCGATGTAATTTGCTCCGGGTTGTGGCACCAAAGCCAATCCCACCATGGGAATGCCGCTGTCTTTTAAAATGGTTTCTTCATTTTCGGCTCCTAATTCAACCAAAGCCACATCGCGTAAACGCACAATGTTATTGGCATTTTCTTTTACAATCATGGTTTCAAATTCGGGCACGGTAGATAAGCGGCCAATGGTGTTTACTGTTAATTCAGTGGCATTACCGGCAATTTTTCCCGAAGGTAAATCCACATTCTCACGGGCTAAAGCTAGTTTTACATCAAGCGGTGTAAGGTTATAAGCAGCTAATTTATCGGGCATTAAACGGATGCGCATCGAGAAACGACGTTGCCCCCATATTTGAACCAGACTCACCCCGGAAATAGTTTGTAAATTTTGTGCGATCACATTTTCGGCATAATCACTCACTTCTAATAATGAACGGGTATCACTTAAAAGGGTCATCGAAATAATCGCCTCAGAGTTGGCATCGGCCTTTGAAACTACGGGCGGTGCATCCACATCCTGGGGCAACTGGCGCAGGGCTTGTGATACTTTGTCACGCACGTCGTTGGCCGCAGCTTCCAGGTTTGAACTTAAATTAAATTCAACCGTAATAATACTTGAGCCCTGATTGGAAGAAGCCGAAATAGAACGAATGCCATCGATACCATTAATGGCTTTTTCGAGGGGTTCTGTTATTTGTGATTGAATCACATCGGCACTGGCACCGGTGTAATTGGTACGTACGGTAATTACCGGCGGATCGATGGAAGGAAATTCGCGTACGCCCAAATAGTTATAACCAATGAGTCCAAATAGCACTATGACTATCGACATGACAATGGCTAAAACCGGGCGCTTTACGCTAAGTGAGGCGATATCCATTAGTTGCTAATTTGTTTTAATAAGTTGAGTTTCGAATCTTTTTTTACCGAGAATAAACCGGTAGTAATGACAGTATCTCCTAAGGCGATCCCTTCTAGAATCTGAATTTTTTGATCGTTCCGAACGCCAATTTTTACCTGCGTTTCAACAGCAATGCCATTTTTGCAAATAAATAATTTTTGCCCTTTTAAGGTTGGTATCACACACTGGGTGGGCACCATTAAGGCATTGGCGGTTTCACCTAAATTCACAAAAACTTTCACAAAACTTCCGGGATAAAAATTTTGTTCACCACTGTATAAAGCCCTGGCTCGAATGGTTTTGGTGGTTTCATCCACCCTTGGTTCAATCGCATAAATGCTGGCCTTATACGATTTGGATTCTTGATTATTATCACTGTTGAATTTAATATCAATGCCTTTTTTAAACAGTTCTGAATATTTTTCGGGCACCGAAAACTCAATGTATAATGGTTTTAACTGCACCAATGAAACAATGGGTGTGCTGGCATTTACAAACGAGCCTTCACTAATGTTTTTTAAACCAACCACACCACTAAAGGGAGCAACGATGTTTGTTTTAGCAATTTGAGCACTAGTAAAGGCTTCATCGGCTTTAAGCGTTGAGCGTTCATTGTCCTGCATGTCATACTCCTCCTGACTCACCCCCTTAATATTAAGTAATTTATTCAAACGTTGTAATTTCTGATCAGCTAATTTTAGTTGGGTTATAATTTTTAAGAGTTGAGCTTGTAAATCAGCATCATTTAATTTCACCAACAAAGTTCCTTTGGCTACGGTTTCACCTTCTTTAAAATAAATGCTAATCACTTTTCCGCTAATTTCGGGTAAAAGATCAATTTGATTGAGGGCTCCAACTTTACCGGTAGTAAACACATCGTTACTAAAAGGGATGTTTTTGGTGACATAATAATTCACCGCCACCGGAGCAGCATTCTTGGCCAGATTAGCCGCCGGTTTTTCTTCCTTTTTAGCAAAGAAAACATATTTAGAAGCTATAAGAAGTGCCAAGATGATAATGACAATAATCCAGTTTGGTGTTTTTTTCATGAGATGTATAAGAACTAATTAGTAAGCTATTTATGATGGATGGTTTTTGTGTAATTAAAAAACAAATCGTCTGATGGCAAATCACTCAAGTTAATGGTGAGTTTATGAAGTGTTTTTAAAAAATTGTCTTTTTCTTCTTTTAATATGCCGTGAAACAATTCCTTATCCAAAGCCTCAAACGCCTTCACCACCAATTCGGTTTGTTTAATTCCTTTTTTACTCAGCGTTACAAAGTGCTCGCGTCGGTCGGCCGGATTAACTTTGCGCTCCACGTAATCGGCTTTAATTAAATAATCAATAACCTTAACCATGGCCGTTTTATCAATGGCTAGCTTGTTGCAGATACTTTGTTGACTAGCGCCATTGTGATAATGCAAATAATGAAGAACCGAATAATAGCGTTCAATATCAAGACTTTCGAGGTTTTTAGAAAGCACCCCATAATATAGTTTTGATAAAATGAGGGCCTTGGTGCCCACCGGTATGTCGAGTACTTCCTTCAAAGCTTATGATAGTTATCAGATAAAATAGTTTACAAATGTAACTAATATTCATTCTATAAATCTTACTTTTATGGGTTTTTAACTATAGTCTATTTAAAACCAAAACAACATCCTCTCCATGCGTTCGTATTTATTAACAGCAAGTATTTTAATCACACAAAGCTTTTTTTCGCAAGCCGAAAATCATTTTAAAAACCTCACCATGCTTACCCATGGTGGAGATAATGCCGAAGCCTATTTTAGTTTCGATGGCAAATTCGCCTCTTTTCAAAGTAATAATGCCGCATGGGGACTTAAATGCGATCAAATATTTAATCTCGATTTAAAAAAAGCAGCGGCCGACTCTACCTATAAACCGCCAATGATTAGTTCAGGAAAAGGACGAACTACGTGCAGCTTTTTCTTAAAAGATGGCAAACATATTTTATATGCTTCCACTTATAAAGCCGGCGATGAATGTCCCCCTACCCCTGTTATTAAAGGAAAATACCTCTGGGCCGTATACAAATCGTTTGATATTTATGTTTCAGACCTTAAAGGAAAAATCACCAAACAACTTACGAACAGTGAAGGTTATGATGCCGAGGCAACGGTATCGCCAAAGGGAGATAAGATTGTATTTACCAGTGATCGTAGTGGCGATTTAGAATTATGGACCATGGATAGTGATGGTAAAAATCAAAAACAAATTACCAATGGTTTGGGTTATGATGGCGGCGCTTTCTTTTCGCCGGATGGAAAACGTTTGGTATTCAGAGCATCCCGCCCAACCGAAGAAGCCGATGTAAAAGAATACAAAGAATTGTTGGCTCAGGGATTAGTTGCCCCAACCACCATGGAAATTTATACCTGTAATGTGGATGGATCGGATCTGAAACAAGTTACCCATTTAGGCAAAGCCAATTGGGCTCCCTTTTATCATCCGAACGGAAAAAAAATAATTTTCTCAAGTAATCATCACAGTAAAAAAGGTTACGACTTTCAGTTGTTTATGGTGAATGAAGACGGCAGTGGCTTAGAACAGATTACCAATCAAAGTATGTTCAATGCCTTTCCCATGTTTTCGCCCGATGGTAAAAAACTCATCTTCTCTTCTAACCGCAACAATGGCGGTACCCGTGACACTAATTTGTTTATAGCTGAATGGGTTGATTAAAACAAGATTCAATAAAACATAAAAAGCCTTCCGTGTTGCGGAAGGCTTTTTTATTGCATCAACTTTTAGAAATGGAAGTTTAAACGGATAGAGCCGGAAGGTCCGAAAACAGAATTTAAATTATCGGTATCAATTTTAAACGAACCATTTTTAGCAGATTCGATAGTAGTTGTACCAATCGTATCTCCGGAAGTGCCGCCAGTATTACCTATTGATTCAACTTTAGAAGTTGATTTGCCCTGAGTTGATAAACCCAATGCCTAACCAAATTCGCCACCCAAACTAATTTTAGGCAAAATAAAATACTCTACGCCAATAAAACCACGCAAACCGAAAGAAAAAGTAGAACCGTTTTTACGTTCTGTAATTCGACCTGTTGGTGTGCCTGCTGTATTTACTGTAATGATATTATTTGCGCCAGAAAAATTATCAGCATTTGTAACAGTCACAACCGGATTAGCTGTATTGGTGCTAACCGAATTAAATGGATTTAATTTGTTCCCGTAGGTAAATTTATCTTTGGAAGAAGAAATATAAAATCCTATTTCTCCACCATAGTAACCTTGTAAACGGGTTTTACCTCTGCGTTTTTCCAAACCAACCGATAAACCAACGGTTGAAGATGAATGTTTCCAACTGTTTTCTTTCTGAGCATTAAGCGTAGGGTAATTGTTTGGAACACCAGTTGGGATGCCAGCTGCAAAACGATCGGTTACCATTTGCCTCTGCGTATTACTGCCATAACCTATACGTAAACTACTTCTGTATGCTGTTTCTGCATCGACAAAGTACTTACCCACAACGGCTTGATTGCTATTTAAAAAACTAAAAGTTGGTGCTGCATTCGGCGAGGTTTTTCCGAAAAAATTTCCGGCATAATTCAAAAAGGGATTTGCATCAATGCCAACACACCAATCTTTGGCCTCCGGCAAATACTGTTCTCCTTTTTTTGATGTAAGATCTTGTGCCATTGCCCCCGTAATTCCAAAAGCAAGTGCCATGAGTGTAAGCTGTTTTTTCATGATGTTGATTTTTTAGTTAATAATAAAACATATGGTCTTATAAAATTAGAGGCCTTTTTAAGCCTCATTTTATATTTATATCACCTGTTTTAAACAGCAAATAGTTAAGTCCTTCATTAACTAGTATTTAATGGCTTATACTTCATCTAAAAATTCATTCGGGGGTTTATTCAGATTTTGTTAAAAGGAAGTTATACTCAGTTACAATTTGGCAGCTTAGGTGATGCTTCGATTCAAGAAGCAAAATCGTCACGCGAACCAGTATTACCGGCTGGAATATTTGTAATCAAATTAGTTTAAAACGATCAACTACTTGTTTCAAAAAAACGGATGATTGAATAAACATCCTGATGTGTAATTTTAATTAAGGATAGGCTCATCAACTACTTGAATTTTCATACATTCGTATATAAATTCAAAATCACGTGTATGAGAAAAAATTTACTCCACTTAATTGTCCTATTTAATTTTATCCTAATCTCTTCCTTTGAAGCTCAAAACTTTACTTGGATTAAAGGAAGTAATTTGGTTGATCAAACCGGCGTTTATGGTAACATAGGAATTAGTGTAGCTGCTAATAATCCCGGAGCACGCACCAGCGCAGTTTCCTGGACCGATGCCTCGGGTAACTTTTGGTTATTTGGAGGAAGTGGTCGCGATTTTATTGGTAACTCCGGTTACCTCAACGACCTTTGGAAATATACGCCTTCAACCAATCAATGGGTATGGGTAAAAGGTGCTAACATCATTGCACAACCCGGTACATATGGCACACAGGGTGTTAACTCGGCTACGAATAATCCAGGTGGAAGATCTTCAGCAACGGGCTGGTCTGACAACTCCGGAAATCTTTGGCTCTTTGGTGGCTATGGTTACGGTGTATCAACCGGTTTAGGTCAGTTAAACGATTTATGGCGTTATAACATCACAACAAACATATGGACCTGGGTAAGTGGCGCTAACACCAATTATCAAGCGGCGAGTTATGGCACCCTCAGCATTTCTTCTCCTTCAAATATGCCGGGTTCACGCTACGGCGCCAAATCATGGGCCGATGGCAGCGGCAATCTTTGGATGTTTGGTGGTATTGGTAATACCACCAATTCAGTAAGCATTGGATCGTTAAACGATTTATGGAAATATAATATAGGTATTAATGAGTGGACGTGGATGAATGGTTCAAACATCTCCAATCAAAATGGCACTTATGGCAGCCTTGGTGTTCCTAATCCGGCTAATATGCCCGGAGGTCGCTCCTACTCACAAACTTGGCGCGATGCCGCCGGAAATTTCTGGCTCATGGGTGGTGATGGTTATGATGTCATGGCACCAACTGCCGGTCCATTAAGTGACCTTTGGAAATTTGACCCACTTACAAATGCTTGGACCTGGATAAAAGGGTCGACTAACCAATTTCAAAATGGCACTTACGGTTTGCAGGGTATAGCATCACCGATTAACTTGCCTGGTGGACGCTCTGATGCGATTACTTGGGTTGATGCAATCGGCACCCTCTGGTTACTTGGTGGCGAGGGTTTACCAACAATAGGCTTAACGACCGGTAAATTAAATGACCTTTGGAAATATTCGATTACAAGCAACGAATGGACTTGGGTGCGCGGCAGTACCATTACTAATCAAGCCGGCAATAACGGTACCATCGGTGTTTCAGCATTTACCAATATTCCGGGCGGCCGTCGTGGTTCGGTAAGTTGGATGGATGGCAACAGTAATCTGTGGTTCTTAGGTGGCAGTGGCTACCCAAGCGGTTTAACACCGGGCGGATTAAATGACCTTTGGAAATACACCAATTGTTTTATTGCTCCTATAACGCTTACCATAACCAGTGCCGACAGTGTGATCTGTGCCGGCGAATCAACTTCTCTTACCGTAGTAGGTTCAACCAATTATTTGTGGAGTTTAAACACGGCTACAACCAGCTACCTGCTCATTAAACCCAATCAAACAACCACCTATTCGGTAACTACCAGCGACAACAACAGTTGCAGCTACACCTTTGCCTTTACCGAAACGGTTCAAGCATGCACAGGTATTTCTTCGAATACAAACAATTTTGGAAGTACGGTTCTTTATCCAAATCCAAACCAAGGTAATTTTGTGATTAAATTAGAAAACGAATCGAGTGAAGCTGAACTTTTGATTTTTAATAACTTAGGAGAAAAGGTGCAAGAACAAAAAATAAGTACAGCAGAGTCTTTCATAAACACTCAACTTCGATCAGGTTGTTATTATTATATACTGATGCAAAATGGTAAGAGCAGCAGTAAAGGAAAACTCATCGTAGAAAATTAATCATGAAAAAATCCAACTATGGCTATATTGCTCTCCTTCTTCTTATAGTTCACAATGGATTGGCGCAAAATTACACCTGGAAAAAAGGCGATAAATTTATTTCGCAAGTCAGTGTTTACGGCACTTTAGGAACATCTTCCGTCAGCAACAAACCCGGTTCGCGCGAAGCACCCTCAACCTGGACCGACGCCAATGGCGGACTCTGGCTCTTTGGTGGTTATGGTTTTGATGCGACATCAAATTTCGGTTTCTTAAGCGACCTTTGGAAATACAGTGTTCAAACCAACGAATGGACTTGGGTAAAAGGTGATAATGTAAAAGATTTAATAGGTAATTATGGAAGTATCGGTACCCCCGCTTCCTCCAATAAACCCGGTGCTCGCGAAGCCGCTGCAACTTGGGTAGATAACGCAGGAAACTTTTGGCTCTTTGGTGGTTTTGGTCACGATGCCTACGGAAACGTTGGCCAACTCAACGATTTATGGATGTATACCGTTAGCACCAACGAATGGATTTGGATGAATGGCAGTGATACTTATATTCAAAATGGTAATTACGGTACTAAACTGCTCATGTCGCCTGCTATTCAACCGGGCGGCCGATATAGTCCGGTTACGTGGACCGACCAAAGTGGAAACTTTTGGCTTTACGGTGGCTTTGGTTACGATGGCGTGAATGGCGTACCCGGATATTTAAACGACTTATGGAAGTTTAATTATAGTAACTATCAATGGACCTGGATGGGTGGTGACACCATTGCTAATAAATACGGTAATTACGGCACACAAAACACAGCCGATCCGGCCAATCAACCCGGAGCCCGCCGTTTCTCGGCCTCTTGGTTAGATGTGACCGGTAATTTTTGGATGTACGGCGGAGATGGTTATGCCAGTGCCGGTAGTTTTGGATATTTGGATGATTTGTGGTTGTATGATGTTCCATCAAATCAATGGACTTGGATGAAAGGGAATCAGGGCATCAATCAACTCGGTAATTATGGTACACTTACCGTTTCTAATCCCGCTAACAACCCCGGTTCGCGCATGGGATCCATTACTTGGAAGGATAAAACAGGTTACTTATGGATGCTCGGTGGCTTTGGCTTTGCAAGTACCAACACCTCCAATTTTTTGAATGATCTCTGGAAATTTGATTTTACCACCTACGAATGGATTTGGATGAAAGGGTCAAGTATCGGCGCTCAAAGCGGCTTGTATGGTACACAGGGCGTATCATCGCCAACCAATATGCCGGGCGCGCGTTATGCCGGTGGTAACTGGTGCGATGCCGCTAGCAACCTCTGGCTCTTTGGTGGTCAGGGTTACGATCAAGCAGGCAACTCACAGTTTTTAAATGATTTGTGGAAGTACGATAATTGTATTGCCAATAATTTAAACATCAGCACCAGCAAACCACTTTTATGTAAAGGCGAAACCACCACCCTTACCGTGCATGGCATTGGTTTGAGTACCTATACTTGGACTGCCTTTCAACACAATGTAACGTATACGGTAAGCCCAAGTAGTAGTAAAAACTACACCCTTAGCACCAGCGATATTTATGGCTGCTCCTACAACTTATCTTACGGCCAAAACGTGTCGCAATGCACCAGTATTACTGCTTTAACGGGTTCAGAGAATGGCTTACTACTTTATCCAAATCCAAGTAAGGGCACGGTCTTTCTTCAAGCGAATACTGACTTACAAAATTTGCATTTACTTATTTTTAATGGATTAGGTGAACAAGTTTTTGTTAAAAACTTGGAATCTTCAGCTGCAGAAATAAAAACAAATTTAAATCAAGGTGTTTATTTTTATCAGCTTTACCAGGATAAAGAAAAAATACAGTCGGGAAAATTAATAATCGAATAAACCTTAGTAAAACTCAAAACTTCTTAAATAATCGCGGTTACCTGTTTGATTATGACAGTTAACACAAAGTGATGAATTTTTATTCACGCTATAATGCACACTGCCATTGGGTTCTATTTCACCCCACAACCAAGAGCCCGATTTTTTATACATAAAGGCAAATAAACTTATGGTTCCTCCACTATACACATCTTTCACAATAAAAGCACCTTCAGGCATTAAGGCGCCAATAGCCAATTTACCATCTGCTTTTAGTGCACTTTTAGCCAGAGCATTAAATCGTAGTTTAAATGGTCCGTGTTGACCAAAGGAACCCGAATAAATAATGGATGGATCATTCTTGTAATAAGAAAAGGTTTCAATGCGACAGGTATCTAACAAAGCCCTGTCGGAATAAGCCAAACTGGGATTCTTGCCTTCTTTTTTTGTACAGGCCAATAATGAAGCAAGCAGCAAAAGAACTAAAACAATAGGTTTCATGTTAGCCTAATTTAAAATCACTTTAAAAGATCATCACAAAACTCGTGAATTAATTTTTCCCAGGTGAATTTGTTTTTGATCAGATCCAAAGCCTCCTGTTTTTTTTCGTAGATATAACGGGGTTCTAATTTTATTAGTTTATCGAGGGTGTTTTTAATCAATTCGGGGTCCGGTTCTGCCAACAACCAGCCTGTTTTTTCGTTCACCAACACATTGGTGGCCCCCACATCGGTTGCTATTACAGTTAATCCGTTAGCCATGGCTTCTAAAATTACATTGGGCATTCCTTCACTCCAACTCGGACAAATTAAGATGTCGCAACGGCGTAAATGCTCCTGCAAAATACCCTTGTCTCTTATTTCTCCGTGATAAATAAAATGCTCGTCCCGCATGCGTAAGTGCTCGGGAATAGGTCCAATAAAATGAAATTCGGCTTTTAACTGTTTATACTGATGAATTAAGTCATTAATGGCCGTATTTAATTCTTCAATACCCTTGCGTCTTTCGTATCTTCCTAAAAAAAGAAAACGGATTTTCTCGGCGCCTTTAACCGTGCTGTCAGCAATACTTGCGGCTTCCACGCCCGATGGCAATTCATAAATTTTAGAATCGGCCACCCCGATTTTTCGGATGAGCTGCGTAATTTTTCCACCATAAGAAAAAACCAAATCGGCTTTTCGCGAAAGTGCACGCACCGGTTTACGCAGCAAAAACAAATGTTGCAACCTGATTTTAAAACTGGGTGGCTTTTGAAACATTTCATAACCGTGAAACTTAACACCAATGCGCGCGCAGTTTATCTTGCCTTTGTGTTTTTGTTCTATTAAATACCAACCCGTAAATCCTTTGGTATAAATCAAATCATAGTTTTGCAACTGAGGCTGAATATGCTCAAAAATTAATTTAGAATACTGGTAGTTCTTATACAGGTAGTGACCGGGAAAACTTCTGCCTTTGGGAAAATCAATAACTACGGGGTGTATGTAGCTTCGTTCTTCTTCCGTAAAAAATTCAAGTTTAGAAATGTCGTACTTACTTTCATTAAAGTGATACAAATCAACCTGCACCTTTTGCTGCGCCAAGTATTTACAGAGGTAATACGAATGTTTTTGCATTCCTCCCAGCACATAAGGCCAAATGCCATCGGTAATTAGCGCTATTCGCATGATTTACTTTATGGAAAGAAATAAACCCTATCCAAGCAATTTATTTTGAAACGTACATCACTTCTTTAACGGCTTTTACCACACGACTCACATTGGGCAAACTGGCCTCAATTAAAGTAGGGGCATAAGGTAAGGGTGTATCGGCAGTTGTCACACGTAAAATAGGCGCATCCAAATAATCAAAGGCTTCTTTTTGAACTTTAAAAGAAATTTCGGAAGAGATACTTGCCAAAGGCCAGGCTTCTTCAACAATAACCAAACGATTGGTTTTTTTAACCGAGGTAATTACCGTATCATAATCAATCGGACGTACCGTACGTAAATCAACCACTTCCACCTGAATGCCTTCAGCTTCCAGTTCTTTAGCGGCAGCCATAGCCACTTTCATAATCTTACCAAACGAAACAATGGTAACATCTGATCCGGCGCGCTTAATATCGGCCAGTCCAATCGGTATTAAATATTCTTCCTCAGGCACTTCTGCTTTATCGCCATACATTTGCTCGCTCTCCATAAAAATAACCGGATCGTTATCGCGAATGGCCGATTTTAATAAACCTTTGGCATCGTAGGGATTACTAGGTACAACCACTTTTAAACCCGGACAATTGGCAAACCAATTTTCGAAAGCTTGCGAGTGTTGTGAACTTAACATGCCTGCACTGGCGGTTGGTCCACGGAACACAATGGGTACATTATACTGACCACCACTCATGCTGTACATTTTAGCCGCTGAATTAATTATTTGATCAATGGCAACCAGCGAAAAATTAAAAGTCATAAATTCAATAATTGGTCTAAGGCCATTGGAAGCGGCTCCTACCCCTATGCCGGCAAAACCAAGTTCGGCAATGGGTGTATCAATAATCCGTTTTTCACCAAACTCTGCCAACATGCCTTTACTCACTTTGTAAGCACCGTTATATTCGGCTACTTCTTCTCCCATTAAAAAAATGCTGGCATCACGACGCATTTCTTCCGACATGGCTTCACGTAAGGCTTCTCTGAATTCAATTACTCTCATAGTGTAGTTTATAGTAAAGTTCAAAAATAAGCATAAAATACAAAAAAGCCCCTAAAAAGGGGCTTTCATGCTGAAATAAAATTAGTGAAAACTTAGTTTTGTTTGAGCAGTTTGGCTACTTTAATCTGGTTATTAGTGTTGCTTATTTTTACAACATAAGTACCATTGGCTTCTTTAGATAGATCGATGATGGCACTAGCATCTTCGCTAACCTTGGTAGTAACCAATTGGCCAAGCACATCGTAAACTAAAATGGTATTTCGTCCTGTTAAACCCGTTATGGTGGTTTGCCCATTAACAACCGGATTAGGATAGAAATTTAAATGCGCATAGTTCCCAACTGATTGTATGCCAACAGCATCATCCCAACAAAACTTGGTACAAACCGAAAATTCATGATTGGCAATTAATTGAGGCATACGGCCCATTGCACTCATTGGTCTGAAACGAGCTCTGAATTGATTAGAAGTAAAACAACCCTGTTGCACTAAATCGGTTGACGTGGTAATGGTTTGTGAGGTATTACCATAAGGTAAAAACACACGTGAATCTCTTGGTGGCAAAGCAATGTCAAGAAACTCAAAATACCAGGTAATGGCTGAGTCGGCAGAAAAACCACCGGCTAAAGGTTGATTGATAAAGCTTGAACCCAGTGCCCATTTCGGATAAAAGGCATTTAAATTATACATACGATTCATGTAACGACATGAAGAGGTGTTGGTGAAGGTATACGGAATTCTGGTACAACTGGTATCACCCGGAATAGTCACTTCTAAAGGGTTAGCAATAATTTCAGGTAAGGTAAAAGAGCTTACCAAGTGATATCTTACAATTGGAGCCACACAGAATTCGTAATCGGTACCAACACCAAAACCTAAGGCTGTATAATTGGTAGCAGAATAAAACACACCGTTATTTCTTACGAAACCAAAACCATCGCTGCATTTGTCTTTTGCCGCTGCAGTGGTATTGGTTGCTGTTTTACCGGCAGTTCGTAATAAGTGAACAGTATCGCCAGAAATGGTTGACATGTTTCTGAACAATACGGCAAAACTACCGTTAAGCGTGTGCGTACGGTAATTCGGACTCGTACCAAAATACCCGCCTATTAAGGAAGGCGTGAGCACAGAGCCTCCACCAACTGCAGTAACTACCGAGTCAATGGGAGGTAAAATTGGTTTTCCGGCGGCGTTAAGATTACAGAGGTATAAATGTACTTTAATATTCAAGGAAGCGGTTGTGATATGTTTGGCTGCGTAAGCAGTAAGTCCAAGAATTTGCACCGTATCACCACAATTTTCAAATTTAGAACCACAGTGGCTTACATTGGTAACCGTTGCCGCAGCTGATTTGTAATATGGGAAATTAGCTAAACTGGTTGCCGGCCCTAGCGAAGTTGTTACAGCCGATTTAAAAAAGTGTTTGTTTAAGTAATAATGCAAGGTGTCTGTAACTAGCGTATCCATAACAATCACGTTAGTTTGGGCTCGAAGGCCAAACACACAGGCAAAAAGTGCAGAACCTAAAAAGAGTAATTTTTTCATCATTTTTCGTTTTAAAAGATATTGGTTTTTCAAATATATGTAAAAAAAATCGAGATTTATCACATAGCGGCCATATTTATTAAAAATCCATTCTTAAGAACTCGTAAACTTTTTTTAAATTATTATGGATTTTATTCCAATCATAGGGTCTTATTAGTTAAGGGCTGTTCACATTTAAGGTTAAAAAAAAAGATACAGTTTCTAAATATTACTAATTTTACAGCAAATGTCATGTCTTTATGCAGTTAAGGTGTAAAACCTTATTGGGAATTGGTACGTCTATACTTGTTAAAAAAACCCTAGTTTTTTTACTTGTGTTATCTCTTTGCCCTGCGTTTTCTCAAAACCCATCCTCACCGGTAGAATTAAAAAAAGAAGCCAACTCCCTATTTAAAACTGAACAATACACAGAGGCTTATAAACGTTATTCGCAATTAGTATCTAATTATCCAAAAGATGCGGAGTATAATTACCGTTTGGGTGTTTGTATGATTTTTAGTGAGCCCGACAAAAAGAAATGTTTGCCCTACCTTAAAATGGCCGCCGCCAGCACTGAACCGGTTTCAAAGGAAATAAAATTTTATCTCGGAAAAGCCTATCACATCAATTATCGCTTTGATGAAGCCATTAAGGCCTATAACGATTTTAAAAGCTCTGCCCCTACTTCGCTTCAAAAAAAATTACAGGTCGATCATGAAATTCAGGCCTGTGCCTTTGGTAAACACCTGTTGAGTAATTTAACCGACTTAATTATATTAAACAAAGTTGAACTTCCCGAAAACGATTATTTTAGAAGTTATAAAAAGATAGGTGGAAAACTATTGGTTAAACCCGACGAGTTTAAAACCAGTGCCGATAAAAAGAAAAAAGAAAAATCAGTAGTTTTCTTGCCTAACGGTAGTGAGGTTGTTTACTTTAGTAGTTACGGCGATAATCCCGAAAACGGAAAGGATATTTATACCGCGCACAAATTAAGTGATGGCAGCTTCAGCAAAGCCGAAAAAGTAGCCGGTATTAATACGGAGTTTGATGAAGATTATCCCTTTCTGCATCCCAATGGCAGAAGTTTGTATTTTGCCAGTAAAGGTCATAACAGCATGGGGGGTTACGATATTTTCCGAACTAATTTAGATGAAACCACAAATACCTGGGGGCCTCCCATGAACATGGAATTTCCTGTAAATTCACCTGATGATGATTATTTATTTGTAACCGATTCGCTTGAAAAGGTGGCCTACTTTAGTACCGGTCGTAGCAGCCCTCCCGGAAAAATTGACGTGCTTAAAATTAAAACCGTTCGTAAACCGATTGATTTGTTAGTGGTAAAAGGTACTGTTGAACAAGGCAGTCCCGAGCATGCCCTTAACAGTATTATCACGGTTAAGGATCTCTTTACGCAAGATGTTGTTGCTACTTATACCGCGCAAGAAGACGGTTCATACAAAATGGAATTACCTAATGGTGGTAAATTATTTTATACCGTAGAAACACCGGGACTCGAAACCCAATCGGCTCAAGTTTCCATGCCTGAAGCCAGTGTATCTAAGCCTTACCGTCAAACCATTTCTTATGAAGCCGGAAAATTAAAAGTGCTGAATTATTTTGATGAGCCGGCCAACGATAACAATTATTTGGATTACATAGAAGTTATTGAAACGAAAGCCAAGCTGGAAGTAAATACCGATGTTAAAGGTAGCTTGCTTAATGAAGAACCTGTTGCGAAAACCGAAGATCAGAAGCCTACCGCAGAAAAACCAAAACCATCCTTAGGTTCCGATTCAGGTGAATTAAAAGTAGTTGATAAAAACCCGGTGCCTAATCAGAGTTTAAGTAATAAACAATTGGCTCGTTTGGCACAACAAGAATCATCTGACCTTCGCAAAGAATCGGTACAGTTAAAACGTGATGCCGAAGCGGCTTTAACAAGCGGGCAGAAACAAAAAGAAGATGCCGATGGAAAATTAGCTGAGGCCGCCACCTTACTAAGTAGTGCCGAGAGCCTCAGTAATGAGGATGAGAAAAAATCAACGCTTGAAAAAGCCGAACAAATAAAACTAGAGGCTGAACAGGAACATGCCGTGGCTACCAGAATTCTTACTTATTCAGAAGCCTTGAAGGAAGACTATCAGAATATTGAAAAAGAAGCCGCTTTAAACGATCAATATGCGGTTGAATTAGATAAAACGAGTAAGACAAAAAAGGCATCACAAGAGTCAACTAAAAAATTAAACGATTTACAACAACAAATTAAATCCATATCTGAAGCACCAAAAAAATCGGAAGATGTTTTAACTGAAATGAAAAACGATGCTGATACAAAAGATAAGGAACTTGTTTCTTTAGAGCAAACCAACGCCAATGTTCAAGCGAATCTCGATGAGATTAAAACGGCAATTACAGAAAAAGAAACGGAGTTCAACAACACCAGAAAAAAGGCAGCCAAACAAAATTTAACCGATCAAATAAACGAATTAAAACAAGAGCAAAGCGAAAAGGAAATACAATTGGCGGCGAACGATTTAGCCATAAAAACCAAAGCGAGTGAAGCTGCAGCGTTTAAAAACGGAATTGATTTAGCTACAAAAATTAAAGCGGAAGACCTTTCCGGTACCGTAACAGAAAACACCACAAGTGATGCAAATAAAATTAACAATCAATCACCGGAAGAAAAATACGCGAACAAACTAATAGTGAGCGATGCTACTAATACTCAAGTTGCAACCAGTAAACCCAATTTTGAGCCACTCAGCGCCACATCTGCCAGCGAAGCGGTAACAAAACTTGAAACTTTAAACAGTCAGTTAACTGGTAATGAAAATGAAAACTTTGATTATAATTCATACCAAAACCCAAAAGCACAGGCTTTAAAAACAGAAGCCGATGCGCGAATTAATGATGCGATTGCCAAACAGAAAAAATTAAAAGACGACATTACTGAATCCAAGTTGGCTCTTGAAAACAACACGCCGATTGAAACAATCGCCCCGTCGGGACCCTCAGCTGACCAATTATTAACTGAAGCTGATGAACTTCAGAAGAATGCCGCACAATTGCGCAATGAAGCAGGAAACAAAAAGCGTGATAAAGACAAAGAAAAATTAATAGCTGATGCGGTTGTTATGGAAGAAAAAGCAACCGATAAACAAATTGAAGCGGCCGAGGTTACACGCATGGATAATGCCACAAAAGTTGCCACGAATTTCGAAAACGTTCAAAACCTGATGAGAGAAGAAAAATCAAACGAATCGGATACCCGAGACGCTAAAGCACTTAATGATGAAGCTAAATTAACTTTTCGTAAGGCAGCTGAAATGCGAACGGAAGCAAATTCGCTCACAAATAAAGGTGCCAAGTTGGGTAATTTTAGTAATGCTGAAGAAAAAGAATCCGAAGCTATTCAGAAACAACAAGCAGCCATTGATATTTTATTAAAATCGAATACCGGCTTTACACTTAAACAACCAAGTACAAATGGTTTAATTACAGAAAATGATCAGCCTAGCCCTGCTCAACTTAATTCGAAGTTAGAAACTGTGAATACCGAGTTAGCCGAGTTAGCAAGCATTAAATTAGATTCTTATCAAAAATTATATGAAGCCAATGAAATTGAACTTCAAGTTTTAAATGCAAACATTGGCAGTAATCAAACGATTATCGACAGTCGTCCGAGTTTAAAAACTGATTTTATTTCTGCCTCAAATAAACTAGAAGCCTCTAAAACGCTGAAACAAAACTCAGAATCAGCCACAAATTCAAGCGATAAATTAGCCTACTTAATTACGGCAGTCAAAAAACAAAATCAAGCCATCAAACAATATAATAGTTTATCGCTTTCAATTAATGAAATAGCAGTAAATGATTTTGGTAATGTGGTTACAGAAACGGCTACTCCTACCGAAACAACCCAAAGTGCCGCAACCAGTGAATTTGACTTACTTACGAATAGTAATCTAAA
Source organism: Sphingobacteriaceae bacterium (assembly GCA_947480015.1). Lineage (GTDB taxonomy): Bacteria > Bacteroidota > Bacteroidia > B-17B0 > Aurantibacillaceae > Aurantibacillus. The sequence continues at coordinate 19,508 of CANKBS010000040.1, forward strand.
CACGCCGGATGCTCCAAAAACAGAGACAAGTAAACCAATTACGACAACAACAGAAACAAGTAAAGTAGAAACCAGTGCCAAACAGGCCAATGCAAAAAAACCAAAAAACAAAGCAGCAAAAGGCACTGAAAACAAAAATCAAGAAGTGGCCAGTAACGAACCCATTGCCGATGCTGCCATTATTGAGCCCGCACAACTTGCAAAATCGGACACCACTACTGAACAAGTATTAAACGCATTCGAAACCAATTTATCACTCCTAAGAAATGAAAGTGCACATGTGGCCGTTGATAATAGCATAGCGCAAATTAAAACGCTGAAAGCAGAACAACAGTCGATTGATCGTAAATTAAAAGTAGCAGAACGAAATAATGCCGACAGTGCCAGTGCGGCATACAATGCCGAAGCTTTGGATGCACAAGCCAGTGCCATTTCCAATGAGGCCGAAGACCTTAATAATAAGGCTGAAGATTTAAAGAAAGAAGCCGAATCAAAAAGTGGCGAGGAGAAAAGTTACACCTTAGCCAAGGCCAGGGAATTGGAAATACAAGCACAGGATAAACGTATAGCAGCGGCTGATATGAACCAGGAATCGCACGAGTTGGTTTACAACACCAATACGAATGCGATTAAGGAATTAATGGAAAAGCTTAATCAGGACGAACCAACAAAAATTGCTGAGTTGGAAGATAGGATAACTGAATACGGAGCCATCAAAAAACAAATTCGCAACTTACGTGATGAAGCCAATGCCTTAACCTCCATGCCGGCAAAACTTGGCGCTATAAGTAATGCAGAAGAAAAGGAACACGAATTGATACAAAAACAAAGTGAGGTATTAAATCAGTTAATGGAGAAATACCCCGACTATGTAGTTAAACAAGTAAGCAGTGAATTTAGTCCTGAAGAGTTAAAAGTAAAAAAAGATTTAAACACCGAAAAACATTTTACCGAACTCAGCAATTTGGTGAATGCGTTCAGTCTTGAATATGAGTCTTCAAAAAATGCCGTTCCCGAAAAATTAAACGATCAGCGCATGGCTCTGAAAAAAAATGCAGAAGACCTGAATGCTGAATCAAAGCGTTTATTAATTACATCCTCGCAAGAAAAAGATCCGACCGAGCGGATGAAATTATTAACCCTAGCCGCTAAAACGGGTAATGCAGCAATTAAACAATTAGACAAACTAGTCCCGGTTAAACAATCACCTAATATTGACAAGACCACATTGCCGGATGAGGATGTGAGTGATCGCATTAGTGCCGTTGAAGATAACAGTGGGTTTGGTGGCCGAGCTATTGGCAATCCAAAAGGCGTTATTAAAATTGATGGTTTAGAAGTGGTGCAAGGCAATGCCTACTCTGCATTAAAAGCTATACCAATAAATGTCAAAGTAGAAGATGGTTTGGTTTTTAGAGTTCAAGTTGGCGCCTTTAAATCGAAATTACCCAATAATGCCTTCAAAGGTCTGAGTCCTTTAAATGGCGAAACCACACCTAACGGATACTACCGTTACACAGCCGGTAATTTTAACCGTCTCGAAAATGCCAACGCTGTTAAAAACGATTTACGCGGCTTAGGTTATAGCGATGCCTTTGTAGTCGTGTATTTTAACGGTCGCCGAATTAGCCTGATTGAAGCCTTGGATATCATGAATAAGGAAGGGAAAGTAGTTGATCCAAATGCACCACAATCTGCGGGTATTACTTCTAACATAAATGTACCTGTTGCACCTGCCAATTCAATTGTTCAGGAGGCTGTGATTGTTACAAATGAACTTGAAAAAATAGAGGGCTTATTATACACCATTCAAATAGGTGTGTTTACCCGTCAAATCACAAAACCACAACTCCTCAATTTACAACCTATTTTTGCTGAACCTTTAAGTAACGGCTTATTCCGGTATACTGCCGGTATTTATACTAATCCTGAACGGTTATTAGGTGATAAACAAAAAGTGGTTGATTTAGGAGTGAAGGATGCTTTTGTATCGGCTTACCTAAATGGTAAACGTATTCCTTTTGCTGAAGCCAAAGAAAAACAAGCAACCGATGCCAACTTGAAGTTAGAACCGGAGTCTCCTATCATTTTCCCAAGCACTACCGGCAATACTAATCCAGCACCTGAAATTGGTAATTTAATTGTAGGTACGCCTGTGCCTGCCTTTTCAAATGGTGTAGTTAACTATCCCGCAGCTACCCCTGAAAATGGCGTAAAAAATGATAAAGATGGCATTAGTTTTAAAGTTCAAATTGGTGCTTTTAGCAAAGAAATACCAGCAGATGTTGCAGAGAAGTTTTACAGTATCAGAACTTGGCCTGTAGAACACGAACAAACTGGCGCTCTATTTATTTATCATGTGGGTAATTTTACCGAGGCTAAATTTGCCAAAAATTTAAAAGAGGAACTTACTAAATTAGGCATAACCGATGCCTTTATAACGGTGTACAAAAATGCCCGTAAAATTTATGGTGTTGAAGCCGAAGGCTATTTAAAGTAAATTTAGCTACAGCCAAACTTATCTCAAAAAAAATGCTGAATCAACACTAACCGACTGATCAGTTGGATGTTAATTCAACATTTTAATTTAAAAGGAACTTGTTAAATTAGTTCAACGCTGCGTTTAATAAAATTGGTAAGACTTTCGCCTTTCAACAAACCCTGCGAAAGTAAGGCAAGATCGGCTGCTTGTTTGGCGTAAAGGTTTTGTTTTTCGTTATCCGTTTCATCCAATATTTTAGTCATGAGTGGGTGATTTGAATTCACGACTAAATTATACATATCAGGCATATTACCATAAAAACTCATGGAGCCACCTCCCATTTGATTCATGTCTTTCATGCGACGCATAAATTCAGGTCGTGTAATAAGCATGGGTGAATCTTTTTCTGATAAATTTTCAAATACCACCGAAAACTGATCCTTACTAACTGCCCCTTCAATAATAGGCTGTAATTGTTTTTGTTGGTCTTCGGTAATTTTACTGATGGTGGTTTCATCCTTCTTAATAATCTTATCTATGGTATCGGCATCCACACGTACAAACGACATGTCTTTTAATTTGCTTTCCATATGATTGATGTAGTGCGGGTCAAGCATAGTTTCCATTAATAACACCTCATAGCCCCTACTCTTTGCAGCATCAATGTATACATGTTGTTCTTGTACATTATTGGCGTAGAGATAAATTAACTTATTATCCTTGTCAGTTTGAATAGGTTTAACCAGGTTTTCAAATTCGTCGAAGGTGTAAAATTTATTGTCGGTGGTTTTTAATAAAGCAAACTTTGCGGCACGTTCGTAAAATTTTTCATCGCTAATCATGCCATACTGCACAAATATTTTGATGTCATCCCATTTTTTTTCGAAATCGGCCCTTTCTTTTTTGAATAGTTCTTCGAGTTTGTCGGCTACCTTTTTTGTGATGTGGCTCGATATTTTTTTCACATTGCCATCGGCTTGTAAATAACTACGGCTCACATTTAATGGAATGTCCGGACTGTCGAGCACCCCTCTTAAAAGCGTTAAAAAATCAGGAACGATGTTTTCAACATTATCGGTTACAAACACCTGATTTGAATATAATTGAATACGATCTTTCGGTAATTCGAGTTTGTTGCTCAGTTTTGGGAAATATAAAATACCGGTAAGGTTAAAAGGAAAATCGACATTTAAATGGATGTGAAACAAAGGCTCTTCGAATTGCATGGGGTATAATTCGTGATAGAAACTTTTGTAATCCTCATCGCTTAACTCGCTTGGCTTTTTTGTCCATGCCGGACACGGGTTATTGATAATATTATCAACTTCTACTTCAATATCCTTAACATCTTCCGGTTTTTCACCTTCTTTTAATTCGGGTTTAATGCGGTCTTTTTTGGTGCCAAATTTGATTTCAACCGGTAAAAATTTACAATACTTAGTAAGTAAACCTTCAATTTTAAAACTTTCAAGGTATTCTTCACAATCATCGGCAATGTGTAACACAATGTTGGTACCACGTTGGTTTTGCTCATCAATTTCTTCAATTTGGTATTCAGGACTACCATCACATTCCCAGCGCACGGCTTTTGAACCCGGTTTATAGGAAAGTGAATAAATTTCAACCTTTTTTGCCACCATAAAAGCCGAATAAAAACCTAAGCCAAAATGACCTATTACGACATTTTTGTCAACTTTATCCTTGTATTTATTTACAAACTCTTCGGCACCACTAAATGCAATTTGCGCGATGTATTTTTCAACTTCTTCTTTGGTCATGCCAATCCCTTTATCTTTTATGGTTAGGGTTTTGGCACTTTTGTCGAGTTCCACCTCTATTTTAAAATCGCCTAAATCTCCGGTGGCTTCACCCAAACTGGCCAATGCTTTTAACTTTTTAGTCGCATCAACTGCATTACTTACCAATTCTCTCAAAAAGATCTCATTGTCGCTGTACAAAAACTTCTTAATGATTGGGAAGATGTTTTCGGTTTGGACATTTATTTTACCTGTGCTGCTCATGTTTTACTAATATTTTCCTAAACAGAGCAAAAATAATACCAGCTGCTATAGAATGACAAATTGTCAAGCCAATTTGTGGTTTTAACTATCAAGAAGCTTACAAAATAATTAATCATAAGTCTTAAAAAAAATGTTATTTATAGCCAAAATAAACATATATTTATTAAAATTTTATATTGTACTATCAATCACTTTTAAAAAAATGAAAAAAAACTCCAAAAATCTTAAAAAAGTTGTTGCCGCTTTTTTCTTAATGGCTTTCATTGGAAGCTCAGTAAAGGCGCAAACAACACAAACATTCTCGTATACAGGTTCCGTGCAAACCTTCACTGTGCCGGCTTGTGTTACCTCAATCACCGTAACTGCCTCTGGCGCTGCCGGTGGAACCGGACCAACATATGGTAATTTGGGTGGTTTAGGCGGAAGAGTAGTTTGTGTTTATTCTGTTGCAGTGGGTCAAGTTTTAAATATTTATGTAGGCGGTCAAACCGGTTATAATGGTGGTGGCCCTGGTGCTACTACTTATGGTGCATCAGGTGGTGGCGCTTCAGACATTAGGTTAGGCGGTACTGCATTAGCCAATAGAGTTATTGTTGCCGGCGGCGGCGGCGGCGGCGGTGTAAACTGTTTTGCGAGCTCCAACCCGGGTGGCGCAGGTGGTGGCACAACAGGTGCTTCAGGCTGGCAGTGTTCCCTTCAAACCAGTTATGTTGGTACCGGTGGTACGCCAACAAGTGGTGGTACAAGTTTGGGAGCTCTAGGAACATCAGGGTCATTAGGCCAAGGTGGTACCGGTAATCTTTCGAGTTATGGCGGCGGCGGCGGCGGCGGCTACTACGGTGGCGGTGGCGGTAGCTACGGCGGCGGCGGTGGCGGTAGCAGTTATACCGACCCGGTTACTGTTACAAATGTTATTCACACTCAAGGTATCCAGTCTGGTAATGGTTTAATTACTTTTGCCTATAATTATGCCGGTGCTATCACCGGAGTTTCATCAACGCCTTCTGTTATTTGTTTAGGAAGCAGCGCTAATTTAGTTGCAAGTGGTCAGCTTACGTATACCTGGAGTCCTGGTGGATTAAACACCTCTAGTATTACTGTTTCTCCTACTTCAAGCACCTCTTATACTGTTAGAGGTACCAATACTTTTAACTGTGTTTCAACGGCAGTTATCACACTTACTGTTAACCCAGGCATTCCGGTGCTTACTGTTGCCAATACAGCTTCTGCCAATGCAGGTATTTGTCCGAATAGCACCCTAATATTAACAGCCAGTGGCGCTCCAAGCTACACGTGGTCTGGCGGCATTACAAATGGAAGTGTTTTTGCTCCTACGATTACTTCTAACTATACGGTTACTGCCGCTAACGCTTGTGGTACAAGTTCTGCGGTAACCTCTATTTCCATTCACCCTTTACCATTGGTAACGGCTGTTGCCAGCACAGCGTCGTTGTGTACGGGTAACTCCTGTACCTTAACGGGTGTGGGTAATGCGACCTCATATGCTTGGTTCTCAACGCCGGTTGTGCCGAGTTTGGCAAATGGTGTGGGTGTTTTTCCAAGTGCGACGACACTATTTACGGTTATTGCAACCTCGGCCTTATCTTGTACCAACTCTGCGCAAACAACGATTACAGTGGTAAATACACCTGCTTT
>CANKBS010000041.1 GCA_947480015.1 Sphingobacteriaceae bacterium
ACAAGGACTGGCTCCTTAAAAGAGCCAAAGTCCGATGTTGGAAATAATTTGACGACTGGTGAAAAACAACAAAAAAATTAACTAATTTTAAAATGAAAATGTCCTTAGTTATTTATGCATAAAAGTTCAGATTGGTTTGACGACATACAATCAGCACATTGGCCTGTGGCCTTTCCTGCAAGGCTTTCTCACGGTAATACACTTTAAACAATTCGCCCTGAGCACTTACTAAACGTAAATTATTTTGTGCCGGCAAAACCAAGCTACACATCACCATAAAAACAAATGAAAAATTCCGCATCCTATTATTTTTCGTCATTGACCTTGTTTTCAGTGATTAATTTAAAATGATTAAATACCAGCAAAGCTTTCGATTTGCCGATCACGGCCTGCATTTCTTCCAGACTGGCTTCTTTAATTGTTTTTACACTTTTTAAACTAATCAGTAATTTTTCGGCTGTTTTATCACTAATGCCGGCAATTTCATTGAGTTCGGTTTTAAAGGTTTCGCGACTTCGTTTATTGCGGTGATGCGTAATGCCAAAACGGTGGGCCTCATCGCGTATTTGCTGAATAATGCGCAGGCTCTCACTTCTTTTGTCGAGATATAAGGGCAAGGAATCACCGGGAAAATAAATTTCTTCCAGTCGCTTGGCAATGCCTATCACCGCTACTTTTCCCATTAAGCCTAACTTTCTTAAACTGTTCACCGCGGCTCCTAATTGTCCTTTACCGCCATCTATCACAATCAACTGTGGCATGGGTAATTTTTCTTCCAGCACTCTTGAATACCTCCTGAAAATAACTTCCTCCATGGTGGCAAAATCATCGGGACCAACCACTGTTTTTACGTTATAATGCCTGTATTCTTTTTTGGCCGGTTTACCGTCAATAAAAACGGGCATGGCGCTCACCGCATATTCACCCTGAATGTTCGAATTATCAAAACCTTCAATACGACGGGGTTCTTCCTTCATACGCAGGTCCTTCATCATTTGCGTCATGATGCGATTCGTATGTTTTTCGGGATCGGTCAACGCTATTTGTTTATCACGTTCTTGTTTATAAGCCAAAGCATTTTTATAACAGAGGTCGAGCAATTGTTTTTTGTCACCTATTTTCGGGATCACATACTCGCAGCCCGGCAAAGCAATCTCCGGTGCAAAAGGCACCAGAATTTCTTTACTCACCGAATTAAAACGATTTCTGAATTCCAGAATAGCAAACAACAACAAATCATGATCACTCTCTTCCATTTTTTTCTTGATCTCAATAGTTTGCGCATGAATAATGGCCCCATCAATAATTTTAAAATAGTGCACATAAGCGTTTTTTTCATCGCTTATCATATTGATCACATCGGTATTCGTAATAGAAGGATGTACTATGGTTGACTTACTCTGATAAGCACTTAAAATCTCAATTTTATTTTTGATGCTTTCGGCCAGTTCATAATGATAGGTCTCAGCCGCTGTATGCATCTTTTCTTTCAAATCACGCAAAGCATTACCAATATTTCCTTTAATAATTTGTCGGATCTCCTGAATGTTTTGATCGTATTCTTCTACCTCTTGTTTGCCCACACAGGGGGCTTTACAGCGACCAATGTGAAACTCCAAGCAAGGTCTGAATTTTCCTTTTTCTATATTGCTGACACTTAAGTCATAAGTACAAGTGCGAAGTGGATAAGTCTGGCGAATAAGATCCAGCAGGGTATGCATCAGTTTTACCGAAGCATAGGGACCAAAATATTCGCTGCCATCTTTTATTTGTTTGCGTGTATAAAACAAACGTGGAAAGCGTTCGTGTTTTAAAATAATCCAGGGATAAGTTTTATCATCCCGCAAATTAATGTTGTAGCGGGGTTTCAGACTTTTGATCAGATTGTTCTCGAGTAAGAGCGCATCCAATTCTGAATTTACTTTCACGGTTTTTATCTCCACAATTTTACGCACCATAATGCGCAAACGGCCCGAGTCGTGTTCTTTTGTAAAATAGGAAGTCACCCGTTTTTTCAAATTCTTGGCCTTACCCACATACAACAAATTGTTTTCAGAATCGTAATACTGATAAATGCCTGGTGTTTCGGGCAGGGTTTTTATCAAGTTACGGATATGTTCTGAAAAGTCTTCTGACATGCGGCAAAGTTAGGAATAAGCTTTAAAAATTAAGCTACTTTCTTATTAGTTAAAAACTTTGTACCTTTCTTTTTCACTTCAACATTACCCGCCATGAAAAAACTCAATTTAAGTCTACTGTTTTTTAGTTTAGCCTGTTTGCTGAATTCCCAAACAACTTTGAAACCTACTGATGCCATGCCTTTCGATCCGAAAGTAAGAACAGGTATACTTCCCAATGGCATGAAATATTATATAAAATACAATGCCAAACCCGAAAAACGTGCCGAATTGCGTTTGGCGGTTAATGCCGGCTCTACCATGGAAAACGATGACCAGCAAGGTTTGGCACATTTTGTAGAACACATGGCCTTTAACGGTTCTAAAAATTTTAAAAAGAACGATCTGGTTAATTACCTCGAAAGTATAGGCACTAAGTTTGGTCCAGATTTAAATGCCTATACCAGTTTTGACGAAACGGTTTATATGTTGCAGATTCCAACCGATAAAGAGGATATTTATAAAAAAGGATTTTTAATTCTTGAGGACTGGGCACATAATTTAAGTTTCGACAGTGTGGAAGTTGAAAAAGAACGGGGTGTGGTAACTGAAGAGTGGCGACTCGGACAAGGTGCTTTTGAGCGCATGAGCCGTAAATACTGGCCAATCTTGTTCAAAGATTCGCGTTACGCCACGCGTTTCCCAATTGGTAAACCCGAAATTTTGAAGAACTGCAAACAAAGTGTATTGCGTGATTTTTATAACGACTGGTATCGTCCCGATTTACAATCAATCATTGTAGTGGGTGATATTGATCTGGATGCGACCGAAAAAATGGTAAAAGAACAATTCTCTAAAATTCCTTCCAAAAAAGAGTCCCGTCCCGTTCAAACCTGGCCGGTGCCTGATCAGCCAAGCATGCGTGTAAGCGTGGTGAGTGATGTGGAATCACCTTACAATGTACTGGAATTGGAGTATTTCCAGAATTCTCAAAAACTCAAAAGTTACGGCGATTACCGTGAACATTTAAAACAGGAATTATTCAACGGCATGATCAGTGCACGTCTATCGGAACTCACCAAACGTCCCGATGCCCCTGTTATTTACGGCGGTGCCGGTTATTCGGGAACCGTTAGAACCAAAGATGCTTATTCGTGTTTTGCTTTGTTTACTAATGGCAAATCTGACAAGGCCCTTGAGGCATTGGTAACTGAGAACGAAAGGGTGAAACGATTTGGTTTTACATCCACCGAATTTGACCGTAAGAAAAAACAAATGCTCAAAGAATTTGAACAACGCTATAACGAACGCGATAAAACCGAATCAAAGGCCTTGGTGAACGAATTCGTAAATTATTTTTTAAATGAAGAAGCTGTTCCTGGTATTGAAAACGAATATAATTTTGTGAAGGCACTTTTGCCGGGTATTGCTTTAGAAGAGGTGAATAGTTTAGCAAGCCAATGGATAAAACCAAAAGGTGAAAACGGTATGATTATATTGATGTTGGCTGAAAAAGACGGAAATCCAATTCCAAGCCAAGAGGCTGTGACAGCAGTATTTACAAAGGCAGAACAAAATCAAAACATCAAACAGTATGAAGACAAAGTATTGAATGAACCGCTCATTGCAAAAATGCCGATACCACAAAAGGTAAGTAAAACTGCCAGTTTAGGATACGGTGTTACTGAATGGACCTTGGGTAATGGGGCTCGGGTATTTTTAAAACCAACCGATTTTAAATCAGACGAAGTATTATTCAATGCTTTCAGTTGGGGTGGTTCGAGTTTGTATTCCGATAAGGATTTTCGTTCGGCCGATGCCAGCAATGGCGTGCAGGAACAAATGGGTTTTGGTGGTTTTGATGCCACTGCTTTAGAAAAATATTTACAAGATAAAACAGCCTCATTGCATACCGGTGTTGGTCCCTTAAATGAAAACCTCATGGGCAACAGCAGCAAACGTGATGTGGAAATTTTGTTGCAATTGGCTTATGCGGCTTTTGCCTTACCTCGTGTAGATTCAGCCGCATATACTTCTTTTATTCAGCAACAAAAAGGAATTCTACAAAACATGAGTTCCGATCCTCAACAAGTTTTTTCCGATTCGGTGCGTTATATCATGTCGGGCTATCACCCACGCTCTAAGACCGAAACGGAAGCTACCATTAACGAAATTACTTTAAAACGTTCGTATGAAATTTACAAAGAACGTTTTTCAGATCCGGCAGATTTTATGTTTACACTGGTTGGAAGTTTTAATCTGGATTCCATCAAACCTCTGATCGAAAAATACATCGGTGGTATTTCGGCTTTGAGCAAACGCGAAACCTGTAAAGATCTTCAGATAAAAGCACCTAAAGGAAATCTTACTAAAACTATTTATAAAGGCAACGAGCCCCGCAGTACCGTGCAATTGATGTGGAACGGTGAAATTCCTTATACCCGCAAAAACCGCTTTGAAGCCAGAGCCATGAGCAGTTTACTGAATATAACTTTGCGCGAAAATTTACGTGAAGATAAAGGCGGCGTTTACGGTGTGGGCATTTATCCCCAACTCGAACATTTTCCTAAAGGCACCTATAAATTTACCTGCGGCTTCTCCTGTGCGCCAGATAATGTGGAGAAATTAATTGCCGCCGCCAAAGAAGAAATTGAAAAAGTAAAAAAACAGGGATGCAGCGATTTGAATTTAGGTAAAATAAAAGAGACCTTATTAAAAGAACGCGAAGTGCAGATAAAAGAAAATAATTTCTGGATGAGTTATATCAGCAATGCCGAAGCCTATAACGAGCAGCTGAGCGACATTGATCTGTATAATGGCTGGGTGAATTCTTTGAGAAGCGAAGATTTTAAAAAACTGGCCAACTTTTATTTTAATGATAAGGAGTACAAACGTTTTGTTTTAAATCCCGAAAAGAAATAAGTGCCACTAAGTATGAAAAAAGTTTTTGTACTTGTTTTTCTTATTATTACTTCAGGTGTTTTTGCACAGGTTGCGACCTTTAAAAACGGTCGCGACCTGATCAGCGCCATGCATACGCGATACAAACTGGGTCCTTGCAAAACCTATCGTTTTTCTCAAAAGAACACACATTATAAAAATGATACAGTATCGGGCCATTCGGTCTGGCATGAATACATTCAGTTTCCCGATAAATTCAGGATCGACTTTGGTTCTAAAGAAGAAGGCAATTACATTATTTTTAAAAACGATTCGGCCTTTAATTATAAAAAAGGACAATTCCTTAAAAGTCGTGCAGACTCCAATACCTTGTTATTGTTATTGGGAGGAATGTTTTACCGTGAACTACCCGAGGTGTTAAAACGCATTGAGCAGGCAACTTTTGATCTGCAAGTTTTATCGCAACAAAGCTGGCAGAATAGAAAAGTGTATGTGATCGGAGCCAAAGAAAACGAAGCAAATAAAAATCAGATCTGGATTGATCAAACCACACTTAGAGTACTGCGTATCATCGAAAAGTTAAACGATAAAGACTGGATGGACATGCGCTTTGAAGCTCATCAGGCTTGGTGCAAAGGTTATGTAGAAACGAAAGTCTCTTTTCGTCGCAACGGCAAATTAGAACAGGTAGAAGAATATTACGATATAAAAGAAATTAGTTCTTTCCCGGACTAAGTCGTTTAATCACAATGACCAAAAAGAAAAGGCACAAAGCGCACCATGTATTGCATTTGCCTTAGTGTCCTCCGTGAAAAACTTTGTGCGCTCCGTGGTTAAAAAAGTATACGGCCATAGGGGCTAGTAACAAGCCCAATCCAACGCCTGAGCCCCATAAACTCAAACTGATTATTGTCATTTGAAAAGCGAGGGTAATTAACTAACATTACTCTCGATTTCACAGCCTCCAAATTTGTTCTTTCTTGTATACTGACCTAAAGTCAAAAATGTTTATTATTTTAGATACAGTGCTTTCTTCCCCACATTTTTAAACCACGGAAAGCAAAAAATAAATACAAATGGACACACACACAACTGATAAAAAAACAAATTCCGGATCGCTGGTAGGCGATTTGTTTGGTGGTACTGCAGCCATGCTGGTAGCTTTACCTTCGGCCATTGCTTTTGGTTTACTTATTTATGCGCCGTTGGGTGTCGAGTTTTCAGGACGAGCGGCCATAGGTGGTATAATGGGTACTATTTTAATTGGCTTGGTGGCTTCTTTATTCGGTGGCACCAAAAGTCTGATCTCCGCTCCCTGTGCACCTGCCGCTGCCGTGCTTTCGGTGTTTGTGGCAGAGGCCATGAAAAAAGGAACCGTTGCCGCTGAGTTAATTCCGGTTTACATCATGCTCATTAGTTTAATTGTTGGGGCCATACAAATTCTTTTAGGAAAAGTAAAAGGCGGGGCTTTTATCAAATACATTCCATATCCCGTTGTAGCTGGTTATTTGAGCGGTGTGGGCTTTTTAATTTTTATCGGACAAGTCCCTAAATTATTGGGTCTGCCTAAGGACGTAAAACTTTTAGCCGGTTTACAAATGCCCGGTGATTGGAAATGGGAAAGTATTGGTGTTGGTCTGGTAACGATTATGGTTATGTTTCTCGCCCCCAAAATCATTAAAGCTGTTCCCGCCGCCATAATAGCGCTCATTGCAGGGGTGGCTGCTTATTTTGCCATTTCGTTTTTAAATCCTGCCATGCTTAACCTCGAAGGGAATCACTTTATCATTGGTTCTATCAATGCTTCACTTACTGATCTGCAGCAAGTGTTTGTCGGACAATGGTCTTTGGCCTCTTCCATCAATTTGTCTCATTTAAGTTTTATTCTTATTCCTGCTCTTACATTATCTGTGTTGCTTTCCATCGATACTTTAAAAACCTGCGTGGTGCTCGATGCCATTACTTTTACGCGACATAATTCCAATAAAGAATTAGTGGGTCAGGGTATGGGCAATATTAGTTCGGCTTTGTTTTGCGGTATACCCGGAGCCGGTACCATGGGCGCAACCTTGGTAAATGTAAACAGCGGCGGCAATACCAAACGTTCGGGCATTGTGTTTGGCATTACGGCTTTATTGGTTTTACTTTTGTTTGGTAAATTAGTGGCATGGATTCCCATTGCCGCTCTGGCAGGCATTCTCATTGTGGTAGCCATTCGTATGGTTGATTTTAAAACGGTTTCTTTACTTAAACATAAATCAACGGTATTTGATTTTTGTGTGATGTTAGGTGTGATCATTTCTGCTGTAGCCCTCAGTCTTATTGCTGCAGCGGGTATCGGCATTTTACTGGCCATCATCATTTTTTTAAGGGAACAAATGCGCTCCTCAGTTATTCGCCGTAAAGCTTTTGGTAATCAGTTGTATTCTAAAAAGAGTAGGGTATTGGCTGAACGGAATATCCTTAACGAAAAAGGTAAACAAACCATCATTGTTGAATTACAGGGCCAGCTCTTTTTTGGAACCGCCGATCAACTTTTAAGCGAGATCGAACCTTTTCTCAGCAGCTCCAAATATGTGTTGCTGGATATGCGGCGCGTGATGTCGGTCGATTATACGGCGGCTAACCGTATCAAACAAATTTTAGGACGTATCAAAGAGCAAAAAGGGTATCTCATTTTTACTTCGGTGCCCATGAGTTTACCGTCGGGACAAAATGTAAAAGAATATTTGCAACACCTTGGCCTCACTCAAACGGAGTACCTGAAGTTTTTTGATAATCTCGATTTTGCATTAGAATGGGTAGAAGATGCCATACTCAATGAAGCAAACAGTATAGATGATGATAAAACCCTTTTATTAAAGGAAATCGAGCTCTTCACTAATTTCTCTGAAAAGGCTTTGCATAATGTGGCTTCTTGTCTGGTAGAAAAACATTACCATAAAAACGATACCATTTTTAAAGTGAACGAAGAGAGCGACGAAATTTATTTTATTAAAAAAGGAAACGTAAAAATTGTGCTCAATCTGGCTGCCGGCGGCTCCTTGCATTTGGCTACCATTTCAAAAGGTGACTTTTTTGGCGACATGGCTTTTCTCGACAAACGCAAACGTTCGGCCGATGCTTTTGCCGGCGAAGATGTGGTGTTATATGAATTATCACGCAAAAAGTTTGATGCAGTGAGTGAACAGTTTCCCGAAATATCAGGTCGCTTTTTCGAAAAACTGGCCTTTGTAATTGCCAATCGTTTACGTTTAGCAAATCTTGAAATAAATACGCTCCAGGAAAATTAAGTTTATGGCCAAGGTTTTAAAAGAAGACATAGGAAACTCAAAACTCACGCATTTACAGGCTAAGTTGCATATTAAAGAATTGCAGTTGAGTGCTCTGTTGGATATCACCAATTCAATCAACAGCCATTTTTCAACTTACGAACTACTCGAAAAATATAAGTCCTTTTTAAAAGAACAATTAATGATCGGAAAGCTGGCACTCTATAGCCTTCACGAAAACTGGGATTGTATTTTGTTTTATGGTTTCAAAAAAACGGACCTCAATAAAATTGATGTCGATAAGGATTTGTTACATATTAAAGAAATTGGCAGTTTAAACGGCATCACCAAATCGGCCCTCGCCCATTTTGATATTGTGATCCCGGTATATCAGGATGAAAAACCTTTGGCTTATTTGTTACTGGCCGATACCAATAACGATGAGTTGAGTGTGAGTCCGCTTATTAAACATTTAAATTTTTTACAACTACTAACCAATATCACCGTAACCGCCATTGAGAAAGAACGCATGGCAGAAGAATTGTTGCGCAAAGAAAAAGAACGCCGTGAGTTGATGGAAAAGCAGAATGAGATCCTGGAAGGCATTGTGATGGAGCGTACCAAGGAACTACGCACCGAGAAAGATGAATCGGAGCGTTTGCTTTATAATATTTTACCCGAAGAGCTGGCTGAGGAATTAAAACGCAAAGGTACAACCACACCCATGCGTTATGAGCAGGCCACGGTGCTTTTTACCGATTTTAAAAACTTCACCATTACTTCGGCTAATATTTCGCCAAAAAAATTGGTGAACGAACTCAACGAAATTTTTCAGGCTTTTGATTTTATTACCGAAAAATACAGCATCGAAAAAATAAAAACCATTGGCGATTCGTATATGGCCGTGTGTGGTTTGCCAAAGGTGAGTGAATTTCATGCGCTGCAGGCGGTTCGGGCGGCATTGGAAATGGCCAACTTTATCGCAAAAAGAAAATCGAACAAAAATTTTAACTGGGAAATGCGCGTGGGCATTCATTCGGGGCCATTAGTGGCCGGTGTAGTGGGAACCAAGAAATTTATATATGATGTATGGGGCGATACGGTCAACATCGCTTCTCGTATGGAAAGTAGCGGTTTTCCCGGTAAGGTAAATGTATCGGAAGAAACCTATCTACAAATTAAAAAACATTTTAAATGCAAATACCGGGGTAAAAAAGACGCCAAGGGGAAAGGCAAAATGAAAATGTATTTTGTAGAACATGAAAAAGAATCTCAGCGTTATGTAAAGGTGAAACATTTTGTATTTAAAAAACTCAAAAAAGAATTGCCTGAAAATTTGTTCTACCATGGTAGTCACCATACCAAAGATGTGTGTGATGTAGCCGCCGGCATTGCCTTAAAAGAAAACATCGATTCAAAAAATACTGAGTTAATAAAAGTCGCGGCTTTGTTTCATGATTTGGGTTTTATAAAACGTTACGAGGAGAATGAAATTGCCGGAACCAAACTCGCAAGACAATTTTTGCCCGACTTTGATTATTCTAAAGATGAAATTAAAACCATAACCGGCATGATCATTGCAACGCATACACCGCAACGTCCGAAAAATAAGATGGAAGAAATTCTTGCCGATGCCGATTTGGATTATTTAGGTAGGGCCGATTTTTTACCCATAGCAAAAAGTCTGTTTGATGAGTTAAATGCCTTTGGAAAAAAAATGGAAATAAATGACTGGAATAAAATGCAGGTGAACTTTTTAAAACAACATCAATACTTCACCAAAACCTCGCAGGACTTAAGAAACAGAGGCAAACAAAAACAATTGGAAAAACTCATGGCCTTAACCGGTCAGGCATAGGCTGTTTTATGCCGGTAAAAAAATAAAACAGTAAAAGGAGTCAATAATTTAAATTTAAAAATTATGAAGAATTCAAAAAAAAGTGTCAAAGTAAAAAAAGCAAAAGTGAAAGCCGAAATTGTAAAACCTGTGACAAGCAAAACAATCAAAACCGAGAAGCGTACATCTCAGGGCGATATTGAAGTGAGTTATACTGAGAAATTAAAAAACGCCGAATACGAAAAGCAATTAGATAAGTTAGGAATTGAATTGGTTAAACTGCAGGAATGGATCAAACTCAAAAAACTGAAAGTTGCTGTGATCTTCGAAGGCCGTGATGCAGCGGGCAAGGGAGGCGTTATTAAAGTCATTGAGCAATTTTTGAATCCCCGTATTTGCAAAGTGGTGGCTTTGGGTATTCCTACCGAAAAAGAAAAACAACAATGGTATTTTCAACGCTATGTTTCTGAATTACCATCGGGTGGAGAAATGATGTTGTTTGACAGAAGCTGGTACAACCGCGCTGGAGTAGAACATGTAATGGGTTTTTGCAGCAAAGATGAATACGAAGAATTTTTAAGGTCTTGTCCTGAGTTCGAAAAAATGCTCATACGCTCGGGCATTATTATAATTAAATATTGGTTCTCGGTAAGTAATAAAGAACAGGAAAAACGTTTTGTGGAGCGTATTGAAAATCCGGTAAAACGCTGGAAGATCAGTCCGATGGACATTGAGTCGCGTAACAAATGGGTTGAATTTTCGGTGGCTAAAGACACTATGTTTGCTTATACCGATACCAAACAGGCACCTTGGTATGTAGTGGAAGCTGATGATAAAAAACGCGCACGGTTAAATTGTATTTCGCATTTATTGTCGCTGATCCCTTACGAAGAAATTCCGCAAAAAGCTTTTAAACTGCCACCACGTAAGGATGACAAACATTATGTAAGACCACCGAAACAAGAACAAAATCAGGTCCCACAGAAATATTAGTCGTATTAAATTGTATTTTTATTATAAATTATTTACTAAAAAATTGAAAAAAAAGAAATAGCAAAGCTCTGAATAATTTATGAGTCATTATTTATGTTGAGAGTATTAACGAGTAATAACTTAAAAATAAAATAATTTACCATGAGTTTAAAGTAATATGAGCGCCAGGGATGTGAAGGGTTTAGTTCTTTTTTGCCGCCTGTATTTTATGCGGCAGGACATCAAGGCTGTGCCACGATGGGCCAGCTAGTGTGTTGAACCGCAATACAAGCCCTGAGCAGCCCGCACGGGCGCCCAAAACAAATGTAACCGAATTTAAAAAAAGTATAATTAATAAATTAAAAACAAACCAAAAACTAAAAACAAATGAAAGCACTAAAAACAATGGCCTTCGCGCTTGTAGCATTTTTCTTATTTCAAACTGCCAAAGCACAAAAAGCAGAATGGAAAGAATTAAAAGATTTTCATGGCGTAATGAGTAAGACCTTCCATCCGGCTGAAGAAGGTAACCTACAGCCCTTAAAAGACAATTCAGGTGAATTGGTGGCTAAGGTTAAAGTGTGGCAGGCATCAGCAGTTCCGGCAGGTTTTAAAGCCGATGAAACTAAAAAGGTGTTAACAGAACTTACCGCAAAATGTCAGGAGATCAACAAAGCGGTGATTGATAAAAAAGACGCTAAAGAATTAAAAGCACTCATTACTCAGGCTCATGATATTTTTCATCAGATAGCTGAAAAGTGCCGTCAACCGGAAGAAGGGAAGTAGGGGAAGGGTTTGAAGGGTTCAACCCTTCGGCAGGCTCAGGGTGACGTTCAAAAGTTCAAATTGTTCAATTTTGTTCAAGGTTCAATAGGTTTAAGTTGTTCAATTTAGTTCAAAATTGTTCAAAATAGATTTTTCTTATGTGTCCTTATTTGCCTTATGTGGTTCAAGAGGCTTCAAAAGGTTCAAGTTGTTCAATTTTGTTCAAGGTTCAAATTAACTCAACAAGAACGATCTTATCTAAAAGCACAAAAAAAACGGAAACCTTGGTTTCCGTTTTTTATTTATTAACTAAACTTATTAAAGTGTGCCTCTTAAAGCCTGTTCTCTTTCAATGGATTCGAATAGTGCTTTAAAGTTACCGGCACCAAAGCCTTTGGCACCCATGCGCTGAATGATTTCGTAAAATAAAGTCGGACGATCTTCAACCGGTTTGGTAAAAATCTGCAACAAATACCCTTCTTCATCAGCATCCACCAGAATAGAAAGTTTTTGTAATTCCTTTATATCTTCTTTCATCATGTCACGGTGCACACCCAAACGTTTTGGAATTTCATCGTAATAAGACTGTGGTGGTGGTGGTAAAAACTCAACCCCGCGGGCTTTTAATTGGGCTACAGTTTTAATAATATCGTCGGTAGCCAAGGCTAAATGCTGCACCCCAGCGCTTTCGTAAAAATCAATGTATTCTTCAATCTGTGATTTTTTCTTGCCTTCAGCAGGTTCGTTAATTGGAAATTTAATCCGACCATTGCCATTACTCATTACCTTACTCATTAATGCCGAATACTCGGTGGTAATTTGTTTATCGTCGAAACTTAAAAAGTTTACAAAACCCATCACCTCTTCATACCATTTTACGGTAGCGTTCATTTGGTTCCAACCCACATTACCAACCATGTGGTCAATAAATTTTAAACCAACCGGCTCGGGATTGTAATCACTTTTCCAAGCTACAAATCCCGGTAAAAAGGTGCCCTTGTAATTTTTTCTTTCTACAAAAACATGTATGGTTTCGCCATACGTATAGATCCCCGACCGAACCACTTCGCCATGTTCGTCTTTTTCAACTGTCGGTTCCATATATGGCTTGGCGCCACGTTTGGTAGTTTCTTCAAAGGCCTTGCGCGCATCCTCTACCCACAGAGCAATTACTTTAACACCATCACCATGTTTTTCCACATGTTTCCCTATGGCTGTATCACTTTTTAAAGCGGTCGTTAAAACCAAACGAATTTTATCCTGTTTTAAAACGTAAGAAGTGCGGTCTTTTAATCCGGTTTCAAGTCCGGCATAGGCTATTGACTGAAAGCCGAAAGCGGTTTTATAATAGTGAGCCGCTTGTTTGGCATTACCCACATAAAATTCAACGTAATCGGTTCCTAATAAAGGAAGGAAATCTTGTGCACCTTCAAATATTTTCTCTAAACCGTACTCAACATTTTTTACTTCTTTTACTGCCATGGTATTTCTATTTAAACTAATTTAAAATTGACGGAACTTTAATGTTCTGTATTCAAAGATAAATATTTATGAGCACAGAACAAAGCTTGCCTAAATTGTTAAAACACAGGTTTTTATTCGTTTTCAATGCTTAAAGCGAATATAAATGCGTAACTTAGATAGAGCTATTGAACCCAATTATGAGAGTTTTAATTAGTGCCATTCTTTTTGCCATTTCACATATTTTAAACGCTCAAATTAATTTAAACTCGAGCTTAACTGCCTGTTATGCTTTAAATGGTAATGCTTACGAAGCTATTAATGCTTTACATGGCACCATTAGCAATGCCATTCCGGCGCCTAATCGTTTTAATTCGGCAAATTCGGCTTATTTGTTTAATGGGAATGCGAGCACCTTTATTGAATTACCGTCTAATAGTTTAATTAAACCAAATGCGCTCACTTTTTCGGCCTGGATTAAACCGAATCTGGGATTTAATGCCAAGAGTTATGTGTTATTTACCCGCAATTCGGCGGCGAACACCAATAGCATGTCGGCTTATGCTTTAAGTCTGGAGGATCTGCCAAGTGGCAAACGATTCCGCGTCACTAAAGGCAATCCGAGTAATTCGGTTTCTGTTGATAATACCAGTCTGATTTCTTTAAATGCCTGGTATCACGTTTGTTTTACCATGGACACGGTCATAAAAATATATTTGAATGGTGTGCTCGAAAGTACCGTAACAGCGAACATCCCATTTGATTATGGATTTGGTAAACGCGTATATCTTGGCGCCAGCAACGAACCCAACGATACCCATCCCTTTATGGGAAGTATTGACAATGTGAGATTTTACAATCGGAGCTTATCGGCACAAGAGATTAATCAATTATTTTTAAACGATCCAGCCTGCTCAACTACTACTGCCGCTCCGGTAGCTTCCTTTACTGTTACGAGTCCGACTTGTGCCAATTCACCAATCACTTTTTTTGATAATTCAAGTAATTTTCCAAGCAGCTGGTACTGGCAAATAAACGGCCCACTAAATTATGCCAGTATGGCTTTTAACCCAACATTTACCTTTTCACCGGGTAATTATACAACTACATTAGTTTGCGCTAATGCCTTTGGTTCTTCTAATGTAACCATACCTTTTGTGGTGAATCCCTTGCCAACTGTATCGGTTGTAGCAAGTAAAAGTCTCGTACCTGCGCAACAATTTGACCCGGTCACACTTTGGGCATCTGGTGCTTTAACTTATACTTGGAGCACTGCACAAACAGGTTCAGTCATTGTTATCAGTACAAATGTTAGCACAATTTATTCCGTTACCGGAACAGATAAAATGGGCTGTGAAGCAAAAGCAGCTGTTTTAATTAAAGCAATAATTGTTTGTGATATTGATGATTCAAAGGAAGCTATTCTTAAAGTTTCTGTATACCCAAACCCCGTGGAATCTGTTTTTACCTTGGAGGTTTTAGAACAAAGTGTAAACGATTATAGTGTTTATAATGTGTCCGGACAGCTAATAAAATCAGGTAAGATTGATCAAAAGGATAAAGTTAAGATTGATCTCAGCGATGAGGCCAATGGAATTTATTTTCTCAAATTAAGTTCTGATAAAGGCACCCGAACCATAAGATTGGTGAAGGAGTGATTCATCATTATGGAGACGCAGTTTCCGCCGATCTCAAAGAACAATGCGCCGAAGAAATGGTGTGTTTTATATTAGAAAATTAAAATTCAATAAAAAATCACATGTTTAATGTATGTGATTTAGCGCCAGGGACGCGAAAGGTTTAGCTCTTTTTGAGGCATCCCCGATAGTTTTCGCATATTTTTTGCCTCAAAAAAGCCGTAGCGAAAGCAGGGCAGCAAGCCTATGGCTTGATGAGCCGGTTTGTGAGCATGCCTGTAGCGGACCGCCCGGGCGCCCTAATAAAAATTTAATCTTGAGGTTCGGCTTTATAAATCAGAAAGACCAGATTGAAAATGTAACTAAACCAGTTCCCCATACAAATCGAAATCGCTCGCCTCGTATATTTTAGCCTGAACAAAATCGCCAATGCGTAAATAGGTATCGTCGGTAGCTTTAATTAAAACTTCATTGTCTACATCGGGACTATCAAACTCTGAGCGGCCTACAAAAAATTCATTCTCTTTACGATCCACTAAAACTTTATAAGTCTTGCCGATTTTTTCCTGATTCAGTTTATAAGAAATGTCCTGTTGCAAAGCCATTACGGCATCTGCACGTTTGCGTTTTATTTTTTCGGAGACATCATCTTTTAATAAATGGGCATGGGTATTTTCTTCGTGTGAGTAGGTGAAAATGCCTAAACGTTCAAATTTGGTAGCTTCTACCCAACGCAGCATTTCTTCGTGATCTTTTTCGGTTTCACCCGGATAACCCGCAATGAGTGTGGTACGCAGGGCAATGCCCGGTACTTTATCGCGGATCTGATTTACCACATCGATGGTTTTTTGTTTAGTAATACCGCGACGCATGCTGCTGAGCATGTTATCGCTGATGTGCTGCAAAGGCATATCCAGGTATTTACATACATTGGATTTTGATTTCATCACATCCAGCACTTCCATAGGGAAACCACTCGGGAAAGCATAATGCAAACGCAACCAATCAATACCCTCTACATCGCTTAATTTATCAAGTAAATTGGCGAGTTCGCGTTTTTTATAAATATCTAAACCATAATAAGTAAGATCCTGAGCAATGAGTAACAATTCGCGGGTGCCTTTAGCAGCAAGAATTTTGGCCCTACTTACTAAATCATCCATAGGCACCGAAATGTGTTTACCGCGCATTAAAGGAATGGCGCAGAAACTGCAAGGACGATCACAGCCTTCGCTTATTTTAAAATAAGCATAATGAAAGGGTGTGGTTAACAAGCGTTCGCCTACCAATTCGTGTTTGTAGTCGGCTTTTAAAGTTTTTAAAATTTTGGGTAATTCGCGGGTGCCAAAATAAGCGTCCACTTCCGGTATTTCGATCTCCAGGTCTTTTTTATAACGTTCGCTCAAACAGCCGGTCACATATACCTTCTCCACTTCCCCGTCTTTTTTGGCCTGCACATAACGTAAAATTGTATCAATACTTTCTTGTTTGGCATTGTCAACAAAACCACAGGTATTAATGATCACAATCTGATGATCGTCGCTGGTACCTTCGTGTTCCACATCAAATTTATTGGCCTTCAGCTGGCCCATCAGTACTTCGCTGTCAACTAAGTTTTTGCTGCAACCCAGGGTTACCACATTTACTTTATTCTTTTTTAGTGTTTTGGTCTTCATTCAGGCTGCAAAGGTACCAAAATTATTAGCTTAGGTCCAAAATACTGCTACATTAGGCCTTTCTTACCAGGTTTTAGTAAACTTGATAAAACCGGTTACATAGGATCTACATCAATAGAAACCCGGTAGCGCCAGTTTTTATAAGAATTTTGAAGATCATTTAAAGCAGTAAAAATAATTTGCCGCACATTTAAGGCAGTTTGTTGTTTAGAACTCTTAATGAGAATACGTTTGTAATACTGATTTTTGATCCGCGAAATCAAAGGGAATTCAGGTCCCAGTAAATTATCACCAAAGGCCGGTTTAAGCAACATCACCAGTTCATTGGCCAAATGATTCACTTCATTCACATCCTTAGCAATAACATTTAATTCAATGAGTCGCGAAAAAGGCGGGTAATTGTATTGGCGACGTTCAGCAAGTGTTTCTTCAAAAAACAACTCGGTTTTATTTTCACGTATGTAATCAATCACCTTATGTTCGGTTTGAGTGGTCTGCACATAAATCTTACCTTTCTCTGAACTACGACCGGCGCGGCCTTTAACCTGAGTAATTAACTGAAAGGCTTTTTCAAAAGAACGGAAATCAGGAAAATTTAAAATGGAATCGGCGTTTAAAACACCAACCAGACTCACATTATTAAAATCAAGACCCTTAGTGACCATTTGTGTGCCAATTAAAATATCAATGGCCCCGCTTTCAAAATCATCAATGAGTTGTTTGTAAGCGTATTTGCTGCGGGTACTGTCGAGATCCATGCGCGCAATTTTAGCTTTCGGAAATAAGAGTTCAATGTCTTCTTCAATTTTTTCGGTACCCAAACCTTTATAATGCAATTGGTTGGAACCGCAGGCAGAACAGGTTTTTGGCGGTGTAACACTGTAACCACAATAATGGCAAATAAGTTTTTGCTGGTGTTTGTGATAGATCAATGATACGTCGCATTGCACACAGTGAGGCACGTGTCCACATTGTTTGCATTCGGTATAGGGGGCAAAACCTCTTCGGTTCTGAAATAAAATAACCTGTTCTTTTTTCTGAAGCGCTGTTTCAATGGCATGAAAAAGCGGCGGTGTTAAACAAGCCTTCATTTGGTTGGAGGTTTCGTAATAGTTCACATCACACACTTCCAGACTAGAACCACCACCTGACACAAATTGATTGTCGAGTTTTACCAGTGCATATTTTTGTAAAGAGGCATTATAAAAACTTTCGATGGAAGGTGTGGCACTTCCAAGAATGACATGGGCCTTGTGCAGGGTTGCCAGATAAAGCGCTGCATCGCGAGCATGGTAGCGTGGTGCGGGATCGTGTTGTTTAAAGGAATTATCATGTTCCTCATCCACTATCACCAAACCTAAATTCGAAAATGGCAAAAACAAACAGGACCTCGCCCCTAAAATTATTTTATAATTCGAACTTTGAATGAGTTGATTGTCAGCCTGAGCCTGCCGAATGGCTGAACTTTGAACTTCCTTTGAACCTTGAACAACACTTGAACCATTTGGAACCTCCGTTGAACCATTTTGAACCCCTTGAATCCCCTTTGAACTTCCTTGAAGAAGCACATTATTCCAAATCTCCACTCTTTCGTTCTCACTAAAACGCGAATGATACACGCCCACAATTTCTCCGAACACCGCTCTTAAACGGGTAATGAGTTGGGTAGTTAATGCTATTTCGGGGATTAAAAACAAAACACTTTTATCGGCTTTCAGTGCATCTTTTATCAATTGAATATACACTTCTGTTTTACCGCTTCCGGTAACCCCATGTAATAATACGCTACGGTTTTCAGCAAAAGCTTTTTTGGTATCGTCGTAAGCTTTTTGTTGTGCCTTACTCAGAGCCTTATCTACAGAATCACTTTTTTCAAACAACAAACGCCCGACTTCAAATTCTTTTTCAATAAAAATGTTTTTTTTAACGA
This sequence comes from Sphingobacteriaceae bacterium, assembly GCA_947480015.1. Taxonomy (GTDB): domain Bacteria; phylum Bacteroidota; class Bacteroidia; order B-17B0; family Aurantibacillaceae; genus Aurantibacillus. Next base: position 18,569 of record CANKBS010000041.1, read on the forward strand.
GTGCATTAACGGCTGAAGTATCTGTTTTTTTTACCAGCTCTGCTTTTTTGATCCAGCCGCTTAATCCTTCGGTTTTCGTTTTTTGTAAATGCAAAAAATATAACAGCACTTCCGCTTGCTTAAAAGCTTTTTTCTCAAGCAGATTTAAAACCTCACTTAATCGAATCTCGTTGGTATATTCAGGATCCAGGCGCACAAAGGACTGCAGCTTGATCTTGTATTTATCCTTTACATCCTCGTAAACTTCAATGGCATTTTTTTTGAGTAGTTTGTTTACAATGGGCTGCACCGATTTTATTTTTAGCAAGTCGGCAAGGTTTTCAAAATTTAAATTGGGTGTGGCGTGCAGGGCATCAATGATCTGATGTTCGCGTTCGGTAAAAAAATGATGATCACATTCTTCAAAATTAAAATCAGGATTTAACTGCAAATGAGAGGTGCTGCTTAATTTTAATCCGGCCGGAAGGGCAGCATTCATCACATCACCGGGATTAGCACAATAATAAAAGGCAATCCAGTCCCAGAAGTTTAATTGTACCGCAGTCACTACAGGCTCTGTATCCAGAACTGCCTCAATGTATTTGGCTTCGTATTGTTTTGGTGCGGTGTGATGAATTTTATAAATAATGCCGGTGTAAATTTTTGTTTTGCCAAATTGTACCAACACACGTTTACCTTCTTGTAAGTCTTGATTCAGTTCCACCGGCACCCTGTAGGTATACTTGTTTGGTACGCCTAATGGAACGATCACATCCACAAAAAAAGTTTCGCGCTGCATTAACTGATAAAATAGGCTAAAATAATTCCACATGCCATAACCATTACTTTGGCTATGTTGTATTTATGATGGTCACTCGATTCAAATAAAATGGCTGTTGAGATATGCAGAAAGATACCGATCACCAGGGCAAAAGCAGCCTGACTATAGGCTTCGTAATTGTGCAATCCAAAGGTCTGTAAAAGATAACTGCACAAATAACCCAAAGGGGTCATAATGGCGAACAAAAACAATAACAACCAATTGCGGAGTTTTTGATTTTGATGTTCTTTTAAAAGAGACACAAAGGCAATGGTGATGGGTAAATTATGAATGCCCAAACCTAAAATAAGCTGATAATTAATGTTTGAATTTTGCGGGGCATTAAGGTCGTAAATAGGTAAACCTTCTAAGAAGGAATGAAGCACCAAACCAATAATAATGCCGTAAGGTAAATGGCTGTGGCATTCGTTGCTGTGTAAATGTACGTGGCCGTGTTCAATTCCGGTACTAAAGGTGTCGATGAGCAATTGCATACTAAAACCCAATACAATAAACAAACCAATGAGCTTGGCATTACTGTGTCCGTATGCTTCTGGCAACATGTGCATAATGGCAATGGCAAATAAATAAGCCGCGCTGAATGCTAAGATGAGTCGTAAGCGGGTTTGCTGAATGTGGATATTAAAGGCAATGAAACCAACCAAAAGGATGGGAGCACTTAAACTGATGATGGCCCAGAGTGGATTCACGGTTTTATTTTTTATAAATTAATATCAATCGTTCAGAAGTTTTTTCATCAAAGGGATCGAGGTGGTAATTGCCGAAACACTTCACCAGACTTAAACCGGCGGCATTGGCAAAGGCATCAAAATCCGATTTTTTAAAAAGCGAAACCGATTCTTCAAAATAATAATTATGTCCGGCATCACTAAACTCAATATGTTTGATAATAGCGTTGTTCTCAATTTTCTTTTGAATGTCAAAATGCAGATCACCCCGGTGTTCGTGGTATTCTGATTTAAAAGAAGCCATAACTTTTTCTGAATTAAAAAAGTCGATCACAAAAACACCACCGGTTTTTAGTGAATCGGCCACGTTTTTAAACACGCAAAAATTATCCTGATAATCTTTAAAATAACCAAGGCTGGTAAATAAATTAAAAACAGCGTCGAAGTAATTGCTTCTAAACGACTCGCGCATATCGTGAACCACAAATTCGAGGGTTTTGTTCGCGCTTAAATTGGCTTCGTCTATGCTGTTCTCTGCCAAATCGGTGCCTGTGACGTCAAAACCCAGGTTGTTTAGGGCAATGGCATGTCGCCCTTTGCCGCAAGCCAGATCCCAGATACTTGCGTGTGATTTTAAGTTTAACGAACGACAAAGATTATCAATAAAAAAATTGGCCTCGTCGTAATTGCGGTTGTTATATAATAAATGATAATAAGGCGAATTAAACCAACCTACGTACCACTCTGCGTTATCCATGGCCAAAGTTACTAAAAATAAAAAACCACCAAGTTATTTGGTGGCTTTTAATTGGTTTAAAATTTGATTAAGAGGCCTTGGCTTTTACGTACTGATATTTTTCGTATTTTTTGCGACCCAGTTTAGCATCACCCTTATATTTCGGCCCACTTACCACCGAACTTTTTACAAAGTGTACCTTTTTAAGATCAACACCTTTGGCCTGTAAAGACGAACGGAACAAGTCTTCGAGTTTTTGAGCCCGGATGCTCGCTAATTTTTTATTTCCACCTCTGGCCGGTACACGCGAAGCACTTGAACGAATGTTGACATTCACCGACTTCGTTTTAGAAAGTTCTACCACATTATCAATAAAGTTTAACCAGGTTTGATCATCCTGATTAATGACTTTACGACCGTATTTATAATAAAATTCATATTCAGAAGCCGGTAATACTTTGATGGTTTCAGACGTATGTGATACGGCCGTTTTGGTGGAAGCTGCAGCTAACGCAGCAATAGCGGCCGAATCGGCATAATTCACATATAAATTCTCGGAATAGGCTTTACTGTGAGATATAGCGCCTGTAGTAAAGGTTTCTACTTCCGAAATATTACCATCTTTATAGGCAATCACAATATAACGGGTGTTTGGCGTTAACTCAATGCCTTTTACCACACCTTTTTTATCAGTTACCGTTTCATATTTTTCGCCATCCGAATCGGTAAGGGTAATATTAGCATTTGGAATACCTTTTTTCGTTTTAGGATCTGATACCGTTATAGTCAAGAGCAATTCTTTTGAAGTGAATTTTTCGGGCTTGCCCTCTAAATATACTACCTGGTTGATCACTTTAGCCGACTTGGTCCCAACGGTACTGATCACAACAGTTGTCGATTTGCGGGCTTCCAGCTCCACATGCATGGTGTAAATTTTCTCAGGTTTTAAAATAATGCCATCGTATTTACCACTTTCATTGGCATCAAAACTCTGATTTCCGTTAGCTTCATCCAATAATATTTTTGCATTTACCACCGGTTTTTTACTGCGGGCATTATCCAACACAATAATGTTGAGCACGATACTTTTCTGATTCACCTTTATTTTGCCAATAAGTTTTACCGGCTCCAGACTTACTTCGCGCTTGATTTCCTGATAGGAAACATCACTCGTTACAAAAACATCTTCATTATAAAATTCTTCATTGTTATCGGTTTGGTAAGAGAAATTATACTCTTTGCCCGGAGGTAAAATCGTGGTAAAGGTTCCGTTTACTAATTTCGGACGATAGGTGCCAATTACTTCATTACTCTCTTTATCAGTGACTACAATGTTAATGTTATCGGGTAATTCCTCACCTTCAGCAGGTATTATTTGCCCTTTAAATAAGGCTAAAAACGTTTCTTTGGTTTCAGTTAAACTGATCTGATATAAATCTTCTTCGCCAAAACCACCGGGCTTGGCCGAAGAAAAATAACCACGCTTACCATCGGGCGAGGTCACATAAAATACATCGTCTTCGGTAGTATTAATTGGATAACCGATGTTGGTAACATTAGTGAATTTATTATCTTCATTTAATGTGGCAAACATAATGTCGTAACCACCCATCGATTTTGGCCCGTTAGAAGCAAAGAAAAAAGTCTGACCATCGGGATGTATAAAACCACCATCTTCATCATTCTCGGTGTTTATGATTGGACCCATGTTCAATGCCTTACTCCATTTACCATTTGGTAATTTAATACAACGGTAAATGTCTTTACCACCAAATCCACCGGGTCTTTCAGAGGCAAAAAACAACACATTCCCATCGGCACTTAAGCAGGCATGCGATTCCATATAAGTCGAGTTCACATTCGAGCCAAATTCTTTTAATAAACTCCAGTCTTTACCATCGTAGGTAGTGTAATATAAATTACCATCACCTTCCGGATTTTTACCGCCGGCATCATTTTTAAATACAATGAGTGTTTGTCCGTCGGGTGTTAAGTTAATGGAAGTCCTCGTGACCAATGGTATTTACATTTGGACTCAAGGATCTTGGCCTTGTCCACACGCCATTATCAGTTTTATAAGCAACAACAATATCTTCAAAATATTGACCATCTTCGGTTTTCATTCCGCCAGTGGTATTAGGCCGACGGGTGGTGTAAATAAGGGTGCGTTCATCGGCACTGAATACCGGCGAGTATTCGCGGTACTGACTATTGATACTATCACCTAAATTGGTAACGGCCACGTTTAAAGGATTGCTAACGGATGTTTTAGCCAGTTTTACTGTGGCAGTTTCCTTCTCAATCATTTTCAGGTCATCCTTATCTTTCGGATCAACATATTTTTTGTATTCTTCAAACTGCGCCAAAGCCTCGTCGAACTTATAATTGACGTGCAGGGCTTGCCCGTAATAAAAAATAGCCAAAGGAGCAGCAGCTTTTTCACCAGCATCATCGGTTTTATAATTTTTCGAGATATTTTTTACGGCTTTTTTGAGATAATATTCAGCTTTGGTTTTATCGAAAATGGAATTAATGAGACAAATACCCATGCAGTAATTAATATTGGCCGTCGAAGAATCGAGCTGATAGGCCAGTTCAAAATTGCCTCTGGCTTTTTCCAAATCATTTTCAATGAGCAGGTAGGAGCCTTCCAAAAAATAATCCTTGAAGGTGGCAGGTTTTTTTTGCGCACTGGCAATTAAACAAAGGCTGATGAAAACAAAACTGTAAAAAAATTTCATATGTGGGGGGGGTTTCTCTTTTACTATTCATGGGGCTCGAAAAGCCACCAGAATTTCTGTTATACAATAATTTCTACGCTTTACACAAAACAAACCGTGTGTTTAAGCCACGTTTTTTGGCCGCTAGGCATAAACTAGAGCATTTCATCAGCTAAAACAAAGGTACTGAAGCAAATTTAAAATTTTATTCGACAAAACAAAATGACCTCAAAATAAAGTACTTTACAATCTTATGAACCGTTTTCGGACCAAAAAGGCCTATATTTCCCAAAATCGGGGCTCAAAATTTTAAATTATCTATCTTTGCGCCCACTAAATTTTAACATGACCTTTACCGAAGAAATAAAACGCCGCCGCACCTTTGCCATTATTGCCCACCCCGATGCGGGTAAAACCACGCTTACCGAAAAGTTACTGCTTTTTGGAGGGGCCATTCAAACTGCCGGAGCCGTTAAATCAAATAAAATTAAAAAGTCAACTACCTCCGATTTTATGGAAATCGAGAAACAACGTGGGATATCGGTATCTACCTCCGTAATGGCTTTTGATTATAAAAATTATAAAGTAAATATTTTAGATACACCGGGACACGAAGATTTTGCTGAAGACACCTACCGCACCTTAAGTGCGGTTGACAGTGTGATTATGGTGATTGATTGTGTAAAAGGCGTTGAACCTCAAACCCGCAAATTGCTTGAAGTGTGCCGCATGCGCAATACCCCGGTAATTGTATTCATTAATAAAATGGATCGTGAGGGACAAAACCCTTTTGATCTTTTAGATGAGATTGAAAAAGAACTAAAAATAAAAGTGCGTCCCATGACCTGGCCCATTGGCATTGGTAAATCGTTTAAGGGCGTTTATAATTTAACTCAAAGCTCCTTAAACCTTTTTCAAAGCGACAGTAAAACCACTTTGGGCGAAGTGTTAACTATTAAAGACATTAACGATCCACAAATTGATAAACGTGTGGGTGTAGATTTTGCAGAACAATTACGCGGCGATGTGCATTTGATTGATGGGGTTTATGATACCTTAGATGTAAACAAATACCTCGATGGGCAAATTAGTCCGGTGTTTTTTGGAAGCGCTGTAAATAATTTCGGGATCCATGAGTTGCTTGATTGTTTTGTTGACATTGCTCCTTATCCCAAAGACCGTGATACCGACATGGGTATGATAAAACCCGACGATCAGAAATTCAGCGGCTTTATTTTTAAGATCCACGCTAATTTAGATCCCAAGCACCGCGACCGCATTGCCTTTTTACGAATTTGTTCAGGCAAGTTTGAACGCAATAAATATTATTACAATGTGCGTGATAAAAAACAAATGCGTTTCAGTAATCCAACCGCTTTTATGGCCCAACAGAAATCGGTTATTGACGAAGCCTTTCCCGGTGATGTCATCGGTTTGTATGATGCTGGTAATTTTAAGATCGGTGATTCACTCACAGAAGGCGCAAACCTCCATTTTAAAGGCATTCCGAGTTTTTCGCCGGAATTGTTCCGTTATGTAACCAATATGGATCCGATGAAGACCAAACAACTGCAAAAAGGTTTGGAGCAGTTAACCGATGAAGGTGTAGCACAATTATTCACTAAAAAAGTGGATGGTCGTAAAGTGATCGGTACCGTAGGAGCCTTACAGTTTGAAGTAATACAGCACCGTTTAAAGTCAGAGTACAATGCTTCTGCTAGTTTTGATCAAATCAATTTATACAAAGCCCTTTGGATTAGCGGCACGGATAAAAAGAAACTCGATGCTTTTATGCTCGATAGAAATGCACACATTGCCTACGATAAAGAAGAGCGCCCTGTGTTCTTAGCTGAGAGTCCCTGGTTGCTCCAAATGGCTCAGGAAAAATTTCCGGATATCCAGTTCCATCTAAAAAGCGAGTTTTAGTTCTGCATTAAAACACAAACCTACAATTTAAACACAGAGGGACAGAGGCACCGAGGCACAGAGATTTTTTTACTGTTTGTCTCGTCCTGAATTTAGTTGACACTTTTTGATTAATAATCCTGTTACAAGTTTACACATTTTATTTAATCCTGAATACCATTTACATTTGCCGAACTGGATGAAGCGGAAACGAGCTCTGCTGAGGAGCAACTCGCCAGGAATAATC
>CANKBS010000042.1 GCA_947480015.1 Sphingobacteriaceae bacterium
GAGTATTTTCATTATCAGGGCGCCTCTTATTTAATACTTCTTAGAATATTCAGGGACCTGGAACCTAAAACAAAACACTTTCAGTTTATTGATATTGGTTCGGGTAAAGGAAGAGCTGTGTTTGTTGCAGAATACTGTGGCTACGAAAAGGTAACTGGCATTGAACTTGATCCTGAATTAGTTGAGGAGGCCAATAAAAATAAAAAGCAGTATAAATTGAGGACTAAAAATGCCATCATTCAATTTTCACAGGCAAATGCGCTTATTTACCCATTTAAAAATGAACCAAGCCTTTACTTCTTGTTTAATCCCTTTAATGAAGAGGTGTTACAAAAGGTATTAGAAAACATATTAAAAATTAACCGTTCTGAACTATGGTTAATATATATGAATCCACTTTATACCGGCCCTTTTGATAAAGCGGGTTTAAAACCTATCAAAACCTTTAAGTCGGGTTTTTATACCGAGGCATTGGTATATAAAAGAGACAAGTTGAATTAATGTAGATGTACTAAGCTAACTCGTACATTTTGCCGGGTTTGCTTTTCATAATGTTGCTAAATTCTAGTTGCAAAAGCATGGCTGAGACCTTGCTAACAGGCATTTGAGCGGCTTGACAAATTTCATCCACGTGTATGGTTTTTCTTTCGGCAAACAGATCAAGAATGATTTTTTCTTCGGCGCTCAAATTTAAAAGTAAAGGGATCTGTTTAGTAGCGCTTTGAATTTTCTCAGACTTTTGCCACTGCATAGCATCCAAAAGGTCTACCGCATTTTCAATGAGTGCCGCACGGTTCCGTTTAATTAAGCCGTTACCACCTTCTGCAAGGACATCGCCGGCTCTTCCGGGCAAAGCAAATACATCTTTGTTATAACTGTTAGCAATGGTTGCGGTAATTAAACTGCCGCCAGTACGTTTACTTTCAATAACCACCAGGGCATCACAAAGGCCGGCCACAATACGGTTGCGTTTCGGGAAATTAACCGCATCGGGATTTGTGCCACTCATAAAATCACTCAATAAACCACCTTGTTTGATCATACGCTTGGCTATTCTATCGTGGCTTTGTGGATAAATCCGGTCGAGGCCGTGTCCTAATACGCCCACCGTTTCTAGTCCGTGATCCAAAGCAAGTTTATGGGCGAGTACATCCACACCATAAGCCAACCCACTAATAATTAAAATACCAGTATCATTTAAATCGCGGATAAACTCTTCGGTTTTTTCTCTTCCATAATCACTTGGGCGACGCGTGCCCACCACCGCAACAATTTTCTCGGCGTTGAGGTCGGCACTGCCTTTATAATATAATAGAATGGGACTATCACTACAAAATTTTAATCGCGAAGGATAATCTTCAGAAGTAAAAAAAAGAGGCTTGATTTTATATTTCTGGATAAATTCAATTTCTTTTTCAGCGCGATTTAATAAGGGTTTACTTTTAATAACTGAATTAGAAAGGATTTGGCCAATGCCTGGAATTTTTTGAAGATGGGACTTTTTTTGTTTAAACACTTCTTCTGCACTGCCACAATAGGCTAACAGGGCCTTGGCATTCACATCGCCTATGCCATCCATTAAAGTTAATCCAATCTGATATAAAAGATCAGGTGCCATGTGGGTTATTTCGGGTAAAACGGTTTTTCTGAGTGTTACAAATCTAAGTGAAAATGTTTATAGAGTCTTGCTTTATTTTATAGCAATTTTAAATTCAAGCCCAAATTGGCTACTTGCTCATCCATTGCTTTGATTTAGCGCCTTTTTTATACTAAAATAAATGGTTAAGTTCGTTGTAAAATTTGTAGGTGGTATTTAGCAGCATTACTTTTCTTGTTTATTTTTTACCGCTATTACTTTTATTATATCAAGTTATTGGTAAAGAGTATAAAAACGCACTTTTGCTCGTTGCCAGTATTTTTTTCTATAGTTGGGGAGCACCAAAGTTTATATTTGTTATTCTAGGCACAACCTTTCTCGATTTCTTTTTGGTAAGGTTAATGGATGAAAGCCTTAACCATAGAGGCCGCAAAGCTCTTTTAGTGCTATCTGTAAGCATGAATTTAGGTTTGCTGTTTTACTTTAAGTATTGTAATTTTTTTATAGTTAATGCAAATGAAGCGCTTTCTGCATTAAACATCAAGCAGCTATCTTTATTAAAAGTGGTTTTGCCAATCGGCATTTCCTTTTATACGTTTGAGAGTTTAACTTATGTGGTTGATGTTTATAGAAAAGTACATAAACCACTTAAGAAATTTTGGGATTATCAGCTATACATTATATTATTTCCTAAATTAATTGCCGGACCTATCATTCGTTACCATGAAATTGCTGATCAGATAGCCGATCGCAGCGCACAGGATACCATTGATAATAAGCTCTTGGGTTTTTTTAGATTTACAATGGGCTTGGCAAAAAAGGTGTTTGTTGCAAACACTATGGCCGTATATGCCGATGAAGCTTTTGCCACAGCTCCCGAATTACTTAACGCTAGCGGCGCATGGTTGGGCATGTTAAGCTATACCTTTCAAATTTATTTTGATTTTAGTGGTTACAGTGATATGGCTATTGGTCTTGCCAAAATGTTTGGATTTAACTTCCCTGAAAATTTTGAGAACCCCTATACTTCACAAAGTATTAGCGAGTTTTGGAGAAGATGGCACATTTCGCTAGGCAAATGGATGAAAAATTATTTATACATCCCTTTAGGAGGGAACCGTATTGGCTCGCGCAGAATTTACTTTAATCTTTGCTTAGTGTTTTTAGCTTCTGGTTTTTGGCACGGCGCATCTTGGACTTTTATTACTTGGGGAATGTATCATGGGTTCTTTTTAATATTGGACCGACTGTTTTTATTGCGCTTTCTTAGGTGGTTCGGTAAAGTACCGGCAACAATAATCACATTTTTACTGGTTTCCTTTGGCTGGGTGCTATTTAGGGCCGATACTATTGAGAAAGCTGCATTGTTCTACTCTAAATTAGCTTCATTCGATTTTGGCAGTCGGCCATATTTAATTGACTCACAATTTATTTTTTATTTCTGCCTGGCTTTATTTTTTTCGTTTTTTACAAGTGCAAATTTAGGTCTAAGTATCCAACAGAATGTATATTTTTCTCATCGAAGTCTAAAAGCTAATTTTACTTATACCCTTATTTCTTTCTTGTTATTTTCATTAGCACTGGCCTCATTAACATCTTCTGAGTTTAATCCATTTATTTATTTTAGATTCTAAGCATGGATACACCGAATGAACATAAAATAAAGAAGGGTCTTTTTTACGGCTTGCTTTTATTTTTAGTGTTGCCTCTGTTTATTGTTTTTAGTGGGATACGCCTCCCTACAAAAGAATTGAAAGGTTCTTTTTATTCCGCCTCAGATATTTCTATAAGCGCGAAAGCTTGGTTTGATGGCAATTATCAAAATCAAAAGGACGACTACTTAAAACAAAATTATGGTCTCACAAATTTATATGTAAGACTTTCAAATGAATTGGATTTTTTATTTTTTAAGAAAGCAAAAGCAAGATTTGTTGTGGTAGGTAAAGAAAACTATCTGTTTGAACAAGCCTATGTGGACGCCTATTATGGGCATGATTTTATAGGACTAACTAAAATAAGAAACGTAAGTATAAAACTTAAAAACATTCAAACCGAATTAGCAAAGGAGCAGAAATTACTCATAACCGTGCTAGCTCCAGGCAAGGCAAGTTTTTTCCCCGAGTACATTCCCGAACGATTAAAAACCGATAGTTCTGAAAGCAATTATTTAGGCTTTGTAAATGAATTGAAAAAAGAGGGCTTACCTTTTATTGATTTTAATAAGTTTTTTTCCGACAAAAAGAAAACCAGCAAATATCCACTTTATCCTCAGTTCGGCATTCATTGGAGCAATTATGCGAGCATGTTGGCCTTTGATTCACTAGTGAGTTATATAGAAAATAAAACAAACACAGCCCTGCCTAAGCGCCAACTACTGTCGTTCAAGGTGTCAGATAGTCTTGAAGCCCCCGATAATGACATCTTGGAAGGCATGAACCTTTTGTGGCCTTTAAAATCCTTTAAAATGGCATACCCCACCTTTGATGTTATTAAAGAAAGCTCAAGACCAAAGAAATTAAATGTATTGGTTGTATCTGATAGTTTTTGGTGGCATATATATGATTCGGGATTACCCGGAAAAGTTTTCGAAGAAAATAGATTTTGGTATTATAATGAAGAAATGTATCCGGAATCGTTTAAGGAGACGATGCTTGTTTCACAATGTAATTATTACGAGAACATCAGAAAGGCCGATGTCATCATTATTCTGCATTCAGAATCGACGCTCTTTAAATTCGGTAACGGATTTGTGGATATGTGTTACGAAGTCATCTGCAAGCCAAATAAACAAAAAGAAGAACTGCAAAAAGCAAAGTGGAGTATTCGCGCTAGTCCCGATTGGTTTAAAGCAATAAAACTTAAGGCTAACACTTATAAAGTTAGTGTTGATTCGATGTTAACTTTAGACGCTTTGTATATGATTGAACAATCGAAAAACAAATAAAAAAGCCCCTTATAAAAAGGGGCCTTCAATTATTTTTTAGGTGCCGCTTTAACCGGAGCCTGAGGTTTTTTCGGATTGAGGTAGTTGTTAGCTTTTTCATTTGCCGGATCCATCTCTTTTACCAGTAACCAATACTCTTTAGCTTTTACTTCATCTTTTTTGGTTACATAATAATAACCTAAGTATTCATAAGCTTCTACAATATTTGGTTTGTAGGTGCCCGTTCTTTCTTCGGGTTTAACCACAGCAATTACTTTTTCGTAATACGTTTTTGTTGAATCGCTAAAGCCTTTTGGATCTAATAAGGCATTGGCCCGACCTCTCCAGGTATAACCCCATGGCCAATTAGGATTAAGTTCCGACAGTTTTTTAAAAGCAGTATCTGCCTTACGGTAATTGGTTATGGCACTTTGTTCTTTGGCGCTTAATTCGGGATTATCAATTGGTTTTTTCTTTTTGGCTAATACGTCTCTTGCCTCATTGACTTCTTTTTGTTTTGAGGTTCCTGAAAAATAATACGCCTTACCTAAATCAAAACAATCGGCAACGTTTAAGTTTTTGTATTCTCCGTTCTTTTTCTTCTCTAAATAAATGATGGCCTGATCGTATTTTTTATTTTTCATCGCAAGACTTGCAATATTACCATATATCTCGCCACGAAGGGTTGTGTCTTTGGCGGCAGCTTTTTCTAATTGAATAATACCTAATGAATCTTTACCGCTACGTGCTAACAACAATCCAAAGTATTTATAGTCATTAGCAATGTATTTAAAATGTGGACCGGCAGTTGTAAAAAACATGTTCATGGCTTCTAAGCCTTTTTTGTAAGCTTCTTTATCTGTTTTATCTCCCATTTCAGAATAGCTGTAACCGGCTAAGCGTTCGAGGTAAATATTATCAAATTTTGATTTTTTTAAACTTTCGTATTCTGCTACAGCATCGGTAAATTGTTTGTTAGAGTATAAAGCACTCATAAAACGGTAACGGGCAAAATCGCTATTATTGATTTCTAAATATTTTTTCCAGTTCTCAATAGATTTAGCGGGTTGTCCTGCCAGTGAATACAGTTCGGCAATTTCACGATAGGCAGGCGCATAGTTAGGGTCGATACCCATTGCGCGTTTGTAATAATCCAATGCTAATTGATAATTTCTTCCTCTTTGATAAAGTTTTCCTTCACGCAAAATTCCTTTAGTGCTTTTTTGATTCAAAGTGGTGGCCATTTGGTAACTCTTTACCGGCCCACTTCCATCGGTTGGGTTTTTTTCCAATTGAGCATCGCCTAATAAAATATAATTAGTCGGATTTTTAGGTTCCATTTTAATGGCAGTGTTTGTTAGGAGTAAAGCTTCATCTGCATTTTTGTTGTCGGTTACCAACCAGGCTTCAGCTATTTTACGTAGCGTTTCGGGACTTTTGTTTGCCGCAAGTGTTACCGCTTTGAAGAACTGGGTTTTTGCTTCATCAACCTTGCCATTACTAAGTAAAACTTTTCCAAGCCCAACATAATTTAAAGGGTTAGTGGCATTTAGCTCAGCGCCTTTAGCATAAAAAATATTTGCACTGTCTATATCTCCGCTCTTGTAAAAGTTTTCGCCGTAATAAAAGTAATTGTCTCCTTTGCTCGGTTCCTTCACCAATAAGGCTCTGAAGTCTGCAGCCGCGGATTCAAAATTTTCATTATCCGTTTTAGTGATAATGTCCTGCAGGTTTTGACCTTTTCCTGTTGCCGAAAATAAGATGACTGCGGCGATATAAGCTAATTTCTTCATAATGAATTAAATGTTAAAAATAGTATTAATGTTGTTGCAATGCCAATGCCAATGATGATTATTATTCTTTTTTTAAGGTATTTTAAGACTTACTACAATTCACGAATAGCATCATTTTTCGGTGGTTATATGCACTGAGCGTTCATTTTGATGCGTGGGCAACAAACCTTGTTTTAAAAAAGTTAATTGCCCTTTTGGACCGGCCACAAAGCTTTCGAAGCCTTTTGCAAGTGTAAAATCGCCTGTTTTGCGATAAATGTAAACACCGCGTGTAAAAGGGTAAGTGCCCAATTTAAAACTGGAAGGACTTGGCAACTCCAAATTTTTATGATTTTGGCTACTTACAGCTATGAAACGGAGTTTATCCTTATTTGCCTTATATATGGAATCGTCAACGTCGCTAAGCCAGGCAAAATCAATAAATCCAATGGTGTTAGGAGTGGTAGCGATGTAATTGATACAAGCCTGAGTTGAAGTTAAGATGTTACACTGGGGCCCGGGCCCTTTTCCATTTAATAACGAATCGATCACATAATGTAAAACAGAGGAACTGTTTTTATCGAACAACACTTTTAAAGTATGTTCCTTGCCTGAAGAGTCCTTGATTGAATAAGACTCAGCTAATAACGTTTTAATTTGATCAAAATTAAGTTGCAACAAATTTGTTTGTTTGTTGGTTATAAGCGCGAGTCCACTTTTTGCCACCGTCGAATATTTCGGAAAAAACCCTTTTGATTCAAAGGCCTTTAATTCTTTTGAGTGGAGTGGCCTTGAGATCATAATGGCCTCACAGCTATCGTGGTATAAGGCTTGTACGGCTTCGTCCTCGCTCGACTGAAAACTTTGAAGATGCGCGTTTGGGTAAAGTGCTTCGAAAGTAAAAATTTGGTTTTTAAGATGAAGCGCCATGCCCTCATCGTAATAAATTTTTAAATTTCCTGCAGTAGGGGTGTTCACTTCTTCTGCATGTTCGCTTGAATTTGAGCAAGCATTTAAACCTAGCAGGATAAAAAACGGCAAGGCCAAAAGTATGATTTTGGGCTTTGCTTTTTTGCAAACAGATGTTAAGGAGCTGTTACTTTTCGATTTCATCTGTGTTGTCTTTAAAAAAAGCATAAAGCCTAAAGCCTCTATAAATGGCATAGGCCAACAATAGAACAACAAAGAAAATACGTTTTGTGCCAAATAAGCGATCGCTCATAAAATCAGTGAAAGACACTGCTAAGGCACCAGAAACCACCATCAGAATCATAATGATGCCAAACCAAACCGAAAGATTATTTAAACCTAATTTCATATTTTATTTTTTTGTAACAGGGAGATTAAAAAAAGCCACAACGTTTTGTTATGGCTTTTTTATATTTCATGAATATATTTATTGAATTCTAAAGCTAACAGGTAAGTTAAAGTAACACTTCACCGAGCGCCCAGTCATTTTTGCAGGTTTCCATTTAGGCATCGATTTAACAACGCGCATGGCTTCTTTATCACATTCGCCGCAGCCCGGTACGCCTTTTAAAATTTCAACATTACTAATCTCACCATTTTCATTAACAATAAATTTTAAGAAGCATCTGCCGCTAATGCCGGCTTCACGAGCCATGGCAGGATATTGGATATTAGAACCAAGATATTTTTGCATCGCGGCTATACCACCCGGAAATTCAGCTTGTTCTTCAACAATGGTAAAAATTTCAGGAGCAGAAGGTTCACCCGGACCATTATCGGTAGTAGGAGGCGCAACAATTTGTTCACCTTCTTGATCTTTGGTTCCAACTTGTGTTTCCTTAACCTCTTCTTGTAATTTTTGAGGTTCTTCTTCCACTGCATCATCTTTAATTACCGGCGGCGTAAACCTTACCATTTCAACCATTGGTGGTGGTGGTGGCGGTGGTGGTGGCGGTGGTTGTTCTTCTTGAGGCGGTGGAGGCGTAAGGTCAATTTGCTCAACCTTTAGGGTTTCTGCTGCCGCATCTTCTTTCGGACGATCCATAAATTTTTTCAAACCAAGTAAGGCTATTGAAAAAACAATAACTCCGCCAATGATGTAGGTAACTCTTTTATTATAATTAGCCCTTAATTCAAACGCGCCATATTCCTGATTACGGCCTTCAAAAACCAAATCATTACGTTCATCAAGAGTTACATCATTCCAGTTCTTAAACATTTTCTACCTCCTGTTTTTAGTTGGTTAAAGTTTTTTCATTTACCATATCCATTTCGGGTTTCATGATATCTACCATTACGTACTTACCAACCACATTAATATTTAATTCATCAATAATATCAATCACATTTTTATAAGTAGCCTTATCGTCGGTTTTGATGAGATACGTAAAAGATTCTTTATTAGCCTTAACCTCTTTAACCATACGTTTAAAGGTTGTATCAGCCAATTGATTCTTTTTGTGTTGTTCTTCCAGCGCCTTAATTTGATCTTGCATAGCTTTGTTTTTTTCTAACAAAAATTTATGCAGACTTGATTGCGAAAAATTAAGTTCGCTTAAGGTTGTTTTTTTCCCTTTCTCTTCATCTGCTGCTCTGAATTGGCCTTCGTAATAAAAAATACGATCATCCTTGGTTAGTAAAAAGGTGATACCATTTTTAATCTCAATTGGTTCTTGACCAGGAGGAGGAGGAGCAGGGAATGTAAGCTCCATGGATTTAGGTTTTGAAAAGGTGGCCGTTAAAACGAAAAACGTTAACAAAAGAAACGCCAAATCCACCATGGGGGTCATATCCACACGGGTTGATTGTTTTTTGGCTCTTTTTTTACCGCCTTTGTGGCCACCGCCACCGCCTTCTTGTATCTCTGCCATTGTTTAAATTTTTTATTTAGTGGGATTAATAACTGTTCCGCCACCCTCTAAAGAAGTAATCAAATTAAACTGATAAATTTTGAGATCAGTAAATGTTTTAACAACGTCTTTTACATAAATGTATTTGGTAGAGGCATCGCATTTAATTGCATAGCGCGGCTTTTCAGCTTTAAAATCTTGGTTGGACTCCGTGGCCTTTTCTTTAGCCGCATTATATGTTTCAACCGCTTTTTTACCGCCAATTGCAATCCAATCTCTTAATTGATTGTTAGGGGTAATGGTATCTAATGGCACTCCCGTTTGTCCTTTAAAGTTTTTACGATCGTCTTCCTTGGCATCTATGTATCTGGGCAGATCTTTAATATCAACGCCAAAACTAGGTAATCCGCTGAATTTTTTAATTTGCTCGGGAGAGAACGGAACTTTATATTTTACCGACATTTCTTCCAAAGCCGCCATTTTAGCGGTGGAGTTGCTGATGCCGAAAAATGCACGACCTTTCTCATCAATGGTTACCATGATGTGATTATCCGGCAGATCGACCATACCAATAGAGGATGGGGGGTCTACCGTAACCGGTTCGGCCATGCGGAAGGATGCTGTTAACATAAAAAATGTTACCAGAAGGAAAGCCAAATCCACCATGGGTGTCATATCTAACGCAGGTGCTCCGCCTTTTGATGGTTTTTTTGACATATAATCTTTTTTATTAAGATGATTAAAAAATTAAATTTCCATAAATAAATTTGCGACCGGGTCGAAATTATTTACCGGTTGCCTGAAATTCTTGAATGATAGAAAATCCTGCTTCGTCCATGGCATAAGTAATTTGATCAATTCTATTACTGAAGTAGTTATAGAATATAATGGCACAAGCTGAGGTTAAGATGCCTACAAGCGTGTTTACAAGCGCTTCAGAAATACCGGTTGCTAAAGCTGAGGTATCAGGGGCACCTGCAGCAGATAATGCGGCAAAGGCACGAATCATACCCACAACCGTACCGATTAGACCGGCTAATGTACCAATGGAAGCCATGGTTGAAATAACCACCATGTTTTTTGATAACATCGGTAATTCAAGAGCAGTAGCTTCTTCTAAAGATTTTTGAATAGCATGAACTTTTGCTTCTTTATCCATATGCGAATCATTTTGAACAAATTCGTATTTCTTGATGCCTTCGTGAACCACGTTAGCTAATGAACCTTTTTGACGGTCGCACTCAGCAACAGCTCCTTCAAAATCGTGAGTAGAAATTAATGATTTTATATTTGCAACAAATTTATCGGTTTGCCCTTTTCCGCTAGCTTTCATAATGGTGATGAAACGCTCAATAGCGAAAGTGAACACAGTTAATAAAAACCCAATTAAAATAGGCACAATAAAGCCACCTTTGTACATAGTGCCTAAAATATTATGTGGATGGCCCTTATCCGCATCACCACCCTCAAAGTTAGATGCAGCCCCTAAAATGCCTTTATAAATGAAAACCCCAATAAGAAGGCAAATTACAATGGCTAAGGCCGAAACAATTAGTGGGAATCCTCCCGATGTTTTTTTTGTGCTCATGTTCGTTTTATTACGTTTATTTATGTTTAAATTTTAGAACGCCAAACTTAGTAAAATAGTTTTGAAAATGTTACTTACAAAGCAGTATTTTTATGTTTTAACGCTATTTTGGTACAAATATTTCAATCTTTTGGGAATAAGTATGGCTGAGTTTTATATCTGGCGTTATATTTAGGATATTTGGAACGAATATTAAGAAATTGTTACCAAATGTTTGCAGAGGAAATACGCGATTTTTGTTTGCTCAAAAAGCACGCGGAAGAGTGTTTTCCCTTTGATAACGACACACTAGTGTTTAAAGTTGGCGGTAAAATTTTTCTCTTAATAAGCATTGATTCAAAACCCATTCAGTTTAATGCCAAATGCGATCCAGATAAAGCCATCGAATTACGCGAAAACCATTCTTTTATCATTCCGGGTTATCACATGAACAAAAAACACTGGAATACAATTATTTGTGAAAGTTCGGCATCTCGAAAGTTATTGGAAGAATGCATTAACAATTCCTACAACTTGATTGTGGCGGCATTAGCAAAAAAAACACGACAAGAGCTTAGCTTGTAAACCACCCCAAAAATAGGTTGACGCATAAGGGCCCGCCTTTTGCCTAAACATAAAATCAAAAAACAAGTGATCGCAGGCATGGTAAGCGATGTAAACACCTATAGTCTCCCCGGCCTATTAACAGCGGCCAAGCGCAAAGAAAACGGAAGAACGCAAAGATGTTTGGGAGCTAGAATAATGCTAACTAATTAAAAACCCAGAATGAAAAATTAGGGTTTTTAATTTTAATGGCCTTTATTAAAATTCAATTGGTAAATTTGTCCTCTATTCTCGTAAATATGACAGTTGACTCACTATTAAACAGGGCATTAAAATTCGAATTTTTAAGTATTGAAGAAGGTGTGTTTTTATTTGAACATGCTCCCAGTGCTGAATTGGTTTTTGTTGCCAATGAGCTTCGTAAAATTCAGAAAAAAAACTCAAATAAAGTCACTTGGATTATAGACCGGAATTTAAATACCACCAATGTGTGTATTGCAAATTGTAAGTTTTGTAATTTTTACAGAATACCCGGACATGCCGAGAGCTATATCACAAGCATTGAAACATACAAACAAAAAATAGAAGAAACCTTTCGTTACGGTGGAGAACAATTGTTGTTGCAAGGCGGACACCATCCCGATCTTGGCTTATCCTATTACGTTAATTTATTTAAGGAATTAAAATCTCTTTATCCGAATTTAAAATTACATTCACTTGGACCTCCCGAAATTGCTCACATTACCAAACTCGAAAAGAGCACGCATACCGACGTATTAAAAGCATTGATGGATGCCGGACTGGACAGTTTGCCCGGAGCCGGAGCCGAGATATTAAACGATCGTGTGCGACGATTAATTAGCAAAGGAAAATGTACAGGGCGTGAATGGCTGGAAGTCATGAAAGCTGCGCATCAGTTAAATTTAACCACCAGTGCCACCATGATGTTTGGACACGTAGAAACCATATACGAACGGTTTGAACATTTGGTTTGGTTAAGAGAAGTTCAGGCTCAGAAACCAAAAGACGCGAAGGGCTTCTTGGCCTTTATACCATGGCCATTTCAAGATGACGGCACTTTGCTGAATCGCGTAAAAGGAATTAAAAATAATGTTAGCTCCGAAGAATATATCCGCATGCTGGCCTTAAGCCGCATTATGTTGCCTAATATTGAAAACATTCAGGCTAGTTGGTTAACGGTAGGTAAAGCGACCGCTCAAATTTGTCTACATGCCGGAGCAAACGATTTTGGTAGTATTATGATTGAAGAAAACGTGGTGAGTGCCGCAGGAGCCCCACATCGATTTACCTATAAACAAATTCAGGAATCCATTCGCGATGCAGGTTTTGAACCACAACTCAGAAATCAACAATACGAAGACCGTGCAATACCCGCCAACATTGAAGAGCAGGTGATCGCTTATTAATTGCAGGCTTTGAAGGCAAATTAAACTATATTTGTTTATGTATAAAAAGTTGTGGCTTCTTCTGGCTTTTTTACTTTTCTCAAAAATTACTCAGGCGCAAAAGCCGGTTCAGGACACGATTTATTTCATGAATGGTCAAACCATTGGCATAAAAGTAATCGATACGCTTTTAGGCGCCGTAACTGTATTTAATCCAAAAAAACATTTTGAACGTTTGCATTTTGAATGGGACCAATTATATATGGTGCGTTTTGAGAATGGCAAAAAACGTTTTTATTACAAGCAGGATTCGCTTTATAATTTTTTAAGTCGCGATGAAATGTGGATGTACATGAAGGGGGAAAATGATGCCAGAAAAGGATTTAAGGCGCGAGGCGCATTTTTTGGCGCCGGGATTATGGGTTTTATAGGAGGAGCAACTGGCACTTTTTGGGCTCCTATAGCGCCTTATGGCTTTATGGCTCTGAGCGGTATAACTAAGGTGAGAATTCGCCACAACACCATTAGTAGCATGACATACGTTGAAAGTGACGCCTATATTTTGGGTTACGAACGTGTGGCCAGACAAAAGCGTAAAATAAAATCAGTAATTGGCGGAACCATTGGTTTAGTTTTCGGTTATAGCTTTTACGCTCTATTTAATAACAGTTATCCCAAACAGTGAACTTTGGATTTGGTAATTAGTTGACTAAAAGTAATAAATCATGAAAATTTGTCTGGCGATTTTTGCTCTGTTTATTACAAATTTTGCTCAGTCACAAATAGACTCCATTTCTGTTCCCAAAAACAGTTTGCTGTTTAATTTGAACACCGGAGATTCGGTTACTTATTATCAATGCCATGCCGAAGAGGCCACGCAGCAGCTTAGCACCGCCACGGGCCAAACACTTACAGGCACCGCACAAAAATACAGCATCAGCGAAAAATTTGTGGTGATGAAGCTAGCAATTGGTTACGGTGTAAATTATTACAGCTCCTCCTTAACGGTTTTTCCGAATCGGAAATTTTCAGGATTAAAATTCAGAGAAAACCCCTATTGGGCATTTAAATTTGAAAACAGATTTAATTTAAGTGCGGATGGTTTGAAGGCTCTTATAGCCATAGAAAGAAAGGGGCACGAGGCTACAGAATACGATTTTGTGATTAACAAGTATAACAACAACCAACTCATTATAAAACACAAAAAGAATTTTAAGCAATTAGTCATTAATGGCAATTATACCTTAGAGAAATTGCTTGTGACAAAAAACAAATAAATGTTATTGTTTAGATTCTCCAAATCGGTGTTTGGCAACGAAAAAGTTGTTTTTCATTTTTTCTCGGTTATACACCATGGGGAGACCGGTGCCTAGGTCGATTAAGGCGTTTCCCGATTCTTCAAGAATACATTGGCCCGCTGCAGTATCCCATTCCATTGTAGTGCCAAAGCGCGGGTATTCATGGGCTTTGCCATCGGCCACCCAGCATTGTTTTATGCTACCGCCAACACTAATCATATCTACTTCACCGTACAAATTCCGGAGTTTGTCGACGTGTTCATTTACCTCACGACTAAGGTGTGAGCGGCTACCTACAACGGTGTAGGTTTTTGGTAATTTTTGAGAAGGTAATTTTTTTGAAAATTCAAACAAATGATCAGACAAGTTCTTTTTAGTGAGCTCCTGTACCATGTCGTGTTGTGTGATTTTATAACTGCCGCCATTTTGATAAGCGAAATAAATATCTTTAATAAAAGGGGCATAAATAACACCAATGACAGGTTTGTTGTTTTTTACCAAGGCAATGTTTACCGCAAATTCGCCGTTACGTTTAATAAACTCTTTGGTGCCGTCAAGCGGGTCAACAATCCAAACATGTTCCCAATCTTTACGTACCGAATAATCCAGAATTTCTTCCTCTTCGCTAATGATCGGAATGTTGGTTTCAGCCAGAATTTTTGAAATTAATTGACCAGAGGTTTTATCGGCAAGCGTTACCGGCGTGTCGTCTGATTTTGTTTCAACGTAAAAGTCGGTGGTGTATATTTTTAGGATCTCGTCGCCAGCGATAAAAGCAGCCTTAACAGCGAGTTTAAGAAGTTCCGGATAGTTCATGAACAAATCGGTATTATCTATTTACAGTTTCAAATCCTTTATTTTTCCAATCGTCGTAGCCTTTCTCAAGGTTAACCACTTCTTTAAAGCCTAATTTTTTCATTAATTCGGCACAGTCGCCGCTTCTACCGCCACCCGCACAATAAACCAAATAGGTGTTCTTTTTATCGAGGTTGCCAATTTGCGTTTCAGCATCTTTTTTAAAAAAATCAATTTGCCTAGCGCCTTTAATCATTCCTTTTTTAAGAATTTCATTATCTGTTCTTAAATCAATTAAAATAGATTTTTTTTCATCTATCCGTTTTTTAAAAGTGGCCGCGTCAACATTTTTTATGGTTGTTTGCGAAAAGCCGGTAATTGAAATAAAGCCGAATAAAAGCGCTACAATTGTTTTCATGGTTAGTTTTAAGCAAATGTAGTTTTTAAAAATTAAAATAACCATTCTTCCAAGACTCTGTTGAAAAGAGCTAATTATTTCAAGTAAGCAGAACAATGAACCGGACACTATGATTTTCTTTTAATCAGAGCCATATAAAAACCATCGGTGCCTTGGCTTGGCCACAAGGTTTTTTCAGTGATCAATTCAAAGTCGGCATGTGTAGACAAGAAGGTTTTAACCTGTTCTTGATTTTCGCTTGGTAGAATACTGCAGGTGCTATATACCAAGCTGCCATTAGGTTTCAGCATTTTTGAATAAGTCGAAATGATTTCTTGTTGGGTTTTTTTGGTTTCTTCAATTCCGGCGGCGTTTAATTTCCATTTAGCGTCCGGATTTCTTTTTAAAACACCAAGGCCACTGCAGGGCACATCGAGTAATAATTTATCTGCTTTTCCCTCTAAGGCATCAATGGTTTTGTCGCCTTCAATAACCCGTGTTTCAATATTAAATGCTCCGGCTCGTTTGGCTCTTTTTTTGAGTTCGTCCAGTTTCCAACCCTCAACATCCATGCTTAGCACTTTGCCTTTATTTTTCATTATAGCGGCCAACTGCAAGCTTTTCCCGCCAGCGCCAGCACAAGCATCAACAATAAGTTCATTTGGTTTCGGGTCCAGGAATTCGCCTATTTGCTGCGAACCGGCATCTTGCACTTCAAACCAACCTTCTTTAAATAATTTATTTTGAAAAACATTTTCGCGTTTCGATAATTGCAAAGCGCTTGTGTTTTCAGCAACTTCAGTGGTTTCAATTTTATCTTTGGCGAGCGCTTCAGCTAACTGATGGCGGGTAGTTTTTAACGTATTGGCCCTTAAAAAAACAGGGGCCTGTTTATTCATTGAGAGCACTTCTTTTTCCCAAAGTTCTGCACCTAATTCCTTTACGCCAAGCTCCCACAACCAATCGGGAAAAGATTCGAATACCGGTAAATTTGTTTTTAAACTTTCGTGGCGACTTAATATATAATCCACATCAACATGTTTAAATTCTTGCCAATCGGGTATTTCTATTTTATTAACCACTAACCAAACAGCCGTTATGAACCAAAAATTATTGGGCGATTCAGCCAAATCAGCATATAGGCGATGGTTTCTAACTATGTCGTAAACACCTTCGGCCACAAAACGACGGTCGCGACTGCCCCATTGCGGGTTTTGTTTGAATACTTTTTCAAGTGCTTTATCGGCGTGGCGATGTTTTGTAAACACCTCCTGCAAAGTAAGCGCAACGGAGTTAACCAGATTTTTATAGAGTTTCATAAATTATTTTTGTCATGACTGATTTAGAGAGGGCTTAACGTTGTACCTCTACCCAGCCTTTTAGATTACGTTTTACAATGCCTTTTACTCTTGGCTCAAACACATCGCAAACATAAAAGAAAGTTCCTTCACTTACCGGTTTTTTTGTAACAATACTTATTCCATCCCATTTAAAATAAGGGTCTTTTGTTTTGTAAACCAAATTTCCCCAACGGTCAAGTACAACCAGATCAATTTCTTTTATTTGAAACACCTCAATGGCTTTAAAGAAGTCATTCACCTGATCGTTGTTTGGCGTGAAAATATTTGGCAGAGTAAATTTTGGACAGTTATCAATACAAAAATCGGGACTGAATTTACTCTTGTTGCCGCTTGAATCAAGCGCCTGAATGGCATAGCAGCCTGAAATAAGCGTTAAACCATCATTTGTAAAACTAAAGATTTTGGTGCCGGTTGAATCTATCAGTGTATACTCATCATTGAGGGTTGGTTTAAAATATAATTTATAGCCCACCACATCGTCGCTGCAAATGAGGTTCACATTATTCCAGTTTACCATTACATTGCCTTGAGGACAATCGGCATCTATGTTAATGGTTGGGGTACACGGCAAGGTCTTGTCTATGGCGGTTGCACAAGATTCCTGAGAAAAATTAAGTAATGGTTTGTAGATTCCCGGATCGGAATATTTACCTATAGACTGCACTTTGTAACAGTATGATTTCCGATTAACGATTTTGTTGGAATCGTTGTAAAACGTTTTGGTTGTACTGTCTATTAACACATAGCCATTGCTATAAGGCGTTTTGCGATAAATTTTATATAAACTATTAACCCAGGGGGCTTTATAAACCCATCTCAAAGAAATTTTGCGATCTGATCCTTGCGTTGTTAGTGAGAGTGAGGCCGCCACTTGTGAAGAGCCAATGACAGTTGATTGGCTTGAGCCGATTCCGGCAATAAACTCCACAGCGTATTCATGAATGTTTTCGACCGTATTTATGTTTTTATGACTAAATACAGTATCCAATTGATACAACATATTGGCCGTAGCGGTAAACACAGTCGTGAATATATCGCCAGAATTAATACGGTGTTTTAAGACAAACTGATAAGGTCCGGGAAAAGCCAGACTATCGAAATTACCCGGTGTTTTAAGCGGCCTGGTCCAGCGAAGCCAAATGGATCCGGCTGTTTTAGAGGTAGAATCTACGCTCACGTTTAAAATAACCGGCACGTCGCGCTTTAATTTGGCGCACACTTGTGTACTGGCATAAGTTATGGTACCATCTTTATAAACCGCAACGACCAAGTAGCTATAATCCTGACCAACAATAAGCCCGTTACCATTATTATCATCAATAGCAAAGGTTGTTGTTGCTGCCGTTTGTGTAAGTAATGTAAAGCCACTGGTGGCAGGCACGTCAATAGCGCAGGGGTCCTGAACAAATGGCGTACAGTCTTCACGGCGATATATTTTATACCCTTCAAGTGGATTTGTTGAAGGATTGCAGGCGGCATGTGGCCAGATAATTTTAATACTAGTGCCCACCGGTGTTGCTGTAACATTTTTGACTGGTGGTGGAACAACGCGAATGACATAGGTGTTAAAACTAACCAGTTGAACACCCCCTAAGGCAAAGTTTTTGTTATCTTGGGCTTTAAACGTGGTATAATAAGGCTGACTACGAATATGGTCACATGTGGTTTGCCATCTGAATTTTGCTTTTAAGCCACCACCAGTAAAAGTATGAGTGGTTGCTGAGGTATTGGTTAATGAGGCAAGCGGAGTTGGTCCCGCAAACGCTCCGCCACCGCCTTCTAGCGTTACCACATCGCCTTCATTCGGATCAGTTACAATTATTTCCTTATCAAGTATTGTTCCTGCTTCAATACAAATTGCTTCGGGCACCGTTACAAGTGGTGGTAAGTTATACGGGCAATCCTTCACGATTACTTGCATATCTCTGAGCACGTAACCAATTTCAATGTAATCACCACTGGTGTTTTTACGCCATTCGCGCACAATGAAAGATAAATTATATTCGCCAATACTTTGAGGGGAACACCAACGCAATTTCCCAGTGATTGGATTTATGGAATAGGTGGTGCCGGGCTCGAGGTTGCTCGGGTATTGGTAACCCGTCACAGCCTGACCGTTTGCGCCTCTGCTACTGGTTAACTCGTAACTTAAGCTATCTCCATCCGGATCGTAAGCGCCGGGATTGTGTTCGAAACAAATTTTATAACAAGCTCTGTCAATTGGTGGAAAAGCAAAGATTGGCGAACTGTTGGGGCCAATAAAATTTCTTATCACTAATTTCGATTCGATGTAAAATGGGGTTTGTAGTGAATTAGACATGTTCAAAACGTCAGCATTTCTATTGGGGTCGAGCGTCCGAATTAAATAGTCTCCAGCACCTGGGTAGGTGTGAATAATAGTATAGATATTAAGTTTAACAACATAGGAAGAAGAACTTGTGATTACCGTGCCACATGGCACCGGTTGACCATTAAAATTAGGGCAATTACAACATGTTGCACAAGGGCTAGCAGCTGTTCCATTCACGCGTGGGGCAATGCCACGCTCACCATCGCCAAAATATACCGTATCTACACAGCGATCAGCAATCGACGTGCCATCATTTGTATACTTAATAACAGTAATCGAATATGTAAAAACCTGCACCGTAACACCACTTTCAACTTTTGAGTAGGGCGGAATTCGTTTGTAGGTGATTTCGCCTGCCCGATTGTGAGTGGCGCTAACACGAAAGGAATAGATCAAACAAACGATCAAAAATATTTTATAGGCCAGGGGACGCATGGTACAATGGGTTTAGTTAATGACTATCTTTTTGACGAGACTGGTCGTATGATTTCCGGTAATTTTTAAAAAATAGACACCCTTAGTTAAATCCTGGGTATTAAAGCTAAAGACAGATTGTTTGGCTTTAATCCAGTCGCGTAAAAGCACATCCATACGTTTACCCTGCGCGTCCATCAGCTCAAAATTCAAATACTCGGGGGATGCTAAATTTATTTCAACACTAAAAACACTTTGAGCGGGATTAGGAAAAATAGTGGCCGCTGAATTAATCTCTGTTTGACTATTTATGCCTACATGTGACGCGGTGTCGATATATACTTTATTGGTGTCGGTAAACAACTGCGCAATCCAGGCTGCATGTGCTCTGGGGTAACTTCCACTAAAGCTATAACCATAATAGCCGCTCATCCAAACTTCGTTTGTTTTGTTATAGCGACGCTGTGAGCCTGAATAATCTCCCCAACGTTCTAAACCGCCCGTTAGCAAATTCACGTAGGTGCCACCACTTTGAATACGCAACACGGTCGAAAAATTACCAAAGCCATCGGTGCGAATTGCAGACGACCCCGGAAAATCAACAGAGGAGCTGTGATCGAAAGTTATGATAGCTGAATTATCGGTAGTAGAATTACCGGCATAAGAAATATTTGGATAAGCAAAATCCATGGTCCCATTGGGAACAACATAGCCCGTAACTGTTGGCGAGTTAGACTGAGGATTATCAATGAGGCCGTAATTAACGGTGACAAAATTGTTTGATAGATTTTTGGTGTTGTGCACAAATTGAATTTTATTGTTTTCATAAAAGGCACCCAGGTTTCTGCAATCATTTGTGGCCAGTGATTCTGTACTAATGGTTTGTCGCCCATTAGGTGGGAAATAATAAGGTTGATTACTTACCAGCGCTTTGGCAGTGACTGTATTTGTGGGCGATCCAATCGTGTCGGTAACATTCACTAAAAACACGGTGTCGTTTTGGGAAGCTAAATTTCTATTGGACACAAAATACATGTTTGGTTTATATAATTTAGAACCACCTTTTGCGGGACATAAATTGCGAATGGCTTTCCCGTTATATTTGATGCCGGAATGCAGGTAAGCGTTTAAAGGCAAACCTAAATAACCATTGTTTTTATTCATTTGCCAAATGATGGTTTCAACAAAACCTGTTTGCCAAGAGCTGTCATTGTAGAGTAGATTTACACTTAAAAACAATTCTTTCTCACTCATCGAAATCATGGGATAATCGGTCCATAAATTATTGTTTAAGGGATTGCCCGGAAGTGTGTATAAATTCCAAGCGCCGGCCGGATTACTGGTTTGTGAAAAGCCAACAATCACCTTTGAGGTGGTATCAACAAAACCTACCAAACAAACTAATACAAAACGATCCATTTTTGGGTCATACATTACTTTGGGGTCAAACTCCTGATGTTTACTGTTAACGGGAGTTGTGAAGGCGGCGAGTGATTTTACGGGCGAGTTGGTATTGGTTTTAGTGTTTTTCACAAAAATATTGGTGTTGATAACCGAGATTACCATTCCCGAATCGGAAATTGCCATGTCATTATCGTTCGGTGTGTTTACACTAAATGGATTTCCTAAAAAACTCAGCCCTTTGATTGGAGCAGGAACCACAGAACTCGTTTGAGAAGTTCTTTGTGTATGCTGATTAGGAGGATAGTTGTAAATCTCCATTTTTTTTGTGCCCTGTTTGGGCATTTCTGTTAGCAAAAGAGAAGGGTGGTAATCAGGCGAAGAACTTTCGAAACTAACACTTGCTTTTTTTTCAATCACAAAGGATTTCCGGTTAATATTTACCTGTGAAAGGGAATTAAAACTTAGTTGAAGAACAAGCAAGGTGGCCAATAAAAATCGCATAGAGTTTTCGCTAAAATGAAATATTAAATTTAGATAAAAAAATGTATAAATACCACGATTTTACCTTATTTAACTCGATAAAGAGGATTTTGGCATTAGCCCCAAAAGGCAATACAACTAGTAAAAAAGAATTACGAGAACAAAAAAGGGCATGCTAGTGCTTAAAGTGCCTCACTCCGGTTATTACCATACTCATGTGGTGAGCGTTACAATAGTCGATACTTTCTTTATCCTTAATAGAGCCGCCCGGCTGAATTACCGCACGAATGCCGGCATCATGGGCAATTTCCACGCAATCAGGAAAAGGGAAAAAGGCATCGCTGGCCATCACGGCACCATGCAAATCAAAACCGAAATTTTGTGCTTTTACAATGGCTTGTTTAAGAGCATCAACACGCGAGGTTTGCCCGGTGCCACTGGCCAATAACTGACCGTTTTTGGCAAATACAATGGTATTTGATTTGGTGTGTTTTACGAGCTTATTGGCAAACAACAAATCCTTAATTTCGGCCTCTGATGGACTTAGTAGGGTTACCGGCTTTAGGTCAGTTTGATGTTCGGTTTTAAGGTCCTTGTCTTGCTCTATCACCCCGTTTAACAAAGTACGGAACAAACGTGAAGGCAAGGTTACTTTATGTTGAACGAGAATGATGCGGTTGGTTTTAGATTTTAAAAGAGTCAAGGCCTCATCATCATAGGCGGGAGCAATAACCACTTCACAAAACAATTTGTTTACTTCACTTGCAGTTGCCATATCAATTGGGCGATTGGCAATTAAAATACCGCCAAAAGCCGATATCGGATCGCCTGCCAAAGCATCCACATAAGCTTGATGAATGGTGCCACGCGAAGCCACGCCACAGGCATTGTTGTGCTTTAAAATCGCAAAAGTAGGCTCTGTAAAATCTGAAAGCAAATTAACCGCTGCGTCCACGTCTAATAAATTATTATACGACAATTCTTTCCCGTTGAGTTTGGTAAACATCGCATCCAGATCTCCGTAAAAAGTTCCTTGTTGATGAGGGTTTTCACCGTAACGCAAAACCCGTGCGCTTTGAATACTTTGTTTGAACTGAGGAATATGTTCACTTTTATTAAAGTAATTAAAAATAGCAGAATCGTAATGCGACGAAGTGGCGAAAGCCTTAGCAGCAAAGTGTTTGCGGTCTGCCAAATCTGTTTTTCCGTTTTTAGTTTCGAGAAGCTGAAGCAAGTGCGAATAATCGTTACGTGAAGAAACGATGACAACATCGTTAAAGTTTTTAGCCGCGGCACGAATTAATGAAATGCCACCAATGTCTATTTTTTCAATGGTGTCTTCTTCAGAAGCCTTGGCAGCAACAGTTTCTTCGAAGGGATATAAATCAACGATGACTAAATCGATATCGGGAATTTTATGTTGTTCTTTTTCCTTTTTATCTGATGGGTTATCACGGCGATTTAAAATTCCCCCAAAAATAGCAGGATGTAAGGTTTTAACACGGCCGCCAAAAATTTCAGGATAGGTGGTCACTGAATCTACAGCCGTTACCGGGATGTTTAATTTTTCTATAAACGATAAGGTGCCTCCGGTACTATATAATTTTATATGGAGACTATGTAATTTTTTAATAATCGGCTCTAAGTTGTCCTTGTAATAAACCGAAATCAGCGCGCTTTTAATTGTTTTTGAATTATCCATTTTATAAATAAAGCGCAAAGATAAGTGAAGAAAATTAAATCTGACCTATTGTTTAAAAAGGCTTAAAAGCATCCGAAAACAAAGCGAGTTTAGGCTCAGCAAATGAGGCTATTACATTTGTGATTTTAACCAAATTAAAACCTTATCCCGTTTATCAAAAAAGCGGGTTGGAACTTTTGGTTTATTTACTTTTAGAAATAAATTTCCCATTATAGCCTCATGTGTTTTATCGCTACACAAGGCTAATGCGGCAACGTTTTTTGAATACTCAACGGAAGCCGCCGCTCTTCGGGCATCCGGCGTAACCGAGGCGTTCTCTTCTCCTTCCAACAACACAAAAAAGCGGGCGTCGGGTCTATAACTTAATGATTGGTCGCGCGATTCCCAAACATCCTTAGCTCGCAGTGCATGATGTTTATGCGCCTTTACTTCTTTTAAAAGGTTGGGATGTAAGGTTAGTTTAAAAACTGCCGTATCAAATACCTTCATGATTTAATCACGCTTATCTTATGCAAATATACTGAAAATCATGTTTCGTAAATACCGCACAGTTCAATAGTTGCAAAAGGCAAGTGAATTAGATTGAAGTTTTTTACAATTTCAAGGGCTCCTAAAGCTGCGGCCATACAATCACAAAACTTATATAGGTATATTGTCTCGTCCTAAAATAGGTTGACACTGAAAAGTCAACTAAAATGATAACAGAAAGCTTAAAAGAGAGTATTATTGCAGAAAAGCTAACAACAAGAATCAGCTACCGTGCATTAGGGTCGAAGTATAATTTAAAATTCCAAACAGTGC
>CANKBS010000043.1 GCA_947480015.1 Sphingobacteriaceae bacterium
ATTACATATTCTTTTCTCTACTACCAAATATTTTTTAATTTATTTTTAAAAATATTTTTTCTCTCTCTCAACTACGCTCTGCACTCCAAACCTACTCAAAAAACGGGAGGGCAAAGATACTAAGTCTTTCCTTATTACCAAAATTATTTTTGGAAACTTTTTTAGTTTATTTCCAATGTGGCTGTTAACCTTATAAATGCTAGATTTAATTGATCATTATCCTTATAAAACGTACCTTCTATGTGAATACTAACAGCATCTTGCTCATTAATATTATCAAGAACCGAGCGGCAAAGGCATTTTTAAGTATATTTATACTTTGATAAAATGGAATATAATACACAATTAGACAGATTAATAATTCCGGAATATGGGAGAAATATTCAGGGAATGATAGAGTATTGTTGTTCGATTAAGGAACGGGAGGAACGCAATTTATGCGCAAGAGCCATCATCCAGATAATGGGCCAACTAAATCCGCCATTAAGAGACGTGGCAGATTTCAATCACAAATTATGGGATCACCTATTTATCATTTCGCAGTTTAAACTGGATGTGGATAGCCCCTACGCGGTTCCAAATGCGGAATCATTTAAGGAGAAACCAAAAATTTTAGATTATCCGAAAGGTCGTATTAAGTACAAGCACTACGGGAAAACCATTGAGGAAATTATTAAAAAAGCAAGGGAGTTGCCGGAAGGCGCCGAACGCAATGAACTCACGAGACAAATTGCCAATCATCTAAAAAAATCTTATTTCAATTGGAATAAGGATACCATTACCGATGATATCATTCTGAAAAATCTTTCTGAGCTTTCAAATGGTGAATTAAAAGTGGAAGGCACTGCGCCGCTTAGCTCCCACCAGGATTTGCGTGGCGCTACTACAGCCAAAAAATTCTTCCACAAAAACAACAAACATAAGAACAACCATCATAAACATAAGAACAGTAGAAAATTTTAATTCTCTTTTATGGCAGTTTTTGAAGTAAACGGAGGTAAACAATTAAGAGGCGATATTATTCCACAAGGAGCTAAAAACGAGGCTCTGCAAGTGATTTGCGCCGTTCTGTTAACCAAAGAAAAAGTTACCATTGCAAATATCCCCAACATTGTTGACATTAATAAATTAATTGAACTGCTTACTGAACTTGGCGTTAAGGTTGAAAAAACCGGACAGGAAGAGTTTACCTTTCAAGCTGATAATGTGAATATCGACTACCTCGTATCGCCCGAATTTAAAAAGAAAGGCGGAAGTTTGCGCGGCAGTATGATGATTGTTGGTCCGATGCTTACACGATTTGGCAAGGCTTATATGCCTAAACCGGGTGGTGATAAAATTGGGAGGCGACGCGTAGACACCCATTTTATTGGTTTTGAAGCATTAGGGGCGAAATTTAATTACCATCAGGATAGTGAAGTATATGAGGTAGAAGGGAAAAACCTGAGAGGTGCTTACATGTTACTTGATGAAGCATCGGTAACCGGAACCGCTAATATTGTCATGGCCGCATCTCTGGCAGAAGGTGTTACTACTATTTATAACGCGGCATGCGAACCTTATTTACAACAGTTATGTAAAATGCTTAACAGCATGGGTGCTAAAATTAGTGGTGTTGGTTCTAATTTACTGAAGATAGAAGGTGTGAAAGAATTAAAAGGTACCAAACATCGCTTATTACCCGATATGATTGAAATTGGCTCCTTCATTGGTATGGCGGCCGTTACGCAATCGGAAATTACGATTAAGAATGTGAGCTACGATAACCTTGGCATTATCCCAACTATTTTTGGCCGACTTGGCATAAAAATGGAGCGTAGGGGGGATGATATTTTTATTCCAGAACAAGAAAGTTATGAAATAGATACATTTATTGATGGTTCTATCTTAACTATTAGTGATGCCATATGGCCGGGCTTTACTCCCGATTTGATTAGCATCGCATTGGTTACCGCTATTCAAGCGCGTGGCAATGTACTCATCCATCAAAAAATGTTTGAGAGTCGTTTGTTTTTTGTTGACAAACTGATTGACATGGGAGCTAAAATTATTTTATGCGACCCGCACCGTGCTACAGTAATGGGACTCGACAGAAAGGTTCAACTGCGTGCAATACAAATGGCTAGTCCGGATATTCGCGCAGGGGTGGCTTTGCTGATCGCCGCAATGAGTGCAAAAGGTAAGAGTACAATTTTCAACATTAATCAAATTGACAGAGGTTATCAAAACATTGACGGTCGCTTAAATGCCATAGGCGCCGAAATTATAAGAAAAGCCTAATGAAGCTGCCTATCATACTTGTTTGCTTTGCCGCCATTTCTTTTGCGGGAACTTTTTATTTTACAAAAAACGATTCAACGACTTCTACTCAGAATAACTCTGAAGTCAATCAAACCGGCCAGGTTGTTGGATTAAACTTAGGTAACAAAGCCCCTGAAATTTCTTTAGTGGATCCCAATGGCCAAACACTTTCTCTTTCTTCCATAAAAGGCAAAATAGTGCTGATTGACTTTTGGGCCAGCTGGTGTGGCCCCTGCCGTCGTGAGAATCCTACTGTTGTTAAAGTTTATCAAACATTTAAGGATAAAAAATTACTGGGTGGAAATGGCTTTACCATTTTTAGTGTTTCGTTGGATGCCAATGCAGATGCATGGAAAAAAGCAATTGGTATGGATGGACTTGAATGGCCAAATCATGTTAGTGATTTGCAGGGTTGGAATAGTGCAGTGGTGAGTCGTTATGGTATTACCGGCATTCCAACTAATTTTTTAATTAATGATAAAGGCGTAATTATTAATAAAAACCTTCGTGGTGATGAATTAATTGGAGCAATCACTAAATTAGAAATCAACGAATGATATGCGAATACTAGTAGTTTTTCTTGTTTTAATGGTTAGCGGTGTTTTTGGACAAACAGAGACATCGACAATTAAGGTTGGGGATCACGCGCCTCCATTCATACTTAACCTCCAATCAAACACCATTCAGAGTTATACCATGCCTTATTTAAGGCGAATTGTATTGTTGCATTTCTGGAGCAGTAACATAAAAAAATCAAGAGCCGCTAATCGTTATTTAAGTCGTCTGTCCGAACGTTATCAAAATTCAACTTATAAAAATGCCGATGGTTTTGAAATCATAGCCATTGCAGTTCAAACCGACAAAAATGCCTGGAAAGAGGCTATTGCGGCTGACACCCTCAATTATTTTACACATGGCATCGCCTTACGCGGTTATAGTGATGAGGTTTGCAAAAAATACGGCATTAGTTCCTTACCAACCGACATTCTAATTGATGATTATGGTATGGTGCTGGCAGTAAATCCACGAATGACCGATATTGAAAATTTTTTAGATCAAAGGAAAAATTATCAACCCGTAAAAAAAGATGTGGTCGGAACCCTTGCGGGATCTTCAAATAGTGCTGAGCATCTTAAATTCTCAAAACTCTATTTATTTAATTTTTACGGCGACTCGGTTGCAAAAACCACCACCAATGCAAAGGGTGGTTTTATGTTTAGTGACATAAAATTAAATCAGGATTTTATTTTAAAAGTGGATAACAAGATTGACATTACGACTTCTGACCCCATTGCATTGTATTCACCAAGCGGTGAGTTTTTAATGGATGGACGTACAAAAGACAATGGGTTTATATTTTATATTTCAGCACGCTACAGTAGTAAACTTACCGAATCAGATTCGGCAGGAAGCGGCATGGTGAATTCTCTAGGTCAAATTGATGTGGTTAAACATTTGACTTTTTTTACAAATGGCATGGGATTAACGCCTAAGGATGAAAGTGAATTGAACTCTATCATCAGCATCTTAGCGAAAAACAAAAAAATGAAACTTGAAGTTTTTACGCATACCGATGCTCGCATGGATGCCGATTATGCATTGGATCTCACAACCAAACAAGCCACGTGCATTAAAAATTATATTCAAAAGAAAGGAATTGCGGCACAACGAATTAAAACTTATGCTAAAGGTAAATCAGAGCTCAAAAAGATATGCGAGGGCACAACCGATTGCCGCGAAGAAGACCACAAAATTAACCGTCGGGTTGAGTTTTTAATTTATAAAGACTGACAAATTAACCAGTATTCATTTATGGCAAAATAATTGATTTAAAGGGTTGTAAAATCTTATTAAATTGACCTAAGCTATGAAGAATAAAGAGCCGCAGCATAATCAGGCAGATCCGGCAGGGGAAGCGATTCCAAATGAAACTGACATTAAGACCGAAAATACAGTAAATACTGACGAAAAAACCGTTTCCGAACAAGTGTTGGATCCTGAATTAAAAATTCAAGAACTTAACGACAAATACCTACGCTTATATTCAGAATTTGACAATTACCGTAAAAGAACACTTAAGGAGAAGTCTGAGTTCTTAAAAACAGCCGCAGAAGACGTTTTTAAAGCGATTTTACCTGTTATTGATGATCTTGAGCGTGCAATTAAGGCCAATGAAAAGATTGATGATGTAGCGGCAATTAAAGAGGGCATTCAACTTATTTTTAATAAGTTAAAAAACAGCACCCAACAAAAGGGTTTGCAATCCTTTGAAAGTATTGGTACAGCCTTTGATCCCGATGTAATGGAAGCCATTACCAATGTTCCGGCAGCGGATGAATCACAAAAAGGAAAAGTAATCGATGAAGTTGAAAAAGGGTACAAGCTTGGCGATAAAGTGATTCGCTTTGCAAAAGTTGTCATTGCTCAGTAAACATCAATTACCTAGTGAATTAATTATCACATAAAATTAATAACAAAATGGCCAAACGGGACTATTACGAAATATTAGGCTTATCAAAAAATGCCAGCGAAGAAGAAATTAAAAAAGCTTATCGCAAAATGGCCATTAAATTTCATCCCGATAAAAATCCGGATGATAAACCAGCGGAAGAAAAATTTAAAGAAGCAGCAGAAGCTTATGAAATATTAAGTAATCCGGAAAAACGTCAACGTTACAATCAATTCGGGCATGCCGGTGTAGGCGGCGCTTCGGGTGGAGGATTTGGTGGCGGCGGCATGAATATGGATGACATTTTCAGTCAGTTTGGTGATATTTTTGGAGGTGCTTTTGGTGGCTTTAGTGGCGGCGGACGCGGCGGTGGACGACGTGTAACACGAGGCACGAATTTAAGAGTAAAAGTTAAACTTACTTTAAAAGACATTGCCAATGGTGTTGAGAAAAAAATTAAAGTAAATAAACACGTTAGTTGTAAAACATGTAGCGGGAGTGGCGCGAAAAACGGACAGTTTGAGACCTGCCGTGTTTGTAACGGAACCGGTGCAATAACCCGAGTTCAGCAAACGATTTTAGGTGCCATGCAAACACAAAGCGCGTGCAACTCGTGTGGTGGTGAAGGAAGGATAGTGAAAGATAAGTGTCATACTTGCCATGGCGATGGTATTGTTCGTGAGGAAGAAGTGATTAGCATCAACATTCCGGCCGGTGTTGCAGAAGGCATGCAATTAAGCATGAATGGAAAAGGCAACGCTGCCCCTCGTGGAGGAATTAATGGTGATTTATTGATTGTGATTGAAGAAGAGGAAGACGCTCATTTAAGACGTGAGGGAAATCATCTCATTTATTATTGTAACATCGCCTTCCCGGATGCGGCACTGGGTACCATGGTTGAAATACCGACCATTGAAGCAAAAGCAAAAATAAAAATTGAACCCGGTACACAAAGTGGAAAAGTATTGCGACTAAAAGGTAAAGGTTTACCGGATGTTAATTCGTATGGGCGAGGGGATTTGTTAGTTGAGATTAGTATATACACCCCTACGCATTTAAGCGCTGAGGAGAAAAAGATTCTAGAACAATTGAAGGAATCAAAAAACTTTGAACCTAATCCCAGCAAAAAAGAAAAAGGATTTTTTGACCGAATGAAAGAATATTTTGACTAAAGGAAATAATACATGAAAGGCCTTCACTAGTTGACGGCCTTTTTTTTAATTAGAAATTGTGGTTTAAACAGTTCTCTTTTAATTCAATTTCTTATTTAGGATGATCGTAATTTTGGTTCCTTTTCCAAGTTCCGATTCTACTTCTAAATGGGCATGGTGACTTTCGATAATTTTAAAAACAATTGACATACCCAAACCAGTACCCTCACCGACATTCTTGGTAGTGAAGAAAGGTTCAAATATTTTTCCCTTCACATCAGGGGTCATACCAATACCGGAATCTTCAAAGGTGGCGTAAATTTGCCCTTCCTTTTCAAAAGTAGAAATTATCAACTTGTTATTAGTGCTGCTGCCTTTTTTATTGATAGCATAAAGGGCATTGCTAAGGATGTTCAAGAAAACTTGATTTAATTTACCCGGATAACATTCAATGTTTGGAACTTTTTCTAAATTAGTAACAATCTCAATTTGCTTAGAAAAAGAACTTCTTAATAAAATCAAGGTAGATTCAATGCCTTCATTAATACTAGCCTCTTTGATATCACTTTCATCCAAGCGTGAAAAGTTTTTTAAACCCGAAACAATTTCAGATGTCCTTTTTGCTCCGTCCTCGATGCCAGCAAGGAGTTTTTCGATTTCTATTTTTAAATAGTCAAGGTCAATTTCTTTTTTAAAGGCGGCAATTTCTTTGAGTTTATCAATTAATACCGAATCGCTTGTGATTCCTTCGTATTTGGCAACCACCTCTAAAACCTCATCAATGCCGGTTTTTAAAGGCCTTAAGTTTGCGCTCACAAAGTTAATGGGATTGTTGATTTCATGAGCGATGCCGGCAGTTAACTGCCCCAGGGATGCCATCTTTTCGGCATTCACCAATTGCGTTTGTGTATCTTTTAAGTAGGTAAGGGTTACATTAAGCTCATCATTGGTTACTTTCAATTCGATTGTGCGTTCGTGAACCTTTTGTTCTAAAATAATATTTTGTTCGGTAATTAATTTTTGATTTTGTTGTGAAATTAAGAGTGCCTGAGCCTGCGACTCTTCTTTTTCTTTTTTTAATACATTGATACGATCAGCAAGGGCGAGAGAGAGGAGAATCACTTCTGCAGCAGAGCCTAAAGGCATGGTATAAAAAGTAAAATTATTATTCGGCAAGACTCCCAAATTGGTCATAGCATAAATGGTAACACCAACGAGGAACATTGACCAGGCCAATAGGAAAAACCGTGCTGGTTTGTAATTATTTTTAAAAACAATAAAAGCCGCCACCATCATATACATTGAAAGTGTGGACGCGCAGAAGGTGATGAGCAAATAACTGTAATTAAAATAACCTGCCACAGCAAGTATGATGGCAATAATATAAGCGACATTAAAATAGATGAAACCTTTGTCTATTTTAGGACAGTAGAAAGCAGTATTTAAGAAAACCCTCATAAAATAGGCAGATGCCACGCCAACAAAAGGTGAAAACAAAAAGGCACTCCATTGAGCTATGAAAGGGCTATTAGGCCAGAGATACTGAAAGGAATAACCCTGAATGCTTATTTGAGTAAGGATAACAGAAGCCAAGTAAACGATATAGTACAAATAAGTTTTATCCTTTACTGTAATGTACAAGAAGAGGTTATATAAAAACATAACCAACATAATGCCGGCGTAAATGCCAAAAATATAATCTTTGATTTTGCTGCTTTCAAACATGGTTTCTTGAGATGCAATGATAATTGGTATCTGCAAATTATCGCGTGAACGAATGCGGAGGTAGAATTCACTCACTTGCTGGGTATCGAGTTGGATTCGGTAAATATAGGTGGGATCAAAATACTGGCGATTGTTGAAAGGCATACACTCGCCTCCCTTTTGACAAATCACCTTACCGTTTTTTTCAATATGATAAAAATCAATTTCATCAAGAGCCGGTTGAGCAACTTGTAAACGAAACGTTTCGTGATGGGTTATATTCTTGACCTGTATTCTTAACCAAAAGGAAGAGGTGCTGATGCCGAAATTTGGCACATCGCTAGTAACCGGAATGAATTTATTTTGTTTAATGACATCCGCTAAACTAAGCGTATTCAGTTTCTCCTCACTATATGAAATCCCTTTGTTGACAGTATAATAGATATTATCATCAGAAATGATTAGTTGTGCGTTAACACTAAGTAGATTTATTAACAAGATGCAAATAAAAAACAATCGTTTCATGCCTATTTATTCATTATAAGTTTGTAATCAATTTCGATATTGGTATCGTTTGTACCGATTTCGGTGCAGATTTGTACAGGGTTTTCGCGAAGGTGAAGCATTTTTAATCGATCAAATTCTTCTGCGGTTGAAAGATCTTTTGCGTTTAAGATCCCAAGTACCCTGGCAACATAATTTTCGTTAGGATAAATAAATTCACCCTTATTGCCAAGCGAATTGTCCACCACAAACCCAACTTTACGAAACATTTTAAGGGTATAGTCAGCGCAAATACCCATGAGCGTATTGCAATTTATTTGATTTAAAGCGGCTATACCGGCTCTTACTAACATTATACTCAAGCCCATTCCAGCGACTTCTTTTGCGTTCCATAAAGCGCATAACTCTCCCACGCCATCGCTATAATAACCACTAACGACATCATGAATTTTCGGATCCATTTTACCAATGGCCTTTTCAACCGGAAGTTCATTAATTTTATCGGCAATTTGTGTTCTCACACCGCCAACGATTGTACCGTCTTCCTTCTCAGCTATCACACAATAAACACAGTCCCAGTCCATCCAATCTTTATTGTTTGTGGTAATGTTTGTGATTCCGTAATTAACGAGCACCTGAATATGCCCTGCTAGATACTTCTCGCAGAGCTCCTTATTCTCGGTAGCCTTAAAGGCACGAAAGATTAATTTCATGTACTTGTTAACTTTTATAATAAACCTCTGCTAGTGATTTCCTTAATGAACGAATAAGCGGTTTCTCGGCATGAAATAGTCTGAATAAGAAAACCCCTTTATTTTTTTGTAATTCACTAAACAGAAGCGTGAGGTGGGCATTAAT
This sequence comes from Sphingobacteriaceae bacterium, assembly GCA_947480015.1. Taxonomy (GTDB): domain Bacteria; phylum Bacteroidota; class Bacteroidia; order B-17B0; family Aurantibacillaceae; genus Aurantibacillus. The sequence goes on from CANKBS010000043.1 coordinate 8,968, forward strand.
CGCTTCTATTTCCAAACGTGTTTTTTTCGAAAAGGTTTTGTTGCCAATTTTATCACCCATACTATTTATTAAAGTTAAAGGTAAACAAATAGGCTGAAAAGCTAGATTATTTTTAGTGGCCTCCAGCCAAATTTTTTCTGCTGCCTTTCCACCAGTTATTAATTCTACCGGACTCAAGTTCGGTATAGTTATAAGCCCTATGGCAGAAGATGCTGCCACCGTTAACGAATTAATTTTACCAAATACTGCCCCTTTGTTCCAGGCTGTTAAGAGGCTTGCTACTTGTGGGTCGGCCATTACCCTTAATGCCATCTCGGCCGAAGCAGTAATCTCAAGTGAGCGAACATCAATTCCCACATTAATTTCGCTATTACTTTCCGGCCACTTTAATTCCGTATTAAATAATTCAGCATGCGTGTATGGGTTCAATAACCGCATTTTATCACATTGTCCAATTAACCTTGCCAGTTCCTTAATTTTTTCGGTGTCGGTTATAAAATTTAAGGTTACACCGCTATCTTTTAAAAGGCCGTTTTTATAATGACTCAGAACATCGGTGCTAATTTTTTTAGTTGAGCCCGGTTTACGATTGGTTTGTCGAATTGGAATAAACTTACTTAATTCAATGGACGTGGTATTTGTCTGTCTGACTTTTACAAAATCAAAAACAGCTATTAACTCTTTTTCTTGTGGCAACGGGAATAATGATTCCATCACCTGATAACCGAGTGCTTCCGCTTCAATGGTTAAATTTTCAATTGCTGAGCCTAAAGATAAATAATCGTTATTAGCTTCGGGATCGAGATTAAAAAAAGCCTGCTGGTTATTATGAAACAATAACAAACGTTGATTTAGCCTCAACCAAATCCAAGGTTGGTTGTTGGCATACGATGGCGCTGCACAAGCCGCTGCGACTAGTTTATGAAGTTCCTCTTCTGTAATTTCAGAATCAGGTTCAGCTTTAATTTTAGTACTCAGTAATTTTATACGTGTTAAACTCAAATGATTGGCGTGTGGCGCTTGAATTTTGTTTTCTGTTCCAGCAGGTTCGATTTTATTTCCGATCAGGTGATCGATATCCACATAATATCTACCCGATTCGGTAAATTGATTTAGCAACATTCGTCGACTCACATCGGCCGTTATTCCGCCGCCCATGGTAACTGCTGAGGCAAGTTGAGGCCAGGTGCTAATGGTTTGTTGCATTTCCATCATGGAGGCTCTGAGCCGAGGACTGGTTGATTCAAGTCCAAGTATGTCGAGCATGTATGGAATTTTCTCTTCGTTTGTTTTTAACGATTTTAATTTTGCAATATCTAAGTGATCCATGATGCCATGCAAAATGCTGCGATTGGGTTCGAGATCAAAACGTTCTACATCTACCATGCATTTATCGCTGGCTTCCATGATTACGGGCACTTGCAATTCACGAGCTTTATACCGACATAGCATTTTTATGTCAAACCCATCCGATTCTTCTACTAACAAGTCTAATTTACCACCTCCAGTAAAAAAACCATCCATGTTTTCTTCTGTTAAACCATCTCTAAAACAAACAACTTTAATAAAAGGATCTATTTCTGCAATTTCGCGCGCCACCGAATAAACTTTTGGTAAACCCAAATTATGAATGCCGGTACGAATGCGATTAAGGTTAGTAAGTTCGAGTATATCAAAATCAGCCAATCGTATTTCGCCACATATCCGTTCCATTACCATGGTGACTGAAACAGACTGCCCAACCGAAAGTCCGACGATGCCAACTTTTTTAGTTGCTAGGATATCACGTTCTTCGGGAGTAATTTTATATTGGTTACGACTGGTTTTTACTTCAATAAAATCGTTTTCTTCAAGGATATGAACCAATCGATTTGACCAAGGATAAAACACCCAAAGTCCGAACAAATCAAGATTCTGATCGCCAATAAATTTATTCGTATCAAATTCCACGGATTCAGTCGTAAACCTTTTTTCCGGCTGTCTGATTTTTACGAGTTCTTTTATTTGATCATAAATATAATCAACTACAGTGATGCCGGCTGTTTTAAGCAGCTGCTCAAAGGTTTCGCTATCCTTAGTTTCTGTGAGTTTGTAGAATACTGGTTTGTAAAGCGAATTCGATTCTGTTTGCTGAATTCTCAATTGCGCGAGGGCATTGCTTGTCAGTTTCATCTTTTTGTATTAAATAATAGTGGTTAATAATCAATTAATCCTACTAGTTCCCCCTAACCGTAATCCTTTGCAATTTGGTAAAAATAAATTATTATTCATAAATTCGAACCCAATTAGAATTTTAGTAACTTTATTAAATAGGGATTGGTCGAATTTTTTAATTTACTTAATCTTAATTATGAGCAAAGAATTAACTAAAAATGTTTTGTACGTTGATGACGAAGAAAACAATTTGATTGCATTTAAAGCATCTTTCAGAAGACACTTTTCTGTTTTTACTGCTATTTCAGCTTTCGAGGCCCAAAAGATATTAGCTGAACATGAAATACATGTTTTGATTACCGACCAACGGATGCCTGAAACCCTTGGTACTGATTTGCTGGCGCAGGCCGTTAAAGATTATCCTGATCAAATTCGGATTTTACTTACCGGTTTTTCGGATATTGAAGCCATTAGAGATGCCATTAACAGAGGGCAAATTTATCACTATTTGCAGAAGCCATGGAATGATATAGAGTTAAAAGAAGCGGTTGAAAACGCTTATAAAATTTATCATTTAAAGAAAAAACAACAAGAATTGAGTAAACAGTTGTTACTTACTAATGAGCAATTGGAATTTATGTTGAGGCAAAAATTACTGTCATGATAAAACACAATATCAAATCTCCATTACATCAATGGCCATTTTTTACGTCTTGTGTTTTGCAAGTTAATTTCTAATCCTATTTATTTTCTTACTGAAAGCAAGTTGTGTTTTGCGTTTCCATTTCCGAAGCAATAATTAGGTTAAAGTGATTGTTGATTAAATTGACTTACAATAAAATTTTTATTATCACATTTCGAAACACAATTATTCCAAATTCGTTCGTGTAAATTCTTACTGGCTAACTTACCCAATGGAGGAGATGCATTCTCAAAAAAAACCAGACTATTCGTTTTTTTGGGATTGAACCTATTAACAAACCGATGAGGGCTAAATAGCCAGATGGCAAAAAAAAAGCCCGACAAAATCGGGCTTTCAATTATTAAAAAGAAGTATTACTTATTTAAGAGTAGAAACTTTTTTAGCTAATTTGGACTTCATGTTGCCAGCTTTATTTTTGTGAATAACACTTTTTTTAGCCAGTTTGTCTAACATACTTGACACTTTTGGTAATAATTCTTCTGCTTCTTTTTTAGAAGTTGCAGTACGTAATTTTTTTACCGCCGTGCGGGTAGTTTTCGCATAATAACGGTTTTCTGTGCGTTTAGCGTCATTAGAACGAATGCGTTTAATTGATGATTTATGATTTGCCATTGTAAGTAATTTCTATTGTATTAATCCCAATTTTGGGAAGGCAAATATACAATTTTTTTTGAATATGCAAGTGTTAAAAACAATTTGCTGTAAAAAATCGATTTAGTCCTATTTTTGTGAAAATGAAGCATTTCCAGCTACTTATATACTTAGTTCTCTGTTTTGCTTCCTCTGCGCAAACCAGCGCAGATCAAAAATCCGAAAAAAACCTAGTTCCAAATGGTAATTTCGAGAATTACCGCCGCAAATCGGGCGATGTGCGTAAAGCGGTGCCCTGGCGACCAATTGAAACGATTGATTATTACCAAGCTCCCCTTAAAAACGATACGACAGCGGAAAAAGGTGCTTATAGTGGGGCTTGTTATACCGGATTTCGTTTCCGGAAAAAATATAAGGAGTTTTTACAGGTTAAATTGGTAGAACCCTTGCACCGAGGCACTATTTATGAATTTAAGATGCAAGTGCGACTGGCCTTTTGGAGTAATGCGGTTCTAAGGTCCTTTGGCGTGTTATTTACCAAAGGAGGGTTCAGAGGGCAGTATGATGTTTTCAAGCCGAATATGGTTGACACTGTTTGTGAGCGTGGGGGCTTAATAAATGATTACCGTTGGATTACCTTAAGTGGTTTTTATAAAGCCGACGGTGGCGAAAAATACCTAACCATTGGAAATTTTTCGCCGAAAATCAGAAAAGACATGGTTCGGATTGATATTTCCAGATTAGGGCCAAAGGAATCGTATTATTTTGTTGATGATGTGCGCTTATTAAAAGCTGCGCAGCTTGAGGAGAAAATAGCCGTTGAACGGGTTGGACCAAATTATATGGATTATTTTAATGATTCGGCCTTGGTGGTAAAAGAAAATATTACGGTGGGCGAAAAGGTGGTTTTAAATAATATTTTCTTTGTGAATGGGCGCTATTATTTATTAACTGAATCCTTTACCGAATTAAATAAACTTGCGGCATACCTCATGCAAAATCCGGGTATTCATATTCAAATTAACGGTCATAGTGACAATGGCGGCTTGAGGTACAAAAATCAAAAGATCAGTGAACTCAGAGCCCGCGAAGTGTTTGAGTATTTAATTAAGCGCGGGGTGCAGAATAAAATGTACTATAAAGGATATGGCAGCAACCTGCCAATCGCGAGTAACGATACTGAAGAAGGAAGGTCGAAAAACAGACGAGTGGAATTTGAGATCATTCAAAAATAAATCTTAGATTTATAAACAACTTAATTTTTAAGCGGAATTTTGTTGAATCACTAACCTTTACCTTATTGTAAACACTTATGAATTTTATAGAAAAAGACAATCCAAAAATTATTCGTGCCTGGACCTTTTACGACTGGGCTAATTCGGTGTTTCCACTAGTAATTACTTCAGCTATTTTTCCAAATTTTTACGATGCTGTTACTTCCACAAAAGATGAAGCCGGAAAAGTCATCAGCACAACGGTGTCGTTTTTCGGACATACATTCGAAAATCAAAACATTTACACCTTTGTGTATGCTTTTGCCTTGGCAATAGTCGTGATAATAGCCCCTATCTTAAGCGGTATTGCCGATTATTTAGGTAACAAAAAACGTTTTTTACAATTCTTCTGTTATTTAGGTGCCATCTCTTGTTCAAGCCTCTTCTTTTTCGACAAACACCATTTAGAATTAAGTTTCATTCCATTTGTTACGGCGACCATAGGGTTTTGGGGTTCATTGGTTTATTACAATTCCTATCTGCCGGAAATAGCAAGCAAGGAAAATCAGGACAAAGTGAGTGCAAGGGGTTTTGCCCTAGGTTATTTAGGAAGTTCTTTGCTGTTGATTATTTGTTTGATTTTAGTGATGACAAAAACATTCTTTCATTTGATGCACGATGCTGATCAATACAAAGGCATCGATGCGAGGGTTTCCTTTTTACTCGTAGGTGTTTGGTGGATTGCCTTCGCACAATATACGTTTAAAATATTGCCAAGTGTTGATCATAAAATGCATGGCCCAGAAAAAAAGAAACTTTTTTCGAAAGGTCTCATCGAACTATCGCAAGTATTTAAACAAGTACGTCAATTGCCAATTTTGAAGCGTTTTTTAACCGGTTATTTCTTTTATAATATGGGTGTTCAAACGGTAATGGTAGTAGCGGTGCTGTTTGCGCGTAAAGAAATTACGTGGCCGGATGAACAAGCAAAAACAACTTCATTAATTGTAAGCATCTTAATTATTCAGTTTGTAGGAATTGCCGGCTCATTTATCTTTTCAAGATTTTCGCAAAAAATAGGCAATATATCATCGCTGATGATTGCCGTTTTTATTTGGATTTTTATTTGTGTATTCACCTACCTCATCGCCTACTTACCAATACACTTTTATATTGTTGCGTTTTTGGTGGGATTTGTAATGGGTGGAATCCAGTCCTTATCGCGAAGTACCTATAGCAAGCTGCTGCCCGAAACAGAAGATCATGCCAGTTTTTTCAGTTTTTATGATGTGATGGAGAAATTAGGAATGATTTTCGGAACGGTAACTTTTGGTTTAATAAGTGAAATGGTTGGCGGCATGCGTCCATCAATTTTATCACTCGTGGTATATTTTGTGATTGGATTTGGCATTTTGTTTACCATGCGTAACCTTAAACTTAACGAAGAAGTAGAAGCTTAACATTGACATATCACCTTGTTTCTTTTATTACATTACACAATTATACGTTTCATGCATCGTCTTTGCTTCTTTTTTTTCTTACTAAGTGCTGTTGGTAAATCGCAATTGCTGTTCGATCAGCAAAACCTGGCACTTGGCACCATTCCCGAAGCGGTTGAAATTAAAGGGGATATCATCATCAAAAATAATTCTGCTAAAAAAATAGTCTTATTGCGTGCCGATGCAGAAAACGGCTTAAAAGTTTATGTCTCTAAAAAAACATTATTAGCGGGCGATACTTGTTTAATGATCATTTCATTTGTTCCTGAAAAAAACGGAAAGTTTACAAAAAAAATAAATCTCATTGCCAGCGATCGAGGCGACGCTTATGTTCTTAGTCTTTCAGGTAACATTATCAATATAAAGCCCGATAATAAAACCGCTTGTTATTATTTTGGCAGTCACAAAACAAATTTTATTCTGCCATTGGATAAACCTCTGGTGGTGGAACAAGATACCCGTGCCAAAGATAATAGCAACACGATTCCGGATAAAAAACCGGACCCGTTGATGGTTAAACCAAAAGAAAAAGTAACACAACAAGTTGTGACAAATGATTCGTTTTCAAAAGCAGAATACAAACCAAATAACTTACTTTTTTTGGTGGATGTTAGTAGTTCAATGCGCGATTCATTAAAATTACCGTTGATGAAAAATGCCCTGCACCTCTTAATTGACAAGGTGCGCGATATTGACACCATTTCTTTTATTACCTATGCATCAAAAGTCCATATTTTGAATGAAGCGCTTAGTGGTTCGGAGAAAAAAAAGTTACATGCGTTGATTGATAGTTTAAGAGCTAAGGGCATGACCTCGGGCAATAAAGCAATTTTGATGAGTCAGCAAATTTCACAAAAACATTTTATCAAAGATGGTAATAACCAGATTATAATAGCTACCGATGGGGAATTTAAGTTTGAAAAAATAGATTATGCTAAATGGAAAGAAAATCAGAATACTAAAAAAATCATCCTAAGTACGGTTGCTTTTGGTGAAGACAAAAAAGCACTTAAAAATTTAAAAAAGATTGCTGAACAAGGAGAAGGCAGTTTTATTCCTATTAACGCAAGAAGTGGAAGTAGTGAAAAATTATTGAATGAAATAAAGGAACGAAGCCGGATCCCTTCAAACAATCGTTAATTAATGTAAAGTCAAAAAACCCTTACTTTTGTATTATCTATCTTTGATAAACAACTGATCATGCGTAAATTTATCAATACTGGTTTTTTATTATTAGGCGTAGGCTTTGCGGCCTGCCAAACTCCTATGACTAGCAATTCAAACACCAGCCAATCAAATCCAAAAACAAGTATGGAAACAAGTTATAACAAAACCGATGCCGAATGGAAAATAATTCTCAGTCCCGAACAATATGAAGTGCTAAGACAAAAAGGCACCGAACGTGCGGGTACCGGCCAATACAATGATTTTTCCGAAAAAGGTGTTTATACCTGTGCCGGTTGTGGCACCGAATTATTTACGAGTGAACAGAAATTCGATTCACACTGTGGCTGGCCAAGCTTTGATAATAATATTGCCGGTGGCGACCGTGTAAACCAAGTAAAAGATTTTTCGCATGGCATGATTAGGACGGAAATTGTATGTGCGAAATGCGGTGGCCACTTAGGTCATATTTTTGATGATGGCCCTACTGCAACTGGTCAGCGTTATTGTGTTAATAGTTTAAGTTTGGGATTTAAACCTACAGCAAATAACAAGGAAGAAAAAAAATAAACTAGAATAAAGGTTGTACCGGTTTATTCTGAAGAATGCCATCAATTTTATCCATAATTTCGGGACTTAGTAGTGGCAACACTTCCAGAGCCGTAAGATTTTCTTTTAACTGAGCTGGTTTGCTTGCTCCTAAAATAGCCGTACTCACATGGGGGTTTTTTACACACCAGGCAATTCCTAACTTAGGTAATGAAGTGCCCAATTCTTTGGCAAGTGCATCGAGTTGTTTTGTTTTATCGATGCGTGTGCCATCTCCAAGCGTGCGTTCTTTTAACCAATCCATTCCTTCCAAATGCAAACGGTTATCGGTTGGCATGCTTTGATTGTATTTACCGCTGAGTAAGCCGCTGGCTAGCGGACTCCAGATGGTTGTGCCCATACCAAAATCGCGGAATAATAAAAGAAAATCTTTTTCAAGTTTGGTTCTTTCAAACATGTTGTATTGCGGCTGCTCCATCGTAGGTCCGATGAGATGATTTCGTTCAGCAAACACAAAAGCCGCCATAATTTCATCATTGGCCCATTCGCTGGTCCCCCAATACAAGATCTTTCCCTGTTGGATAAGGAGATTCATTGCCCATACCGTTTCTTCAATCGGTGTGTTTTTATCGGGACGGTGGCAGAATAAGAGGTCCACATAATCAACCTGTAAGCGCTTTAAGGCAGCGTGACAACCTTCAATAATGTGTTTTCGGGATAAGCCAATTTGATTCGGTTTTCCATCTTCAAAGCCAAAATATATTTTACTGCTTAAACAATACGAACTGCGTAACCAAGTTTTTTTCTTTAGAATGTCACCCATAACAATTTCTGATTTTCCACGGGCGTAAATTTCGGCGTTATCGAAAAAATTAACGCCGGCATCGTATGCAATACTCATTAACTCATCGGCGGTAGTATCACCAATTTGTTTTCCAAAGGTCACCCAACTGCCAAAGGAAAGGGCGCTGAGCTGTAATCCTGATTTACCTAGTCTTCTGTACTCCATATTAACATTATAAGGTGCAAAGTTAATGTAATTCACTAAATAAAAAACTGACATTGTAACCGGATAACTTATTCTAAAATGAGTTTTACATGGGCGATGTTGCCGGGAGAATAAATACAAATAACATAAGAACCTTTTGGCAAATACTCCAGATCAAGCAGGTATTTTTTATCGGAGGTAGAAATCTGGTATTTTTCTTGTGACAAATTATTATAAATCTTAATTGTACGCTCTTTACTTGATTCAAATATCACTGAAACTTTGCCATTAGAAGGGTTGGGATAAAGTTGGACAGTTACAGGAGTATTATTTTCATCTTGTATTGATGTGCAACTTTCTACCTGAACAGTAGCAAAACCAATATTGGTGCAACTGTTTATACTAGTGCCAATGGCATTATAAACCGAACTCACCATTGGATTTACAGAATAAAATGGGGAATTTATATTACTGGGTAGCCACTTAAAAATAGATGCTCCACTAGCAGTAAAAGTAACCGCTTCTCCAGCACACAGCGTATAAACAGATTGGGCAATAGTTATGAGAGGAACCGACTTGGTAGTAATGGCAATGGTAGCAGCAGTTGAACATCCATCACTGCTTGTACCGGTAACTGAATACACACTACTTATTGCCGGCGATACAGTCATTACCGAGCCGAATACACCATTACTCCAAGTATACGTGCTCGCTCCCGAAGCGCTAAAACTCATGGGCGCTGAGGGACAAACAGAGGAAACGGATTTACTTGCCACAACCACAGGTACTGAAAAGGTTCTGATACCAATACTTTGAGTGGCAGTACAACCGAATTGATTTTTACCAACAACAGTATAAAATGTGTTTTGTGAAATACTTACAAGAATGAGACTGGCTGTTTGACCGCTCAACCAGGAATAGGTGTTTGCTCCTAAAGCATAAATTGTAGTTGTACTACCGGGACATAGACTGACTGAATTTGACGTGACTGTAATTGAAGGGATGCTTGACACAGTTAAAGTGACCGGAATCATGGAAGAAATACAACCCATGCTTGAACTCGCCTGCGCATATACCGTTGCCGCTGTTGTGCCATTTAAGGTGAATGTTGATCCGCCTCCAATAGGATTAGCTGGACTGGATGATGCATACCAATTGACCGTGGAAGTTGAAAAAGCATTCACTGCTAGCGTTGCTACAGCAGCTGATCCACAAACTAATGCACCTATTGCGGTAATAGTTGGATTAATAACCGATACCTGAACGGTGTTAGTGCCGGAACAATTCAAACTATTTGTTGCCATCACCGTATAAACACTTGTGACAGTTGGACTAACAGAAGTACTTAAACTACTTGACCCATTTGACCAAGAATAAGAAACGGCAGAAGTCATGGCAGTGAGTGTGGTACTAGAACCTAAACAAATTGTTGAAGCGGAAGAAACCACTGATAAACTAATTTCACTCACTGCAACAGCAAGACTTTGAGACGTGCTTGAACAGTAAGCATTTGAAACAATGAGGTAATAAATACCACTTTGAATATTGCTTACATTGGAGATACTTGGTGATTGTAAACTCGAATTAAAGCCTGAAGGTCCAGTCCAGTTGTATGTGCTGCCGTTTGTGGAATTTCCGATTAAATTAATAGATTGACCCGCACAAACCGTTGCACTGCTTATGGATACCGAAACAGTTGGCAAGGCGTTAACCGTTATAGTGGCTTCATTTGAACTAGCCGAAGTTGGAACATTGGAGCAGGTAGTCTGCAAAATAAAATAATAGGTCCCAGCTGAAAGTGCCGGAGAATAATATTCAGTAGAGGCGGCCCCTACTCCACCAGTTACATTTGCATAAGGACCACCTGTCAAATTTGATTGTTTCCATTGATGTAACAGTCCAGTGCCGGGTGTAAAGCCGCTAGATATAAGACTTGCTGATTGTCCCGCACATAGGGTCAGACTTAAAGGACTAATAGAGCCTGCATTGGCGTTTGCACAAGGATTCAGATTCTGTTCAAATTCGTCAGCACCAATATCGGGAGCAGTGCCGGTGCCAGTGTAACCCGTATTGCCTGAACGAATATCCGAATCCTGATCATCCGTAATTCCACTGATACCTGTGGCTCCACTTTCTGCAGGTGATGGAACATTGGGAATAACATGCAAGAAATTTGAAGAAGACGCATTGGTAGTTATAAATGGAATTCCTTGTGAAAAAGAATTGGCATCTCTTGCACCGACTAATGTTTGGTAGGCAGCTAATGTGGAATATGTAGAAGTTCCATTCACCAGTATTACACGATTTGCCGAAGGTGTGCCGGTATAAAAAATGTTATTATTTGAGTTACTCTGGTACGTGGTTAAATTGGTTGAGCTTCTGCGGTAGGCAGCCACACTGCTTGTTCCACTGGGCACTGAAAGATTCACGAAAATATTATTTCTTAAACTCAGGCTCACAGTGGTTGCCGAATACAAAGCGTTAGCTGCAAAATTAGTGCTGGTGCTACTAGCGTTCAAATAAACAGTATTATAATTCAGATGACAAAAATTCCCTCCGTTGATATAAATGCCATTCACTGCATTTAAAGCAGATGAATTAGGTGTTTGAATCGTACCAATATAATTATTTATTAAACTGGCACTGGCCCCAGCTGCCAAATATATACCCTGTGCAATTCCGGCAGTGCCTGTTTGAATGACATCCGCCATGCGGTTCTTCGATACCGAAATGACGGAACCTGCGGCGTTTAAATAAAACCCGAAAATAGCAGAGCTGGCGCCTGAGGAATTAAAATTTGTAAGTTTATTTGATTGAACATAGTTCACAGTGGTTGATGAAACGTTGCTGGCTAAATAAAAACCATAAGAGATTCCTGAGCGCGAAATGTCGGATAACGTATTTGAAACAACAGCTGAACCTGCGTTTGTTGTTCCTTCACCATAATTATCTAAATAAAAGCCATAAAAATTCCCGCTGCCATTTATACTAATGTTAGACAATATATTAGAACTCAACAGTTTTTTAGGATAAGAATTAGGCGCGCCGTCCGCATTGTAGAGCCCATAAAAACTACCCGCTCCGAGCATATTTGAACTAATATTTGTAAAATTATTTAAGCTGATAGTCTGAGTACAAGTAGCCGGCGAAGCTCCTGTTGCATAATATAAATACATATTACCGCTCGCTGCCGTACGCGTGTAGCCGGCTATTATGCTGTTGCCTGTAACACCCAGACTTTGTTGTGTACTGCTAGTGTTTAAGATGAGGTATTGAGAGCCTGAATGATTGAGATTTAAATTCTGCCAGATGTTGGAATTAAACTGAGCATTCATGCAATCGTTTGCATTATTAATAAAATACAAATTTCCGGTGACCGCATTTCCGGAGTAATTGATACTGCTAAAGGTGTTTGAGTTAATTCCTAAACTTGTATTGCTGGTTCCATTGCTATTGTTAATGCCGAATAAATTACCGGTGTATGACAACAAGCCATTAAAAGAAAAACTAATATTGTTATTTAAAATCTGAATCGAATTTGCAACGGCTCCCGAATTATAGATCAGATAGTTTGCCCCGTTTGAAGCAGCGCTCGAATTATTCAGAAATCTATTTCCGCTTATGCTTAAGGAAGCGCAGGAGGCTGTAGAATTAATTCCATAAAAGGAACCGGAAGTGGCTCCAGTATACGTTGAATTTGCAATGAGGTTATTGAGAATTAAAATGCTATTCGTTGTAGAAGCTGAACCCGCGTTGTTTTCGATGGCGCTAATTTGTGAACTAGTTCCACCTCCGTTAATCGTGATGGTGTTATTGAATATACCTGCATTTGCGCCGTTTGCCGTATTATTAAAAATGCCACGTAAGGTAGCGGTATGATTGATCCCATTTCCGTTATTATTATTAATGGTATTATTGCCAATTGTCAAATTATACTGTGCCAGTGTGCGGATACCTGCAGCCGCATTGGTGACAGAAGAACTTCCGCCACCAAAATTCAGGATCGTATTTCCACTGCTTACTGCAGTACCTCCAATTTCATTGCCTGTATCCGCAAATAAATAAGGTGAACTATCTTGGTAGCCAATTAATGCAATGCCGACATTACAATTTTGTACGGTGTTAGCATAAAACTTATTGTAAGAATTAGAACCATTGAAAGAGGCAGGAATCAGGATGGTATTATATGCGCCATTTATGGCATTTATCATATCTATTCCTCTTGATCCATCAACAGCCGGCGCCGTGCCACTTGCATTATTTATTTTGTTTAAAGTAATAACACAATTTGTAATGGTATTATGTTGACAACCATCGTTTACACCGGCTTTACATAAGCCAAAACCAAACTCCATGCTAGCAGGGTTAGAAGTGTTTGCATCCAATAAATTAATGCCATCGATGGTGATGTAATCGCATCCAATCAAACGCCACACCCCATCTTGATTTGCCGATCCCGGTGTTCCGGTTCCTCCTAAATAAGCCACTATTAGTGGATTAGCGCCTGTTCCGGTTTTTTGAAAACTGATGGTGTTTAATGAACTTCCTGTGGCTGTTAATGAATAGCCTCCGCTGCTAGCAGTTTCGGTATGTCCGGCCAAAACAAAAATGGTTACTGCACCATTTACACCCTGCGAATTTAAAGCTGTTATTGCTGCACCAATGCTGGCAAAATTAGCGGGTACTGAATAAGTGCCTGATAGTTGTGCTGTTAATTTAAAACACAGCAGCAAGAGACCTAGAACGCAGAATGACTTTTGCATAGTGAATATGTATTAGATTGGTTATGGGTTTTAGCAGGTTAAACGTATCGTATATAGCCTCTCGTCATTTATTTTGGGATCAAAACAAAGGTATAGAATATTCTAAATGGGTAAAAAAGGCCGGGTAGTGTTGTGAAAAAAATCTTTCATGATTTATCAAAATCACCTTAACTAAACCTTTTTATTCGATGATGAGTTTTGCCGTTTTATTAATGGATCCTGAAATTTTCACCATGTAAACGCCTTTGGCAAACGCGGTCAAGTCAATGAATTCAGTCGTTTCACGACTGCTTAGTTCTATTACTTTTGAACCCATCGAATTTATGACTAGAATGGTTTTTAAACCTATTTCATTAAAACTAAGTGTCACCAAACCGGTTGACGGATTAGGATAAATTTTTAAAGTACTTGATTCAGAACTAAAGCGACTCAATCCGGTGCAATTATCAATTACTACAATTACCGTAGCCGAATTACGACACGTATTTAAATCGGTACCTTTTACAATATAAACGCCACTAACCTTAGGTGTTACAAGTAACGTCGATAAATTTGAATTACCCGGTAACCAGGTGTAAGTTAAAGCTCCATTGGCGTCGAAACTCACTTCAGCTTCCGGACAAACCGTGGCCGTTAAAGGTGTCTCGTCCTAAAATAGGTTGACACTGAAAAGTCAACTAAAATGATAACAGAAAGCTTAAAAGAGAGTATTATTGCAGAAAAGCTAACAACAAGAATCAGCTACCGTGCATTAGGGTCGAAGTATAATTTAAAATTCCAAACAGTGC
>CANKBS010000044.1 GCA_947480015.1 Sphingobacteriaceae bacterium
ACCGTTCAAGGCATTGATCAAAATGGTTGTGTAAATCAAGGCTCGTTTGTTTTAAATGTAAGTTTATGTTTGGGTGTCGATAATTATTCAAGTAATGGCGCTCGTTTGTTAATCTATCCTAATCCATCTCATGGGGAATTTGTGATTGAGATGCCGGAAGCGACAGAGGCTGAAATTCATATTACCAATATGCTTGGTCAAAAAATACTAAGCGTTAAAGCAAAATCGATTACTCCAATCGACATGGTGAAGTTTGATAAGGGTATTTATTTTATTCATGTGATTCAGAACAATAAAATTGTTTATAAGAGTTCGGTGATTAAAGAATAAAGGCTAGAGTGTTATACGAGTTAAGTGTTTAGCGTAAAACCAATTTGTGTTTTTGTAGAAACAGAAAAGACCGAACAAGATTTAGGTAAATTATTAGCCGGAATTTATTTAATTAAATTGGATACCGAAACCATAAAAGTTTTAAAAGAATAGTTATAAGCTTTAAAAACAAAAATTAATCTACGGAAGATTTTTGATCATGCTGTAAAGGATTCGTGAAAGTTTATCCAATTTAATTAAATATGTCCGAAAGGCCTCCTGATCAATGTGCTTCAGATCGTGAAGAATATCTAGAATGGCTACACATTAAAAACAGAAGCTCTGGCTGCGCGGTAAACCAATTTCTTCTATCAGGCTTTGAAAATTTTCCCGAACCTTCAGCAATATTAAGTACAACGCTGAACGAAGCCCTGCCTAACTGGTCCTTCACATAATTATCCAATTTATTATTTTGGATTAGACTTTTGCATTCAAGATGAAAACCTTTAGCTTTTTTGTAGAATCAAGGTTTTGAAATTCAAACATGGGATTTTGGGCTTATTTTGAGAAAGAGAAGGAAAGCGAGAATGAAGAAAAAACAGAGGAGAAACGTCGCTCTCGCTCTGTTTCTCGCTCTGTATTCGTACCCGGGACGGGACTTGCCGCGTGGCGGCGTTCCCTTTTGGGTCAGAGTCATAATGAAAAAGGCAAAACCTTTACAGGTTTTGTTTTTTTATTTGTTTCAGTCCATTCAAGCATAGCTTGATGGCCTGCTTCAAATAAAAAAAGCTTCGCGTTGCGAAGCCTTTTTCATTTATTTGTACCCGGGACGGGACTTGAACCCGTACATCTGTAAGGATACAGGATTTTAAGTCCTGCGTGTCTACCAATTCCACCACCCAGGCATTTCTCTTTCGCACCCTGAGCGCAGTCCGATAGCTATCGGACGAAGGGTGGTACTTAAGGGGTGATTAAAAAAAAGAGCTTTTCAGCTCTTCTTTTTGAGCGAAAGACGGGTCTCGAACCCGCGACCTTAACCTTGGCAAGGTTACGCTCTACCAACTGAGCTACTTTCGCTTGTGCCTCCCGAAACCCTTATTTCTAATAATTTCGATCGGGATGCAAATGTACTGATATTTTTTGTTTGACAAAACTTTTTTTGAGGAATTTTTAGAAGATTTTTTGGAATAAAACGGGAGCATTCTATCTGGCCAAGCGCCTAATTTAAACAATTTGGGATTGCTAGGGGTATGCGAATACTATAGGAAAGCAAACAAAAAATTCCGTGAAACTTCACGGAATTTTTAAAAGAACTTTAAAACTATCTTGTGATCACTATCTTTTGACTACTCAGTACATCTTTATTGATGGAACTCACAAAATAAATACCCGCCGCTAAGCCTTCAATCAAAACCTCATGCTCATTGGTTTCGTTTAGTTTTAACATACGCAGGGTTTGACCCAGCTCGTTGCGTAAAATTAATTCCACATCTGTTTGCGATTTAATCTTGACTGCGCCGTTGGAAGGATTTGGATAAACTCGAATGTTTTCGGACGCCGTTGCATAAGCAGTGATGCCTGTACATGCATTCACTTTTACAGTGTATTGCACAGTATTTGCACAACCGTTATTATCGGTACCAATAACTACGTATGTTTTTGTGGTAGTCGGACTAACATTGGTTGTTGCCGTACTTACACCATTACTCCAAGAGTAGGTTCCAGCACTACCGGCACCGCTACTGCTTAATAAAATGGATTCCCCCACACAAATGGTACTGTTGCTGCGGGTGCTGCTGATGAGAATGTTTGGACTCGGATTAACCGTTACCATCACCGAATTAGTAGCTGTGCATTTTACACCGGTTTGTCCGAGTATGGATGCGCTCAACGAATAAACCGTTGTTAAACTCGGACTAACACTTACAAACATTTGTCCTAGTAAGCCATTGTTCCAGGTATAGGATACTGCCGCGCCCGCCGAAAGCGTTACAGCAGCTCCAATACAAATACTACTGCTGTTACTAATAGCAATGCTTGGTGAAAACACCGTAATTAAAATGGTATTACTGGAGCTACATCCTGTGGTATAACTTCCGGCTACCGTGTAAACAGAAGAGGAAACAGGATTCACAACGGTTGAAGCAGTGTTGCCGGATGGATTCCACGTATAACTGTTGGCTCCGGAAGCTATTAAGGTTGAAGCGCCACCTGAACACACCGTCGGGTTAAGCGCGCTTAGTCCGATTACCGGCACAGGATTCACGAAAATAGCTTGTTGGGCGGTGCTTGTACAGTTAACCGAATTAGTACCAACAACAGAATACAAGGTTAGTTGAGTTGGACTCACGTTAATGGATGTGCTCGTTTGGTTGCCCGGACTCCATGTATACGTCACAGCGTTGCCCGATACAGAAAGATTCACAGCATCACCATAACAAATGCCAGTACTAGCTGCTGCAATGCTAATTGTTGGAACAGGTTTGGTACTAAGGGCCAAGGTGTTTGATCCATAACAATTACCGGTTTGGCCTAACACGGTATAGGTGGTATTAGCTGTTGGCGACACCATATAATTGGCTTGTAAACCATTACCCGGCAACCAGGTGTAGGTGGCAGCCCCGCCTGCAATAAGGGTGGCCTGCGCACCCGCACATACTATAAGTGTAGGGGTGATGGCACTAATAGCGAGCGGTGAAACGGATACCGTATAGGTTTGTGTATTACTGCCGCAACCGTTAGTGCCGGTTATGGTATAAACAGCCGTGCTACTTGGTGTAAAGGCAGCGCCATTGGGTGCCGGACTACTTAAGGTGTAGGTTAAAGCTCCGCTAGCACTGATGGTTGCCGTGGCACCTAAACATATGGTTGGTGTAGAACCTGTGAATGATAATACCGGTAATCCGCCGCTAACCGTTAGGGTGGTAGAGGCGTAAGCCGGACAACCACCATTGTCGCCTAACAGCGTATACGAAGTGGTGCTGCCGGGAGTAACTACAACGCTGCTGGCATTGGAACCTAAAAAAGTGCCAACCGCTTGCCAGGAATAGGTGGTGAGTCCAACGGCGCTGAGTGTGGCACTGGCACCGGCGCATAACACCGCAGGATTAGCAGTAACGGAATAAGTCGGTAAATTTCCGGCAACGGCCAACACACAAATATGTGCAGAGGCGCTGTTATTCTGCACAATAACACGCTTAATGGGCTTGCCCTGATTGGCACATAAAATAGCAAGGTCATATCCAAACATGCGGGGATTGCCTCCCGAGCCCACATAGGCCGGTGTTCCGCTGGTGCGTGAGGCGCGATCGAAACCGTTATAAACGGAAGGAACGGTTGCAAACCAATCGTCCATACTTACCGGGGTAAAAACCTGAGTGCTGTTATCTGTAAAACGAACAGTGATGCTCGCTGTGGCTGTACCTTGTGTACCAAAACCCAATAAACTGATGGTATTAAAAGGTTGAGGGTTGACGAAATTTAAAGAGTCTTTATAACTGGCTAATAAATGCATCACATTAAAGCCGTTATAAGGCTGTAACTGATAGGTGCGGGTACCACTGGCAATTAAACCATTGTTGGGAATACCAACGCCACTCGGAGTAAACAAGGTTCCGTAATATTGCGAATAGATAATAAAATCGCTGGCATCGAGCGCCCCACCGGTTGTTGATATGGCTGTTGTATTTTCAGCTACCCCGTCGAGCGAATAACCCGTTGTGGCAATGGGTAAAAAGGTTTGAGCCTTTGTTGCGGATACCACCATCAAAAGGAATAGGAGGGAAGAGAGAAAATGTTTTTTCATTGGACTTGAATTGTATTACAAAAATAAACTATTAGACCGATTTATAAACGTTTTTTACTTGAACTTTTTCGCTGATATGAATTTGAAAAATAAGGCTTGAATGATTCTCAGGAATATTAAGGTAAGAACTATGGACGAAAATTTTAATGTACTCGAAAATCAAGAAATGGCTAAACTACCATGAGCGCCAGGGATAGGGCATCAAGCCAGTGGCTTGATGAGCCAGCTTGTGTGACAGCTTTAGCTCTTTTGCAGCGTTTTTTACGCTGCAAAAAGCCGAGCGATTAGCGAGCCCAAAGCAGCCCGTCTGGCGCCCAAAAAAAAAGAAAATCCGAAATTTATTTCCGCAGTATGCTACTTAACCACCCACCAGCTTTTTGATCTCGCTCAGCTTTAACAAAGCCTCCACAGGGGTAAGCGTATTGATATCCGTCTTTAAAATGTCTTCTTTAATTTGCTGCAACAAAGGATCGTTTAACTGAAAAAAACTTAATTGCATATCACTTTTATTATGCGGCCTAATCTTCGCTGCACCATCTACCACCAAATCATCGCCGGCTTCTAAATCAAAATCATGATCCTTTTCTAGTTTCTTTAAAATGACATTGGCCCGCTCTACTACATAATTAGGCATACCGGCCATACGCGCCACATGAATCCCGAAACTATGCTCCGAGCCACCTTCGGCCAGTTTACGCAGAAAAATAATTTTGTTGCCGCTTTCTTTTACCGACACATTATAATTTTTAATGCGCGGAAATAAAGTTGTCATGTCATTCAACTCATGGTAATGTGTGGCAAATAAAGTCTTGGCGCGGTTCACCGGCTGGTTATGCATAAACTCGGCAATGCTCCAAGCTATTGAAATGCCGTCGTAGGTAGAAGTACCACGTCCAATTTCATCTAATAACACCAAACTGCGGTCGCTTAAATTATTTAAGATGCTGGCGGTTTCATTCATCTCCACCATAAAGGTCGATTCACCCGAACTGATGTTGTCGGTAGCGCCCACACGGGTAAAGATTTTATCGATGATGCTTAACTCGGCCGATTTGGCCGGCACATAACAACCTATTTGCGCCAATAAAACAACGAGGGCGGTTTGACGTAACAAAGCCGATTTACCACTCATGTTCGGACCGGTGATCATCATGATTTGAGTGTTCTCATTATCGAGGTACACCGAATTGCTCACATAAGCCACATCCACCGGCAATTGTTTTTCAATAACCGGGTGCCTGCCATCAACAATGTTAAGGGCATAACCCTCGTTAAAGTGCGGACGGTTATAATCGTTTTCTACGGCCAGAGAAGCAAAGCCGCAGAGCACATCTAAACGGGCCAGCAGATTGGCATTCACTTGTATGGGTTCGATGTATTCGGCCAGATCGCGTACTAAATTTTCGAACAATTGTTGTTCGATGGCTAGAATTTTTTCTTCGGCGCCTAATATTTTTTCTTCGTATGTTTTTAATTCGGGGGTAATGTAACGCTCGGCATTGGTAAGGGTTTGTTTGCGAATCCAATCTTGTGGCACCTTGTCTTTATGAAGATGGGTGACCTCTAAATAATAACCAAACACCGAATTAAAGGCCACCTTTAAAGAGCTGATGCCGGTTTTCTCTACCTCACGTTGTTGTATTTGCAATAAAAAATCTTTACCGTTAAAAGCTATGTTGCGCAACTCGTCGAGCTCTTCGTGAATGCCTTTTGAGATCACGTTGCCCTTTAATACACTTACCGGAGCCTCTTCGTTGAGTTCGTTCTCAAGGCGCTCGAACATCACCTGACAAGGATTTAACTGATCGGCAATTTTTTGCAGACTACTGTTATCGGCGTTTTTTATTTTGTCTTTTATTTCGGAAATAACCAGAAGCGATTTTTTTAAATGCACCAGTTCGCGTGGATTCACCCGTATGGCGGCTACTTTTGAAATAAGACGTTCGAGGTCACCGATTTCTTTTAATAACTGAATGAGTTCATAACGGTAGTCGGATTGCTGCACAAAAAATTCAACGGCATTTAAACGTTCGTTAATGCCAGAAATATTTTTTAAGGGAAGGGCCAGCCAGCGTTTTAATAAACGGGAGCCCATGGGACTCACGGTTTTATCGATCACATCAATTAAACTTTTTCCGTTTTCGTGATTGCTGCCGTATAACTCTAAATTACGGATGGTGAATTTATCGAGCCACACATAATTGTCTTCTTCAATACGACTGAGTTTGGTAATGTGTTTTAATTTATCGTGTTTGGTTTCACCCAGGTAGTGAAGAATAGCGCCACAGGCCTGTATGGCGAGTCTCTGGTCTTCAATGCCAAATCCTTTTAAAGAAGCTGTTTCAAAATGTTTGATCAGACTTTCGTAGCCATAATCGTAGGTAAAGGCCCAGTCGTCGAGTCCGAATGAATAAAACCGATCCGATAACAAATCATTGACTTCATTTCGTTTCGATTTTTCAAAGAGCAATTCATTGGGTTTAAAATTCTGAATGAGTTTTTCGATGTAAGTCAGTGAGCCTTCTGCTACCAGAAATTCGCCGGTAGACACATCACAAAGCGCCAAGCCGCCCCGATCTTTTTCAAAATGAATGGAGGCTAAAAAATTATTCTGCTGATGATTTAAAATCTTATCGTTAAAACTTACACCCGGTGTCACCATTTCGGTGATGCCGCGTTTTACGATGCCTTTCACCATTTTAGGATCTTCGAGCTGATCGCAAATGGCCACGCGGTAACCGGCGCGCACCAGTTTGGGTAAATACGAATCTACCGAATGATGCGGAAAGCCCGCCAATTCGATGTGTGAAGCCGAACCATTGGCGCGTTTGGTAAGTACAATGCCAAGTATTTTAGAAGTTTTTACGGCATCTTCGCCAAAGGTTTCGTAAAAATCGCCCACTCTGAATAACAAAATAGCATCGGGGTACTTGGCCTTAATGGCGTTGTACTGTTTCATTAAAGGGGTTTCTTTTATTTCCGTTGTCTTGCTCATACCAAGAGCTAAAATACAGGTTGGACATGGATTTAAAGATTTTAATTTTTAACAGCGGGCTTTAAATTGTTAATTAATTTAAGCATTTACCCCTTCAAATGGCTTTGCTGAAAGGGATTATCCGTAACTTGAGTGAGAATTATTTTTTGCACAGTGAGTCATTTCAAAAAA
This sequence comes from Sphingobacteriaceae bacterium, assembly GCA_947480015.1. Taxonomy (GTDB): domain Bacteria; phylum Bacteroidota; class Bacteroidia; order B-17B0; family Aurantibacillaceae; genus Aurantibacillus. The sequence goes on from CANKBS010000044.1 coordinate 7,281, forward strand.
ACCGTTTTAGAGGCTTGTGTTTTTCTTTTACAAAAAAAGATCGAACTGCTTGCTTATTCCTTGCGTGAGATCAGCGAGTCGATGGAGAATGAAACCAAATCGTCGGTTGGCGACAAACACGAAACCGCCAGAGCCCGCATGCAGTTTGAACAGGAAAAATTAAAACACCAGTTACTCGAATTAAAAGAACAAGCTAACGAATTGCAGCGCATCGACCTGAGTGCAAAACCAGTGCAACTCGGCTTCGGAACATTGGTCACTACTAATAAAGGTTTGTTTTTTATTTCCATTCCGTTAGGTAAAATTGAAGTAGAAGAAAAAGAAATTTATGTGATCAGTTTATCATCACCACTCGGACAAGCTTTAAAATCGAAAGTACTAACTGAATCTCTTCGTTTTAACGGTAGTGATTATCAGATTCTGGGTCTGGACTAACTGACTAAGAATTGTGTCAACATAGATTTCAAGGGTTTAAAAGGTCTAGACGCCTAAATTTGGGTCAATTAAAAAACCGTGAACTAGACATTAAAATTCAATTAGTTTTACGCTTAGGTTTAAATTCTGATCCTGCGCCACTGACCGCAGCGACATCCCCGTGCAGAACTGACTTAGAGCGGGTTTTGGGCAGGGCAAAAGTTTTGTAAACTTTTGAGCCGGCTGGTGCGTGGCTTTGACCCTTAGGGCAAAGACCCCGCAGCAAAAACCCGCTCCTTTTTATGGCAAGTGGGTTATAGCAGGGCAAAAGTTCGGTGAACTTTTGAGCCGGATTGTGTGTTAGCAGGGCCCCATGAAGCGAAAGGCATCCAAAAATTACTCAAAGCCTTTCGCTTCATAGGGAGGCGCCAAAAAATCGCACAAACTTTAAAGCCAATTCAAAATTTGTTTGACCTCCCCGCTTCAACAATTGACCCCCTATCTGAAAACTAAATCCCATTAACAGAAACAAAAAATCCCGAACCAAATGGACCGGGATTTTAAGATGAATGTTATTCGTTAAAAATTATAACTCCTGCGAGAAACCGGCTTTGATCTTCTCTGCCGCGTATTCGCCCCCGTATAATTTATCTTTAATTTTAGAAAAAGATTCAACCGTGTAGGTCACATCTTCTTGTGTATGCAAGGCTGTTGGAATTAAACGTAAAATAATCATTCCTTTTGGAATAACCGGATACACCACCATAGAACAGAAGATGCCGAAATTTTCACGTAAGTCAATTACCATGTTAGTGGCTTCAGGAATGGAACCGCGCATGTAAACCGGGGTTACCATGGTATTGGTGACACCAATATCAAAACCCGCATCCACCAAACCTTTTTGTAAGCTTTTTGCAATTTCCCATAATTTAACGCGGTACTCGGGGTGATTGTTTAATAATTCCAAACGTTTTAATAAACCATAAACCAATGGCAATGGCAACGATTTCGCAAAAATTTGCGAACGCATGTTATAACGTAAATAAGTAATAATTTCTTTGGATGAACTGATAAAGCCACCAATTAATGCAAATGATTTGGCAAAGGTTCCGAAATAAATATCAATGCCGTCCTGACAGCCTTGTTCTTCACCGGTTCCGCCGCCTTTAGCCCCCATGGTACCAATACCATGCGCATCATCCACAAATAAACGGAAAGAGTATTTTTTCTTCAAAGCAATGATCTCAGCTAATTTACCCTGATCACCACGCATCCCAAACACACCTTCGGTAATCACTAAAATAGCACCACCGGTTTCTTCGGCTAATTTGGTAGCACGCACCATTTGTTTTTCAAAATCTTCAATATCGTTGTGTTTAAACACATAACGCTTGCCCATGTGTAAACGCACACCATCTAATATACAAGCATGACTCTCGGCATCGTATACAATTACATCGTGACGATCAACTATCGAATCAATAGCCGATACCATGGCTTGATAACCAAAATTACAAAGGATGGTATCTTCTTTTTTTACTAATTGCGATAAACCTTTTTCTAAAGCTTCATGATAATCGGTGTTACCGCTCATCATACGCGCACCCATAGGGGCTGCTAGGCCAAATTTGCTTGCACCTTCGGTATCCGCTTGTCTCACTTCAGGATGATTAGCTAAACCTAAGTAATTGTTCAAGGACCAGTTCAGTAACATTTTCCCTCTGAAATTCATGTGAGGATTGATATCGCCTTCTAATTTCGGGAAGGTAAAATAACCGTGCGACTCTTTTGCATGTTCGCCAATGGGACCTAAATTTGCTTTAATTTTTTCAAAAATATCTTTCATTCACGCGTTGTTTTAAGGGCTCAAAGATACAATTTTTAAAATAAATAAAAATATGATTTTTGTCTCATTCAATGGCCTTAGCAAGCTTGTCATTGCTCAATTTCAGAACTACCGCGCTTGACCGAGGCAGAATTACTCTACTTGTTGCCAACTTGTTAATTATACGTAAATGAGCCTTCGAATATGTAAATTTGATAACAAATCGGTTCTCATGAAAAGACTTTGTTTGTTTTTTCTTTTCTATTTGCTGTTAATTTGTTGCACTCGCAGGATACTCTGGTGAAACAGTCGGGGGACACCCTGGCCGTGATTTTACTCGAAGTAAACCCCGAAAACCTGCGCTACAGACGCTTTGATTATCAAAACGGACCAACCTTTACTGTATTCAGACAAGAAGTAAAATTTGTGATCTATGCCAATGGTAAACGCGAAACCTTTGAGCATTCAGTCTTCCCGCTGAGGTCGAAACAACAAACAGGCATTGATCTTTCTATTCAAACAAGTGGTAAATATTTTTTTTATAAAGACATGCGTATTGCTGAGCCCGACATGCTAGCCATTATTACGAAACAGAAAGATGAAAAGTTGGATAAAATGCTTGGCCAAGTAAATGATTTACGTTTTCTTCAACACGCTACCACAATACTGGCTATTCCCTTATTTGTAAGTGGTTTTTTTGTTTATGTTGCCAATCGTCCGCAACCCGCCCGCAGAGGCAGAGCCCCCGTAAACACAAGCTCGCGGGTACAAAATCGAAAAAATGGTGCTTATATGATGATTGGTGCTTTGGTAAGTGGATTAGCTTCTGTAACGTTTATGATCGATCGCCGTCGTCACGATCGTTTTGTGGTAAACGCCTACAATGCTTATTTGGCAGGACAGTAAGGTTTTACCTATACATTCTTAGCTTCAATCGCAGATATTTCTATAAAAAGTATGTTTACTATTTTACTTAATGTACCGACGTATTATTTGGGCGCCTCCCAATCAGGCTCTTTCAAACATCCGGACGCCTGATTGGGACCGGGCTGCTCCGGGCTCCACTTCGTTTCGGCTTTTTTGCCGCAAAGAGGCAGCGGCCAAAAGAGCTAAGGCTGTCACTCAAGCCGGCTCATTATGCCACAGGCATAATGCCCTACATCCCATGGCGCAAGAATACGTAGTTTAACATCCACTTGAATAAAAACAATAGTGATTAAAAATTAAAAAAATAGTAACAACGATCCATTAGACAAATTACTATCAGACCTTTGAAAAAAAATCTAAAAGACAGTCTATGTAAGAACCAAATCCGCTATCACTAATCGTGGTCCGGCCTCAGAAATTCTCGCATTGAAATCCAGCTGCTTTTAGATGCGCGAACAAAAGCAAGGCTTAGGAATTTAGCTACGTCTTGGCTAGTGCGGTTGCAGATGGCGATTTGGTGTGAACCCGAAAATTTTTATATTTGGGCATAGCATTTGAGCAGTCATGCAAAATTTTCAGGTTGGCAAATCGCCTTGATTTCTTTTGTTACTTTTCTTCATCAAGGAAGAAAAGTAAGTACTAAAAAAAGGAGTTGATACAGTATGGGAATTCTAATAATGCTAAATGAATACCACTAGGCGTCAAGAAAATGTATGCCATCAAAAAGCCTTAATCTTTTGGTGCCGCCAACAACCCAACTCAAACATGCAAATTCACCTTCATCTTGCAAGCTTCAATCAAATCACATCAAACTCTTCAAAAGAAAAAAATAAACAGGCAATTTCTGACTTTAAACGATTAAAAATCTACTCCAATTTCTTCCCGCCTTTTTCGCCAACCGAAGAAAACAAAAATTTAAAACTAAACTGCCACACCATATTATTGCCGCGGTTAAAGGTGTAAGTAATAAAATTTAAATTGGGGGCATTGCGTTTAATGGAAGGAATAACAGAATTACTGTAACGCACACAAAAATAAAAGTTCTTCGAAAAATTATAATCAGCCCCGAACAATAAACTCAGGTCGGTTTTATTAAATAAATTATCAGACGATATAATCCCGTAATTGGTGCTGCCGGTCACATTGTGACGAATCATACGTCCTACCGATACACCACCTTCCAAATCGAGTTGTGTAACCGGTTTTTTGCGGAGATTAAATTTTACACGTTGTTTTATCAAAAAGGGCATCTCCACATAATCAAGCGCAATTTTATAATACCCATTGTTGAGCGAGTCCGGAGGCATGGTGCTGCCTTTCTGAATATAATTTATCTCAAACTGAAAAGATCTTTTTTCATTTAATGGCATATTTAAAATGCCACCTACCGTAAAACCCGGTTTATGAAAATCATTGTCCGAATCTCGTGTATCGGCCCCGTCAATATCCGTTACACACAAACCTCCCGTAAAACCCACCCTGAAACGCTGTGCCTGCATCAGATTTACAACTAACAGGAACAATAAAAAAGTTTTGTGTTTCATGGTGCAGAAGTGTTTTTAAACCTAACAATTTAACTAAAAAAAATCAGCGGTGCTTATACGTTTAGTTTGATTTTTTTTAATGCTGAATAACTTATAATAAAGGCAGCTAGTGTTAAAATGCCTCCGATTAAAAAAGGCATTCCCGGAAAATATAATTTATCAGGTTCGCGGGTAAAAAAAGTAAAGGAGCTGGTCATAATAACCGGACCAATAACCGCTGTAATACTTATCAAACTCGTTAAACCACCCTGTAATTCGCCCTGTTCATTATCTGCCACCTGCGACGACAGAATGCTTTGAATGTTAGGTCCTGCAATGCCTCCCAAGGCATAAGGCACCATAAAGGCAAACATCATCCACGATTGATTGGCTAAAGCAAAAAGAAAAAATCCGATGAGATAAAAGATCAGTCCTAAAAAGACCGTGCGCTTCACACCCAGTTTTTTTGAAATCATGCCAATTAATCCACCCTGTACAACCGACACGGCAACTCCTACAAAGGCCAGCGATAAACCAATCATACTTTTTGTCCAGCTAAAGCGTTCGATGCAAAAAAAGGTCCAAATAGAAGGCATGACTTGACCGGCTACATTTAAAATAAACAAAACCAAAATTAAATTGATAACGGCCTTGTGTTTTCTTAATTGTTTTAAAGTTCCGAAAGGATTAGCGCGCGACCAGCTGAAAGCACGATGGTTTTCCGGTTTCAACGATTCGGGCAAAACAAAATACCCGAATAAAAAGTTCAACAATGAAAAACCGGCGGCTGCAATAAATGGGGCACGGTTGCCGAAGGTCCCGAAGAGTGAACCTAAAAGCGGACCAATAATAAATCCTAAACCAAAGGCAGCACCTATCATACCAAAATTTTTGGCTTTGTTTTCATTTTCACTGATATCGGCAATATATGCCGAAGCCGTGGTAAAACTGGCGCCGCAAATGCCGGCAATTATGCGCCCGATAAATAACCAAAAAATACTGGGGGCTAGAGCCAGAAAAATATAATCTAATCCTAAGCCCATTAACGATACTAATAATACCGGTCTGCGGCCATAACGGTCGCTTAGTCCGCCAATAATGGGAGAAAAAATAAAAGCCATGATAGCATATGCAAAACTTAGCCAGCCACCATAACTCGCCGCCACACTGATGTTTTCGCCACTTAAGCTTTTTATTAAAGAAGGCATGGTGGGTACAATAATCCCAATGCCAACACAGTCAATAAGAATGGTGAAAAAAATAAATAATAAGGGCTTGTTTGATTTTTTCATGGTCTAACAATAGTACTAAAAAACAGCGGCAAGCAAAAGTCCTTAAAAAATTAGTTCAAAAATAATTATGGAATAGTTAAAAAGCCGGCATCTCAATGTAAAAAGCAAGCTAAAACCAAATCATATGGAAACCACAAAAACAAAAAAAATGTCATGGCTACTCACGGTGGTGGCTTTTGCAGGAGCAGCCGGAAGCTGGCTCTTACCCGATAGTATGTATCAAGCGGCACTGGAAAATGAGTTTATTCGCAGCTTAAAAAAGAAAGTAAGCGAATTTAATAAGCACTTACCCGAAGACCGTATCTATCTGCAACTCGATAAACCCTTTTTTGAACCCGGCGATAATATCTGGTTCAGTGCTCTGGTAAGAGATGCAGCTACCTTAAAACCTTCTGCTAAAAGCGACATTGTGACGGTTGAATTAATTAATCCCAAAGGCAATGTGGAAAAAAAGATTAACCTCATTGCTCGCAATGGCAAGGCTTCGGGAGATTTTAGTCTGGATAAAGAAGCTTTGGGCGGATTATATAAACTGCGGGCTTATACCAATTGGATGCGCAATCAGGGTGAAGAAAGTTTTTTTACCAAAGACATTCAGGTGCAGGACTTGGTATTACCCAATTTAAAAATGAAGCTTAATTTTGAGAAAAAAGCGTTTGGAGCAGGGGATGAGGTTATTGCTAAACTCGAACTGAATACCAATGAAAACAAAGCACTGGCCAATCACGCGATTAAATTTGTAGTGAATCTTAACGGGGTAAAAATAAACGAACAAGCCGATGTGACTGACAAAGAAGGCATCAATTACATTCGTTTTAACCTGCCAAAAAAGTTAAGTTCAAACGACGGACTCTTAAACGTGCTCATTGATTATAACGGAAGCACCGAAAGCATTTCACGTTCCATCCCCATCGTTTTAAATGCCATTAAATTTACCATGTACCCCGAAGGTGGCGATCTGGTAAGTGGTTTAAGCAATCAACTGGCTTTTCGCGCTTTAAACGAATTTGGTAAACCCGCCGATGTAGAAGGCATTGTGCTCACTGAAAAAGGTTCACAAGTGGCAGCCTTTAAAAGTTTTTATCAGGGTATGGGTGCTTTTCCAATCATTCCGCAACAAGGTGAAAATTATCATGTGAAGATCACGAAACCCGAAGGCATCGAACAAACTTTTCCTTTGCCCCAAGCACTCAAGCGCGGTTATGTAATGAATGTGGATAATTCAAAAGCCGGAGAAATGTCGGTGCTCGTGACAAGTACCGAAGCCGAAGAATTGTCCTTTGTGGCACAGGTCCGTGGCAAGGTATATTATACTACAATCATAAAATCAATGGCTGGCGCTGATAAATTTTCTTTCCCTACACAAAACTTTCCCATTGGTGTGGCGCAATTAACCTTGTTTGATGGCAAAGGCATTGCCCGCGCCGAACGTCTGGCTTTTGTAAACAAACACAAACAACTCAGCATTTCGGTTGAAACTGAAAAAGAAAAGTATTTACCACGCGAAAAAGTGCGCATGACCATTTCGGTAAAAGACGAAAGAGGTCTGCCAATGCCCGCCAATTTGAGCATGGCGGTGGTGAACGATCAGTATTTAACTTTTGCTGATGATAAATCGGGCAATATTTTATCACAGTTGTTATTGCAACAAGATCTGCGTGAAAAAGTAGAAGAACCCGCTTTTTATTTTGATAACAAAGAAAGTAAAAGTGATCAGGCCCTCGATTATTTGATGCTCACAGCAGGCTGGCGACGTTTTACATGGGAGAAATTATTGGAAGAAGAATTTCCGCCCATTCAGTTTCAAGGCAAAAAAGCCATCATAGCCGGAAAGGTTTTAGATGCTGAGGGAGGCAAAGTCCTATGCAATGTGAAAATTAAATTTCAAAACGGCGCCGAATATGTGGTAAATGAAAAAGGGGCTTTCTCTTTTTCTAAAGTCGATCTGAGTGAACCACAAAGCTTAAGTTTTGAATGCGAAGGGTACTATCCGCAAACGCTTAGTTTACCCGACTATGATCAGAACAAAGTGGTATACCTGTATAAACTCAATCACAATTATTTCGGCTATGTACCAAGTAAAAAAAGCGCCGGTGCCGGTCGCCGTCAGATGGAAGAAGACAATGTGCTGGCTATGGAACCTGCGCCCATGATGGCCCCTATGGCTTTGGAAATAGTAGCGAGTAAACGCAAACACGTGGAACTCAAGAAACAAGAAAAGGAAGTCGCTGAAGCGATGAAGGATGAAAAAGTTGTGAGGGAAGAACCAAAAGAGGTGAAGGCTTTAGTGGAAGTGCTGAACGCCGATAAAGTAATAGTGAACACAGTGGGTGGCCTAGCCATGTCGGCAAGTATGGCAGCACCCGTGAATGTCATGGACCTAAGAGCTCAACAATTTGGCATGGATGAGATGATGGACGCTGAAGATATACAGCCCAGTGTTCAGTATTACCGCGCCCGTCAGTTTGAAGTCCCGCAATACAATAAAGAGGAAACCGTAGAAACAAGAACTGATTTCAGAAATGCCATTTACTGGAATCCGAATTTAGAAATCGGTTACTCCGGTAAAAAAACGGTGGAGTTTTATGCCTCTGATGACATTACTTCGTACCGCACCACTGTTGAAGGAATCGGCAATGACGGAACCGTTGGTCGCGTTGAAAAAAATATTTACACCCAATTGCCTTTTGTGTTAAGTACTAAAATTCCGGTAGAAGTGGCTACCGAAGATTTTATTTCTATTCCGGTGACTTTAAAAAATAATACAACAGGTCCTCTAGGTGGATTGCTTAGTATCTCTGCTCCCGAAGGCTTTAAAGCCATTGAAACTATTCCCATGGTGCAAACCATCATGCCGGGCAAGGCCAAAACGATTTATCTTGATTATAAAGTACTTGATAAAATTGGTATAGGCTCCATCAGTATTTCATTTAAAGCCTGTGGTTTATCGGATGCCATGACTCAAAACATTAAAATTGCTCCCAAGGGTTTTCCGGTGCAGGTGTCATTTTCGGCACAGGATCTTGATAAGGACTATGAATTTGAAATTACAAAAATGGTGCAGGGTTCTCTCAAGGCCAGTTTCACAGCCTTCCCCAATGTGGTGTCTGATTTAATGAAAGGTGTGGAAGGTATTTTGCAGGAACCTTATGGTTGTTTTGAACAGACTTCCTGCAGTGCTTATCCCAATGCCATGGTGCTTGATTATTTAAAAAACACCAACAGTAAAGACACTAAAACACTAGCACGCGCCACCGATTTGCTCGACCGAGGTTATAAACGTTTAACCAGTTTTGAAGCCAGTAACAAAGGTTACGAATGGTTTGGCGCCAATCCGGGTCACGAAGGTTTAACCGCATACGGCATTATGGAATTTACCGGTATGAAAAAAGCCGGACAAAACATCGATCAAAAAATGCTCGATCGCACGGCTGCCTGGTTATTCGGACATAAAGACGGTAAAGGTGGATTTGAAAGAGAGCAGCATGCGTACCACGATTTTGGTAGAATAAGTGCCGATATTTTGAATGCGTATATTGTTTACGCCCTGGTAGATGCCGGTTACAGCGATATCAAACTCGAATTTGAAACGGCTTATACCAAAGCCCTGAAATCGAACGACCCTTATCAGTTAGCCATGATGGCCAATGCCGCTTATGGTTTAAATCAAACAACAAAAGGAAATGAGGCTTTAAACTTACTCATCAGCAATCAGGCTAAGGATGGCAGTTTTACCGGCACTCAGCATTCCATCACCTATTCTCAAGGCGAATCACTCACCATCGAAACAACCGCATTAGGTATTATGGCTATATTAAATTCACCGGTAAAAAATGGCGTGGTATTAAATTCTGCGGTGCATTATCTGGTTGGGTCAAGAAGCGGTTCGGGCGTATTTAGTTCCACACAAGGCACCATACTGGCTTTAAAAGCCTTGACCGAATTTGCGAAATTCAGCAAAAAAACAAATGAGGACGGCTCCGTAGTTATTTATATCGACAATGTGAAAGTGGCTGAAAAGTGCTACAAGGCCGGAGATCAGGGCGAGATAAACGTGAGTGGTTTGGAACACTTTATAAAAGGCGAAGGCAAACATCATCTTAAAATAAAATACCCTAACGTAAAAACGGCTCTGCCTTATGCCGTTGCTGTGAACTGGAGCACTTCCTTGCCAAACTCCGATAAGGCTTGCAGCATTGATATCAGCACCCGATTATCGGCTAAAACCGCCAATGTGGGCGAAACTGTACGTTTAGCAACCATCATCACCAATAAAAAAGATCAGGATGTGCCCAGCACCATGGCCATTATAGGCATTCCCGCCGGATTCACCGCACAAGCCTGGCAGTTAAAAGAACTACAGGAGAAAAAAGTGTTTGATTATTTTGAAATAAAAGGCAATAACATTGCGGTGTATTACCGTGGTTTAGGCGCCAATGCTGTAAAGGAAATAAACTTGGATCTAAAAGCTGAAATGCCTGGAACATACGACACGCCGGCATCATCGGCTTACCTGTATTATACCAATGAATTTAAAACCTGGAGCTCAGCCGAAAAGATCCAGATCAAAAAACCGATCAATTCATAATAAGAATTTGTATGAACGAACGCGGGGCAAAATTAATTGGCCTCGCGTTCTTTATTTAAGAGAAGAAAGATGAAAAATTTTAAACCTATACTTCAACCTCAACCTCAACCTCAACCTCAACCTCAACCTCAACCTTATCCTCAACCTCAATCTTACCTTCAGTTTGTTATTTTAATTGTCACCTTTTTCATCTCTACGCTAACAATGTGGGGAGCAGATCTTAACCGCGATTCTCTAAAAACTCGTTATAAAATCAACGACCCCCGTAATCCCGATTGTCCCTGCCATCTTTTCCAAAAAATAGCGGAAAAGGAATACGCTCAGTTTTTAATAAAAGTAAGTTCAAGAAAAAGTACATCATCGCATCACCCCGAAAAAGACAAGTACAAGCGACTTCTCGCAAATTCCCGAAATAGGGACTTCCGAAACGTCATCCATAAAAAAAACATCAAAAATAAAAACAAACGATCATCTCAACATGGCAAACACAAGTTTGGATTTTTTAAAAAAGACAAGCTTGCTGCCTGTATGTTTTGGTAAAATTAAATTCAAGGGTTTTCAACTCAAATCTGCTTTTGGCTTAAGGATCCATTAAGGGTCTAATCAGCTAACAATTAGTTAAATCCATACCGAAATAAACATTATTTTTTACTATATTTGTTATAACTAATTACTAATTCTTATTTCGTGAAAGCATGAAAATTTTTTTTACTAAAAAAATTAATCTTCTCGCAGCGTTATTATTTCTTGCTGCAACTTCTTGGGCTCAATGTTCTTTTACTGGATTAAACCCTAATTACTGTGTTAATTCACCAACCTCTGCACTCACAACAACTGCAACAGGTGGTAGTTTTAGTGGTAACGGTGTGATTGGCTCTGTGTTTAGTCCCTCTTTAGCCGGACCCGGAACGCATACCATTACCTATGGTATTTGTACGAGTTCTTATGCTGTAACCGGAGGAACCGGCACCGCGTGGTATGCTCCAACTCCAATGCCAACCGTAACTACCGGACCGGAAACCCCAACCTCAGTAACCTTAGGTGATGACGAAGTTAGCTCAACGGCCTTTCCAATAGGCTTTAATTTTAAATTCTTTTGTGCCTCTTATACTTCGTTTTATATCAGTTCAAATGGCTTTATAACTTTTTCTGCAGCTCAATCAAATGGCTGTTGTTCAGGTCAGGTTTTACCTACAACCACCTCGCCTAATAATTTGATTACACTTACTTGGGAAGATTTTTATCCGCCGGGAGGCGGAACGATTGCATTTGCAACGGTTGGTACCGCGCCCAATCGTAAATTATTAGTAAACTTCACAAACATTCCGCATTTTGGTTTAGGTGGTGGTTCACAAACAGCGCAGCTCCAATTGTATGAAACAACCAATGTGATCGAAATTCATACTTATTCCATGGTTACTGATGGGGGCAACCATACCATGGGAATTAAAGACGTGGCTGGTACCTCATATACTGTGGTAACCGGAAGGAATTCAACCACCACGTGGTCAGCCGCCAATGAGATGTATCGTTATACTCCTGGAACCAGTTGCGCTTATTCACAAACAACTGTTGTGAGTCCTTCAACAATTACCATTGTTGGTACCAACTCCATTTGTTCGGGCGCCACAACTAGTTTAACGGCATCAGCTAATTCAACCTATACTTGGAGCACAGGTTCTAACGCGGCAGGTATTTCGGTATCACCAACATCAAGCACCACTTATTCGGTTTCCGGAACAAATAGTTATGGTTGTGTTGCTAATGCAGCTGTTACAGTAACGGTGAATGTCACCCCAACGGTTACTGCTATTAATGCAACCGGCACGAGTGGCGGTTGTCCTGGTACAACAGTAGCCTTAAATGGTGCCGGTGCAACCAGTTATGCCTGGTCTGGTGGTATAACTAACGGAACTTCGTTTACAATTGCCTCTACAGCCATTTACACGGTTACCGGTTCTAACGCCTGTGGGTCAGGCACCGCAGTTATTTCGGTTTCAATACACCCCTTACCCAGTATAACAGCCATTGCGAGCTCACCAACCTTATGTTCGGGTAATACCGTAACCCTAACTGGCGTGGGAACTTCAACGTCCTATGTCTGGTCTTCAAGCCCTGTTGTGCCTGGTTTAGCCAATGGTGTGGGTATTTTCCCGGCGGGTAATACGACGTTTACGGTTATCGGCACTTCCGCTTTGAGTTGTACGGCTGCTGCGGTAAATGCGGTGACGGTGGTTACCACACCGGCATTGGCTCCTTTATCAACACCGACACTTATTTGTAAAGGAAGTTCATCTAACCTTTCGGCAACCGGTGCTACTAATTACAACTGGATGCCGGGAGGTTTTACGACCTCGGGCATAACCGTGTCGCCAACGGTAACTACTACTTATACGATCACAAAATCAAATGCCAATTGCGTTGATATAAAAACAATCACACTTTATGTAAATAACCTGCCATCGGTATTTACCCTTGCAACCCCAACCGTTGTTTGTGCTAATGGCACAGCCACCTTATCTGGCGGCGGGGCTATAACGTATACTTGGACCAACAACAACCCTGCTTTTAATTTGAGTGGCGCCATCGTTTCTGTGAGTCCATCCGTAACTACCGTTTATTCTGTAGCGGCTTCTGATGGTACCTGCGTTGGTACAAATACAGTGTTGGTAGCAACTAATCCAAATCCGGTTATCACAATTGGTGCAACTTCTACTGTAATTTGTCAAGGTCAAACATCCAGCCTTACCTTGGGTGGTGGTATAAATTATACGTGGACACCAAGTAACATTACTGGCACGGCAACTGTTGTGTCACCAACCATTACCTCTTTATACACAGTTATTGGGGATAACGTTTATAATTGTACCGGTAGTACGTCTCAAATTGTACTAGTGAATCCAATTCCTCCGGTTAATGCCGTTACCAATCGCACACTCGTTTGTGTTGGCGGTTCGGCCACCTTAACCGCTTTTGGAGCCGATACTTATAATTGGAGTAGCAGTGCCAATACCACCATTACGGTTGTGAACCCACTCGTTACCACAGTTTATACGGTTGTAGGCACCTATGTGTCTACGAATTGTCAAAACAGTAAAACCATTTCCATTTCTGTATTTAACCCCGTTTTTAATGTTAGCGGATCTAGTTCTGTATGTATTGGTGGTGCGATTACCCTTTCTGCAAGTGGCGCCAGTACTTACACTTGGAATGTTACGCCTCCATCACCATTTCCTAGCATCGTGGTTTCGCCTTCCGTTCCAACGGTATATGTGGTAAGCGCGACATCCTTTTCTAATGGCGTGGCTTGTATTTCATCGTTGTCAAAAAGTATTTCAATCTACATGAACCCAACCATTACAGCCACCCCTCAACGAACACTGGTTTGTAAAAATGAAACAATAAACTTAATTGGTTCTGGCGGTGCAACCTATGTATGGAGTACCTCGCAAACCGGTTCTGCGGTTCCGGTGGCGCCTATTGTATTAACAGTATATTCGGTAACAGGAACGGATGCTAACGGTTGTTTGGGTACCGCAACTACACAAGTGAAGGTGTCAAATTGCCTAGGCATAGCACACGATGGCCAAACGATAACGCAGTTGGAAATTTACCCAAACCCTAATAATGGGGAGTTCACCATTACTGCGCCAAGTGCTATTCATTTAAAATTAATAAATGAACTGGGTCAAGCCATTCTATCACTGGATCTTAATCAGCAAAACGAGAATAAAGTGTCGGTGAAAAATATAGCACATGGCATCTATTTTATTGTTGGACAAAAGGGCGATCTGAAGGTAAATCAGAAGATCGTGGTGACAAATTAAAATGAACCTTTTAGCGAAAGCCCTGCACCTCCTAGGGCTTTTTGCTTGATCGCATTCTAGATAGTGTTAAAAAAAATATTACCTACAAACAACACATAAACTATGAGAACTAACAAACAACATCACACACTACCCACTGCATTTCAGCAGATGGGAAGAAAGCTAAAACTGGTTTTAGCCCTTGGTTTTTTTGCATCGCTGCAAACCTTTGTCGCGCAACAAACCTATACCTTTACGAGTGCCGGTTCTACAGGTGGAACAGGCCCAACACAGGCTCAAATTAATACAGCTTACCTTACAACAAATTTAAATGGTTCGGTGATCGCTACAGGCGGAATTCAATCGTGGACTGTGCCGTATACCGGTGGTTACCGCATACAAGCCGAAGGTGCTCAAGGCGGTCCGAGTTGGGGATTGGGAGCTCAAATGGCTGGCGATTTCACACTAACGGCTGGTCAAGTAATAAATATAGCAGTTGGACAAGCGGGTGCATCGGCTAATGCCAGTCATGGTAGTGGAGGCGGTGGATCTTATGTTGCAACAGGAACGGTACCTTTAGTGGTAGCCGGTGGTGGCGGTGGTCGCGGTGCGAGTTCTACCGTAGTACAAACCACGTCACACGCAACAACCTTAACAGCAGGTCAAAGTCCTCCGAGTGGTGGACCAGGTGGAACAGGCGGAGGAGGCGGGGCTTCAGCCAGCGGAACAACCGGTGGTAACAGTGTCACCGCGGGTGGGAACGCTAGCGGTTCAGTTTGGGCCAGTGGTGGTGGCGGTTTTTATACCAATAGCGGCACCTATAGTTCTGGAACCTTATTAGGTGGAAGGGCATATTTAAATGGTGCACTAGGTGGTGTTGCCAGTGGTGCAAGCGGAAATGCAGCCGGTGGATTTGGTGGCGGTGGCGGTTGTGGCGATAGAGGTGCAGGTGGCGGTGGTTATTCAGGCGGCGGCGGCGGCACAAGCAATAGTGAAGGCGGTGGCGGTGGAGGCTCCTATAATGGTGGCGTTAATCAAATAAACACTGGGGCTATTATTTCCGGAAACGGCAGAGTCCTTATTACAGAGCTATGTTTTATTAGTTTAAATTCATCTTTAGGAAATACAGTCACGCCAAGCATTTGTAGTGGAACTTCTGTCACACTCACAACCAATGCCGTAAGTAATTACACCTGGAGTAACGGAAGTACCGCGGCTACGAACATTGTGGTGTCTCCAACTGTTACAACTACTTATTCAGTTATTGGAACAAGCACATCCAATTGTCAAGCACGAAATCTGATTACCATTACTGTTTATTCAGCAGTTCCGGCCTTGAGCATCGCTAATACCTCCAATGGTGGCGGCATTTGCCCAACCTTTACTGTAGCATTAACGGCTTCTGGCGCACCAACTTTTACATGGACGGGTTCAGTATTGAATGGCGTTCCCTTTTCTCCTACTGTTACTTCGGGTTATACGGTATCAGCTTCTAACTCCTGCGGTACAAGTTCAGCAGCAATTTCGGTTTCCATTCATCCTTTACCATTGGTAACGGCTGTTGCCAGCACAGCGTCGTTGTGTTCGGGTAACTCCTGTACCTTAACGGGTGTGGGTAATGCAACCTCATACGCCTGGTTCTCAACG
>CANKBS010000045.1 GCA_947480015.1 Sphingobacteriaceae bacterium
GTATATAGAAACCTGGTATAACAAAAATAGAAGGCATAAAAAACTAAATAATTTGAC
The DNA here is from genome assembly GCA_947480015.1 of Sphingobacteriaceae bacterium. Taxonomy (GTDB): domain Bacteria; phylum Bacteroidota; class Bacteroidia; order B-17B0; family Aurantibacillaceae; genus Aurantibacillus. Next base: position 58 of record CANKBS010000045.1, read on the forward strand.
AATTTTGGAACACGAAAAATTAATCAACAATAAACTAAAAAACGCGGCTTAAAGCTAAATGTTTTTTGTCCACTTTTTATTTGCAATTCCAGGGATGTATTTGTTGCGAATTGGAGACAATTTGAATGACACATATAAAATAATAAAAGAATAAAATAAGCCCTTAAAGGCTAGCGGAAACCCTAAACTAACATCACAGCAACCTATTAACTAATAATAATGAACAGACGGGATTTTTTAAAACAATCAACATTACTTTCATTTGGAGGCCTCGTCATACCCTCTACATTTATTTCTGCCTGTCGAAAAGAAACCTTGCTTGAAGACATAAACTATCAGGGCAAAGTTTTAATTATTGGTGCTGGTGTTGCTGGTTTGTATGCTGCATATATTTTAAAATCAAAAGGAATTAATTTTCAGATTTTAGAAGCTTCTGCAAATTATGGTGGACGATTAGGTAAACTAAATGGCTTTGCCAACTTCTCTATTGACACTGGTGCGCAATGGCTTCATGGTAAAAACAATATTTTAGGAGACCTTATTACGCAATCAAAAACCAAAACTACAATCGATAATTCGGCGGAATTTTTTTGGTTCAATAGCCAAATTGTAAGTTCACTACCCAAAGATATCAATGCGCTTTTTAGTCGTGAGGATAATGTTCCTGATGCATCCTTTAAAGATTACGCAATACAAGGAGGTTTTGGAAACGAATACACAAACATTGTAGAAGGAATTGCAGGTGATTCGGGAGCTTCCGCCTCTCGGATTTCTGCTTACTGGAAAACAAAAGAAGAAGAGAATTGGGTATCTGGAGATGATGACTATAAATTTCAAGAAACTTTCTTTGATTTCATTGACAACCAAATTGTAAGTCAAGTAAAAGATAACATCCTACTGAATACACTTGTTTCTAAAATTGATTATTCTCAATCAGAAATCATCATAACAGATAGTAATAATAACTTATTCAAAGCCAACAAAGTCATTATCACGGTTCCTATTCCTATTCTTAAATCGGGCGACATTCAGTTTATTCCTGCACTACCCAATGAAAAAATAACAGCATTTTCAAAAATAGGAATGGAGGCAGGAATGAAAGTTTTTCTGAAATTTAGCAATAAGTTTTTTAATCAAAATGTAATTGGTGGCGCTATTTGTGCTGCTTATACTGATGACAGTATTGGTAAAGCACAAAACGACAATGTTTTGCTTGCATTTATTATGGGCCAACAAGCAGAGTATTTGACAGCATTAGGAAGTGATACTGCAATTACAACGGCATTACTTCAAGAACTGGATGTGATGTATAACGGACAAGCATCCGCGTCATTTATTGCTTCTTATGTTCAAAACTGGACAACAAATCCTTTCATTAAAGGTGCCTATTCTTATAGCACAGTTGCCATGGGAGATGCCAGAAAAATTGCAACGCAACCAATAAGTAAAAAACTATATTTTGCGGGTGAAGCCATGAATATTAACGGACACCATCAAACTGTGCACGGTGCTGCAGAAACTGGGTATCGAGAAGTTATCAATATATTAAATGACAGCAAAAAATGAGAACATTAGTCGTTATTAGTTTAGTAGTATTAAAATTCGGTTACTCAACGGCTCAAGAATTTAAAATTGACGTTTCTTATAAATATATCTATTCAGATCAGTGGGACAAAACCATTCAAACTTACAACGTTAGCCGTCCATTTATTGCAGATAAACAACCTTTATTAATTCACGGTTTAAATTCTTCTTTATCTTATATGTTCAAATCGGCTAAAAATTTGAAACATGGAATAAATGTTTCTTACTCCTACTTTAGAAGTTCGGCTGAAAATGAAAACTTAGAAAACATCTTAAATCTGCATTTCTTAAACTTAGGCTACATTCTTCATTATGAAAAAAAAGAAAATCTTAAAGGGGTTTATACTGACTTGATTGTTTCGGCAACATCAAGTGGTCTTTTTAGAAATGTAAATGGAGAACCTTTTGCGTACGACGAAACCACTTCAAAAGCATTTGGTATAGGTGGCGACATCTGCTTAAAAATAGGTTATTGTTTGAAATTGAAAAACAAAATTTATTTGTCGCCATTTATTTCAATTGCATACACGCCTTACCTATATTCTCCTCTTAGCGAATCGGTAATTAATCAAACAAAAGGACTTACCAGTAAAAATTGGACAGGAATATTAACAACACAAATCGGCTTAACATTTCACATAAGGCAACTAAAATACGACGAACAAAATAAGGGCATCCGCTATCAGTAACTAAAAAAAAGGAGGTTCGTTGGGAGTTAATTGTTTTATAAGAATTCGATAAAGTAAATGGCATATTAAATCAACTCGAGGTAAAAAGCTGTTTCATTCTTTGTGCTAATACACTGAAAATACTGCCCTTCCCAAATTAATAAAGGAGTGGATTAAAAGTTTACTAAAATTTGTATCTTTATAGTAAGGTTACGCAAGGCCTTATCCCAGTATTTATTACATTATTAAATTATTTTTTTTTGAGAATCAAATCTAACAATTTCAAATTATCGTTAGTATTCAAAAAAGAACAGGAATGTAAACGAGTAATAGACAAAGCGTATGAAGAAACCCCTCAAACACAAACGCGACATTGGTATGCTAGTGTCAGATAACATTGAAGCCATGCTGGCTTATTGGGATAAAGATCAGGTTTGTAGATTCGCCAACAAAGCGTATTTGAACTGGTTTGGGAAAACCAAGGAAGACATGGTGGATAAAATCACCATGAAGGAACTTCTTGGGCCGCTTTATATAAAAAACCTTACTTATATAACTTCAGTCCTAAATGGAAAACCTCAACAATTTGAGCGTGAGATAACAACTCCCGATGGAGAAATACGACAAGCGCTTGCAAATTACTATCCTGATTTTGAGGAAGGTACTATAAGAGGTTTTTTTGTGCACATAGCAGACATTACAAGACAAAAAAAAATAGAAGAACAATTACAGTTGATGAAGGTATTGGCTGTTCAAAACGCTCAGCTTAAAGATTTTTGCAACATCATTTCTCATAATTTGAGAGCCCCATTGGTTAATCTGTCAATGATATCTGATTTTATTTCTGAATCTAAGGATCTGGATAAAAGAGAAATAATGTTTACTAAAATTAAGCCTGTTATTTCAACGTTGAATGAAACGTTCGATAACTTGATTGAATCATTGGAGACCAAGGAAGAAATTGGACTACTCTTTGAAAAAAATAATTTCGAGGAGTTAACAAAAAAAATCCTCGAAATACACAGAATTGAAATTGAAATGTACAGTGCAAACATTCAATACGATTTTAATGAGGCTGAACATATCTATTATCCTAAGAAATACCTCGATAGTATTTTATCAAACTTAATAAGTAACGCTTTAAAATATCGCGCCACTTCACGAACACCATCTATTCTTATAAAAACTGAAATGAAAGGCAATAAAATCTGTGTAAAGGTTATTGATAACGGATCAGGAATAGATCTCAAGAAGAATAAACAGCACATGTTTAAAATGAGGAAAGTATTTCATGACCACCCGGACGCAAAAGGATTTGGTTTATTTATGACTAAAACCCAGGTTGATGCTATGGGAGGTGAAATTTCGGTTGAGAGTAACCCTGATCGTGGTTCAATATTTACTGTTGAATTTAACCAAAAAAACACAGTTATATGAGTAAGATAAAAAGTATTGCCCTAGTGGACGACGATGAAATCTTCGTGTTTTTGACCAAGATGACCATTGAAGATAGTAATCTAGTAGAAGATGTAAAAGTCTTTAGAAACGGCAGTGAGGTGCTTACTTTTTTTAATGAAAATTTAAATGATCCTAGGCAATTACCAGAAGTAATTCTATTAGATATTTTTATGCCTATAATGGATGGTTGGCAGTTTCTGGAAGAGTATCTTGTTTTAAAACCGCATATTAATAAAAAAATCATAATCTATCTCGTCAGCTCATCCATTTCGCCTCAAGACCATCAAAAAGCCAAGAAAATAAACGAAGTAGCTAACTTTATTATAAAGCCGGTAACAAGAAAGAATTTGTTAGAAATCCTTAAAAATCTATAAACTAATTCAATATTAACATCTTACTAGAAGTGAATTTTATATCATATATAGGATATCACAGGCCGCCCGAATTTCAACAACCGAAGTTTGGTAAAACTTTCCTGCCAAATGAAACGCAGAGATTTTGTAAAACAATTAGCTTTTCTGCCTTTATTAGGGCGCAGAATGAACCTACACGAATTTTGTAAACTAACAGGCGACTTGCCTTCAAGTCCTTTAATGCCGGCTTCGTTGGCAATGGCTTTAATTATGATTGGTGGAATTGCTACTACCATCATTTCAGAGCAACTTGTGAACGTGATTATTTGTGCTCTTGTATTGGTTTTATGCCTTATCACATTTATAACGCGACTGAAAGATTTGGCAATTGAATTAGCCATTAAACAAGGTTACTCAAAAAATAACTAGTAGATTTGAAGGCGTTTTACAAAAGCGGAAAACTATATTCGTGAAGTCATGTAACTGCACCCAATGCCTCGGGTGCAGTTACATTTGGCAGGTTAAGTGACAAGTGATTTGAAGCAGGGTTTACAGCGCTTACTTCGAAAAAAAACATTCTGTTTGTGGTTGAAGTTAAGCGATGTGTATAAATCAAATTAATGGTTAATCCCTTATTAATTTCTCTCGTGTGTAGCCTTATTCCAAACTATTCAGAGCCCATTTTTAACAGTCCAAAATTGAATGCCCTGTTTAAATTCACTATTTTTACTTAGGATCAAAGCAAATTCCTTGTACATGACGCACGCGCTTTCGTTTATTTCTAAAAAAATAAACTACATCATTCTTTTTTTGCTCTTCTTTAAGCTCGGCTTTACTCAGCTTACCACACAGACATATAACTATGTTGGCAGCATTCAAAACTTCACGGTTCCTAATTGTGTAAGCACCTTAACCATGGAGGCATGGGGCGCACAGGGCGGCAACATTGCACCCAGTTGGACGGGTGGTTATGGCGCTTACATGTCGGGGGTATTTACGGTAACGCCGGGACAAGTTTTAAAAATATTAGTTGGTGGTCAAGCCCCTAGCTTTACTGCCTGTGGTTTCGCAGGAAATGCAGAAACCGGTGGAGCCACCGGTGGTGGTGGTGGATCCTTTATAGCTACCATTACCAATACACCTTTATTGGTTGCTGGTGGCGGCGGCGGCCGGCGCTGTTTAGGCAGTGGTGGAATGCCAAATGCATTCGGTTCAATACCCAATACGCAAGCTGTAGTTACCACTACCGCACAATCATCACAAAATACTTCAGGTGCACCGGGCACCAACGGCAGTGGCGGCCAATCGGGCGAACCCACTGGTGGCGGCACCGGTGGACCGGGTGGAGGATTTTACACCAACGGCGGTGCCAGCGGAACCCTAGGCGGCACGCCCGGCTATGCTTTTATTAATGGAGGGCTGTTTGCCCCAACTTGTTCTCCTTTTTCATCTTCACAATCTACCGGTGGTGGTTTTGGCGGTGGCGGTGCGGGATGTTGGTGTTTCCGCGGAACTCCCGGCGGTGGCGGTGGATACAGTGGCGGAGCTTCAGGCGTGAATGATTACGGCGGTGGTGGCGGTGCTTCTTATAATAGTGGCGCAAATCAATCCAATACCGGAGGTGTGAGAATTGGTAACGGTCAAATTATACTCACTTATAGCATAGGCTTATCTCCAATTACTATTAGTTTATCATCCAGTAATATTTGTATCGGCACTAGCGCCAGTATTACGGCTAACGGGTTATCGTCTTATACGTGGAGTACCGGTTCTAATTCGAATAGCCTTGTGGTAACACCGGCAGCCAGTGCAAACTACACCGTTACCGGAACCAATTTACTGGGTTGTGTTTCAAGTTCGGTGGTGAGTATAAGTGTAGATGGCACGCCACCAAGTTTAAGTGTTTTAAGTCCAAGTATTCCTATTTGTCCCGGTAGTCCCGCTACTTTATCTGCCTTTGGTGCCGTTACTTATACTTGGTCGGGGGGACTTACAAATGCCATTCCATTTTTTCCTGTAAGTTCAGGTAACTACACCGTGCTAGGTTCAAATGGTTGCGGTACTTCTAGCGCAGTGACTTCCGTATCATTATATGCAGCGCCAAATCTAACCGCTTCCGTCAATACGCCAACCGTATGCTCAGGTAATGCAGCCATATTAAATGCAAGTGGCGCTTTAACTTATACCTGGTCGGGTGGACAGATAAATGGACTTGCCTTTACACCACTTAGCACCTCAGCCTATACCGTTACAGGCACCGGCGCCTTTGGTTGCACCGCAAGCGCAGTGGCCATGCTAACCGTTGTTCCTTTTAGCGGAAGTTCAATTAGCGCGGTGAGTTCTAGCAGTTCCATTTGTTTAGGTACCACGCTAACGATTACTGCAAGTGGGGCAAACACTTACACCTGGAACACCGGTAGCAATGCATTAAGTTTGAGTTTATCACCCACTGGCAATACTAATTATTCGGTTAGTGGAACCAATGCCCAATCGTGTATTTCCTCCACTGTTATTGCCATACATGTTGACCCTGCTTTACCCTCACTAAGCTTAAGCACCAGTGCCTCGGCCATTTGTCCGGGTAAAACGGTTAGCCTTAACGCCAGCGGTGCCAGTACTTATACCTGGACCAATGGGGTGATAAACGGACAGGGTTTTGTACCATTGGTTTCAAGTTCATATACCGTAATAGCTGCTAACGCTTGCGGCACTGCCAGTGCCGTTACCTCGGTAAGCATTCATCCTACACCTCCGGTTCTGGCCAGTCCTGCTTCCCTAAGTGTTTGTTCGGGTAATTCGGTGACCCTTACCGGTTCGGGTGCCGCTACTTATACCTGGTCGGGCGGCGTAGTAAACGGTGTCGCTTTTATGCCCCTGAGCAGTAATACTTATACCTTAATTGGTGAAAGTGTATTGGGTTGCACAGCCAGTGCCGTATCTAACCTCAGTCTGGTAAATACCCCTACCCTTGCACCTGTTGCATCATCCTCACTTATTTGTATTGGTAGCACAGCAAGCCTTACTGCCACCGGCGCCAGTAATTATACCTGGATGCCCGGAAACCTCAACACGGCAGCCATTATCGTTAATCCGGCAAGTAGCACCACTTATACCCTCACGCAAACTACCAGTAACTGTTCTAATACTCAAACCATAGGTCTTTATGTGAATGCCTTGCCAACACCCATGGCCATAGCCTCTCCTACCCTTATATGCGCCCTACAAAGTTCCACCCTCACTGCCGGTGGTGGAAATTCTTACACCTGGTCACCAGCTAATTTATTCGGTACCGTGGTGAATGTGAGTCCGAGTGTTACAACACTTTATACCCTTACTGCATCCGACGGCACCTGTGTAAACACCACCACTATTTTATTAAGTGTGAATCCTAATCCCACACTCAGCATCTCGGCCACCAATTCAGTTATCTGCGAAGGCGAATCGAGTACACTTACCGTTAGCGGCGCCAATAGTTATAGTTGGACGCCTTCCGTATTTTCCGGTACTAGTGCCGTGGTAAGTCCTAGCACCAGCTCGGTTTATCTCATCTCTGGTCAGAATGCCTTTGGCTGCAGCAATGCGATATCGCAGGTGATCGTGGTGAACGGCAATCCTCTTTTATACATCAGTTATTCCAAAACTCTGGCCTGTGCCGGCGAATCGGTGGCGTTAAATGCTTCTGGAGCCTCAACCTATACCTGGATTAACGGTTCACAGACTGCCGGAACTGTTATTTTTCCGAGCAGCACCTCCATTTATACTGTAACAGGTGCCTATGTGACTACCTCCTGTAAAAGCAGTAAAACAGTTACCATTTCTGTATATACACCAAGCATCAACGTACCTGCATCGGCAATTATTTGTCCGGGTGGCAGCACCATCCTTACTGCATCAGGTGCCTTAACTTATACCTGGAATGGGAATACCCCTTTTCAAAGCATTACGGTTAGTCCAACCATTAACACGGTTTATACTGTTGCTGCTACTTCCTTCTCAAATGGTGCTTCCTGTGTAAGCACCAATACCATTTTGGTAAGCATTGGTCCTAGCCCTACTCTAGCCATCAGCGCCAACAAAATCGCTTTATGCAAAGGCGAAAAACTTATTTTAATCGGTCAAGGTGCTTCCACTTATTTATGGAACGGGGCTGTAAATGGAACGACTTTTCAAGTTACTCCAGGGCTTGGTCAAACGACGTATACCATGCAGGGCACCGATCCTAACGGTTGTGTAAATACCGAAACAATTCAAGTAAAGGTATCAAACTGTACCGGCATTGCAGCGTTTTTAAATTCAGATACACAAATTAAGATCTTCCCAAATCCGAATACCGGTGAATTTACCATCCAGGCCTCCATACCGCTCCAGTTAAAGCTTGTAAACGAATTTGGACAAGTCATCCGCCATGTAAAACTAGATGAATCGACACATTACGAATGTAAAATTTACGGACTCGCCAAGGGACTCTATTTTATTCAAGATGAAAACAAACTGATGTTGAATGCAGTAAAAATTGTGGTGGATCAATAGTATTTCTTTAGTACGTTATTGATTAATGGATTTTATAATGAAAAAAGAAATCAATTTTTAATCCCCTACTTCACCCCACCCATCAGCTTCTTCACCAAAGGCGAAATCAGAATTAAAATAACCCCGGCCACTAAAGCGTAAATGGCTAGTTGTTTGTAGCCATCGGCATACACACTTAACTTTTCTAAGTTAGTGGAGTGCTCGGAAGCACTGGCAATATTGGCGCCTAAGAGTCCGGCAAAATACTGACCATAAGCAGAAGCTAAAAACCACATACCCATCACGACTGCCTGCGTTTTTTGTGGAGAGAGTTTGGTCATAACCGACATGCCAATGGGTGATAAACACAACTCACCAAAGGTGATGATGAACCAACCAAAAGTAAATACATTTAAAGAGGTAACGCCATTAGCATCGGCAAAAAATTTGGTCTCATAAAAAATATAAAAGCCGGCTGCTAAAAATAAAAATGCTAAACCGAACTTTACAATGGTATTGGGTTCGAGTTTGCGTTTGTTCATCCATAACCAAACCAAACCAATTAAAGAGGCGAATACGATCACAAAAAATGAATTAGCCGAATTGTTCACACCATTGGGATCGAGGGTGAGTCCCAATACCTTGTTATCTAAATTGCTTGCTGCAAACAAACTTAAGGAGCCTCCACTCTGTTCGAAAAAGGCCCAGAAAAAAATGGAGAAAAACATAAACACCACAGCGGCAATTAATCGTTTGTTTTCCTGTAAAGAAAAATGGCGCATCTCGTAAATGAGGTATATTAAGGAACCCGGACCAATGATAAACATAAAAATATCGGTGTACTTTTCGTTTACTACCAGTATCATAACTATTGGAATAAAAATTAAGGAAGCTGCAAAAGTAAGATATTCATATATTCGGCGTTTGGCATTAGGCAAATGCAGAATTGGTGAGATACCAATGGAGCCCAATTTTTTTTGTGTCTGTGTAAATGTAAGCAAGCTAATCACCATAAAAATAGCCGATACACCAAAGGCCGCATTCCAACTATATTCCTTTGGGATGAGCGATGAGAACAACAAACCTTTGCCAATGGTAATACAGGCATAGCCCCCCATTAAAGCACCTAAATTTACTCCTGCATAAAACATGCTGAAACCCGCGTCGGTACGACTATCGCCCGACTTATACAAATTACCTACAATGGTGGAAATGTTTGGTTTAAAAAAAGCGGTGCCTATAATATTAAAACTAATACCCATAAAGAAAAAGGCATGTGGATCGATGGCCAACACCGCACTTCCCACGATCATAAGCAATCCACCCCAAAAAAGCGAACGACGGTAACCCAAAATTTTATCAGCCACAATGCCGCCAAAAAAAGTAAAAGCATATACATAAGCTTGCGAAGCGCCGTATTGTAAATTAGCTTTGGTATCATCCATGGCTAACTGGGTGGTCATAAAATACACCAGCATGCCGCGCATGCCATAGAAACTAAAGCGTTCCCACATTTCGCTAAAAAACAAAAACCACAATTGTTTAGGGTACTTGCCTTTAAAATTTTGTATTTGTTCTAATTCTTTGCTAGCTGTTGCCATATTCTCTGCATAAAAAAACCCTAATAAACCGGCTTAAATAATGGTCTATTAGGGTCATTAATTTTTTATTTCAAATTACTGTGCGGCTTCAAAATTCTTTTCGTCCATCATTTTTTTCAACCACGAACTTAATACGAATAAAATAGTAGCAGCAATACCCGTCATTACAATAAACAAGGTAAAGAACTCATATAAATTGGTGATCTGAAATCCAACGAAAGAAGGATAAACCACCGGCACATTCGGGTCAATCGAATCAGCTGAAGGTGGAATTAAAGCGCTTAAAGTACCGGCAAATTTATTGGCAGCGGCATTGGCTAAAAACCAGGTTCCCATCATTAATGAAGATAAACGTAAAGGAGCCAGTTTAGAAACCATTGAGAGTCCGATTGGTGATAAACACAGTTCACCCATAGAGTGAATGATGTATAAAGAAACCAACCACCACATGCTCACTTTTTCACCTAAACCTAAACCCTTAACGGCAATGGCTATAACTATATAACCAAGAGCGACTAAAGCTAAACCATACGCCATTTTATAAGGCGAAGACGGCTCTAATTTACGTTTGTAAAGGAAGCCCCAGATGAGCGTAAACACAGGCGCTAACGTAATAACAGCAAGTGGATTGATGGATTGAAAATAAGAAGCAGGCATTTCCCAACCCAATAAATTACGATTGGTTTGACGGTCGGCAAACAAAGTCAATGAAGCACCGGCTTGTTCAAATGCTCCCCAGAAAAAGATTACAAAGAATGCAAGAATAAAAATCACGATGATACGATTTCGTTCTAAGGTGCTTAAACTTTTATCGGTTAAAATAATAATTGGCATTAAAATCATGGCACCATAAATAAAGTAGCTAATCACATCAATATTGCTTTTGAACATTTGTTTGAAGTTGAGCATAAAGAACACAATGCCAATTGAACCAATGATCATTAAAATAGCTTTAAGGTTTAATTTTTGAACCGGTAAACCAATTTCTTTGCCTTGTTCAGAAATCAGGTATTTTTTCTGGAACATCACAAAGCTGATTAAAGAAACTACCATACCAATACAAGCGGCAAGGAAACCCCATTTAAAATCCATCGATCCACAAACCAGTGGAGAAAAGAAAGCCCCCAGGTTAATACCCATGTAAAAAATTGTAAAAGCAGAATCGATACGTCTGTCGCCAGCAGGATATAACTGACCAACCATGGTGGAAATATTTGGTTTAAAGAAACCGTTACCAATAATAATAGAAGTTAAACCCAGCCACATAATAGCCACACCTCCACCGGCACCGGCCGAAGCACTTAAAAACATAAAAAACTGACCCAGGGCCATGAGTAAACCACCAATGATAATACTACGGCGGTTCCCTAAGAATTTATCACATAAATAACCTCCCAATAATGGCGTTAAATAAACCAAGCCTGTGTAGCTCCCGTAAATTTCGGAAGCATCGGCATCCTTTAATAATAACACTTTAGTCATAAATAGAATGAAGATGGCCCTCATTCCATAATAACTAAAACGCTCCCACATTTCAGTAAAAAATAAAAAATACAGTCCTTTTGGATGTCCCTTTGGTTCGGTAGTTTGTGCCATATATTGATTTAGTTAGGCGGCTAAAATAGCAGTTTTATTTTGAATAACAAATTTGTGGAAATAGCCAAAATTGCTGCATCTATTTACGATTGTCTGATTTACAATTGAGTTTCTGAAATACAATTAAGCGCGTATACTTTAATGCAACATCGTCAGGAAAAAAATCAATCTTAAAATTGTAAATCAACCTTACTGTTAGTAAACGTGTTGTCCCCCATTTATGCTGTAATTAGCCCCGGTAATAAAACTCGTTTCTTCGCTGGCTAAAAAGCTTACCAAATGCGCCACTTCGTGGGTTCCGCCCAAACGTCCCATAGGTACTTGAGCCACAATTTGCGCCAACACTTTTTCGGGAACAGCCATTACCATATCAGTTCCGATATAACCCGGAGAAATTGTATTTACCGTTATACCATATTTAGCCACTTCCATGGCCAATGACTTCGTAAACCCATGCATGCCGGCTTTAGCCGCTGAGTAATTGGTTTGTCCGAATTGCCCACGCTGACCATTAACCGAAGAGATATTGATGATGCGTCCGAATTTTCGGGCTATCATGCCATCTAACACATTACGCGAACAATTAAAAACAGAATTTAAATTGGTATTAATAACCGAGTACCAGTCTTCTTTTTTCATATTAATAAGGCGACCATCACGGGTGATCCCGGCATTATTCACCAAGGTATCAATCGGACCAACCTCTGCCTCTATTTTACGAATCATATCACCCGCACTATCAAAATCACTCACATCCCCATGAAACAACTGAATATCAAAACCCTCGGCTTTCATGGACTCTAGCCACTTTTCAGCCTTTTCTTTGGTATGATAATTCCCCACTACATGGTAACCATCCTTGTATAACTCTTTGCACATAGCAGTTCCTAAACCACCTGTAGCGCCTGTTATTAATACAACACGTTTATTTAGATTGTCCATACTTTTATAGTGTTTAGTTTTTAGTGATTGGTTCTTGCCTCTTGGTTCTTGCCTCTTGGTTCTTGCCTCTTGGTTCTTGCCTCTTGGTTCTTGCCTCTTGGTTCTTGCCTCTCACCTATCCTCAACCTTAGCCTCAACCTTAGCCTCAACCTCTACCTTATCCTCTAACTCAACCTTAGCCTCAACCTGCAATCTTTAATTCTTAATCTTCTCCACATTCAAAATACTAGCCTCACCACTGGTGCACACCAAACCATCAGGATTTTTGATCAGGGTTTCAACCACCGCGCGGTTTTTATCTTTTAATAATTCTTTCACGGTAAACACAGCCGTATAAGTCACATCCACATACATGGGCTTTAAAAAATTTAAAGTTTGTTTTAAATAAATGGTGCCTTCGCCCGGAAATAAAGTGCCAAACACTTTGCTAAACAGCGCTGCGCCAAGCATGCCGTGCATAATGGGACGTTTAAATAATGTTTTAGCGGCATAATCCGGATCGGTATGAACAGGATTTTTATCACCGGTAACTTCTGCAAAACGATTCACTTCCTCCTGAGAAAATGAAAACTCATGATTATAAACTTGATTAACTTCCAACATAAAAAAAGATTTTGATGAAATTAAAATTACCAATTATTAATCATTTTCAAAATTATTCGTAAAAAAAACCACTAAGACACTAAGATCACTAAGAAACACTAAGAAAATCAATAATACTGCTTATAGTTTTTAGTGTTTAATACTTAGTGTTTAGTATTGATTCTTGACTCTTGATTCTTGGCTCTTGATTCTTGGCTCTTGATTCTTGGCTCATGCCTCTTGCCTCAACCTTAACCTCAACCTTATCCCCAATCTGCAATCTGAAATCCTACCTTAGTGTCCCTTAGTGCCCTAAGTGCCTAAGTGGTATATGGCCCTTTAATTAAAAAGAAACACTAAATTTGCCCCGCACAGTATTGACACGAAATTTAAACACCAAGCTGCACGAAAAACCATGAACTACCCGCAAATCATTCTCAACAAAGGAAAAGAATTCTCTATGCAACGTCGCCACCCCTGGGTGTTTTCGGGTGCCATAGCAAAAAAAGATGCCAACTTACAAGACGGTGATCTCGTTGAAGTTTATTCCAACAAAAACGAATTCCTGGCCATTGGTTACTACGCCGGCGGCAGCATTGCGGTGCGCATCATCTCTTTTGAAAAAACAACTATTGACGAACAGTTCTGGTTCGAAAAAATAAACAAGGCCTATTTATACCGCAAACACCTTTCTATATTGAACGAAAACACCAATGTGTGTCGTTTGTTTTTTGGTGAAGGTGATGGGGTACCCGGACTCATACTCGATTATTATGACGGGCATGTGGTTCTGCAAGCCCATTCATACGGCGTTTATTTGCAAAAAGAAAACATCGTAAAGGCCATTCAATCTACCTTGGGATCTTCACTTAAAAGTATTTACGATAAAAGTGCTGAAACCCTTTCGAAACATTTTTCGGGACAAACGACCAATGGCTTTTTAGTTGGCTGTCCAGAAGAAATTATCGTAAAAGAAAACAAACACGTATTTAAAATCGATTTTATTAACGGTCAAAAAACCGGTTTCTTTATCGATCAGCGCGATAACCGTAAAATGCTCGCCGAGTATTGTAAAGATAAAACCGTGTTGAATACCTTTTCTTATACCGGTGGATTTTCGGTTTACGCAGCTGCAGCAGGCGCCAAAAGCGTGCATTCGGTAGATGTGAGCGAACCTGCCATTCGTTTATGCGATCAGAATATTGAACTCAACAAGTGCCACAATCACGAAAGTTTTGCAGTGGATACTTTTGAATTTTTTAAAGATAAAAAAGACACTTACGATGTGATCGTGCTCGATCCACCGGCCTTTGCCAAAAGTCGCGACAGTAAACACAATGCGGTAATCGGCTACAAACGTTTAAATACCCTGGCCATGAAACTCATTAAAGCCAACGGTATTATTTTTACATTTAGTTGCAGCGGCGTGGTGGATAAGATGCTTTTTTACAATACCATCACTTCAGCGGCTCTCGAATCAGGACGAAACATCAAAATATTACATTATTTATATCAGCCCGCCGATCATCCCGTTACTCCCTATTTCCCCGAAGGCGAGTACTTAAAAGGCATGGTGCTTTGGGTAGAGTAAGTTTTTAGTTATTAGTGCTTAGTTTTTAGTTATTAATGTTAAGTGTATAGTTTTTAATATCGATTCTTGGCTCTTGATTCTTGGCTCTTGGCTTAGCCTTAACCTCAACATCAACCTAAGCCTCAACCTTAACCTTAGCCTCTACCTTAGCCTCAAGTTGCATTTCTTTAAACATTATTAATAATTATCTGTAAGCCCTTTAAAAAGAAGCCTTAAATTTGCGCATTATGACAACAAGTAGTCCGGCCATCCCCGATATTTTTAAAAACACCTCTGTTTCCAATGCCTTAAAAGCCATTGCCGATAAAGTGTTCAACGGTCAACGCATCAGTCCCGAAGAAGGCGTAATCCTCTATAAAGAAGCAGAGCTGGGCTTTTTAGGCACCTTGGCCAATTTTGTTCGTGAAAAAAAGAATGGCAATTACGTGTATTTTAATCATAATTTTCATGTAGAGCCTACCAATGTCTGCGTGTATTCCTGCGCCTTTTGCTCCTATTCACGTTTAATTAAAAATGCCGATCAGGGTTGGGAATTATCGGTTGATCAAATTCTCGATATCGTTAAAACTTACGATAATCAAGACGTGACCGAAGTACACATTACCGGTGGTGTGGTGCCCAAACAAGATCTCGCTTTTTACACTGAACTTTTCCGAAAAATAAAACAACACCGTCCTAACTTACACATCAAAGCCCTTACCCCGGTTGAGTTTCACTACATCTTCAAAAAAGCCAAACTCTCTTACGAAGATGGTCTAAAAACCATGAAAGATGCCGGCTTAGACAGTTTACCCGGTGGTGGTGCCGAAATTTTTGACGAACAAATTCGTGAACAAATAGCGGGTGGAAAATGTACTTCTGAAGAATGGTTAACCTTGCATGAGATCTGGCAAAAAATGGGTAATTTCTCCAACGCCACCATGTTATATGGCCACATCGAAAGCTTCGAACACCGCATCGACCACATGGAACGCCTACGCCAATTGCAGGACAGAACCGGCGGCTTTAATGCCTTCATTCCCTTAAAATTCAGAAACAAAGAAAATGCCATGGCGCACGTGCCCGAAGTAAGTGTGATCGAAGATCTCCGTAATTATGCCATAGCACGTATATACCTCGACAACTTCACACACATCAAAGCCTATTGGGCCATGATTGGCAGAAATACAGCACAACTTTCTTTAAATTATGGCACCGACGATTTGGATGGTACTATCGACGATACCACCAAGATTTATAGCATGGCGGGCTCTGAAGAACAAGCTCCAAAATTAAGCACCCAACAATTGGTTGATCTTATTCAGGCCGTTGGCAAAATTCCGGTGCAACGCGACACCCTTTATAACATTGTAAAAGAATATTAGTTTTTAATTTTTCTAAAAATGGAATTATTGTAGTTTCAAATCTTAACCCCCCTAATGAATAAACTATGACTCGATCGATTACCCTTTTAAGCTTAATCCTCTCTTTACATATGAATGCCCAAACCCCAAAAAAAGATACGACTTACTGGCGCAAAACGGGTTTCCTTGGATTAAATGCGAGTGAAACATCCTTAAGCAACTGGCAAGGTGGCGGACAGGATAACATGTCCATCAATTCTATTTTTAATTTTGAAGGCATTTATCAAAAAGGCAAATACGAATGGACCAATAAAGCCGATGCACAATTTGGCTTACTGCGTTCGGGATTAGGTGCTGCCAATCCATTTCGCAAAAACACCGATCAAATTTTTGTTTTATCTAAATTTAATATTAACGGCTTTAATAAACACTGGTTTTACGTGACCCAGGCCGATTACAGAACGCAATTTGCACCGGGTTATAATTATGTAAATAACGTCAAAGACGGTAAAGCCGTGTCTGACATGAATTCGCCAGGTTACATTCAGTTGGCCATAGGTTTGGATTATAAACCAACCACTTATTTTTCGGTGACCTTTGCGCCTGCTGCAGGAAAAATTACAGTCGTTAATCGTCAGTACTTAGCCGATAATGGGGCATACGGTGTTGAAGCGGCGGTAAGAGATAATGCCGGAAATATTATTACACCAGGTAAACGCATCCGTTACGAAGCCGGTGGACGTGTCATCGTAAAGTTTAAAAAAGACCTTATGAAAAATGTCAACCTCGATACTTACCTCGATCTCTTCTCCAATTATGCGCACAATCCGGGTAATATCGACGTGGTGTTTAATACACTCTTAACCTTAAAAGTAAACAAGTACATTTCTGCCTCGGTAATTGTGCAAATGTTGTATGATGATGATGTGATTGTTAAACATAAGTGGCGTGCCGATCTTCCCTTTGATCCTGCGCACGACATCAATGGTCCACGCTTACAGGTGTTAAGCACCATTGGCGTTGGCTTTGGTTACAAGTTCTAAACATATTTTACCTATGCGCAACCTAGTTTTTATTTTCACGTTAGTTGTTTGTGGATTAACTGCTCAGGAAAATAACAATGCGGTGTTCAGCCTTCGTCCTGCTATAGGCTTGAATGGCTGTCAAATTCATGGCGACAGTTATGATGGATACAACAAGCTGGGCGTTTTTGCCGGTGCTTCTGTAAATGCACGCATCAATGAAAAAGTAAGTCTTGAGCTGGGATTTTATTTTTCTCAAAAAGGAGCCAAACATAATCCCAATCCAAAAAAAGGAGATCTATCACACTATAATTTAACCTTAAATTATGTGGAACTACCTTTAACCCTGCGTTACATGCTTAACAAACGGTATTTTGTAAATCTCGGACCCTCACTGGCCTATTTAGTTAGTTACCATGAAACCATTAACTATACCGATTTTACCGGGGTGTACCATTTTAATCCCTACGAAATTGCTTTAGTAAGTGGTTTGGGTCGCCAGGTAAAAGATAAAATAAATGTGGAAGTACGTTTCACCAATTCCATCCGTTCGGTGCGCGACTATGGCATTGTTTCAACGGTTTTTTATCCCAACCCCGTTGCCCGTTTTTTTAATAAAGGATTTTACAACAATATCCTTACCTTACTTGTTACTTATAATATCACTTCGTCAAAAACTAAGAGTAATCAAAATGTCCAACCCTAAACACAAAATAGCCATTGCTGTAACAGGCGCCAGCGGAAGTATTTACGCCAAGGTATTATTGGACAAACTCATTCAGTTAAACGCGCAGATCGACGAGCTGGCTCTGGTTATGAGCGACAATGCCAAAACCGTTTGGCAACACGAATTAGGAAACGACAATTTTAAAAACTACAAAATTAAAACTTACGATAAAAACGATTTTTTTGCCCCCTTTGCTTCCGGCTCTGCTAAATACGGCACCCTCATTATTTGTCCCTGTAGTATGGGCACCCTGGCACGTATAGCCTCCGGTATCAGCAACGATCTCATCACACGCGCCGCCGATGTGATCTTAAAAGAACGCCGTAAATTAATTTTAATTCCCCGCGACACCCCTTATAGCCTTATTCATGTCAACAACATGAAAACCCTTACCGAAGCCGGTGCGATCATTTGTGCCGCTTCCCCTTCTTTTTATTCCAATCCAAAAACCTTCGAAGAACTCGCCGCAACCGTTATTGACCGGGTGATTGACCTCGCCGGCCTTGAGCAGGACACTTACCGCTGGGGGAAATAATTTTCCGATTCTAAATAATTCGTTGGTGTTATTTTGGTCGCATTTCTTTGCCAACCAAGTGATCCTTTCACAGTCATAATCCTTTAACAAGGTTAATCATTTGGGCGCCTCCCAATCAGGCTGTTCTATTTCCCGGAAGCCTGATTGGGACCGGGCTGCTCCGGGCTCTAAGCACAGGCCGGCTCATCAAGCCACAGGCTTGCTGCCCTGCTGCGGTTCAACGCTCTATCTGGCCCGTCAAGGCACAGCCTTGATGTCCTGCAGCCAAAAGAGGCAGGCTGCAAAAAGAACTAAACCCTGCACATCCCATGGCGCAGGAATGTATAGGTTAGTATCTTCATAAATTCAAAATCTTAGCTGTATTGGTATTTAATAATTATTTAAAAATAACCCGTTATTCAAATTAAAATTTCGAATTTGAGAAACAAATCTAAATATGGTAAAAATGAAAACTTCAAAGCGCTAGCCCTTCTAGCTGTTCGGCCTCAGAAATTCTCGCACTGAAATCCAGCTGCTTTTAAAAGCGTGAACAAAAGCAGGGCTTAGGCGTTTAGCCGTTAACGGTATGCTTTTGTTCGGCTTGTGCGTGGATGATTTGCTGTCCTTTCACACAATAAGAAATATCACTGGTGAAAGGACATGATCAAATCATCGGCTTAAAAGCAGCTTGGATTTCTGCGAGAATTTCTGAAGCCTTGATTTTTTGGTACTTTTGCATCAAGGCAAAAGTACGTTCACAATAGAACGCATTTCCAAAATACTTTATGATTCAGAAATTCTAAAGATGAATACTGCAAGTAACGAATCGCCTTGATTTCTTTTGTTAATTTCTTCATCAATCATATGCGTTTAGCTACGTCTCGGATAGTGCGGTGGCGAATTGCGATTTGGTGTAGGGGCTTGCAAAGCAATCAGCCAGCCCGTGCAAAGCATTTTTCGTTAAATGGGTATTGCATTTAGGCATCATAGCGAAAAATGAAGGTTGGCAAATCGCCTTGACTTTTTTGTTTTTTTGCACTTGTGCTGAGCCCCTCGTACTGAGCCTGTCATGCCTGTCATGCTGAGCCCGTCGAAGCATGTCGAAGCGTCAAGGCAAAAAGTAAGTTCTAAAAATAGGAAATGATTATATTATGGGAATTCCAATAAAGCTAAATGATTACTACTAGGCACACAGAAAATGTTAGCAGCCATAAAGCCTTGATTTTTTGGTACTTTTTGCACTTGTGCTGAGCCCCTCGGTCATCCTGAGCTTGTCGAAGGATGAGCTTGTCATACTGAGCCTGTCATGCCTGTCATGCTGAGCCCGTCGAAGCATGTCGAAGCATCAAGGCAAATTACGGTTAAATAAAATCATTTCATCTCCTTCGCCCGCTTCTCATAATAAACCGCTTTCACACTATCCTTCTTCATGGCATATGCCTTGGCTAATTGTTCGAGGTTCCAAGTGTTATCCGGACTAATAACATCAGCCTGCTTCAATAAATAAATCGCAGAATCAGGTTTATTTAAATGCATCAGGGTGGCTCCGTATTTCGCTATCAGATCAGGATGATTGGGTGTAAAACGTAAACCGGCTTTTAAATATAACAAGGCTGAATCGTAGTGCTGCAAATTAATATAACAATTGCCCATAGCACTCAACACCCTTGGCGAACGTGGCAAGGTGTATAAGGCCTGACTTAATTGCGTGATGGCCAAACGACTGCTGTCGCGGTGCATGTAATATTCGGCAAAGGCCAAATGCGCAGTGCCGTATTCCGGATAAATAGTCACAGCCTCCTGCAAATTTTTTCTGATCACCGGCAAATTTGTTTTTTGAATGGCTTCCGAATTTTTATTCGCCACAATTTCATTGCGTAATTCAGCCGCATAAAACACATGCAAACGCGCTGAATTCGGATTTTTTACCACATCGGCTTTAGCCAGACTGTAATTGGTTTTCCATTCGGCATTTCTTCCAAAACAAATGATACCATAACTCAACAGTATAAGAATAGCAATGGCTTGATCAATTTTTTTAGTCCGGAGATTTGTAATAGTCGCATAATACTTTTTTGATTTAGCGGGAATAAACACAAACACAAAATAAGAAAGCGCCAAACAAAATGCCAGCGAAGGCACAAAGAGCAGGCGTTCTCCAAAATTAGTACCGATCAGGTAAAAAATATTGGAGGTGATAAGCATGCTCACTATAAACCAAATGATAAAAAACGAAAGCAGGTTTTTTTCTTTAAACTTTTTAAATGCAATAACGATCAGATAGATCATTAAGGCGAAAGTTAACAGCACCGTTATATTTTTTAAACCAACATAAGGAAAATGATGGAAGGAATAATCACTCACCAAAGGATAAGGCACAAACAACAGTTTGATATACGCGCCCAGCATGTTTAAACTTGTCCCTAATTTTTCGGATGAAGAATGCGCGGCGATTAAAAAATTATCAATCTTACCAATCATTTTACTGTGATCGTAATCGCCCATAATACGGTTACGAACCAATAAGAAGAATAACAGAGGTACCACAAAATAAACGGAGGTTTTTAGAATCTCAGCCATCTGTTTTTTTGTTGTAAAATATATAAACACGGGAATCAACACCACAAAAGCCACCGCCGATTCTTTGGAGAACAGACTCAGTAAATAAAAGCCGGAAGCCACATACAAAAACGGAAGTTTATTTTCAAGAATAGAACGATTCAAAAAAAGTAAAGCCGAAATAAAAAAGAGTAAGGCCAGAATCTCATCCACACTTTTAATATTGGCCACAACTTCTGTGTGAATAGGATGAAACACAAAAAACAAGGTAGCAAACAAAGAAGGCAAGACTTTATTTTTAAACAGAATAAGCGCCAACTTAAAAATCAAAAAAGCTAATAAGGAGAAGAGTAACACATTGAACAAATGCCCGACAAAAGCATTATTGGGTGCCAGATCCCATTCTACTGCGTACACCAATTTGGTAAGTGGACGATACAATTCATTTTTAGCCACCGTACTTCCATCCCTTAACTTCGAACTAAAAATAGACCCTATGCCCGCCAAGCCTTGCTGCACCTGCTTGTTCTTAAGAATCAATTCATGGTCATCCAACACGTAATCATTTTGCAAGGTATTGGCATAAAGCAAAAATGCCAGCACAACAACCAAGATAGAAGCTATTTTTTGATTCATCATTTATCTCAAGGGAATAACACCTTTCAAACAAATGTAACATTTTTAGGAAAATAAAAAACTATTCTGAATTAAACCAAAACGAACATAAAGAATTGGATTAATGTTTCATGCAAATGTTTCGCACGCGAAACTAATTGGCTATTCAACACAGAGGGACAGAGACACAGAGTTACAGAGAAAGACATTTTGCTTTGTGTCAAACACATTGTGTACTTTGTGCCTTCACTTTGTGTTCATTGTGGTTAAAAAGGTTGAACGCTAAACGAATCCAGTAAAAGTAAAACATTGACTGTAGAAAATTTAACCACAACTTGTCCCGATTTATCGGGATAGTGACATAGAAGAGCATTGTTTGTGCTGCACCAAAGAACATAGTATCACATAGAAATGTTTCGCAAGCGAAACATTCTCTGTGCTTCTTTTAGGCACACAGAAACTATGTCACTATGTTGACTATACCTGCCCTGAGCGAAGTCGAAGGGTGGTTAAAAAAAAAGCGCTTGATTTACGTCTAGTCTTTGTGTTCTCTGTGCCAAACTTTGTGCGCCGTTGTGGTTAAAAAGGTTGAACGCCCAACGAAACCAGTAAAAGGAAAACCATGGCTGTCGAAAAATTAGTCACAACTTTTCCCGATTTGGCGGGATAGTGAAATAGAAGAGTGTTTTTGTGAAAATAAACGAACAAAGACAAATGTAGACATGTTTCGCTCGCGAAA
>CANKBS010000046.1 GCA_947480015.1 Sphingobacteriaceae bacterium
CCATTAAAGAGCCAAAGCCCGCAGTTGGAAATAATTTGACGACTGGTGAAAAACAACAAAAAAATTAACTAATTTTAAAATGAAAATGTCCTTAGTTATTTATGCATAAAAGTTCAGATTGGTTTGACGACATACATATTAGGATTAAATGAGTATTCCGAAGTAACTATCAAATTTAGAAACGATAAGAATTTATATTTTAAAAATAAAACACGATTATAAGACCCGATAAAACGGCTCAGAAAAAGAACAAAAATTAAAACCCAATACAATGGCTTTTGGTTGCAATAATGCAACAACATGCTAACAGTAAAAGAATGTAGAGAAATTTTAGAACAAGATGCTGAAGGATTAACAGATGAAGAAGTAATACAAATTAGAGATTGGCTCTCCATGATGGCAGATATTGCTATTGAATCGGTAGAGAAGTCAAGTGCTGAAAAAGAAAATAAAAAAGATGAAAAAACGAGCAATCATTTACACACGAGTATCAACCGATGAACAAAACAATGGTTACAGTCCGGCTGATCAAAAAGATAAATTGTATCGCTATTGCGAAAACAACAATATAGATGTGGTTGGTTTTTACCACGATGATGAAAGCGGAAAATCGTTTGAAAGGCCAGAGTGGAAAAAGATCATGGCTTTTATTAAAAAGAATAAAAACACGGTTGATTATATCTACTTTTTAAAATGGGATCGTTTTTCAAGAAATGCACCTGAAGCATACGCTGAATTAGGTAAACTTAAAAAATTAAATGTAGAGGCTAGAGCCATGGAGCAACCTTTAGACTTGGAAATCCCTGAGCAAAAGGTAATGCTCGCAATATATTTAACAGCTCCCGAAGTAGACAATGACCGTCGAGCCCTCAATATATTTCATGGTATTCGAAGAGGAAAAAAGGAAGGAAGATGGCTAGGTAATTGTCCTCGTGGTTACAAGAACACCCGCAACGAATACAACCGACCAGTTATTACACCCGAGGGTGGCTCACAGGAAAAACTTGTTAAATCAGCTTTTAAGGAATTTGCAGATGGTAAATATAGTATTGAGGAGTTACGCTTAAAACTCCAAAAGAAAGGCCTTAAATGCAACCGTAATTCGTTTTGGATGCTATTGCGCAATAAAGCTTATATAGGAAAGGTACTTGTACCAGCCTACAAAAACGAACCTGAAGAATGGATCCAAGGAAAACATAAACCTTTGATTGATGAACTAACGTTTTACAAGGTGCAAGATATACTGGAAGGAAGAAAAAAGAATTTACCTAGTTCATTCAAAACCATTCGTGATGAATTTCCATTAAGAGGGATATTAATTTGTCCGAAATGTGGTAAGCAATTAACTGCATCTTGTTCCAAAGGAAAGATGGGACAACTTTATCCGTATTATCATTGTTCGCAAGGTTGCAAAGAAAGGCAAAAAGCTGAATTGGTTAATGAGGCCTTCGTTGAATTATTGCAAGTGGTACAACCAAAACCAAACAGTATAAAGTTGTTTTCTAAATTGGCCAGTGAAAAATTGAAAAACAATAACACTTCAGGAAAAGCAGAATTGGAAAAAGTAAACAAAGAAATAGCAAAACAACAACAGCGAATTTCTAATGCAAGAAGTTTAATGTTGGATGGTGAAATTGATGCGTCAGAATTCAAATCTATGCGTATTGAGATAGAAGAAAAAATTACTCAATTTACTTGCGAATTAAATAATGTAAGTGCAAGTATGCATAATATTGGGTCAAAACTGGCAGAGGCTACCGACTTAATTTCGAACCTCGGAAAGCACTATCTATACAGTGAAACAGCAGTAAAAAGACAGATAGTGAGTTCGGTTTTTCCCTCAGGCTTAGTTTATGGAGAAAAAAAAGTTCGAACTCTCGAATTGAATAAGGTGATGTCCCGAATCCTTAGTGTTGACAAGGCTTTCGGAGGACCTAAAAAAAGAAAGCACACCAATTTTGGTGTGCTTTCCCTTCGAGTGGATCCGGAGAGATTCGAACTCTCGTCCAAATAAGGAAAAAATAAGCTTTCTACGATGTTTAGTTATAACTTGATTGTAGGCTAAAGGCAGGCGTTATATCAAACCAATCTTTAACTTAGTTGCTAATATTGTTTTATGCCACAACATCCATAAAACAAACTACACATTTATGATGCTTTACCCGAAGCGCAGAGCAGTTTAGCTCCTCGGAAAGCAAAGGACACTTAATTCTAAATTAAGCAGCCATAGCGTAAGAGTTATCTTCGCCAAATAAAAATTTTGAAAGTTCAGTTTTAAGAGCTCGTCTTACAACGCTCTACATGCTTACTTATCTTATGCGCTTACTGTCAAAACCGGTCGGACCCATGAAAACAAAGAACATGCAAAGTTACTCAATTTTTAGCGGTTTTGTTTAGTTTTAAAAGATCTTTAACTAATTTTAGTTCGACATCACGCTTATTTAGAATATCCTTCAAGCTGTAATAGGTTGGATAATCAGGTATGATGCCGTGTCCGGTAATCGTTGGATTCACATCGTGCACAATCCTAAACGCCGGCACCCGCACTCTTATCTTGGTATTGGGTAATTTATAAAATGGTGTAACACCCGCATTACAACCTTCAATGGTTCCGCCGGTTTCTTCACCCAAAAATAAAGCACGGTTATTCTTTTTTAAATAGGCCGACACAAGGCAGGATGCTGAGAAGGAGCCTCCATTAATTAAAACAATAAGTTTACCATCGTAATGATTTTTTTTGCGGGGTTTAATGGTATACACAAAATTATCGGTGTCATGCACCGTAATCTTCTTGCCTATTAGCTTATAAGCCGTTCGCGTTAATAAAAAACTCCAATTACCTTTGGTGTATTTTTTGTAAGGATATTTTTTTATGGTAGTGCGCAAGGTTTGCGTTTCACTCGTAACAAGCAAATAACTTAACAAGCGGTATGTATTGGCTAAACTCCCGCCTCCATTATTTCGCAAATCAATTATTAAATTCTCACTTTTATTCTTTTTCAGTTTCTTGAAAATCCTACGATAAGCCTTGGCATCACCTGTGTGTGTGAAACGTTCAATCTTCACCCACATGTCTTTATTATTCCTATCCATAAAACGGTATTTTATTTTTGCCCGTTTGAAGTAATGAAAGGTGCTGTCATCCTTTGGCCCTAGCGTTAATGGAGGCATACGCTTAGGCTTAAAAGCCGGATAGTACAAGTGATTTAAGGCGATGCCCTGTTTGTATTCTACATTAAAGGTGTCGGGCCTTCCAAATAAACCCAATAAAAAACTATTAAAGCTCAATTGGATATAATGGTTTTTAGCGGTCTCATTATAACCATCCGAACTAATATAGCGCTTTGAATAACGTAAAATCGAATCCACACCAATGCCATTAATGCTAGTTATCTCAGTGCCTCGGCGTAAAATACTGTCCTGCTTTTTATTCAAGTTAGCAATCATGTAAGCTTTGTTCTGCATGGGTAAAAAAACAAAGGGCGAATAATTTAAGCGCAAACGATTCATCTCACGATAATAACGTTTTGAATACAGCACTTCGGTATGTCCGCAATGTAATTCATCAACCAATAATTTGGTTCTTAATCGAAACTCCTTTTCAGTTAGCGAATCAGTGAACGAATTTTCAAAGTTCAAAAATAATCTTTGGTACCACGATCGTGGTTGATAAATCCCTATTGCCGGATGCATGGCCAGCAAAACCTTGGTTAATACCTGTGCATCTTCCTTTAACTGCGCAGGAGCATATTTTTTTGTGATGACGGTCTCTTTTTTTTGTGCGCAGACCTCACCTGAAGTCAGCACAGCCATAAAAATAAAAGCGAAAAAAAGTCTTAAAAGGGGCATAAATGTTATCTTTGTAAAAATACAAATATTACACAAGCTACGTTTAATTTGCCATTTGTTTACTGCATTTTTTAAATTAAATTAAGCATCAATTCCCATTGACCATTTATTGGGATTATCACATAGAATTTACTAAAACGAATAAAATATTTATGGAAAATTTTAAAATTGGAGTGCTTCGCGAAGAAAAAACACCGCCCGATAAACGTGTTCCCTTAACACCCTTAATTTGTTCTGAACTCATGCGACAATTCACCAATGTGAAAATTGTTGTTCAACCCAGCAACATACGCTGTTACAGCGACGAAGAGTACACGTCATTTGGCGTGGATCTGCAGGAAGATTTAAGTGACTGCAATGTTTTAATGGGCGTTAAAGAAGTGCCTCCTGATAAACTGATTCCTGAAAAAAAATATTTTTTCTTCTCCCATACCATTAAAAAGCAAGCGCATAATCAAAAACTCATCAAAGCGCTCATTGCCAAAAAAGTGCAAATGATCGATTACGAAACCCTTACCGATAAACATAATAACCGTATTATTGGCTTTGGCCGTTATGCCGGCGTAGTTGGCGCTTATAACGGCATATTGGGTTACGGCTTAAAATACGATCTCTTTCGTTTAAAGCCAGCTAATTTATGCCGCGATAAAGCCGAAATGGAAGAAGAATTAAAACGTGCTAAATTACCTAACATTAAAATTGTAATAACCGGCGGTGGTCGTGTGGCTAATGGCGCCATTGAAACCCTTAGTGCTTTGCGTATCAGAAAAGTAACACCCGAAGAATTTTTAATGGCCTCTTTCCGCGAACCGGTGTATTGCCAGTTAAACCCGCGCGATTATGTTGAACGTCCGAACGATCACAACTTCGATCTCAACGATTTCTTTTCGCACCCCGAACATTTTGTATCCAAATTTGTGCCATTTACAAAAACTGCCGATTTGTATATCTCAACACATTTCTGGGATCCGCACTCACCTAAAATGTTTACCAAAGAAGACATGAAGAGTCCCGATTTTCATATTTCTGTTATAGCTGATGTTACTTGTGATATGGATGGCTCTGTGCCCTCTACTATAAGGGCCTCCACCATTACTCAGCCTTTTTATGGTTATAACATTATGACCGAGAAAGAAGATTTACCATTTAATAAAAGTACGGTATGTATCATGGCCGTTGACAATTTGCCTTGTGAATTACCACGCGATGCCAGCGATGATTTTGGAAAAGATCTCTCTGAACGTGTGTTGCCTTTTGTATTTGGAGAAGATAAAGACCGCGTGATCAAACGTGCCAGCATTTGTAAAGATGGTAAACTCACATCCAGCTTCGAATACCTGAGTGATTATGCGTACGATTAGGACTTGACTAATTAGCCAAAAGTATTCTATTTATTTGGGCGCCCGAGCGGGCTGCGCCGGTCCGATAGCTATCGGACTCAAGGCACAGGCTGGCTCATCAAGCCACCGGCTTGATGCCCTATCCCTGGCGCTCACAGAATTTTAAACTCGTGGTTAGTTCTATTATTTTAGTTTTTATAAAATAAAATCTACCGCTTATTTTGATTAAAGAATGTTTTCCGGCAAATTAAACACTCCTTGTTTTTTGCATCACTTTATTCATCTACCTTTTAGACTATTTGAGGGTCGACTGATAAATCACTTGATTAAAGTAACACATCGTGCACCGGTTTTATTTTTTCCGGAAGATCTTTCTCTCCTAACATATCTTTCAAATCAATTTCGATGTTTCTAACAATCGTAAATACAGCCAAGGCGTAACCATGCCTTCAAAAGGATATTCACGATAATTACCTAAGTATTCCATTAAAGAAAAAATGCATGGCGTACCCTATTAAATGGAATATGCGGCCAGATAAAACCATAGCCGTTTATTTAAATTCTCTCATCATGCTAAAAGCACCGTAAAATAACAATGAAAATAGTACTCGAGGTAGCTTAAAAAAATAGTTCTTTTTACACTTAGATTAACCTGCTTTAAATTTTATGTGTTACTCTTAGCTAATGTCACAATATCTTTTACTTCAAGTATGTTTTTATCATAGCCATTTAGGGCAGCGTTAATCATAGCCTCACCCAATTCCTTTAATGTGCTCACAAAGCCCGGAAACACGAAGCGTAAAAAGGGATACATCCACGACACATACTTATAATACTTCAGGGTGTTTTTTAATCCCTTGGTTGGATTCATATAACCCGGACGGAACATGTACGCCTTTTTAAAAGACAGCTTCATCAAATCGTTTTCTGTTTTTCCTTTAACCCGCGCCCACATACTTTTTCCTATTTCGGTAGAATCGGTGGCCGCACCCGAAATATAACAAAAGGTCATGGCTTTATTTTGCTCAGCTAAGGTACTTGCTACATGCATGGTTAAGGTATAGGATAGGCGCGTATAATCACTTTCATTCATACCAACCGATGATACACCTAAACAAAAGAAACAGGCGTCGTAACCGGTTAATTGAGTCTTTACAGCACTCAGGTCGAAAAGATCAGCATGAACCAGTTCTTTTAATTTTGGATGAGTAATGCCACATGTTCTGCGACCTAACACCAACACCTGCTCAACCGATTCGTTTAATAAACATTCGTTTAAAACCCCTTCACCTACCATACCGGTAGCTCCGGTAACAATTACTTTTATTTTCATGTGTCGTTACTTGTCGTTAATACTACAACTGTTTTGTAGAACAGCTAATTTAGGGCAAAAAAAAAGCTCCTGAAGGAGCCTTTTAATTTAATTTGGTTAGTGTGTTCCACCATCTTCTTCACCCTCAGAGAGGGGAACCGTTTGAGGTACAAAATCTTTTTCTTTACCCGGTTTGCTGTAATCGTAAGCCCAACGGTGTACCGTTGGTAACTCACCAGGCCAGTTGCCGTGAATATGAGCCATGGGTGTTGTCCACTCCAATGTGTTGGCATTCCAAGGATTTTGTGGGGCTTTCTCGCCACGGAAAATACTATAGAAGAAGTTAAATAAGAAGATCACTTGTCCTAATGCACCAATAATAGCACAAATCGTAACCACTTCATTAATGTCAACTAAATTATCAAACATTGGGAAGTTGCTGTTTGTATAATATCGACGCGGTACGCCGGCCAGACCTAAAAAGTGCATCGGAAAAAACACGCCATAAGCCATGGTAATGGTCACCCAGAAGTGTAAGTAACCCAATTTTTTGTTCATCATACGTAAGAACAATTTGGGAAACCAATGATAAACACCGGCAAACATACCGAAGATGGCACTTAAGCCCATTACAATGTGGAAGTGGGCAACCACGAAGTAAGTATCGTGTACGTTAATGTCTAAAGTTGAATCGGCTAAAATAATACCGGTTACACCACCGGTAATAAAAGAGGATACTAAACCTACAGCGAACAACATAGCAGGCGTAAACTGTAAATTACCTTTCCACATCGTAGTGATGTAGTTGAAGGCTTTTACGGCGGAAGGAATGGCGATTAATAAAGTGGTAAATACGAATACTGAACCTAAGAAAGGATTCATACCGGTCATAAACATATGGTGACCCCAAACGATAAAGGATAAGAAACCAATGGCTAACATTGAACCAATCATGGCACGGTAACCAAAAATTGGTTTACGTGAACTGGTAGCAATAACTTCTGAAGCGATACCCAAAGCAGGTAATAATACAATGTATACTTCAGGGTGACCAAGGAACCAAAATAAGTGTTCGAATAAAATTGGACTTCCTCCAACATTATCAAGCGGACGACCACCGATATAAATATCAGACAAGTAAAATGACGTATTAAAACTTCTGTCGAAGATCAATAATAAGGCGCATGAAAATAACACGGGGAAAGATAACACACCTAAAATGGCGGTAATTAAGAAAGCCCAGATTGATAATGGTAATCTGGTCATCTTCATTCCTTTTGTTCTTAAGTTGATGATGGTGATGATGTAGTTTAAGCTTCCTAATAAAGACGAAATAATAAAAATAGCCATCGACATCAGCCACATGGTCATACCCAATTTAGAACCGGGAATAGCTTCAGGTAAAGCAGATAATGGTGGGTAAATTGTCCAACCTGCCGATGCAGGACCATCATTAATAAAACATGATGCGACCATAATAACGCTTGATGCGAAAAAGAACCAATACGATAACATGTTCAGGAAGCCTGAGGCCATATCACGTGCTCCTACTTGATAAGGAATTAAGAGGTTACTAAATGTACCACTTAAGCCACCCGTTAACACAAAGAACACCATGATGGTTCCATGAATAGTAACTAAAGCTAAATACATGTTCGGGTCAAGAATTCCATCCTTACCCCATTTGTCACCTAACATGGCGTTGATGAAAGCAAATTTTTCTCCAGGCCAAGCTAATTGCAGACGAAAGATGATTGACATTGTCATCGCAATCACTGCCATTACCACCGCCGTGATTAAAAACTGGCGGGAGATCATTTTATGATCCATGCTGAAAACGTATTTACTCACAAAACTTTCTTCATGATCGTCATGATCATGAACGTGATCATGATGAACCAAATGTTCTTGTTCTAATCCTGTGTTTGTAGGGGTAGCCATCGTTTATTATTTATTTAGAAATTTATTAAAATTAGTTTTTAGAAGCAACAGTTTTATAAGCTTTTTGTTTTGCTAACCATGCATTGTAATCTGCTTCGTTATCTACAATTACGGTCATTTGCATGTTGAAGTGAGACACTCCGCAAATTTTATTACAAAGTAATAAGTAATCAAATTCGATTGGCTCTTTACCTTCTTTAGCGCGTTCCTTATTAATACCATCCATCATTTTTACAGTGTATGGATCCTTACGCATTTCGGCGGTTGTTTTAGTTGGCTTAAATTTAAAGTATGTGATCATGCCGGGAACACAATTCATTTGTGCACGGAAATGAGGTAAAAAAGCACTGTGAATCACATCACGACTACGCATGCTTAATTCAATTTGACGACCAACGGGAATGTGAAATTCATTTCTCGCTAAAACATCATCATTACCAAAGGTATCGGTCGAATCTAATCCAACTGAATTAGTTCCGGTTATTTGTCTGAAATCAGACGTCCCTAACTTCCCGTCTTTACCAGCATAACGAGCTGTCCAGTCGAATTGTTTGGCGTATAGTTCAATTGAAATTTTGTTGGTATCCTTGGCTTCGTCCATAATTTCATTCCAGTATTTTAAACCGAAAATGATGATGAAGGCTAATGCTACAGCGGGCACCACGGTCCACAACATTTCCAATTTGTTGTTGTGAGCTAAAAACACGGCTTTGTTTTTGCTGTTACCTCTGTATTTGTAGGCAAACCAAAAAAGGAAAAAGTTAGTTACTAAAAACACAAAAGTAACGAGGTACATGTTGGCATCCCAAAGGGTATCAATATAAGCACCATGCTCAGAAGCTGCAGGTGGCAACGAACGGTCTAACCAGCGACCCACTTGCCAGAAAAAGAATATAAAAAATAACACCATGAAAATTAACATGGCCTTACCCATCATATTATTGTCTGAGTCGGAAACTTTCCACTCATGTGTTTTCTTTAAACCGCGGCTTAACTCAATAATTCTTAATAATTGATGTCCGGCAACAATTAATAATACTATGGCTAACAGAACTAAAAGACTCATCTTGTTTTATTTAAATTTTTTAATTAATTCTCTAATTTTATTTTCTTTTTTTTACTTAGATCGAGTGGTGCAAACTTTCTTGTAAGAATGGATGATTTTTTACGCGAAGTGGCGCTTTTGCCAGTGCATTAAGTACAACGTAAATAAACAATCCAAGGAAGAAAAAGAAATTACCAAATTCCATCCAACTTAATCCTGTCCAGTGATGACCCACTGTACCCGGCATTACAATCATAATCACATCTAAATAGTGACCGATAAAAATAATTGTACCAACAAACATTAAAAAGAAGAAATTACGTTTTGAATCACGACTCATCAACATTACCATTGGTAAGGCAAAGTTGATAAAAAATACGGTCCACATTAAAGCTTTATAACCTTCCCAACGCGTTTGGAAATAGATAACCTCTTCTGGAATATTAGCATACCAAATCAACATAAATTGAGAGAAGTATAAGTATGTCCATAAAAAGGAAATGGCGAACATCCATTTACCCATATCATGAATAGTACTTTCAGTAACAAATTCCATGTATCCAAGTTTTTTTAACCAGATAGTAAGAATGGTAATTGCTGTTAAAGCACTAATCCACATACCTGAGAAAATATACCAGCCAAATAAAGTTGAGAACCAGTGGGTATCAATACTCATTACCCAATCCCATGAAGCAGTTGATGACGTCACGGCAAACAACACCATGAACCATGCGCCTAATTTAATGTTCTTCCAGTGGTAGCTGTTGTTAATGTCAACATCCAATTTATCAGCGTCTAAAGAGTTTTTACGTAATTTCATGGTAAACCAGTACCAACCGATCATATAAAGAACGGTACGAACCCACCAAAACACACCGAAGTAACCGATTTTTGCGGCAATAATGGCATCATAATTTTCGTGTCCTTCAGTAGCTATACCTTCAGTCATCCAATGATAAATATGGTGTACATGTAATTGACCTAGAATAAATAATAACATCATTAAACTTAATCCATATGGTAAATACATGGTTACTGCTTCAATCACACGTTTAATGGTGGTTGACCAGCCAGCTTCTGCAGCATATTGCAGACCTAAAAAGAAGGCAGCAGCTAATGATAATGCCATGAAGAAAAAACTTCCGGCAAACACATTGCTCCATGCACGTGTGTGATGATACTCAGCATCGCCATCCACATGGTCATTCATAAACATCAAAATAATTGACAATAAACCAACTGCCATAAGCGCGAAGGAAAACAATCTGGCTTTTGATGGAACTGTAAAATTTAATTTTTCGGTATTCATAGTCGTCTGTATCTCTTGAATAATTATAATATTAGTGGCTAGGTGTTACAGTGGCTGCAGGTGCTGCGGCTACTTTAGTACTATCAGTTCCTGCTGTTTTTGGTCCTTGCAATTTTTGTACAAAATAAACAAGTTTCCAACGTTCTTCTTGAGTTAACTGACCGGCATGTGAACCCATTGAGTTTTTACCATAAGTAATGGAATGAAATATTTTCCCTTCCGGTAAATTTTTTAATGGACCGCTGTATGCAGGAGGTGGGCCAGGCAATTTAGCGCCTACTTTACCATCACCGGCACCGGTGGCGCCATGACAATGCACACAAAATTTCCCATACAATACTTCACCATCTTTTTCCCATTGCTCTTTATCAGAAGCTGATAATGGATTATGCAAGTTTAAACCGGCTTGTTCGTATCCTTCAGGTGTATTTGCATAAGCGTAAGGAATAAAACCACGTGCCACCGAACCTTTTACAGGCAACATGGCATTGTTAATGGTATCCCCATCCACCGTATGAACTTGATAATATTCTAAGGATGGCGAACGGTACATATCGGGCATAAACTCAACACCCGGACTGTTTGCATCTTTTTTACCACAAGACGTAAAACCAGCCATTACAAGACCTGCCAGTGCAGCGCTAATAGATAATTTTATGGTTCTATAATTTTTTTTCATTTCTTATCTCAGTTTTTAGGGTCCGTTTCAATTAGAAAAAGGACTACTGTTTTTTATAATGTAATACTAGTGTGCGTCTTCTAAAATATATTTCGGTTCAACAACGTAAGAACCTTTGTGATTAACTTCTTCGGCACCATTTTCTTTTAAAATAGCTTCCGCTTTTTGAGCTTGTTCTTCTTTTAAATCTAATAAGATAAGAAACTTATCATCGGTGGTGCGTGGATCAGGGTTTTTAGCTTTAGCACCCGGTACCAACATACAACGAAGTAAATAAGTTAAGGCCATACCGTGAGCGGCACAAAATACAGTCGCTTCAAAAGTAATTGGAATAAAAGCTGGAATGGCGAAGTAATATGCCCAAGTAGGTTTACCACCAATATCATTAGGCCAATCAGATACCATCATGTACCACATCATTAACGTAGCCAAACCAGTACCGGTTATACCATATAAAAATGCACAAATTGCAAGACGGGTGCGAGGTACGCCAATTAATGCATCAATACCGTGAACAGGCATTGGCGTGTACACTTCTTTAATACGGATGCCGGATGCTCTTAATTTCTTACACGCTTCTATCATTGGCACTTCATCGCCAAATACACCGTGAATAATTTGTTTAGTAGTTGCCATATTTTTTATATACTCTATATTCTAATTAGTGATGATTATTAGCTGCAGCTTTCTTTTGAGATTCGCCGGAAGCTTTTAAAATTGTTTTTAATTCAGCCTGCGCAATAACAGGGAAATATCTTGAAAACAATAAGAAGAAGGTACCAAACATGCCTATCGTTCCAACAAAAATACCCACATCGATAAAGGATGGTGTGTAGGTATTCCAGCTCGATGGCACATATGTACGGCATAAAGTAGTTACGATAATTACAAAACGTTCAAACCACATACCAATGTTTACCACAATGGATAAAATGAATGTTGCAACGATTGAAGTACGTATTTTTTTGAACCAGAATAATTGTGGTGATACCACGTTACAGCCCATCATAATCCAATACGACCAAGCTAAAGGTCCGGTTGCTCTGTTTAAGAATGCATATTGTTCCCATTCAACACCTGAATACCAGGCAACAAATAATTCGGTTAAATAAGCAACCCCTACAATTGAACCCGTTACAATAATTACAATGTTCATGTACTCGATATGCTTAACCGTTAAGTAATGTTCTAATTTGTAAATTTTACGGACTACTAACATTAGTGTTAATACCATGGCAAAACCTGAGAACACAGCACCTGCCACAAAGTAAGGTGGAAAAATGGTGGTGTGCCAACCCGGTACAATAGATGTAGCAAAGTCAAAAGATACAATGGAGTGAACCGAGAATACGAGTGGTGTTGATAAACCAGCCAGTACTAAAGAAACTTCTTCGAAACGACTCCAGTGACGGGCACTTCCACCCCAACCGAATGATAAGAAGCCGTACATTTTCTTTTGCCAAGGTTTAATTACACGGTCACGAATCATACCAAAATCAGGTATTAAACCAATGTACCAAAAAACCAATGATACTGTAAAGTAAGTAGATACCGCAAACACGTCCCACAATAATGGTGAGTTAAAGTTAGGCCATAGTGAACCAAATTGATTTGGCAAAGGGAATAACATATAATCTAACCATGGACGACCAGTATGCAATAACACGAAAATAGCCGCACACATTACCGCGAAGATGGTCATTGCTTCTGCAGAGCGGTTAATGGCCATACGCCATTTTTGACGGAACAATAATAACACCGCTGAGATTAAGGTACCGGCGTGACCAATACCAATCCACCATACGAAGTTGGTGATATCCCAAGCCCAGTCAACACCATTGTTACTACCCCATGAACCGATACCTACACCTATTGTATAAGCCAAACTACAAATGCCCCAAAGGAAACATAAAGCCGAAATGGTTGTGAGAGTATACCAACCTCTTGCTGCCTTACCTTCTATCGGTGCAATAATATCATCAGTAATCTGACGATAACTTTTGTCGCCAATTATTAACGGTATCCTAATTTCTGATTCTGCGTGCATATTATCTTTTTAATTTTTTATTCGTAATTAATAAACCTATGAATGTTTTTCCTCGTGCTTAGCTTCTTCTTTTTTGTCTTCGCTTTTAGCTACTGCATGTTCGTGGAAAATAATTTGCTCGTCCTGATTTCTTACTTTCACTTTGTATGAAGTGGTTGGTTTAATACCTACATCTTCTAAAAGGAAGAAAGTTCTTTCGTCATTTCTTTCCTTGCTTACTTGTGATTCAGTATCGTTAAGATCACCAAAAATAATGGCATCGGATGAACAAGCCGCTTGACAAGCCGTTTTAATTGCACCGTCTTTTAATGGGGTACCTGCTTTTTTAGCTTCTAATTTACCGGCTTGTAATTTTTGCTGACACATTGAGCATTTTTCCATCACCCCTCTGCTACGAACTACAACATCCGGATTTAATACCATACGTCCTAATTCTTGTTGAGCTGGATTAACATCAGCAAATAACTCATTGCCATTGTAATTAAACCAATTGAAACGACGTACCTTAAAAGGACAGTTATTAGCGCAGTAACGCGTTCCGATACAACGGTTATATGTCATCATGTTTAAACCTTCTGTACTGTGACTGGTTGCTAGAACCGGACAAACAGTTTCACAAGGCGCATGATTACAATGTTGACACATCATTGGTTGGAAAGTTACCTGCGGATTAGCAGATGGATTTTCCATTTCAATGTACATCTCCTTTGTTCCTTTGTTCTCTTCTTCACCTTTACGTTTGTTCATGTCTGAACTATAGTAACGGTCAATACGCAACCAATGCATATCGCGGGTACGGCTTACTTCAAGCTTACCAACAACTGCCACGTTATTTTCGGATGTACAAGCAACCACACAGGCACCGCAACCAAAACATAAGTTCATGTCGATACTCATCCCCCACTTATGACCCGGACGTGGATATGCTGCCCAAAGGTCAACATCATTCACACTTTTCTTGCCACCACCATGCACTGCAATTTCAACAGCTGGATTCCAATAGTTTTTATCGTTTTCTTTAAATTCTTTTAAGGATACTTCACGCAACAAAAATTCTTCTCTACCCATAATGGTATGTTGAATTTGAGTAGCCGCAAAACGGTGTTTTTCTTCCGTTTTGGTAATGGTTACATTGGTAACAATTGGTTGAATGGTATTATTAATAACGCTTAAAAAGGGATAAGCGTTTACACCTACACCGTTTGCAACTTTTAAACTTTCAGCAGTTCTTCCGTAACCTAAAGCTAAGCCTATGGTTCCCGGAGCCTGACCCGGTTGTGGATAAAGAGGTACTTTTACGCTTACACCATTAACCGATAATTCAACAATGCTACCGTCGATATCTTGACGCAACATTTCTCTTAAGCCCATTGTTTTCACATCAATCGGACTCATAGTAACGTAGTTATCCCAGGTTACTTTTGAAATTGGATCAGGTAATTCCATTAACCATGGGTTATTAGAATAATTACCATTACCTAAACCAATTTTTTCATAAACAAATAATTCGAGTGCGCCACCTTTTAATGAGCTGGCCATTGAAGCGGCTTTATTATAATCAGGAGTTGGTAATACTTCAGCAACCACAGCAGCTTTCGCATCTTTTGGTTCTTCCGTAACAACTTTTGCTGAATCACCTAAGGCTTCGTTAATCACTAAAGCAACGCCGGTCATTAATGGTTTACCGGTTGAATCTTTAGCCATTGGCATAACTGACACTTCTTTATGAGCCACTGCTAATTTAATAGCCCCATCATGTAAAGCGTGTGCCCAGAAAGTTGGGAAGTCCGAAAATTTACCTTGATTAGGGAAAATATGATTGTCCCAAAACCCTTGTAAGTAAGCAAGGTAATCCGATTTAATTCCGGACCATTTTAATAAGGTATCTTGAAACTGACGGGTTCCCTCGTGACGAGGTTGTGCGAACACCGGATTGATAGTAGGTTGTTGTAAGGTGAATAAACCACGTTTAGGATTTGCATCTCCCCATGATTCGAGGTAGTGGTGATCAGGACAAACGATGGTAGATAACGCAGCAGTTTCATCAAGAACCGATGCAAATGCAATTCGTGTATTAACTTTAGAATACGCTTGCTCAAATTTTAATGCGGCAGGCGCTGTATAAATTGGGTTACAGTTATAAGTCATGATCACATTTACTTTACCGGAAGCCATTTCAGCAACCAGATCCATAAATTCTTTATCATCACTTTGTTTGAAATTCAAATGATTTTCAACATCAACGGTTTTACCGTAGTTATCGAGCATTTTATTGATGCCATTAATTAAAGTTTGAATACCTTCATCGTTAACACCAGATACAACTAATGATTTTCCTTTATTATCAACCAATTTAGCGGCTACTTTTTTAATGGCAGCAACGGCGTCGGCGTTTTGAATTTTTTCATCGGCATTTACCTTAGCGTTTGAAGTAGCAGCAGCAACAGCATTGTATAAAGCAGCAGTAACTTTACCTAATTCACTTGGTTTAACCATGTAACGGTAATCGGCATTAGCACCCGTTAAAGAAAGGGTACTTTCGAAATGAAAATGCTGACTCATTTCAGGATTTTCTTTCGATACCTTACGGTTTTTAGCATATCCTTTAGAGAACTCTTCTCCCGATAACCAGTTACCTAAGAAGTCGCAGGCAATACCTACTACTAATTTAGCTTTACCGAAATCGTATGAAGAAACCACTGCTTTGCCAAATACATTATTATTTGCTTTGGTTAATGCATTATAGGAAACCGCATCGTAGGTGATGTGTTTGGTGTTTGGATGTTTTTCTTTGAACTCAGCAATAACCGCTTTTGTTGAAGGGCTAATGATGGTAGAAGTTAAGATGCGAACACTGGCACCACTAATAGCAGCAGCTGCAGTTTCATCCGCTGTTTTCCAGGTCGACTCTTGTCCTTTTACGACAGGTCCACGTAAACGGGAGCCATCGTATAAACCAAGCACAGAAGCTTGCACGCGTGCATTGGTACCGCTGTGACTAATTCCTTTAAGATCATTGCCTTCAATTTTAATTGGACGGCCTTCGCGCGTTTTAACTAAAATGGCGGAATAATCATGTCCGTCGTAAAAAGTAGTGGCATAAAAGTTAGCAACACCCGGCGTTACTTCCTCGGGCTTTACTACGTAAGGAATAGAACGCATTACCGGGGTTTCGCAAGATGCAAGTGCCACGGCGGCTGTTGAAAATCCCATTACTTTTAAGAAATCACGGCGTGAAGTGCCGGAGTTTTCAGCATCGTTGCTGCTCAAAAACTCATCCATTGGAAGAGATTCGGCAAACTCGTTCTTTTGCTGCTCTTGGAATTCAGGGCTATTGTGTAACTCCGGTAAACCTTTCCAGTATTTTTTTGACATAGACATTAGCTTATATAAATTCTTTAATGTTTCTAACTATTAATAGTGGCATTTTGCACACTCTAAACCACCAATTTTATCGACTGTGAATTTCACATCGTATTGGCCTGCATATTTTTCTTTTAATGCTTTGTGTAAACGATCGTAGTAGGCATTTCCTTCCATAACCACTTCCGTTTTACGGTGACAATCAATACACCATTTCATGGTAAGCGGTGCTTTTTGCTCAGCAACCGTCATTTCTTTTAGGTTACCGTGACAAGTCGCACAATCAATCTTACCAACCACCACGTGTTGTGAGTGATTAAAATAAACGTGATCAGGTAAATTGTGAACCTTAATCCATTTCAATGGATTTTGTTTACTGTCATCATAAGCAAGCGTTTTAGGGTCAAAACCGGCAGCTTCGTAAATTTTACCAATTTCTTTTCCTTGATATTGTGGTCCGGTTTGAATGCCTTTGTGGCAATTCATACATATATTAACAGTAGGAATTCCGGCGTGACGTGATTTCTCAACCGAACTGTGGCAATATTGACAAGCGATCTCATTATCACCGGCATGTATTTTGTGTGAGAATTTAATGGGTTGTTCAGGTTTATACCCTTTTTGAGTTTTATAATCATAGTAAACACCAATGGTATAACAAGCATCCCAACAACTCTTCATGCCAACAAATATCAGTATGATTGCCATTACACCAACAAAGCGGCGGTGACCACCCATCCAATTTTTAACTTCCTGCCAAAAAGTAACCTCCATGGCTTCATCTTGATTATCCGAACGATTCACTGTGTTTTGCAAAGCAGTTCGCACACTTCTTAATGAAGCTAACAATACAGCCATAATCACAATCACTGCAAGAATTACATACAATGGCTCAATTCCGCCGGCTGTTTCTCCTTGCGTGCCTTCTAAATTAGCAGGTCCACCGGCAGGAGCCGCAGCGGCCACTGGAAGTGGGGCTTTTATGAATCCTAAGATAGCATCAATATCTTTTGGCGTTAAATTACCTTCAAAAACAGTCATGGCTGCTTTTCCATTTTCACCATAGATCTTGTTGGCATAAGCGTCGCCGCCTTTAATCAACTTTTCGCTATTCAGAATCCAACGGTTGATCCAGTCGCCCTTAGGTACACGGTCAAAAACCCCTTTCAAACCCGGACCAGTTAGTTTCTGGTCGGTGTGAGAAGAGTGACAAACGGCACAGTTTTGTTTGAATAGTTTGGCTCCGTCTTGGGCCTTTAAATTTGAAGAGATGGTAAAAACCGTGAAAACGATTGCTATCAAAGCTTTCAAAGGAATCCGAGGTATTTGGTTTTTCATATAAAAATGAGAAAATTTTAATCCTGTTAACAATTGATTTATGACAAATTAATGACACAAAACGTTGGCAAATTTAACAGAAGATTAAGAATTATGGAGATATATTTTTAAATATTTTAACGATTACTGTAATTTATAATCATTCTAAATAAGGAAATTTACTTGTTTTTGAAACTTTTTTTTTCAAGGAATGTGGCCTGTTCTAAGGATTATTTCGATTATTAAAAGGATTAATTTTAAGTGCAAAAGAGCGCCTTAAAAAACACGTTTAAATTCCTTTCATGTTAATTCGTTTCTTTAACTGACTTTTATCAATTCATTATAATAAAAAAAGGATTAATTTGCGCGAATTCAGTTTCTGATTATTTAGGTTCGTGCTCTACGACCTAATGATATCAATGTACTTTCGGTCTATACTTAAATAGCCCTAGCACGATGAACGAAAAAAAATTAACCGAATTATTAGCCTCTGCTCAAAATTTTAATGGTGCCTCCGCATCAAAAAAAAGGCAGGTTTTAGACGACTTAAGTCAAACTAATTTTATGCACCCAAAACTGCTTGAAAAATACCATCATTTTTTACTGTTTTGTATGGCTTATCCCGAGAGCCAAGAATTAGTTGAGCGT
Source organism: Sphingobacteriaceae bacterium (assembly GCA_947480015.1). Taxonomy (GTDB): domain Bacteria; phylum Bacteroidota; class Bacteroidia; order B-17B0; family Aurantibacillaceae; genus Aurantibacillus. Next base: position 18,851 of record CANKBS010000046.1, read on the forward strand.
GCTAAAACTGAACTTGATAAATTAACAAAAAATCTTAAAAGACTTAAAATAAGCCAAAAACGTAAAATCGAACAAAGTGGTTTGGCATATACCTCAACTTATGGTGCTTATAGCTATAGCCTTGTGTATTGGCTTATTGAGGCCTATCCGAAACAAGTAAGTTTGCTCTGGAATTGCAAATAAAAAGTGGACAAAAAACATTTAGCTTTAAGCCGCGTTTTTTAGTTTATTGTTGATTAATTTTTCGTGTTCCAAAATTGTCAAATTATTTAGTTTTTTATGCCTTCTATTTTTGTTATACCAGGTTTCTATATA
>CANKBS010000047.1 GCA_947480015.1 Sphingobacteriaceae bacterium
AAAAATGAAGAAATTATTGATTTACAAAATCTAAAAAACTAACTTAGCTAAACAATGAAAACAGAATTAGAGTATACTAAAAACGGGAGTTCAAAATAAGGGGGCTGCTTCATGCGGAAAAGTGGGGGCTCGTTACCCGGAATTTACACCGGGGGCAACAAAATCTATTTGGCCCCAATTAGTTGAAGAGTTCGTACAGTTAACCCCAAATTGACAATGTTCGCCATCGGTACCATTTGAACCAACACTCATTATTATATCATCTGACCAATCTGCCGGAAAAACGTTAGTACCTAAATTGTTGTAATTTGATTTTGGGAAATCAAGCACCACACCATTACGATTAGCAAAATTCATGTTGTCAATTGTTAATTGAGCAACGCCGTGGCCCCAATTACTTATTAAATATGCTCCACCATAATAGAACCCACCATTTATTATATGCACACCAAACCCACCAATATTTGTTCCTTGCGAAGCTTTTAAAAGGCCAGCAACAACCCAAGATTCAAATGGATAACCTCCTTGTGTTACTCTGCAATCATAAATTGAAACTCCTTGCTGACTGCTACTGGCATCTCCCCCAGCAATCCCAGCGACCCCAAAGTTATTATTTCTTAAAGCGGCCAAGGCTCCTGCGACAGGAGTGCCATGATCATCCATATCCCCATTAGCCAAACTTGTATTAGTAACAAAATCGTAGCCGGGAATATTGGCTGGAAGGTCAGGATGTCCGGGTTGTATTCCAGAATCTAAGAAGCCAACACGCACACTTGGAGTACCTGTTGTTACAGCCCAAGCCGCTTGAACCTGAAACAACAACTTCATTTGTATAAGGGTCATAAATTATTCCTGTTGGCACGTCGATACTATTATTGTAATTATATCTAGTACACCATTGTTGATTTCCCGTGTTGTCAATCATTATTGTTGCATAGTCAATCAAATTTGAGCCGCTACCATCACTTGCACCAGTAACGAAAACATTGCCAGCAGGATCTACACAAACACCCGAAGCAACATCATTAGTTGAGTTGGGGCCGTTATAGGTGTAAACCCATTGCGTAACTCCTGCTGAGTTTAGTTTCATAACTAAAAAATCAATGCCATTTGTGGTATTGGTACGAATTGCTCCTGCGGTATAAATATTGCCTAAAGCATCCTTACAATTGGCGGTAATAAAGGCTTTTTGATTAGAAGAATTGTATTGGCTAATCCAATTAGTAACGCCAGTAGATAATTGATCTATGGTAGAAGCATTATATTGGGTCGAATTCATTTTCTGGTTCCCAGAAACAACAGCATTGCCATTAGTATTAATAACTATTGGCATTAAATCGACTGTGTCAGTAACCCCACTGTAAGTTATATTAACCTGTTTAATCAATTTCGTCTGGTAAGTTTGGGAACTTAAACTAACGAAGCTAAAGACAATGGTTGCCATTAATAATTGTTTGACTTTTTTTGTTTCCATAATTCTACTTTTTTTAAATTTAATTTTAGGGTACAATAGTTTTTGTTTCTTGTAATTTTCACTTTCTTAAAGCGGAGATTACATTTTAGTTTTTGTTCCTGTCATATTTCTTTAGGTTATTTATTGTTTTACTTAATTTAGTTCGCAATGAATAATTAGATTAATTCACACGGACAATAATAAGCACAACATTGGTGAAATTTTCACGTAGTCAACTACGTGGTTTTTGTTAAAAAACTAATATATTGATTAAATCTGGTTAGTCCCTTTAATAAGAGGAGTTTTTAAATAAGTATTTTAGGGCACGATGAGTGCTATTTAGCAAGAAAATGAACTCAGCAACTATAAATCGAAGACAGGAAAAGGTTTAGAAAACAAAGAAGGTTGTTATAGAATAAAAAACCGCAACAAATATCTATGGTTCAAGCATTCATTTATTAAACAGAGGTAGACGCGAAGATAGCGGTAATTTTAATAAAGAAAAGCTTTAAAGACTGGCGTTATGCGTGTTGGGTCGGGACTAGGATTGGCCTGATAATAGTCTTTTAAATTTTGGTTGAGTTCTTCAACGTATAAACTTAGTTTTTCGTAGGTGTATTGTTTTTTTACCTTCACAACGGTAAGGCCTTGGGAAGTGGATTTTGTGGCTTTAAAATTATTAGGAACGTTGTTCGCCTTTAGATCCTTTAAATAGGTTCGGTTAACGTAAAAAGAAATTTGAATACCATTGGTTGGTTTAGTAGATATACTAATTGGAAAATCATAGCCGGCATCCATAAAAGTTTTTTCTTTTACATAATACGGGAAAGGAGCTTTTAATTGATGGCCATATTTATTTTTTAAAATAATAGACATTTCTTTTACCGGATTACCTTTTTCAACCACATTTTTTGCTGAATCTTCAGTTACAAAACCGATGGAAGAATTGTAAGCAAAATCTCTTTCTGCAAGAATATAGAACGCTTCATTCATGACTATACTTGGGTTTACTTTTAGGGCGGTATCTATAAAAATGCCGCTGCGCCGGCCCTTGAGTAAACTATCGCTGGAGTTGCTATAAATGAAATAAATTTTACAAAAATTAAAATTATCAAGGTAAGCGAAAATGGTATTTTTATTAATGGCATACATTTCCAGTTCTTTTTGCTGAGCTAGCTGCGTATTACCTTGTTTAATTAAATTATCAATTAATAATTTATTTGTTTTAAGTCTTACTACTAACGCACCTTTTTTAAGTTCGTTAATTTGCCAGGCGCCAATGGTTTTACGGCGCTTGTTAAATTTTTCGAATTGTTTAGGGTCTTTATAATCAGAATAATTGTCGTCGTCTTTTTCTTTTTGAGAAAAGGTTGTAAGGCCCATTAATAGTAGCGTACAAACCAAAGTGCTTTTTATTTTATTTAACGGAAGCGCCATTTTCGAAGTTGGGTTTAGTAGGAGCCACAAAACTTAATTCACCATTTGCATTTTCGGCCATTAAAATCATACCTTGACTTTCGATACCTTTGATTTTGCGAGGTGCTAAATTTGCCAGTAAACAAACTTTTTGCCCAATGATATCTTCGGGTTTGTAGTAAGCCGCAATGCCACTCACAACAGTACGAACATCAACACCGGTGTCTAATTTAAGTTTTAATAGCTTGTCAGTTTTTGGAACCACTTCCGCTTCTAAAATAGTTGCCGTACGGATATCCATTTTTGCAAATTCATCAAAACTTGTTTCTGGCTTGATCTCTTTCGCCGCAACAGGTATGGCGTTTTGTCTTTTACTCAATTGCAATTTGTCGAGTTGAATTTGAATATCGGCATCTTCTACTTTAGAGAACAAGAGCTCGTCTTTATTAATTATATGTCCGGCCGCCATATTGGACGTTTGTTTTGCCGATGGCCATTTAAGGGCTTGTAAATTTAAAAGTTCGAATAATTTTGTAGAAGTAAAAGGTAAGAAAGGTTCGGCTAAAATGGCAAGGTTACAAGAAATCTGCAGCGCCACGTTCATGATGGTCTTCACGCGCTCTTCATCGGTTTTAATTAATTTCCAAGGCTCTGTTTCGGCTAGGTATTTATTTCCAACGCGAGCCACATTCATCCATTCGCTGATAGCTTCGCGAAATTTAAATTGTTCGATGGCTTTAGCAATTTTATCTGGAGCCTTTCCTAATTCTTCAAGAACCAGTAGATCTTCTTTCGTATAGGCGCTGGTTGAAGGCACAATACCGTTATAGTATTTATGTGTTAGTACAAGTGTACGATTAATGAAGTTTCCAAAAATAGCAACGAGCTCGCTGTTGTTTTTTGTTTGAAAATCTTTCCAGGTAAAATCATTGTCTTTGGTTTCGGGCGCATTGGCGCAGAGTGTATAGCGCAAAACATCCTGTTTACCTTTAAACTCATTGAGGTACTCGTGCAACCATACAGCCCAATTTCGTGATGTTGAAATTTTGTCGCCTTCTAAATTCAAAAATTCATTAGCAGGAACATTATCGGCTAAAATAAATTCACCATGCTCCATTAACATTGCAGGAAAAATGATACAATGGAAAACGATGTTATCCTTACCAATAAAATGGATTAGGCGTGTATCATTTTTTTTCCAGTAATCTTCCCAGGTATCGGGTAACAACTCTTTAGTGGCGGAAATATAACCGATGGGTGCATCAAACCAAACATAGAGCACTTTGCCTTCGGCGCCTTTAACCGGAACGGGCACGCCCCAATCTAAATCGCGGGTCATGGCCCGAGGTTGTAAGCCGTCGCCACTGTCTAACCAGCTTTTACATTGTCCATACACATTCGATTTCCAGTCGCCGTGTTTTTCAATGTAGGCTTTAATTTTTGGTTGTAATTTATCTAGAGGCAAAAACCAGTTTTTGGTTTCTTTTAGAATTGGTTTGCTTCCTGAGAGCATTGACTTAGGATCTTTAAGATCGAACGGACTTAAGGAAGTGCCGCATTTTTCACATTGATCGCCATAAGCGCTTGGGTTCTGGCAATTAGGACAGGTTCCAATAATATAACGATCGGCTAAAAACTGTTGTGCGCTTTCGTCGTAATACTGTTCGGTTGTTTGTTCGGTAAATCCGCCTTTTTCGTAAAGTACTTTAAAAAAGTCAGAGGCTGTTTGGTGATGCGTTTTTGACGAGGTGCGTGAATAGATGTCGAAAGAGATGCCAAATTCTTTAAAAGAATCGCCCATAATTTTATGGTACTTATCTACTATGGCCTGTGGACTAACGCCCTCTTTTTTTGCTTTTATAGTTATTGGCACACCATGTTCGTCGCTTCCACAAATAAATTTAACATCGTGACCAATTCCACGAAGGTATCGCACGTATATGTCGGAAGGAAGGTAGCAACCGGCTAAATGTCCAATATGTACAGGGCCATTTGCGTATGGCAAGGCTGCAGTGACTAAAGTTCTTTTAAATTTTGAATTCATATGACTCAGAAAGCCCGATTAAAAGATTAAAGGCCCTCTATTACTTTGTAAACGATAAATTATTACTTTTATACAAAGGTAAGTATATATTAAAATAAATCTATCATGAGCAACAAAAAAGAAATTTGGAAAGCCATCACCATAGATGGAAAAAAACCTACTGTACCTTATATGATTTCTAACCATGGACATTTTGGTGTTCAACTAAACGGGAAAGTAGAGTTAAGGACCTTTAAACCCACAGCGGGCAACTATCGGTATAACACCAGACAAAACGGTAAGAACAAAGCCATCTTTTTGTATAAGGAAGTGGCCATAGCTTTTCTTAAAAAACCCAGCCCAAAATATAAATTTGTAATTCATAAAGATCATGATTATTTAAACAATCATGTATATAATTTAAAATGGGCCACACATGACGAGCATAGGGCTCATACAGCCATGAGCCCAAAATCTATACTAGCCCGTGAGAAAAAGGCAATTACTAAAAGCACCCATTCGAAGGTTCTGAATGAAAAAAGTGTGGCAAGTTTAAAAAAGATGATTTGGGATCCAAAACGCAAATTATCGTTTAAACAATTGGCGGAAAAATATGGCGTGTCGGAAATGCAAATTTACCGCATTAAGACTGGCGAATTTTGGTATCACGTTAAAGTAGATAACGAACCCTTACACGCAAAATATAAACAAAACCTCAAGAACATATCCTATCAGGAAAAAAGGGCAGAAAAACTTGCGAAACTAGAAGCCGGCAAAACAAAAAAAACCGCTCTGAAAATAAAACGTAAATAAATGTCTCGGGGTCCATCTTACCTCGTTAAGGGGGATACTATTCTGATTATTGCTACCGCTCGCGCTCGTAATGAAATAGCCATTGCACCCGCCATTAAAATTTTACAATCGTGGGGACTGATTGTGATTACCGGAAAAAACCTGTACAAACAATACCATCAATTTGCTGGCACAGACGAGCAGCGGGCTGAGGACTTGCAGTGGGCCATTGATCACGAAGAAGCAAAAGCGGTTTTGATCGCCGGGGGCGGATATGGTACCCTTCGGATCATTGATCACGTTAGTTTTAAAGATTTTTCAAAACAACCAAAATGGTTTATTGGCTATAGCGATACCACAGTTTTGCAAGCAAGATTGAGTAGTTTAAAACAGCCCAGCATTCATGGTACCATGGCTTTTCAATTCGCAAAGAATAAAGAAGCAACGGAGTCGATAAAACGCTTGTTGTTTGGAAAAAAAGTGACGCACACGGCACCTTTAAGTAAACTAAACAGAAGGGGCAAGGCCGAAGGCGAAGTCGTTGGAGGTAACTTATCATTGATTTACGCTTTGAGTGGAAGTAAAGATGATTTAAACACAAAGAACAAACTGTTGTTTATTGAAGATCTGGACGAGCAGTTGTATCATATTGACAGAATGATGTTGCAGCTGAAAAGAAGTGGAAAATTAAAAGGACTGAAAGGCTTGATAGTTGGCGGTATGACAGAGATGAAGGACAATGCGGTTCCGTTTGGTAAAACAGCTGAAGAAATAATTTTTGAAGCCGTGGAAGAATATAATTATCCGGTATGTTTTAATTTTCCGGCCGGGCACATTGAAAACAATATGGCTTTGTATTTTGGGAAGAAAGCGGAACTAAGGGTGAATAAGAATCAGGTAAAATTAATTTATTTGTAAAATGATTTCTAAGACCCAAGATAATTTAAATCTTTATTATGAAATTCAGGGGGGTGTGAACGCCTCTGAAACACTGGTTTTTTTAAACGGCTTAACACAATCAACGATTGCCTGGGCCTTTATGACTCCTTACTTTAAGGAGCAATATAAAATCGTATTAATTGATTTTATTTTTCAAGGCCAAAGTGATAAAACAGGTAATTGGCGCGATTTCGATCAACATGCCCGCGACGTAAGAGGCGTATTGGATAAAGAAAAAATAACTAACGCAAAGATTATTGGATTGTCTTATGGGAGTTTAGTGGCTCAGCATTTTGCTGTTTTATTTCCGGAACTAACCAATAAATTAATTTTAATTTCAACCTTTGCCAATAAGACACCTTATTATGATGCCATTGAATTAAGTTGGTGGCGGGCATTAGAGACGGGGGGGTATAATTTGATGTTGGATATTATGTTGCCAAGTATTTTTAGTGAATCTTATTTTTCTCACCCACTAATTCCTATTTCTGTTTTAAAAGAAGCGCGTAAAGACCTTAATCAAAACTCGGAGGCCATTTTTAAATTAATGGAAGCCACCAAACAACGAAAAGATTATAGAAAGGACCTCGAACAAATATCCTGTTCGACCCTTGTTATACAAGGCGAAAAAGACTTATTGCTGCCGGTTCATTTGGCAGAACAGGTGCAGGCTCATATAAAAAACTCACGATTAAAAATAATTAAAGGTGCCGGTCACACATTAAACTTAGAGCGTTTTCAGGAGGTAAGTTTGGAAATGCTCTCCTTTTTAAATGAGATCAAATAAAGACCCAACGCCTGGGTAGCGGGTTAAGGTATAACCTTCAGCGTATTTTACTCCAATAGCTCTTCCCCACAGCGCCATTTTACTATACAAGCTTTCTAAAAATTCTTTACTTGAAATGGGCGTTTGTGGTTCAGTGGAATCGGGATTGTAAAACTGAGAGGAGTAAGCCATGATGGATTGGTGTTTGATGTCGTAATAATCACTTACATCAATTACAAAATCGGGATGAATAAAATGATCCTGAATATAGTGGTACACGGCTTTTGGTCGCCATGCTTTCTGTGTTATGCTGTTGTTACTGGTTTCAATTTTAATTAAACCACTGTAAAAGCAGGCATCGTCAACCATACGCGCGGCCCGGCCATGATCGGGGTGACGATCGCTAATGGCATTACACAAAACTATTTCGGGTTGGTGGAGGCGGATTTGTTCGATGATTTCACGTTGATGGACTTCGTTATTTTCGAAAAAACCGTCTTTAAAATTTAATTGCGTGCGAAACGATACACCCAGAATTTTAGCAGCATCATTTGCTTCTTTGCTTCTCAGTTCTGAAGAGCCCCTGGAGCCCAATTCACCACGGGTAAGATCGAGGATGCCTACTGTTTTACCAAGAGCGATGTGTTTGGCAACGGTTCCGCTACAGCTCAATTCAACATCATCGGGGTGAATGCCAATTGCTAAAATATCGATTTTCATTTTGGATTTATTTTTTTGCTGAGTTCAAAAACGCGATCATTTAATTTGGGCAGGCTTCTAAATAACACATAAGAACGTTTGAATTCACCGATGTTAAAGGCCGGAGAGCCTTGTACAATTTCATTTTCTTTTTCGATGTTTCCGCCAATGCCTGACTGGCCGGCAATCTTAACGCCATCAGCAATCTTTAGGTGACCGGCAATACCAACTTGCGCACCTATCATACAGTTTTTACCAACTTTGGTAGAGCCTGCAACGCCTGATAAACCTGCTATTACCGTGTTTTCCCCAATTTCAACATTATGCGCTATCTGTACCAGGTTATCTAACTTAACCCCTTTTCTTAAAATGGTAGAGCCCAATGTTGCCCGGTCAATAGAGGCATTTGAACCTATTTCAACCAGGTCTTCGATAACGACATTTCCAATTTGAGGAACCTTTGTAAAAGCCTGACCATCTTGATTAGGCGCAAAACCAAAACCATCGCTACCTATTACCGTGCTTGCATGTATGGTACAATTGGCGCCAATGATACAATCAAAATACACCTTCACGCCAGGAAATAGGATGGTATTATCGCCAATCACACAGTTATCGCCAACATAAACATGCGGATAAATTTTTACGTTATTGCCAATCTTTACGTTATTACCGATGTAGGCGAAAGCCCCCAGGTAACAATCTTTGCCCATTTGTGCACTGGCCGAAACAAAGGAAGGCTGCTCGATGCCGCTTTTATTGCCTTTAAATTCGGAGTAGATCTCTAGTAATTTAGCAAACGACTCATAAGGATTATCAACACGAATGAGCGTACAGCCGGTCTTAACAGGCTTGTCCAATACCAGTGATTTGTTCACTATTACAATGCTTGCATTGGTGGTATAAATAAAATTGGTGTAAGCCGGATTGGCTAGAAATGATAAGGTTTTTGGAGCGCCTTCCTCAATTTTTGAAAGATTGTTCACGCTGACGTTTCCATCACCCTCTAAGATTCCACCTAATAATTCTGCGATTTGTTGAGCTGAAAATTCCATAAATGTCTTTTCAAAATTAAGTATTTTATTTGTTTTGGGTTTTAATTTTAACGCCCAAGATCCATTATTGCTTTAATTAACTTTTGTTTTTCCTTTTCCCAGTTAAGTTCGGTGGACGCAAGCCTTGTGTTATGTTTATATAGATTTAGTTTTTCTGAATTAAGAAGACTCTTGATTTTTTCTGATAAGTGCACCGGGTTATGGTTTTCGATGAATTCACCAAGGGAATAAGTTTCAATGATTTTGGCAATTTCGGGTAAAGGGCTAGCTAATATGGGAAGTCCGGCGTGGATGTAATCAAAAATTTTATTCGGCAAACTATAGAAATAGTTAAGGTTGGTGTTTTTGTCAACACTTAAGCCAAGGTCGGCATTAGCGGTGTAATGTATCAAATCGTGTTTAGGAATTTTATCAACGAGTATCACTTTTGATTCAAGGGCTTGTTGTTTGATTTTTTCGCCAAGCAGTTGCCACACATCGCCACCACCTATAATAAGCAGCAAGGTGTTATCGAGGTAGACCATGGCATCGATGAGTTCTTCGGCGCCCCGGTCGATATTAATGCCAGCACCCTGCAGTAGTATTATTTTTTTATGGAATGGAAGGCCAAGCTCTTCTCGGGTTTTAGGATGGAAGTCGGATTTGTATTGCGCTATATTACGAACTACATGGAAGGTTACCTTATATTTTTGTTCAAAGATCCGAGCAATACTTTCGTTAACCGTTATACAATTTTTTAGTTTCGGAACAATGTTGGCTTCGAGCTTTAGCCAGATTTTTCTTTTCAATGGTGATTTAAGTAATTCGGGCACTTCACAAAAAAGCTCATGGCTATCGTAAATTAAAGGAATTTTCTTCCACTTTGAAACCAGGTAATTAGGCCACAAGGTATCGAGGTCGTTAGCAACTAGTAAATCGGCTTTAGAAAACAAAAGTTTAGAAAACAGACGAAGATTAAAAAACAGGTAAAATAAGGGGCCCTTAGTAAACAACAGATTCATACGAACGGCTTTGTAAGACCAATTGGGCAAGGGCAGTGAATGTGGTAGTTTGCGTCCGATTAAAACAACCCGGTAGTTACATTCAACAAGTGTTTCACAGGTTTTAGCAACTCTGTTATCGGTCACCAAATCGTTGATAACAGAAACCAGAGCTATTTTTTTTGTTGTAAACAAATACTTTGTTGATATTGGGTTAAAGATAGAAATATTACACTTAATTAATTATATATTTTTGTATATTATGATTGAGATCAAAGAACGGGTAAACCTTAAAACCTTTAATACGTTTGGGATAGAGGTTTATTGCGATTATTTTGTAGAAATAAATTCAATTGCCAATTTTAAAGAATTAATTCAATCTGATGTTTATAATAGAAACGAAAAACTAATCATCGGTGGGGGAAGTAATTTGCTTTTCCGATCAGATTTTAAAGGCCTCGTCATAAAAAATAATCTTAAGGGCATCTTTGTTGTTTCAGAAACACAGGACGATGTAGTTGTAAAGGCTTCTGCCGGTGAAGTTTGGCACGAATTTGTGCTATGGTGTTTGAATAAAAATTTTGCAGGCTTAGAAAACCTGTCCTTAATACCAGGCTGTGTTGGTGCGAGCCCCATGCAAAACATTGGTGCTTATGGTGTTGAAATAAAAGAAGTGTTCGAAGAGTTGCAAGCCTGTTCGGTTATAAACGGCGAATTGACAAGGTTTAGCAAAGAGGCTTGTGAGTTCGGATATCGGGAAAGTGTTTTTAAACGAAATTTAAAAAATAAGTTTCTAATCACCGCAGTAAGTTTCCGTTTAAAAAAAAATACGGTTTTGAATACCAGTTATGGAGCCATTAACACCGAGTTAGAAGCCATGCAGGTGAAAGCGCCAGGCATTAGGGATGTTTCAAATGCCGTGATCAATATTCGCAGAACTAAATTACCCGACCCTAAGGAATTTGGAAACGCCGGGAGTTTTTTTAAGAATCCCGAAGTCTCCGTTGAAAAATATGAAGCATTAAAAAGCACCTTTCCGGCTTTGGTTGCCTATCCGCTTGTTGGAGGAAATTATAAACTTGCTGCGGGCTGGTTAATTGAACAATGTGGCTTAAAAGGCTATGAACAAGGTGGCGCGGCGGTGCATACCCGGCAAGCTTTGGTACTCATAAATATAAATAACTGTAAGGGTGAGGATGTATATGCGCTATCGACCTTCGTGATTGAAAAAGTATTTGAAGCATTTGGTTTGACTCTTGAGCGCGAGGTGAATATTATTGGATGAACGTTTTATTCCTATATACAGAAATAGCCGACTATTTTTTGAAATGTTGCGAGACCCTCTCTAAGTCAGCCGCAGTGCATATTATACGCTGGCCATTAAACCAAGAAGCGCCTTTTGACTTTAATTATCCAGAGGGTATAAAGGTGTATGAAAAGGAAGAATACAGCCGTGAAAAATTAAAAGAATTAACGGCAAGCATACATCCGGATATTATTATTTGCAGCGGTTGGCTTGACAAAGACTATTTAGCGGTTACAAAAGACTATTTTAAAAAAATTCCAACGGTACTTACTTGTGATACACATTGGAGGGCTTCTGCCAAACAATATCTAGCTATGGCATTAAGCCGTTTCTTTTTATTGAACACGTTTTCGCATGGTTGGGTTCCCGGTAAAATACAAAGAACGTACTTGAACAAACTAGGGTTTAGAGATTCAAACATACATGAGGGTTTTTACAGTTGTGATTTGAATAAATTTAACGCACTCTATGTTCGTAATAAAAAGATAAAGGAAAAGGCCATTCCAAAACGATTTTTATACGTTGGCCGTTATTTTGATTTTAAGGGCCTTGCCGATCTCTGGCAGGCCTTTGTTGAGCTTCAAAAGGAACAGAGCAATGACTGGGAATTGTGGTGTTTAGGGGCAGGCGATCTTGAGCCGATACAACATCCCAAAATAAAACATTTTGGCTTTGTACAACCAAAAGACCTTGATCCCATATTGGAAGAATGCGGCGTTTTTGTGTTGCCGAGCCGTTTTGAGCCTTGGGGCGTGGTGGTTCAGGAGTATGCGGCGGCGGGCTTTCCATTGTTATTGAGCAGCGCTGTTGGCGCTAAGGAGGTTTTTTTAGATGATAATAAGAATGGATTTTTATTTTCGCCTTCCAGTTTGGAAGAAATTAAAAACGCGCTTAAAAAGGTGATAAATCTAAGCGGTAAAGCGTTAATTTTAATGGCCGAAAGAAGCCATGAATTGGCCCAAGCGAATAGCCCTGAAAAATGGGCCAATACAGTGATAAAAATATACAATGAAAGCAAAAAATAAGATCTTAGTTACAGGCGGGGCTGGTAACATTGGCAGTGCGTTGGTTGAAAAACTATTAAGCAACCCAGCCAATTTTGTTGTGATAGTGGATGATTTATCTACTGGTCTTCTTAGTAAATTACCCAAGCCCGAACAAACTAATTGGAAATTTATAAAGGCCGATGTGAATCAGGCTAATGATATTTCTTCAGTGATGTTATCGTATAATTTTGATTACGTTTTTCACTTTGCCGCCGTTGTTGGTGTTATCAGAACACAGGAAAACCCGATTGCTGTTTTGAACGACATTGAAGGCATTAAAAACGTGTTGAATCTTTCAAAGAATTCTTCGGTTAAACATGTTTATTTTTCATCCAGTTCTGAAGTGTATGGCGAGCCTGTTGAATTACCACAAAACGAACATAGTACACCGTTAAACTCAAGGGTACCTTACGCTGTGGTTAAAAACGTTGGCGAATCTTTTTTCAGAAGTTACTGGCAGGCCTTTCAGTTGCCGTATACTATTTTTAGATTTTTTAACACCTATGGACCGAATCAGAGCATTGATTTTGTGGTGTCTCGTTTTTTAGAAGCGGCATTAAAAAATAAAAAAATCCCCATTTATGGTGATGGCTCTCAAACCCGCACCTTCACTTATGTTGACGACACGGTAGAAGTGTGTCATCGCATTTTTGAAAAGAAATTATTAGTGAATGATGTGATTAATATTGGCAACGATGAATTAATGACGATTCGTGATCTGGCTGAATTAACCGTTAAGCTTACAGGCTCAACGTCACAAATAGAATTTCTGCCCCCTCTTAAAGAAGGCGATATGACCCGCAGACAACCTGATAATAAAAAGATGCGGGAGATCCTAAACAAAAAACTCATCAACATTGAAGAGGGAATAAAAAGAATGATGAACGATGAACGTTTCTTAAAATCGATCGAATAAGGATTATGTGTGGCATCAATGGCATTATTTCCGATACGCTTTCTGGGGCGGTAAAATTAAAACTTGTTAGGGAAATGAATACTCGCCTGGCTCATCGTGGCCCGGACAATGATGGCGCTTGGGAGATCGACAACCTTTGTTTTGGGCACCGTCGTTTATCCATTATAGATTTGAGCGCAGACGGCAACCAACCTTTTTTTTCGAACGATAAACGTTATGTTATTGTTTATAATGGAGAACTTTATAATTACAAGGAGTTGAAACTCGAGTTGCAGCGCGCGGCACAGGGCAGTAAAAATCTACCTTATTTTTTCAAGACGGGTTCCGACACGGAAGTGATTATAGCGGCCTATATTCGCTGGGGAAATAAATGCCTCGATTATTTTAATGGCATGTATGCATTTGCTATTTACGATGCCAGTGCAAAAAGCGTGTTTATTGCTAGAGATCGTTTAGGGGTGAAACCTTTGTATTATTATTATGGCGATGATGGATTTGTTTTTTCGAGCGAAATCAGGCCCATTATTCATTCGGGTATAAAAAAATTTCAATTAAACAGAGATGTCGTAGCGGAGTACGCCATGTATCAAACGGTATTAGCGCCTAATACCATTATTAAAGGCATAAAAATGCTGATGCCTGGGCATTACATGGAATATAAGGATCAGAAAGCCGAGATCAGCAAATATTATTTTATAGATAAAATATCAAAAACATCCGACGAATTATCTTATGCGGAAACGTGTACCAAGGTGAACGAACTTCTAAGTCTTTCTGTGCAAAGACGTTTAGTTGCCGATGTGCCTTTTGGCGCCTTTCTTTCGGGGGGCATTGATTCAAGCGCAGTGGTTGGATTGATGAGCAAAGTGAGCACTGAAAAAGTGCAAACCTTTAATGTTAGTTTTGATGAAAGTGAATTTTCTGAATCGGTTTATGCCAGACTTATTGCAAAAAAATTCAACACACAGCATCACGAAATAAAAGTAAGTCCGGGTGATTTTTTAACGCAACTTCCGGAAGCATTAAGAGCAATGGACCATCCAAGTGGCGATGGGCCGAATACGTATATTGTTTCTAAAGCAACAAAAAACGCCGGCGTTACCATGGCATTAAGTGGTATTGGAGGCGATGAATTATTTGCAGGCTATGATGTTTTTAAGCGGATGGCAGAACTACAAAAGAAGTCGTGGCTAAATGCCCTGCCTCAAATAGCCAGAAGAACAGCCGGATTCATGATCCAACAAAAAAAATCATCGGTAAGCGGCAACAAAATAGCAGAACTCTTAAGACAGCCTAAGATTAATTTTAATTCGGCTTACCCATTAAATAGGAGCCTTTACACCCATAAGGAGCTTTTATCTCTCATAAATAACGCTTCGCCACTTAAGCGTATTCAGGAAATTGTATCAGAGGCGCCTCAGATAGAAGATCATTTGCTTAGCGCCGTTTCTGTGGCAGAAATAAGCACCTATTTGCAAAACACTTTGTTGCGAGACGCTGACCAAATGAGCATGGCGGTGGCCTTAGAAATTCGTGAACCGTTTCTGGACCATCATTTGATTGATTTTGTATTAGGCGTTAATGACACATACAAATATCCGCACACCCCTAAAAAATTATTGGTTGATAGTTTAGGCGACCTATTGCCTGGAGAAATCGTGAATCGTCCGAAAATGGGATTCACGCTGCCTTGGCAATATTGGCTTAAAAACGAGCTAAAATATTTTTGTGAAATGAATATTATAGAACTTGAAAACAAAAATATATTTGTTGAAGGTTCGCTTAAGAATTTATGGAAGCGGTTTTTAGGAGGGGATCAAACAGTTGTTTGGAGTAGAATTTGGCATTTTGTAATTTTGAACGTTTGGATGGAAGAGAATAAGATAAATTAGAAAGAACGTGTCAAAACCAAAAATAGTAATATTAATTGATTGGTATCTGCCCGGAACCAAGGCCGGCGGACCCGTTAGGTCGATTTATTCGCTCATGAATTTACTCAAAAGGCATTTCGAATTTTACATTATAACTACTAATCATGATTTAGGGAGCAAAACACCGTATTCGTCAATTGTTCCAAATACATGGACTTATGAGGCGGATATTCATTATTATTATTTTAGCCAAGAACACCTCAACACTAGTAATATGACGGATATTATAAGAAAAGTAGATCCAGCGGTAGTATATATTAATAGTTTTTGGTCTTTCAATTTCTCAATTAATATTCTGAACATTACGCGTAAAAACCGTATTCGGGCAAGAATTGTGTTAGCCCCTAGAGGGATGCTTGGAAAGGGGGCATTAGGGCTTAAATCATTTAAGAAGAAATTTTACATTAAGCTGGCAAAACTTTTGGGATTCTATAAAAATGTTATTTTTCATGCAACTCAGGAACAGGAGAAAACAGACATAACATCAAAATTCAAAACAGCTCATATAGTTATTGCGCCAAACGTGAATTCGGGTAGCGTGCTGAATAACAAAAGTGTTAAAAAGAAGAACCACATAAAAATATTTTATTTGTCACGAATTGCTAAAGTGAAGAACTTGCATTTCGCGCTCGAAACTCTAAAATCAATTCCAAAGGAATATGAAGTGGAATATGATATTTATGGCAACCTGGAGGATCAGGAATATTGGAAGTATTGTCAAACACTAATTGATCAGCTTCCGCATAACATTAATGTTAACTATATAAGAGAATTAAATTTTAGCGAAGTGCAAGAAACTATTCGTAACTATAATTTCCTTTTTTTACCCACCTTAAACGAAAACTTTGGGCATTCCATTGTTGAAAGTTTACTTTGTGGGTGTCCGGTAATTATTAGCGACCAAACCCCTTGGATCGATATGGAAGAGGAAGGCGCAGGCTACGCTATAAGCTTAAGTGACAAAACGGCCTTTATAAATGCCATAGAAAAATGCTCCGCTTTAAATCAGGAAGAATTTTCGGCCATGAGTGTAAAAGCAATTAATTATATTAGTAAAAAAATCGACCACGACGTAATTACAAATCAATATAAAAAATTATTTAATGACGGGACTAAAAACTGATTTGTCAACTTTTAATAATGATTGGTATAAACCCGGCAGATCATTGATTTACCGCGTGCTTTGGTATACCATCAATCTGTGTTTTTTTCGTTCGCCATTTCCTTTTTATGGACCAAAACGTTTTTTATTACGTTTGTTTGGCGCTAAGCTTGGCGTTGGTCTTATTATTAAACCTCATGTCTCAATCAAATATCCATGGTTACTAGTAATTGGCGATCATGTGTGGATAGGAGAAGAGGTATGGATTGACAACCTAGCCAAAGTAACGTTAAAAGACCATTCCTGTATTTCTCAAGGGGCCCTATTATTATGCGGCAATCACAATTACAAAAAAACAAGTTTTGATCTTCTTGTTGGTGAAATTACATTGGAAGAAGGGGCATGGGCAGGGGCCAAAACCGTTATTTGTCCGGGTGTTAGATTAGGCGCAAACAGCTTGCTTACCGTTGGAAGCATTGCTACGGCCAGCATTGAAGCCAATTGGATCTATCAGGGAAATCCGGCTAAAAAATTAAAGCAACGTGAAATAAAATACTAGTGTTTCTCATCTATACGCTCAACACGATTCACGCCTTTAACTTTCTTCAAATTATAAATTAAATGATTTAAGTGTTTGGTGTCATGAACATAGATCATGATGGTTCCTTCAAACAAACCATCATCGGTATCAAAATT
Source organism: Sphingobacteriaceae bacterium (assembly GCA_947480015.1). Taxonomy (GTDB): domain Bacteria; phylum Bacteroidota; class Bacteroidia; order B-17B0; family Aurantibacillaceae; genus Aurantibacillus. The sequence goes on from CANKBS010000047.1 coordinate 17,121, forward strand.
GATAGAACGCATATTAATGTTATTTTCATTGGAAATAACTTTTGTAATATTATTTACAATTCCCAATTCGTCGGTACCGGTTATTTTAAGTCCTGCTAAAAACGAAATGAGCTGGTCGTTCACCCATTTTGCTTTAACCACACGGTAAGCATAATTTGAAAGTAATTTAATCGCATTGGGACAATTAACGCGGTGAATTTTAATGCCTTCACCTACAGTAATAAAACCAAACACGTCATCACCCGGAATTGGGTTGCAGCATGGGGCTAGATTGTAATCGAGCTTTTGAAGGTCGTCTCCAATAACCAGCATGTCGGTTTTTCCACGTGCGCTGGTAACTAATTGTTCTAATTTAGGAGCTGTTGTTTTTTTTGTTTTTTTAACCGGCGACTCTCTGAATTTAATAAACTCTCGTATTTCTTTTACGTCAACATTCCCAAGTGCGGCCCTGTAAAACAGCTCCTGAGATGAAGGCAACTTAAGATAACGGCAAAATTCATTTACGTTTTTTGTGGTGTATTCAAATTTTACGCGCTCAAATTTTCTTTTAATAATATCTTTTCCCTCTTCTGCAATTTTTTTTCTTTGCTCTTTTAGGTTGTCCTTTATTTTAGATTTGGCCTTTGCTGTGATTACAAAATTTAACCAGTCGTCTTTAGGGGCTTGTTTACTACTGGTTAATATCTCCACCTGATCACCACTGCTTAACTCATAACTAAGCGGTACTAATTTGTGGTTAACTTTTGCGCCAATACAATGTTC
>CANKBS010000048.1 GCA_947480015.1 Sphingobacteriaceae bacterium
TAGGGAAAGGGCTGCTCTGGGCTCGGAAATTTTCGTTTTTGCAAATATGAGAAATACTTTTTGGGCGCTCGGGCGGGCTTTCGCTACTCGCTCTTTTTGCCTTCAAATTCCCTGAAGCAAAAAGGAGCTCAAACAAGCGCTCAATCCCTAGCGCTCGTTGTATTATAGATTTAACAATTACTGTTTAAATTAAATTCTGTCATTGTTTTATTTAAAACGGCCTAATCAACCTCGCTAGCCCTTCATGGCTTTCGGCCTCAGAAATTCTCGCTTTGAAATCTCCCAAGAATTGCTCAATCGTTGTCTTCGCTTCGCTCCAACAGCACTCTTGTTTCCTGTTTAAAACAAAAAAGCCCCTTAAAAATTGTGAGGCTTCTTTTAAAGAAAATTAAAATTATAATTTACTTAAGGCGGTGCTTAAACGTTTTACCGATTCTTCTTTACCTATCAGCGCCATCATATCAAACAACTGCGGACCACCGGCCACGCCTGTAATTAACACACGCAGTAATTGCATGTCTATTTTACCGGCTTCTTTTACTAAGTTTTCAAAATCATCGTGAATGGTCTGTGATGTCCAGTTGGTGATGTTTTCAAAGACATTCAAAACACGTGTAAACAATGCTTTGCTTTGATCGTTCCATTTTTTAGTCATCACTTTTTCATCATAAGTATCCGGCGCAATAAAAACATATTTGCCATGATCCCAGAATTCGTGCACAAACTGCACTTTTTCTTTTACCAGTTTACAAAACTCAATTAAAAAGGCTTCGTCTTTTTCAAATCCTTTTTCTTTTAAAGTCGGTCTGAAAGCCTCTGCCAGCTCATGATCCGATTGCATACGCAAATACTGTTGATTAAACCATTTGGCTTTTTCGGGATCGAATTTAGCGCCGCTTTTATGCACCCGTTCAAATTCAAACAAGTTGGCTAATTGCTCAACACTAAAAATTTCTTCGTTGGTACCGGGATTCCAACCCAGCAAAGCGAGAATATTTACAAAGGCTTCGGGGTAATAACCACTTTCTCTGTAACCTACGTATGGCGTAGCTTCGCGAGGATCTTGCCAGCTTAAAGGAAATACCGGAAAACGCGCTTCACGTTTTGAAATTTTTCCATTCCCATCGGGGTTTAAGATTAAAGGTAAATGCGCCAGTTTTGGCATGTCATTTTCCAAACCTAAATACCGGTAAATTAAAATGTGGGCCGGTGCACTTGGCAACCACTCTTCCCCGCGCACAGCGTGAGAAATTTCCATTTCAATATCATCTACAATATGCGCCAAATGGTAAGTTGGCATGCCATCACTCTTTAATAACACTTTATCATCTACCTGCGCCGAGTTCACCACTACCCAACCACGAATAATATCATTAAAACGAATCTCTTCGTTGCGCGGTACTTTTAAACGGATCACATATTTAGCACCAGTGTCTAGTAATTTTTTCACGTCATCTTCCGGCAGGGTTAATGAGTTACGCATGTTTTGACGGGTAACCGCATTGTACTGCGGAGCCGATACCTTAGCGGCTTCCAAACGTTTGCGCATTTCATCCAGTTCTTCCGAGGTATCAAAAGCGTAATAGGCATGTCCGCCTTCAATTAATTGATCGGCGTATTTTTTATAAATACCCAGTTCTTTACGTTCACTCTGGCGGTAGGGTGCATGTTTACCATCACCAAAACCAACACCCTCATTGGGTGCTATGCCGCACCATTTTAAAGCTTCTATGATGTATGCCTCCGCGCCTTCAACAAAGCGGTTTTGGTCGGTATCTTCAATTCGTAATATAAAATCACCGCCATGCTTTTTGGCGAACAAATAATTAAATAATGCCGTACGCACACCGCCCATGTGCAAACCACCGGTTGGACTGGGCGCAAATCTTACTCTAACACGTTTTTCCATAGTTTGCAAAGATAGTTGATTTGTTTTATTTTGGACTAGATTTTAGAACGGAAAATGGCCGAAAAAGACTTTTTTGACATGGTTTATCAGGTGGTGCGGCTCATTCCAAAAGGCCGTGTTACCAGCTATGGGGCCATAGCGGCTTATCTGGGAGCCAAAACCTCGTCGCGTTTGGTTGGTTATGCCATGAATGGCGCGCATCAAATAAAACCAAAGGTGCCAGCCCATCGGGTGGTGAACAGAAACGGACTCTTAACCGGCAAACATCATTTTGAAACACCCTTTCAAATGCAGGAATTACTCGAAAAAGAAAAGATTAAAGTTAAAAACGATCAGGTACAGGATTTTAAAAAAGTTTATTGGGATCCGACTAGTGAACTAAAATTAGACTAAGTGTTTCCCTTTACAATAACGGGTATTTCTTTGCATAGTAAAAACACTTTCGAAACTAACAATTAAGCCTTGTGTAGATTTCCTAAATATGGAAAAAAGATTACATTATGGAAACCCGATACGGAGCCAAAAGTTATTTAATATACATGTATCGCTCTATGCAAAGGCGTTTCGGGTTATTTTCCAACAGACTGTTTTACCGGTTTTGAAAGCGACTATCGAGACGAAGAGGAATAAATAGACACAGTAGATTGTAAACAGAATTCATAATAAGCGCAGAGCAAAATTAATTAAACAAATTAGAATACAGATATTAAAAAATAATCCTTAGATTTATTAACCATGATAAATCGTATGAAAAAAATCTACCTGATACTTTTGTTTTTTTATTTAATTGTTAGCACTACTTCTGCACAATGTTCTTTGTACCCGGTGAGTTTGGCTTCCCGCATCCAACAATCAACTCTAATCCTTGAAGGTAAGGTAATTGCTCGGCAATCGTTTTGGAACAGCGCCAAAAATTATATTTACACATCCAATTTAGTGGAGGTAAAGCAAATTTTAAAGGGTGAACTCAGCGGCACACGTATAGAAATAATTACCGAAGGAGGCGAGCTTGGCCTTATGAAACAAAGTGTTGAACCATCTTTGCAACTTGTTCAGAATGATGAGGGTGTTTTTACCTTAATAAATCATTCCGCTGCCTCTCAGTTTGAATCACCGGTATATCAAGCTTATAGCGATGCTCAGGGTTTTATTAAATTTAATTTAAACAACCATACGGCTTCAGCACCATTTGATACCTATAAAGACATTAATGGTGACTTTAAAAAAGAACTGGAAAATTTATTAGGCCGATCACTACCAAATTTAGTGCCCCAAGGCACTAACAACAAATACAGCAATAATACCATTGCCTCAGTTACAGGTTTCTCACCAACCATTATTACAGCGGGTACATTCTCAGTGCTTACTATCACAGGTGCTGGCTTTGGAACGACGCAAGGCACTTCCATTGTTGAATTCAAGAATGCCGATGATGGCGGAGCCACCTTCATTGGGGCAGCGCCTTCCCAATATATTTCATGGTCGAATACACAAATACAAGTAATCGTACCTACCCGCGCATCCACTGTTTCGGGAACAGCAGGTACCGGACAAATTCGTGTAACCGTTGCGGGTAGTCCAACGTTAAGCACACAAACACTTACCGTTAATTATGGTGAACTAAACGTGTATTATAGTACAAATAGCACCATGCATAATACGCGTCATGTAGATTTAAACGGTAGCGCAGGAATTACCTGGCGCATGTATACTTCATTTGACGCCAACGCTGCAGCTAAGGCTTCTTTTCTACGTTCTTTTTCAACCTGGCGCTGTAACACCTATATTAATTGGTTACTCGGGGCTACCACGACAACAAATGCAATTGCATTTGACGGAATTGATATTATCCGCTTTGATATTGGATCAGAATTACCAGCTGGTGTGCTAGGCCGGTGCACTTCATACTATAATGGCTGTATTGTTGGTCTGAATGTGTATTGGTATGTGTCCGAGTTAGACATTTGTTTTGATGAACCAACCACCAGTGCAATTACGTGGCAATTCGGTCCGGCAAATGCTACCGGAGTGCAATATGATTTTGAAACGGTTTCATTGCATGAATTAGGCCATGGACATCAACTATCACATGTAATCAATACCAACGATCCAATGCATTACGCGTTGGCCAATGCGCAAAATAAACGTAGTCTCATTACTCAGGATATTGCCGCTGGTTTGGATGTTATGACAAGGAATGTTTCGCCTGGTATATGCACTTATTCAGCCATGGCTGCAATTAATCCAACTTTATGCGGGGCCTCTGCGCCTACAGCTTCCTTTACGGTTCCTACTAATATTTGTATTGGCCAATCACTTAATCTCATCGATCAGTCTACGAATAGCCCTACAAGTTGGTCATGGACCATTACTGGCTCCAGTCAGAACACCTCGTCACAACAAAGTTTGACAGTGACTTATGCTACGGCTGGTATTTATACCATCACACTCGTATCAAGCAACGGCATTGGATCATCAATAATAACTACCAATACCATCGCGGTTATTGCTAGCCCAACAATTTCTGTAGTGTCTGCAAGTATATGCTCGGGTAGTTCAACCTTAGTTACTGCATCAGGAGCGCTCACGTATACCTGGAATCCGGGCGCACTGAACGGTGCATCACAAAATTTAAATCCACCTTCATCAACCATCTACACAATCACTGGCGCCATTGGCTCGTGTTTAGGTAGCGGAACAGTTGCGGTGAATGTTGTCGCAAGTCCAAGTGTAATTGTTTCTAATGCGCAAATTTGCTCAGGTAACTCAACATTGGTAACTGCAACCGGCGCTAGCAGCTATACCTGGAATCCTGGTAATTTAGTAGGCGCCACACAAAATTTGAATCCTACTGTTACAACCATCTATTCTGTAACAGGTGCTAATTCATCTTGCCAAGCTTTAACAACACTAACGGTTAGCGTATTTACGACTCCAACAATTAGCGCCAATAACGCTCTGATTTGTTCGGGCAGCCCGACGCTGATAACCGCAAGTGGCGCTAGCTCTTATTCCTGGAATCCAGGGAATTTAATCGGCGCTTCTCAAAATTTAAATCCTGTTTCTCTTACCGTTTATACCATTACAGGCGCTAATGGTTCTTGTATAGGATTAACTACACTAACGGTTAACATCTTAACGAGCCCTACACTTGTAGTAAATAATGCTCTAATTTGCGCAGGTTCTTCTACGCTTATGTTAGCAAGCGGCGCCAGCTCCTATACCTGGAATCCCGGAAATTTAATAGGCGCCTCTCAACTATTAGCTCCTCTCAGCACTGTTATATATACCCTTACAGGCACTACTGCTAGTTGTAATGACACCAAAACACTGAGTGTAACCGTTAATATTATTCCCGCACTTTCAGCAACTAACGCTTCGGTATGTGCCGGGAGTTCGGTTAACGTTATTGTAGGTGGTGCTACCTCCTATACCTGGAACCCAGGGAATTTAAGTGGGTCATCGCAATTCTTATCGCCTCTGGCAAACACTATTTACACCATAACGGGAAGTAATGGGACTTGCCTTAATCAAACCAATGTTACCGTGAGTGTAACGTCTGCCCCACTTATTGTAGTTACCAGCGGCACCTTGTGTGCCGGCTCTTCAACCATATTAACTGCGTCCGGTGCTAATTCGTATACCTGGAATACGGCAACTTATGCAGGTGGCTCGGCAACTGTAAATCCACTCAGTACAACAATCTATTCTGTTATTGGAAGTCTCGCAACAAACGCTTGCACCTCCATAGCAACAGCTACACTTACTGTGTTTCAGTTACCATCCCTAATTGCGGTTGCCAACCCTTCTTCCATTTGTTTGCCCGGCACTTCCACACTTAGCGCGAGTGGTGCCCTTACATATACATGGAATCCAAATGGGGTAACGAGTGCCTCATGTGTTGTAAATCCAGTTGCGCTCACTATTTATACCGTTAATGGATCTGATGGCAATTGCTACAATACCGCTACTGTTCAAATTGGTGTAAACAATGGTCTAACAATAAGTGTTAACGATGCTACTATTTGCTCAGGCGCAACAGCAATTCTCAGCGCTAGTGGTGCAACCAGCTATAGCTGGAATCCTGGATCACTAAGTAGCTCAAGTATAAGTGTTAGTCCGGCATTTAGCGCCACCTACCAAGTACAAGGTTTCGTAGGCGCCTGCACCGCCAGCACACAGGCCTTTGTAACGGTTCTTATAACTCCAACCATCACTGTTCCTGATTTAAACCCTGCCATTTGTATTGGCCAAAATTACACAACCACGTATTCAGGTGCCACAACATACACCACTATGCCGGGTAATTTTAACGGCCCTAATGTCATCTTAAATCCAACTGCTACAACAATCTTCACAGTTACCGCATCATCACCAACCATTAGTTTATGCGACGCAAGTTTGAGCTACACGCTCAATGTGTTTTCACAAGCAACTTTAAATATTGTAGCAACACCTACGTTTGTCTGCCTTGGCTCTAGCGCTACTCTAAGTGCTACTGGCGGAACTAACTATATTTGGAACCCCGGTAACTTAAGCGGCAGCAACATAACCATTAGTCCGTCTGTAACAACAATTTATACCATTACAACTTTACCTGCCTCTGGCTCCTGTACAAGTAGTGCAGAATACACCATTGGTGTTCGCCCAAACCCAACTATTAGCATTAATCCAAAATCATATGTTGTTTGTTATGGGAACACAGCTGCCCTCACAGCAAACGGAGCTTCTCACTACACTTGGAAGCCTGGAAATTTATTTGGATCGGTGTATGTTGTAGCGCCCGCTATGAATACCACGTACACGGTTACAGGCGAAACAAACGGCTGTAGCAAAGATACAACTGCACAAGTTATTGTTTCCATCTGCGCCAACATTCCTAAATCTAATCTAAGTGACGGCCTTCAGGTCTATCCAAATCCATTTAATTCAAATCTTAATATAGATTTTGATGCAGAGTATACCGGGAAAATGATGGTTTACACTACCCTTGGACAATTGCTGCAGGAGCACGATTTAAAGGACTCAAAACACGTTCAACTCAACCTCGTGCAATATGCCAAAGGAGTTTATTTTATTAAACTTGTTTCTGAAAATGAAAACCAAGTATACTTTAAGGTGTTGAAAGATTAAAGCTTGGCAATAACGGTGATGCTGATTCATTTGTTTTAGCTGTTTATGACTCGTTCAAAAAAGTTTAAACCTTGTAAATAAAGGCCCTTACCTAAAAAAGTCATATTCGCGTTACCCGGAAACATGTAACGATTACTTTTTCGGCAGAATGGTATAGTGCCACGGTCTCGTTAAGCCTCTAATGCAGGTTTTCTATTTATTTAGCCTCCTCACAAGCCACCTTGGTCCGATAGCCTTAGGGCTCGGCTTTAGCCAAAGTGACCAAAAACCAATTCTCAGCATAAAAGACGAAAATGATTATGCGTGAGTCGCCTGAAAAGAAAACCATTTTAGAGCAGTAACGACCCGTATTAAATTTCAAGCCGTATAAAAAAAGCCCTTACGCGAAGGGCTTTTTTATTTTTTTTAGTAATCCAAATTACCGAACTCTATCTTCTTACCCTTGAGGTGCAAAATAAATCTTAGTATGAGGATCAGGAATGGGATATACATAAACGGTTTTGGCAGATCGAAGTGTTTTAATAAAATAATTGACTTGCGTTTTAAACGTTCAGTAATTAAATACATGGAAGGAATTAACAAGAGTGTTAATACGGTTGCAAAGATCAATCCAAATATCATCGTCCAGCTTAGTGGTCCCCAGAACACCACACTGTCGCCACCAAAGAAAATATGTGGATTTAAATGTGTGAACAGGGTTTCGAAATTAATATTTAAACCAACGGCTAGTGGAATTAAACCTAATACAGCTGCAATGGCTGTTAAAATTACCGGAGTCATACGGGTACGTCCCGCTTCAACTGTAGCTTCATACAAACTCATGCCACCCTCGCGGGCAAATTCGGCAAACTCTACCAATAAAATACCATTTCGGACGACTATACCACCCAGTGCAATAATACCCACACCGGTCATAATGATGCTCATGTTCATTTTAAAGGCGGCTACTCCAATTAATACACCAATGATACTGAAAATAATTTCAGACAAGATGATGAGTGGTTTACCTAGTGAATTAAACAAACTCACCAATACGAGTAACATTAAACCTATGGCAATTAACATGGCTCTTCCTAAAAAGGCTGTAGTCTCTGCCTGATCTTCGGCCTGTCCACCAAACTTCACATTTACCAAACCACTTGGCTGATAACCGGCCATTACCGACTTCACTTTTGCAGCTACCTCATTTGGATTAAAACCTTCTTTTACATCACCCGATAAGGTAATGATACGGGTATTGTTTTTACGTTTAATTCCGGCGTAAGTATAATCATAACGAATATTACAAACTGCCGATATCGGCACCGAACGAATCACACCACCTAAATTCATATCGCGGTACGTAATTTTTAAATTACGAATGGTTTCAATGTCTGAACGCTGATCTAACTGATAACGTAAATTAACCGGATACTCATCATCCACATCTCTGAACTTGGTAGCTTCCATGCCATAAACGGCCGAACGGATCTCCATAGCCAGTTGTGAGGTGGATAAACCTTCACGTTGTGCACGTTCACGATCGATGTCAAAAACAATCTCCGGTTTGTTACTTACAAAATCGGATTTTAAATTATCAACACCTTCAACATTTTTGGCATCAATATATTTTTCAAAATCTCTGGCATTTCTTACCAGGTCATCAAAATTATCACCTGTAATTTCAACGGTAATTGGCTTGGCTTGTGGCGGACCTGCTTGTTCCTTATTCACAGCAATTTCAGCGCCCGGCAAATTCCATTTCAAAGCTTGTAGTTTAGTCAAGTAGTCTGTGGTTGATTTACCATGACGTTTTTCAAAGTCCACAAAATTGATGGCAATCTTTCCTTTGTTTGGATAGGAATTCTGATCCCCATCACGCGGATCGGTTACTCCAATAGTTACATTGGAAATCATGGATTCAACAACCGGATCATTCTCATCAATAACCGTGTATACCTTCGCTTCTACTTTACGCATTAAAGCATTGGTAATAGAAGGGTCGGTACCTTCGGGTAATTTCACATAAATGTAAATGTTGTTTGGATCACCTTGTGGGAAGAATACCACTTTTGGTCCGCGTGCTGCGAAGAAAAAAATCGAGAACACAAACATCACTAATACTGCAAACAAGGGTCTCCATGGTTTAACCAGACACCATTTTAAAGCTCTCACATAACGCTCAACAAAGGCCGGCCAAATACGGAACTGCCAGGCTTCGATGGCTTTGTATAGCCACAAACGGTGCAATACTAAAAAGAATGCTAGGAAAATAATAAAGTTTCCAATTCCCGGATGTCCACCTAAGTAACTGAATAAAACCAGCACCGCATAAAGAATCAATTGCATACGGGCCTTTTTATTTATTTTTCCATAATTACTTTGTTCTTCTTCATGCGATTTCATAAAATCAACCGCAAAAACCGGATTAATAATGTATGCTACAAAGAGTGAGGCGAGTAAGGAGATGATTAAGGTTACCGGTAAAAAATACATAAACTTACCAATGATACCACCCCAGAAAGCCAAAGGAATAAAGGGAGCCAGCGTGGTGATGGTACCAGAGAGTACCGGCATAAACACTTCACCCGCTGCCATTTTAGCGGCAGTTTTAATATCGCGTTTACCATTGGCAAACAAACGATGCGTATTCTCAATTACCACAATGGCATCATCCACCACAATACCCAGGGCGAGCAGGAAGGCAAAGAGTACAATCATGTTAAAGGAGAAACCAATACTCGGCATAATTAAAAAGGCAATGAACATAGAGAGTGGTACCGAAAGCGCCACAAACAAGGCATTGGTTACACCCATAAAAAACATGAGTACAATGGTCACTAATATAAAACCAATAATAATGGTGTTGATCAAGTCCTGTAAGGTCACTTTTGTTCGCGCGCTCTGATCGCCACTCACGGTTACATCCAGACCTTCAGGGAAATCATTTTTCTTCATTTCCGTGATGATCTTCTGAATTTTGTCAGCGGCATCAATTAAATTTTCACCCGAACGTTTAATTACGTTTAGAGTCACCACATTTTTTCCTTTGGTACTCGAGTAACTTTCCTTTTCTTTAAAGCCATCTTTTACTTCGGCAATGTCGCGCAAAAATAATCGGGCGCCCGATTGGGAAGTCACCACAATGTTTTCAATTTCTTTCGGATCTTTAAACTCGCCTTTAATACTTAAAGTTGGCTTCATGCCTTCCAAAGGCACGTTACCACCGGTAATGGAAAGGTTCTCTCTGCCTATTGCGCCCGAAATATCGTTAAAGGTTAATTGCGCTGCTTGCATTTTGTAAACATCAATGTTTACCTGAATCTCACGATCCAATGCCCCAACAATTTTCACTTCATTAATTTCTTTTAAACCTTCAATGTGATCCTGTAAATCTTCTGCATATTTTTTTAATTGCTTTAGATCGTAATTACCGGCCACATTAATATACATGATAGGAATCTCCGAAAAGGCAATTTCCTTAATCATGGGTTCTTTGGTTAGAGTAGCCGGCATCTCTGCTCTGGCTTCATCTACTGCATCCTTCACTTTTTGTTTGGCAACTTCTACCTTTACATCCGTGCGAAATTCAACCACAATAACCGAAACGTCTTGTAACGAAGTGGAGTTAAACTTTTTAATCCCCGAAATGGCTTTTAAACGTTTTTCGATGGGACGGGTAATGGTATTTTCTATATTCGTAGGAGAGTTACCGCCATTAATGGTATTAATATAAATGGTTGGTACGGTAATATCAGGAAAGTTTTCCTTTGGCAAAGAGTTGTATGCCATGATCCCCGCAATACATATAATGATGGTGATCAGGTAAATGGTCATCTTATTATCGATGGCCCAACTCGATGGTTTAAATTCTTTTACTTTGTCTATCATATCTTTAATTTTTTATTAAACCTGTTTGTGTTTAATGAAATTATTTTTTTACATCCACTTTATCCCCTTCATTAACCAGGTCATAACCCGAAGTAATGAGTAAATCACCTTCTTTTAATCCGCCGGCAATCTCAGCCACACCGCTGTACTCACGATTAACAGTCACCACTTTTTTCACTACCACACCATTTTCTGAGGTGAACACATAACTACCATCGCTTGATTTTTGAATAAATTTAACCGGCACTAAAATTTCAGGTTTCGCCGATTGGTAATCGTTAATTTTTAATTTAGCCACCATGTTAGGATGGTATTCATTTTTAGTATCCAATAACACTTCAATAGCAAAGGTGCGGGTTAAGTTATTAATTGAACGCGAAGCATAATGTACTTTTGAATACAAGGAATCGGCCATATCAGGAAATAACACCAACACCTCGTTGCCATTCTTCACCCGTGCAGTATACGATTCAGCCACATCGGCTTTTACTTTTAAGTTTGAGAAATTCACCACGTTAATAACACCAAAGCCCGGAGACACAGCCTGTCCAATTTTTAAGTTTACCAAATCAACGGTACCATCAATAGGCGTAATAATTTTACTCATACGCAATTGTTCTTGAACAGTACCCATTCTTTTTTCAAGACCTTCTTTAGTAGCTTTCGATTGCAGGTATTGCATTTCGGTTCCAATTTTCTGATTCCATAAATTTTCCTGTTTCGAAAACAATTGTTTAGCCAGATCTAAATTGGTTTCCAATTCAGATAATTGTTGAATAATGGCACGGGCATCGGTTTCGGCTAAAACCTGACCTTTACTTACATGATCACCCACCTTTACATTTATTTTTGTAATGGTACCCGGCATTTCACTAGTCAGCGACACATTTTCGTCGGCATCCACACGCCCTTGAATTTCAATATAGGTTTTGAAGATCTCTGCTTTTACTGGATTAGCAATCACTTCAATGATCTGTTCTTTTTTAGTGGTATCTGTTTTAGCAATCTCTTCTTCCAATTTACTGATTTTGGTTTCGAGAGAAGCTTTTTCTTTTTTTAGTTTATCGAGCTGGGCTTTTTTATCAGAGCCGCCGCCGCAAGCCACCATTACTAAGGTAAGGGCCAGCATCAGGAAAGAATGTTTTAACATGGTTTTATTGAATATATTGTTTGTAGAATTAGTAATAGATTTCATGTGCTTTTTTTTATCGTTGCTTGATTTATTTTTATTTCGTAAGTGTTCCGGTTGCTTTTTGGTAATCTATTTTAGCTACCATCATGTCGTAAATGGCATTGTAATAATTGGTCTGAGCCTCCTTTAATGAGGTTTCTGCCGTTACCACTTCCAGATTTGTGCCAACACCACCCTGGTATTTTTTCTGAACCACATCATAAACATGTTGAGCCAGTTCCATGTTTTTCTTTTGTGATTGAACACTGGCATAGGCATTGTTATAGGATACACTCGCAACAGTGGCCTCCAACTCAGCTCCCATTTCGAGGTATTTAATGGTATTTTGATTTTTTAAGGAAGCGATCTTTGCTTGTTGAATTCTGTAATTGCGTTGTAATCCGTCAAACACATTTACATTTAATGTAACGCCAACCAAGGCAATCTTGAACCATTTTTTCAAGGGATCATTCTTATCAAAAGAAAGTAAGGTAAATTCATTACGCTGAGCATTATATTGATAAGAACCATAAGCAGCCAGTGTTGGCAAATAACCCCATTTCTGGCGTTTCACATCCAAATCGAGCAATGTTTGTTGCGTGTGCATAACCTGAACATCGGGTCTATGCGAAATATCCATCTTCATATTACTCAGATCTGTGAAATCAGCCGTTACATCCAAACTGTCACTTAGTACAATTGAATCTGATAATTTATAACCCATTTGAAACTTAAGCATGGTTTCTGATAAACCAATCAACTTTGAAGTTTTATCTTTTTCAGTAACCAGGTTATTGTATTGAACTTCTAAACGCTCCACATCAATCAACTCTGCAAAACCTTGCTGATTAAAGGCTTTGGTATCGTCAAATATTTTTTTCAAACGGGTAATATTTGCCTCCAGTAATTTCATTCTGTCTCTGTTTATTACAACGGTGTAATAAGCTTTGGAGACTTGTGCTGTCAAATCTGCTTTACTACGACTTACATTAATCTTCGAAAGATTCATGAATTCGTTAGCCGCTTTTAATCCGAAAATATAATCGCTGCTGAAAATTAATTGCGAAGCACTAAATCCGGCAGTTGCGTTGTACTTGGTACCAAACTTAACCGGGATAAAACTACCCTCCGGACCACCAAAAATTTGTGCCGGTAATAAGGATGTAGGAATATTAATATAATCCTTTAAGTCGATACTTCCGTTTATTTGCGGTAAACCCGTACCCGTAATTTCTTTACGACGGTAATCCGCACTCTGATAATCCAACTGGGCGTTCAGGTAATTCGGACTGTTTTTTAATGAATACTCAATAGCCTGTTGCAGACTAAAGGCATTGGCAGTGGCTTCCTGCGCCCGCGTTTGAATGGCAAACACAATCAGGGAAAACAGAAGCGTATATTTTTTTAGTGGTCTCATATGATTTTGGTTCTCGTTATTTTTTTTAAAATTTTATTCGATGTCTTTAATCTTTTTATAATGGTTAAATAATTTGTGGCCCTTTACCGTGCAGATACCATAAACAAAAATATCGAGCACAAGTTCATGGGTTTTAACAAAACTTATCTTCTCAAAACTGAAGTAATTGCCAAACATGAGCATGTCTATTTGCGCCAAACGCAAGCGTGACACAAATTCGCGATCTAAATCAGGACGATAAAAACCTTGTTCCATGCCGGCTTTGATATTGCTAAGAATACCTTTAAAAGCACAATCTTCTTTAAAGGATTGAAAACGTTTAAAGGCAATGGGGTAAAATTTTTGCAGATCCATAAAAAAGATGGGATTTACATTCTGCATCATTAAACGCATCCGTTCCGATATTAGCATCATTTCATGAATGGGGTCTTTAGCCTCTTTAGCCATGGCATCAAACTCATGCTCCTGACTGTTCATCTCAATATCACAAAGTTGATTTACCAAATCATCCTTTTCTTTATAAAACTGATAAATGGTCTTCTTCGACATGCCCAACTCCTTAGCTATGTCATCCATCGTGACATGCTTAATGCCGTATTTAAAGAACAAAGCAAGCGACGATTTCAGTATTTTCTCCTGTGGCTCCATATCGAATTAATCGGGCACAAAACTATGGAAACTTTTATTGTCTTGCAAGTTTCCGTTAAAAAATAATTTTTTGCATCTTTACAGTCGAATGGAAGCCAATTTACATAGCAGATGGAAGCGCTTTAGGATCTTTTTGAGGAAAAAGTACCGCTTGGTAATCCTCAACGACACTACTTTTGGCGAGAAATTTTCATTGCGCCTCACGCCCTGGGGCATCATCATAGGCGTGTCGGCCACTACCATCGTTATCATCAGCGGTGTTATAGCCCTCATTGCCTTTAGCTCCCTACGCGAATACATTCCGGGTTATGGCAACGAAGCCGAACGGAAACAAATTCTACTCTTAAGCATAAAAGCCGATTCACTCGAACAAACGTTATCGAGTCGCGAGTTATACATTAACAGCATTTTAAATGTTTTTAACGAAAATGTCGAGGCCAAAAGTCCGAAACCTAAAAAAGACACCACCGGTAAATACGCCCATTTAAGTACCAAGCCCAGTAGCAGCGACCTCAGCTTTCGCTCCGATTACGAAAGCAACAAAAATAAAACCGCTGGCTCGGTGGCCAAAGTTATTTATAATGGCTTGAGTGAATTGGTGTTTTTTACACCGGTGCAAGGTATGATCACCACTTCCTTTGATGTGACCGAAGATCATTTGGGGGTGGACATTGTAACCAAACAAGACGAAACCATTAAATGCACCCTCGACGGCACCATCATTTATAGTGGCTTCACAGCGCAAGATGGCAATGTGATCCAGGTGCAACACAGCAATAACATCATTAGCATTTACAAACACTGCGCCGCCTTTTTAAAACATACCGGCGACCGCGTTAAATCAGGCGAAGCCATAGCGGTTGTTGGTAATACCGGCGAAAAAAGTAATGGTCCACATTTACATTTCGAACTCTGGTTCAATGGCTCTCCCATCAATCCACAAGAGTTTGTGGCTTTTTAGTTGCTAGATTATTCTTTAATAAGTTTTTTAATAGTTTAGCCTAAGTTGGAAATTAATTGTTTGGGCGCCCGGGCGGGCTGCTCCGGGCTCCGCTGCGCTGCGGTCAGTGGCGCGGTATTCAGAATTTACTTTTGGGAATATTTTAGAACAGAGTAGTAATATCTATTCCACGGTTTTGCAGAATGATCCAAAAAAAGAAACTGTAAAATTCAGATTAGAATTCTTCTCCCCAAATTTCCGATTGATACCTGTCCAGCAGCTATCTCTGCAAAAGGTCAAAAAGGCAGCGCCCGTCTAACTGAACGTCTGCAAAAACTCTTGACATATAAAGAATTTCAATCCGAATTTTGTGTTACAAGTACATTGATCTACTCAAAAGATTTCAAAGCGAGAATTTCTGAGGCCGAAAGCCTTGAAGGGCTAGCGAGGTTGATTAGGCCGTTTTAAATAAAACAATGACAGAATTTAATTTAAACAGTAATTGTTAAATCTATAATACAACGAGCGCGAGGGATTGAGCGCTTGTTTGAGCTCCTTTTTGCTTCAGGGAATTTGAAGGCAAAAAGAGCGAGTAGCGAAAGCCCGCCCGAGCGCCCAAAAAGTATTTCTCATATTTGCAAAAACGAAAATTTCCGAGCCCAGAGCAGCCCTTTCCCTA
>CANKBS010000049.1 GCA_947480015.1 Sphingobacteriaceae bacterium
AACACTGGCAACACTGCCTCTTTGGTTGCATAATTCGACAGCCTTGAGTTTAAACTCTTTACTGTAAAAGATTCTTTCTTTTTTCATGACTTTAAGTTACAGCTTATCAGCTTAACTTTTTTGTCCACTCAAAGCTACTAACTCCAAATCGCTCATGACCGAAAACGTGGAATACTTCACATTGATGGAAAGTTGATAATTGAGGAAACGGTAGTAAAAAGACAGAAGTATTAAAACGACTATACATAAAGTAAGAAAAAAGCGGGAGCTGAATTTGTTCAACAATGGCCAAACCAAATAAAATTGCTCCTCAACCGATACCGACCAAAGAATAACAACCACTAAGTAACTAATGCCATGTATGACCATGTCGAAGTTAACAGCAAAACAAAGGTACCAAGGTAATTTGTCTGTTGGGATATTAATCATAAATGGAAAATAAGCGGGGTTGCCTGTTTTAAAAACATAAGGAATTAAAAAAAATCCCATGACGATGGTTAAAAAATAAACCGGCCAAATTCTTAAAATACGCCGCAGAAAAAAGCGCGGAATGGAAATACTTCTTTTTTCATGTTTTTCTTTCAAAAGCAGAAAAGTGATGAGAAAACCACTTAACACAAAAAAGAAATTGACACCCAAATCCCCGTTTTGAAAAACACGTTCAAAGAGATAGGTAACCAGTTCGGATGTTGGCCGGTAACTTGAAAAACCAAAAACCATGTGATATAAAAACGCTCAAAAAAGCAATAAAACGTAGGCCATCCAAATTTTCGAAATAAATTATTTTGTTTGGCCTGCCGTTTTTTGGGTCAGATGAGGATTGTTAAAACTGTTTATTATTAATTTTCATGTTCGTTACGTAAAGGTAAAAATAAATTAAAAAAACCGTTTTAGATGCAAGGGTTTATTTGGTACCCGTAGAAACCCGAAAATTTGCACGCGCATGCGGGATGAACCCTTTAGCCAAGAGCAATTGCCGGGACTATGTCGGCCCGAATAAGGACTAAAAAGCGGTCTTTTTTAAGGCCCTCTGTTTCATTTAAATTTTTAACTTTGCCGCGTGAATAGAAAAATAATCATTGGTACGCGCGGTAGTGACCTGGCTTTATGGCAGGCCAATTACACCAAAAATTTACTCGAAGAAAAAGGTCAGGAAGTTGAAATAAAAATTATCTCTACATCCGGCGACCGAAGTCAGCAATGGGATACCAGCTTCGAGAAGATGGAAGGCAAAGGTTTTTTTACCAAAGAACTGGAAGAAGAACTTTTAAACGGCAGCATCGATCTGGCTGTTCACTCGCATAAAGATCTGCCAACCAATGGTCCCGACGGACTCATGATAGCCGGTGTTTCACGCCGCGAAGACCCATCTGAACTTCTGCTCATTAGAAAAGAAGCGGTTGACGAATCACTCAAATACAATCTTAAAAAAAATGCACGTGTCGGCACTTCTTCTTCACGACGTAAATCGCAGTTATTGGCTTTTCGTCCCGATGTTGAAATCAGCGACCTACGCGGCAATGTACCAACCCGCATTAAAAAATTACGTGAAGGTCAATACGATGCCATTATGCTGGCAGCAGCCGGTGTTGAGCGTTTGGAATTAGATGTGGATGATTTGCATGTTGAGAAATTAAATCCCGAAGAGTTTGTTCCTGCGCCTGCACAGGGTGTACTGGCATGGCAAACCCGTGAAGATGATAACGAATTACTAGAAATCATCGATCAAATCAGCGACCTCGATGTGCTTATTAAAATAAACATCGAACGTCAGGTGTTAAATATGTTTGACGGTGGCTGTCAGTTGCCCTTAGGTGTCTACTGCGATACCGATGAGGAGGATGAAGACCGTTTGCGTTTTAAAGTTTGGATCAGTCATGCCGAAGCTTGGGATAAACAACCCAAACAACTGTATTTTGACACCCTCGATACCGATGGTTTTGCCGATATGATGGTTGATCATATTCACGCCATTAAGCCCAGAAAAGTTTTTATTACCAAAACATTTAAAGAAGACAGTTATTTATTACAGGCTCTCAAACGCCTCGATTTTACAGTAGAGGGAACAAGTTTAATCGAGTTTAAACAAATACGTATTAAAGAATTACCCAAAACTGACTGGATCTTTTTTAGTAGCAAACATGCGGTGCGTTATTTCTTTAATCAAAAACCCGAATTGGGAAATGTAAAATTTGGTTGCATCGGAACCTCTACAAGCTCCGAATTGCGTGCCTTTGGTAAACGTGCCGATTTTATTGGTCAAAGTACCGATATTAAATTAGTGGGCAAACAATTCAGTAGCAAGGTTGGTAATTCGCGCGTGTTATTTCCTATTGCCCGCGGCAGCATGCAAAGCATTCAATGGCAAATGGTGAAGCGTGACAATGTGATTAATTTGGAAGTGTACGCAACCTTAAAACATAGCATTGACATTTCGGCTGAACACGAGATCGTTATTTTTACTTCACCTAGTAATGTAGAAGCGTATTTTGAAAAGAATACGGTTCATCCGCATCAAAAACTCATTGCCATGGGTGAAGCCACGGGCAAAGCTTTGGAAAAATTGAAGCATAAAAAATACACCATGCCAAAAAGTTTTGATGATCTGGGCATGCTGCAGGCTGTGTTGGGAGTGGCTAATTAATTGACCTTAAGAGTTATTTCTTTTATTTGGGCGCCCGGGCGGGCTGCTCCGGGCTCAAGGCACAGGCTGGCTCATCAAGCCTTAGGCTTGCTGCCCTGCTGCGGTTCAACACACTAGCTGGCCCATCAAGGCACAGCCTTGATGTCCTGCAGCCAAGGAGACAGGCGGCAAAAAAAACTAAAGCTGTTGCACCAGCCGGCTCATCAAGCCACAGGCTTGATACCCTACATCCCTGGCGCTAACTGGGTATTTAACTTTTCCATTCTTCAGTTTACGATAGCTTTCATGGCAAAAATTATTTCCCATTAAATCACGGCTATTATATTCCGTGATATTAATTACGAGAGCAAGTTATTAAGCGGAATTTAGAGTAACAAAAAGTATTTAATTAAAATAAATTCTAAAGTTAAACTACTTCTTGTAGATCTGATTTAATACCCCGGCTAACCGGATACCGGCTTTGATTAATTGCATTTTTAAAACACGGGAATTTTTTTCGAGGTATTCGTCGCCTAACTTATTGCCTTTAAAATCGTACACATCGGCTAATAACAAACGACTCTCCTGAGTCCACTTCATTACATCTCCAATTTGCATACCACTTATTTCAGCTTCACTTAAATTATTAGCAAGTACTAAACATTCTTCGGTGGTTGTACTTTGATATTCTAAAATTTCAAACTCCCACACATCGTGTAAATTGGTGGACTTAAAATAGAAACGCAACTTGCTACTAAAGCCATTGTTATCTCTGGCAAAACCACAATTAAGTGGCTGATGCAAATCGCCCATTAAATGCAACAGAACTTTTAAGGCTAATTGCACTTCGTTTTTCGGACCGGCTTTTTTGTTTCTTAATTTAGAGATGACATTTTCGAGCACATTAATAATATCCGGATTTTTAGTTCTTACATACGTTTTATCAACCGGTATGGTTACATAATGCCAAGGCTTCATGAAATCGTACGAGATATTCATTTTCACCTCATCCATCCAATAAGTGGCTTTTACAAAAGAAATGTCATCCAGATAAAAATCAACTGAATCGGCCACGGATTTATTGAGGTATTTTTGCGCAATTTGTGAAATGATTTTATGACCTCTTGGTCCCCAGGCAAAAAGGCTGTTAATCGATGCAAAGAATAAGACCATCGATAAAATTTGGGCTTTAGACATACAACAAATATAATTTTAACTTTTAGATTTTACAACAACGGATTGTAAAGTGACGCATGATATTTGAATTTTAGCTTTTATTTTCTTTTATCTGTTTTGTTAAACTAAATGACCTTCAGGCTAAACAACAAGATAAGAATATGCTTAAATCCAAAGCGGCTAATCTTGAAGCACTTGAAGCGAAAAGCCTACAATACTATAAATCATAGCAAGGGGGCGGGTCTACAGCTCTGTAAATTTGTTTTATGCAACTCATCTTTAAATTACCTGCTACTAAACCGCCTTTTGTTGGCATCCTGTTCGACAATATCCGCTCCGCCTGTACCTTAAATCAAGATTTGGTAAATTTAAGAAAAGATGAAATTTATTTTATACAACTCGAGGTGCGTGGCGATAAACTTGAACTCTGCCTTAGTTTTGGTGTAAGAAACGAAAAACGCGTGTATAAAGAACTCAGTTATGATCTCGAAAAAACAAAACGATTCATCGAACTCACTAAACTCAATCGCCATTTTAATTTTTCGCATGTGATTAAAGATTACGATAAAGAAAAGGTGGTAAAAACACTCGAAGGCCATAATTTATTTGTGTTAAAAGTGCAGGGACTTTATTTGTTGGAGTCCTGAAAGCCATTTGAATAAAGACTTTTGGCCAATGGAGCCACCTCCGTTTCTTTTTAAAACAAGAATGTGGCTCGTTAATTGAACTAACCATTTATTAAAATAGACGAATTAAAAATCCTTACTTGAAAAAAATCCTGATTCTCCTAGTAGTTTGTTTGAGTCGTTTTGTATTTAAAGCCCAGCGTCCCGATGCCGATTACTTTGAAACAAAAAAGGGTGACTTAATTCTTCAACCATTAAAACAGGTAACGCTGCTATAAATAGCGACAAAGCTCAACTACTGGTAACAAAGTCTGTGGCCGATTTGCTGCCCGATAAATTAAATCGTAAAGCGGTAATTTTAGCCAAAGAATTAAATCATAACTGATTTTTGACCTGCATGATCAGAATTTCTTCTTGAGATTTGACGTATTCTTTATACAACTGTTCCTTTATTTTTTTTAAGGAATAAAGATCGTAAGCCCTGTCTATAAGCTCCTTCAAAGCATCGGGCTCATAAGGTTTAAATACGTATTGAAAAATCAAACCTTTTTGAAAAGCATCTAGCAAAACCTCCGAGTCGGTATAAGCCGTTAGTAAAATTCGGGTTTGATGTGGATGTTTTTCCAACACTTCTTCAATCAACTCGGTGCCTAAGGTATGTGGCATTTTTTGATCGGTTACTAACACATGAATGTCGTGATCGGAAAGTATTTTCCTGGCCTCTTCGGCTGAAGCGGCTGTAAACACGGTGTAATTTCTTCTGAAATTAGCTCTGAATCCATCAAGATTATTGGTTTGATCGTCTACAAAGAGTACGTTAACGGGGTGCTTAGTAGTCATACAGGGTAAAATTGGAATACTAATTTACAATTTATTTCCGCAAAACACTAGTTGTTTGCAATCAGAGCAAAGGCCAAGTAGATTCTAAGTTTATCAGGACTAAATCCATTCTTTTTCTATGGAATCAACATTCAAAAAAAACGAAAGGGCTGAAAGACGATATTTAGTACGACCTAACAGCAGGGTGAAAAAATAAGGGATGCGGTCAATGTACTAAAAAGGTGCATTTTTACATTAGAGTAGGTTTTTAATGGCTTAAAATACTTTCTCAATTCGCCTTTTATTGGCGTTTGTTTAAGTAATCATTTTAATGGCTAAAACCTGTATATTGAACAATCTTAATAACTCCAATTTACATTCAAAAAAATGAAAACCGATCCCGCAAAAAATTACGAAGCCATTAACCGGCAAAACTGGAATGCCCGTGTGGAAACCCATGCCCAATCGGCCTTTTACGATGTACCCGCTTTTTTGAAGGGAAGAAATTCACTCAACGACATTGAACTAAATCTTTTAGGCGACATTAAAGGCAAAAACATTTTACACCTGCAATGTCATTTTGGTCAGGATAGTATTTCTTTGCAACGACTGGGTGCGCAGGTAACCGGGGTCGACCTCTCAGATAAGGCCATTGCCTATGCCCGGGAACTGGCTCAACAAACAAAAACCGACACCACATTTATTTGTTGTAATGTGTATGATCTTCCCGATCAATTAACTGAACAATTTGATATGGTCTTCACTTCTTATGGCACCATTGGCTGGTTGCCCGATATAACGAACTGGGCAACGCTCATTTCACGGTATTTAAAACCCGGTGGAAAATTTGTGTTCGCCGATTTTCATCCGGTGGTATGGATGTTTGATAGTAAGTTCGAAAAAGTAGCATACAATTATTTTAAAGATGAAGCCATTGTGGAATCGGAGAGCGGTACCTATGCCGATAAGGATAAACCCTTGGAATTACTTTCGGTGGGCTGGAACCATGGCATGGCTGAGGTACTAGGGGTTTTATTAAAACAAGGATTACAAATTGATAGTTTAGAAGAATTTGATTATTCGCCTTACAATTGTTTTAATGATTGTGTGGAAACGGAGCCCGGTAAATTCCGCATCAAACAACATGGCAATAAACTGCCTTTGGTTTATGCCTTTTCGGCAACAAAAAAATAAAATTCTTTAAAAGAATTCAAAGTATTTGTTAGCCCAACACAAAGGGATTCTTAATTTTGGTTTCACAAGTAATTTTTATGAGATCTGTTTTACTTTTTATCGCGCTCTTTTTCAGTCTGAGTTTTTTTTCGCAACGTAAACCAAACGCCACCGATACGTTGAGCATTAGCGGTGAATTAAAACAGACATTTGTATTTAGTCTCAATGATCTGGCTACTTTCACGAGTAAAACGCTTCCCGATCTCCCGCTTAAAAATAATCACAACGAATTAAAGCAAACACTCAAAGGCATGAAAGGTTTTTTACTGAAAGAACTTTTCGCTAAAGCAGAATATCCCATAGAAAAACCCCGCGAACTGAATGAATTTTATTTTGTATGCATTGCCAGCGATAATTACAAAGTGGTGTTTTCATGGAATGAATTATTTAATAACCCATTGGGCGATCAGGTATACATTATCACCGAACTC
This sequence comes from Sphingobacteriaceae bacterium, assembly GCA_947480015.1. GTDB lineage: Bacteria > Bacteroidota > Bacteroidia > B-17B0 > Aurantibacillaceae > Aurantibacillus. The sequence continues at coordinate 6,909 of CANKBS010000049.1, forward strand.
GATGGTAAAAAAATAACAGAGATGCCTGATCGTATTCTTTTAGCTACTCTAAGTGATCATCAAACAGGCCGACGTTATATTAAAGGTCTGCAAAAAATTGAAGTGAAAAGATTGCCCAAGGAATAAATTATAAAGACCAGCGAAAAATAGGATCACATGCAAAACAACTACACCGAAGGTAAACTATTCGAAAAACGCAATCTGAGTATGGAGCCACTGGGCAAGGGCGAATACGAGAACTGTACGTTTAAGAACTGCGATTTTTCGAACGCCGATTTAAGCGACTATAAATTTTACGGCTGTGTTTTTTTTGGTTGTAACATGAGTCTGGCTAAATTATACAAAACCGCTTTTATGGATGTGAGTTTTAAAGAGTGTAAATTACTCGGACTGCTTTTCGAAAACTGCAACGAACATGGTTTAAGCATTAGTTTCGAAAACTGCAACCTTAGCCATGCTTCTTTTTTTAAACGGAAAATAAAAAAAACCATCTTCAAAAAATGCATGTTGCAGGAAGTTGATTTTTCGGAATGTGATTTGAGCGGGGCATTATTTGATAACTGCGATTTAATGCAGGCGAAGTTTGAAGGCACGCTGCTCGAAAAGGCCGATTTCAGAACGGCGTATAATTATGCGCTCGATCCGGAACTCAACAAATTAAAAAAAGCCCGGTTTGCACAAAGCGGCTTGGCAGGACTCTTACACAAATACAATCTTGACATTGACCCACACAGCTAATGGAATGTCGCATTGAACATAGTGCCAAAAAAATTCTGCTGGGTAAAAGCTGCCTTATGTCTCTGGCACAAAATAAAACCGCCGACTTATGGCGAGGTTTTATGCAGAACAGACACTTAATCAAAAACGCAATAGGCACGGATCGCTACTCCTTACAAATTTATCCGCCAAATTATTTTCAGAATTTTAATCCCTCGCTTGAATTTGAAAAATGGGCATTGCTAGAAGTAACCGATGAAACTGAAGTGGATGAAGGCTTATCGCTGTTCTATTTAGAGGAAGGTTTATACGCGGTTTTTTTATACAAAGGCAAAGCCTCTGAGGGTTCTAAGGCTTTTGATTATATTTTCAGAACTTGGTTCCCGGCTTTTGACTATGAGCTGGATGATCGTCCGCATTTTGACGCGTTAGGCGAAAAATACAAACATGAAGATGCGGATTCGGAGGAAGAGGTTTGGATACCGATAAAAAGGAAGAGGTGATTTTGACTTGTTGTATTAATTGGTATTTTGGAAAAGCGTTCTGCCGTGACCTAGCTTTTACCTTGACGCAAGGCAAACGTGCTTTTACATGTTTGAAAGGGCTTGTTGACAGCAGCAAGAAGTCAAGGCAATTGACGGCTTACATTTTCTGACGCCTAGTGGTAATCATTTAGCTTTATTGGAATTCGTATCTTTTGACAATCTCATCTCAGTATTTATTTTTTTTCTTGATGTATCGGCAGATCTATCGGCCAGGCTCAGAACAAGTGCAAAAAGGCACAAAAAATCAAGGCGATTTGGCAACCTGAATTTTTCGCTGTGTACCTAAATGCACTGCCCATTTATCGAAAAATGCTTTGCACGGTCTGGCCGCTTGCTTTGCAAGCCCCCACACCAAATCGCCATCAGCCACCGCAAAGCCGAGGCTTAGCGAAACGCTTAAACTTTCTTTTAGCCACGATTTTAAAAGCAGTTCGATTTATTAGCGAAAATTTCTGAGGCCAAACACATGAAGGGCTAGCGCGGTATTTAATATAGTATATTAAACGATTATAACCGCTTAAATTAAACAGTATGGCTTGACTCTAAAATTACGATGAGCGCCAGGTATTGAGCGCTTGTTTGAGCTCCTTTTTGCTTCCCATTAGTTTGAGGCAAAAAGAGCGAGTAGCGAAAGCCCGCTCGGGCGCCCAGATTTTTCTAAATAATTCAGATCTTATAGTGTAATGAAAAATTTTGAGACTGACAATTAAGAAAAGCTTGCGCTTTGGTTTTAGAATAAAGAGCATTAACTGATTATCATCATAACATTCAACATTTAAGAAAGGTTGAAATAAATTCCCGTTTATAATGTGTATCTTTAATCTTGCAAAAAAATCTCACATGAAAACAAGGATCCAACAATGTATCATCATTTGTTTGTTTTGTTTAAATGCCTCTTCCCAAAACAACAGCCGAAAACCAATTTTAGATCCCGCTAACAAAGAGGGCTCTGCCATTAAATCGGCCGAGTTTACTTTAAAATGTGCCGGCGAAATAACTACACCCAGTGCCGATCTTAAATGGCGTCCGGGTTTAATTACTAAATGCATTGGTAAAGAACATAGTTTTCCGGAGGAGGAACTAATTAAAAAAATGAAGGCCGAAAAAACCGCCTTAAAATTAGCTTCTTCACAAAATAAATACTCCGCGATTGAAAAGGCAGCAGGCAACATCACGCCAATTGTTGGAACGAATTTTTTGGGTAATACCAATAACGGGGGCTCACCCATGGATAATTCCATCGCCATTTCGGATGGGGGCTGGATCGTGAGCGTGGCCAATACCACCATCGAATACGATGATGAGAATGGAACAAACGCCTACTTCAATACCATCACCTCATTTTTTAATGATAATAGCATTAGCAGTGTTTGCGATCCTGTAGTTATTTATGACTCGGGTGCCGATCGTTTTATTTTCTTTGCACAAGAATGCAGTGGAGCATCAGGAAATTCGTTTCTCTTAATTTGTTTTTCAAAATCAAACAACCCCAACGATGGCTGGTGGAAATACAAACTCACCGGCAATCCGCTTAATAACAGCAAATGGTTCGATTACCCAAAGCTAGCGGTATCAACAAACGAATTATACATTAGTGGAAATTTATTTTCGAATTCACCGGGTAGTGTTTTTAGCACCGCTGTTTTATATCAAATTCAAAAAACAAATGGTTTTACTGGCGGTACGTTTAATTATCAATACTGGACCGGCATGACGGGCTCTCCATTTACGGTGTTACCACTTTCTAACGGTCAGCAAGGTAATTATGGTCCGGGTTGTTATTTGGTTTCAACCATACCCGGTGGAGGCAATACCGTTAAATTGTACGATCTAACTGATGACATGTCGGCTGCCAATGAACAATTAAATTATTATTCGGTGCCAACTACATCGTATGCCCCGGCGGGTGACGCTTCACAACTGGGCACGACTTGTTTGTTGGATAATGGCGATTGCAGAACACTGAGTGGTTTTTATTTAAACGGCACCATTCATTTTGTGTTTCATTCAGATATTGGCGGCGGCTGGAACGGCATTAATTACAACCGTTTAAATGTGAACACCAAAACCAATCAGTCAACTAAGTTTGGTTTTGCAGGTGATTCCGATTATTCTTATCCTTCAGTTTGTTCGTATGCCACGTCGGCAATGGATGCGGCGGTGATGATTGGTTTTGGCCGATGCGGGGCCAATATGTATCCTGAGGTAAGAGTAGCGCATTGTGATAATAATTTAAATTGGTCGAGTTCGGTGCTGATAAAATCAAGTGCTTCTTACGTGACGTATACCTCCACTTCTAAAGAACGCTGGGGAGATTATACAGGCATAACGCGCCGGCATAATAGCACCCGACCATCGGTTTGGGCAAGTGGCATGTATGGCACCAGCAATAAACTTTGGAATACCTGGGTAGCCGAAGTACACGATAATGATATTTATGCGGAGTTAAATGAAAACAGTTTTAATCGCACAGAAATGAAACTCTATCCTAATCCGGTGATTGATAATTTTACTCTGGAATTTAATCTGGATCAGAAAACAGATTTACAAATTGACATTAAGGATATGAACGGCAAATTGATTAAACAATTATACAAGGGCTTTGGAAATGTAGGCGGCAATGTTTTTTCCTTTAATAAAGCGAATCTCTCAGAGGGAATTTATTTTTTAGTGATTTCAAATCAAAATAACATTATTAAAAATGAAAAAATTAGTATTCATAACTAGTCTTTGTGTGTGTTTTACTTTTGTGGGGGCTTGTCAATCAACCACCAAAAACAGCAAGGCAAAAAGTAAAACGGCTACGATTAAAAACAACGACACTAAAAACGGTGGTACGGCTGTATCGGAAGGCAGTGCCGGTGGCGGAGGGATAAAAAAGGATTCAACAAAAGTGAATTCAAAAAATCAGGCTGTGATTCATCAGTCGCCTAATCAAGCGCAGATTGATTCCTTAAAGAATGCGAAAACAAAAAGTAAATCGCAGAAATAATTTTTCAGGAAACAGTTTCAGGAAATGACATGGCATTTTAAAACGACTAAAAGTCCGGAATTGGTAGTTAAGTATTTAAGCGAGATGGATCATTTTGTAACGATTCATCCGGTGATTTTTAAAATAGAACCTAAAGGAGATCATCAGTATCTGGTTCACGAAACCTTGAAATTTGGTTTTATTCCGATCTCTTTTACTTATCCTGTAGTAGTTCAAAGTGACGCAAAGGCAATGACCGTAAGCATAAGAGCCACAGTGAAGAAAATAACACAGGTGGATCTGCATTTTAAAATTAGCAGGCGAAATGATTTTACAGAAATAGAAGAAAGTATTTTTATTAAAAGTCCGTTACCACTCAAGTTTGTAATGGAAAGAATTTTTAAGACTCAACATACTAAATTGTTTGAGAATTTGGAGGAGATTAAGGGTTAGGTTTTCTTGAGAACCGCAAAGGTGCAAAGCTTGGTTTGAGCAGGGTTTTGAGAGGTAGCGAAATTCAGGGCTGTTGGTTTTACCAGTATTAGGCGTTTAGCATCGCTGAATCATATAGTATTTTGGAAACACGTTCAATTTCGGCCCTACTTTTTTCTTGATGCTTCGACATACTTCGACATGCTTCGACAGGCTCAGCATGACAGGCTCAGTACGTGGGGCTCTGCACAAGTGCAAAAAGTAACAAAAAAGTCAAGGCGATTTGCCAACCTGATTTTTTTTGCAGGGCTGCCTAAATACAAAACCCTATATTTAAAAAAAAATGCTATGGACGGGCTGGCTGCTTGCTTTGCAAGCCCCCACACCAAATCGCCATCAGCCACCGCAAAGCCAAGACGTAGCTAAACGCTTAGGCTCTGCTTTTGTTCACGCATTTAAAAGCAGCTGGATTTCAGTGCGAGAATTTCTGAGGCCGGTCCGCGTTATGAGCTAATGCGTTTTGTTAGTGTATAAATTTAAATAAATGACTTTTAAATTAAACAGTTTGTGCAGAGACTAAAACACCTGCAAGCGCCATGGGATGTAGGGCATCAAGCCTGTGGCTTGATGAGCCAGCTAGTGTGACTGCTTTAGTTCTTTTTTGCCGCTTGCCTCTTTAGCGGCAAAAAAAACCGCAGCGCAGCGGAGCCCGGAGCAGCCCGGTCCCAATCAGGCTTCCGAAATAATGGAAGTGCCTGATTGGGAGGCGCCCAAAATATGAATTAAGAATAAACTTCGCTAGTATAGCCACCCCTGACGTGAAAAGAATGCAGAAATTAAACGAGGCAATTCGAATTAAGGGCCACAAAAAAGAATCCTAAGAGTACAGAAAAGAATAAAATCATTTTAGTATTTTTAAAGCAGCTTCATTATGCCATTAGTAGAGAAAATACAAAACTTAAGTGCCTTATCGCCGGGGGCGGTAGACTGGTTAAAGAATAACATAGAAGCCCTGAGTTTTAAAAAGAATGATCTGATTTTAAAAGAAGGCAAGGTATGTAATTACCTCTATTACATTAAAAGCGGTATGGCGGGTGGTTATTATCAAACCAAGGATCAGGAGATCTGTAACTGGATCGCGGCGGAAAATGATTTTGCGACTTCCTATTATAGTTTTATTTCACGCGAGGCATCGTATGAAAGTATTGCCTGTTTTGAAAACACCGAAGTGCAGGCCATCTCCTACGAAAAAATAAATACACTTTATAAATTATTTCCTGAATCGGAACGGGCCGGAAGATTAATTCTGGAAGATTATTATTCGCGATTGGAAGAGCGTTTGATCTCCATTCAATTTAAATCGGCCAAAGAGCGTTACGATACTTTGTTTGAGAAACGTTCCGAAATCATCAAACGCGCGCCCTTAGGTCGCATAGCCACTTACCTGGGTATGAAACAGGAAACCCTCAGCCGCATCCGCGCCGGAAAATAAAACGTATTATTTGATTTAGGTCAAAAGCTGTTTAACTTTTGCATTTTACTTTTGTGGTGTAAAAAACAAATACCATGAAAACAAATGCATTAGCGCCACTTTTAATTCTCCTGCTTTTTAGTTTAACCTTAATTTTAAGTTCTTGTGTGACGCAACTCAGCGAATGGGAAAACGACCAAAGCGCCGGCATAAACGGCGGTTTTGAAATAGTAAAAAGCGACTTACCGGTAAACTGGTTGGTATATACCCCAAAAACCTGTGGGGAGGGCGATTGGGACCTGCGTTATGATACCAGCGATGTGATAGAAGGCAAACAAAGTTTGTGTTTTGATGTAAGACTTTGCTCCGACAAGGGCGGAAGATTTTCGCCGGGCATTGCTCAGGAAATAAAAGTAAAAGAAGGCGGCAGGTATAAAATAAGTTTCCGCATCAAAAATGCCGGTTCTGATTTTAAAATAAAAATTAATGCGGTAAACCCCTTGAGCGAAGCCAAAGGCATCGTAATGGAGAGTAAAGAAAGCATTGATAAGTGGAGACTTTATGAATATGACTACAAAATGCCTAAGGACATGAAACGCTTATGTTTTGAATTAAGTATTTTAAAACCCGGTAAATTTTGGATTGATGAGCTGAGGGTGGGAGAGAAGGATAATTAAAAGACAATTTAATTCATAGGAGATACCCGCGAACAAAAGAGGCAGGACGCTGATTACACAGAAACACAGATTTGAGTAAATTATAATAATGCCTTCGGCATATAAATTTCGCAGATCTGTGTGGGTAACATAAATAAGTAGCAATAGGCATATAAATCTGTGAAATTTCGCCGCAGGCGCTTTTAGGCACACAGTTTAGTGTAATTCGTGTAATTCGTGTCTAAAAGTGGAATCAATCATTCACCCTTCTGTACTCACCGTAAATAAAAAAGAAAACCATTAACAGCAGCACCAACAACAAAAACACATTCCAATAAAGCGGAATGTTTTTTTCTTTAGCCTTTCTAGCATCTATGAGCCTACCTGTTAGCATACCGATGATAAAAGCGTTGGCTACTGTTAGAAAACGATTTATGTAAAACCAGATTTTTGAAAAAGAAATTGCCATGGGCTAGATTTTAATACGAAGCTAATCATTTTTAACCGTAAAAACGAATTTGGCAATAAGCAAAATGATTAGTGTAATTTTTGCCGCAGGTAGCCATTATACACATAGTTCAACGCAATCTGTTGAATCTGCGTCAAAAAGGAAAGACACTGATTTCACAGATAACACAGATTAGAACAAATTAAAAGGATGCCTACGGCATCTTAATTACGCAGAGCTTTATGAATATACACTGAATGTGCCTTAGTACGATTGAATAGTACTAATCATGCCCTACACGAGTGGCATCTTTGCCTTCAGCAATCGTTGGGTCTAAATGGTACTTTGATTCATATTCTAAGTAATAAATATTCAAGAAAACTAACTTCAGGTATAACATAAATTCATAATCTCTGATGTCTTGAATTTTTGCTTGTCTGTACATAAGCACCATATAAACCAAATAAAATAAGGCGATGCTTGTCATCAGTAACCAGCTTGAATGTATGTCGTCAAACCAATCTGAACTTTTATGCATAAATAACTAAGGACATTTTCATTTTAAAATTAGTTAATTTTTTTGTTGTTTTTCACCAGTCGTCAAATTATTTCCAACTGCGGGCTTTGGCTCTTTAATGGAGCCAGTCCTTG
>CANKBS010000050.1 GCA_947480015.1 Sphingobacteriaceae bacterium
AAGGACTGGCTCCTTAAAAGAGCCAAAGTCCGATGTTGGAAATAATTTGACGACTGGTGAAAAACAACAAAAAAATTAACTAATTTTAAAATGAAAATGTCCTTAGTTATTTATGCATAAAAGTTCAGATTGGTTTGACGACATACAGTATACCTTTTGTGCTGACGTGGGTGTATATTTCGGTGGTGGTGCTGCGGCTATGGCCCAGAATTTCCTGAATGTAACGTAAATCGGTGCCGTTCTCAAGTAAATGGGTGGCGTAACTGTGCCTGAGCCAATGAAGAGTGACGGGTTTGTCTATTCTACTTTTTTCAAGGGCTTGTTTTAATACGTTGGCCAAACTTCGTTCATCATAGGCCCCTACTCCACCCTGACCTTCAAATAACCATTCTTTGGGTTGGTAAGTTCTAAAATAATCTCTTAACATCAGTAATATTTTACCCGATAAAGACACAATGCGGTCCTTCTTTCCCTTTGCCCTTCTTACCACAATTAATTGCCGCTTCGAATCAATGTCTTTAATGCGCAAATGAAGTAACTCACTTCGTCTTAAACCACAGCTATAAATTAAACTCAACATGGCCCGGTGCTTAATGTTTACCAGTGCTTCTAAAATCAGCTTCACCTCTTCCTTGCTTAATACATTTGGCAACACTTTGGCCCGCTTAGGCCGGTGCAATAATTCAGGTTGTAATTGTTTGTCTTCTATTTTTGTGAAAAATAGTTTTACCGCATTCACCACCTGGTTTTGAAAACTTGAAGAAAAACTATTCGATAAAATATAATTGTTATTAAAAGCAATCAAATCATCATTGTCTATCTCGCTTATTGCCTTGTGCGCATAATAACGCAAAAATGTTTTTAAGGCATCGGTATAAGTTAACACGGTATTATCCGAATAACGTTTTGATTGTAACCACCATTTAAACTTTTCCATTTTAAGCAGCGCCTCGGCACTCAATTCCCCCAAATTCTTATCGGGCCTGCTTTGCGACACTTGCAACACTTTTGGTGCCGGCACAAATTCGCGTACCACATGTTCCCGCTTCATCTCGCTGTAATCCAAATAAAACTGATTTTGCGAGAGCCGGTATAATTCAGAAACCAATGACTTTGTATAAGGTACATACCAGCAAGCCATGGTCTGACTCCAATGCAATCTGACATGTTTTTTTAAGAATTGCGTAAATTCCTCATTCCTGTCAAAATGCAGCTGAACCACTTCCTTATCCCGGTGCAGCGCCGGACTCAATTTAAGCCTTTGGGTAATTAGCATACACAAAAATAAAGCAGACAAGACGCAAATGCTTGCTACAAATTATAGTAAAAACTTTTTTGTGTAAAAAATCTCTATTGGATTACTTTTCTCGATAAGCCTTCTCCATTTTCGGCCTCAGAAATTCTCGCCAAGAAATCTCCAAGGCTTGAATGCTTTGAAAAAAGCACTTGTGGGACTATCAATGTCGCATGTAAAATTTCGAATAAACATTGTATTGAACTTATGCCGCTCTTTTCGCCGGTTTCTTTTTCGCTTTTTGTTTTTTAATAAACTCGCTTAAGGCTCTTTCTTCTTCTTTAGTCAAAGGTTTACTTTGAATAAAGTCCACGTCAAGTTCATTTTTTGAATGTGCTTTTTTCATGATTTAAAATATTTATTTACAAGATTCGTAGCAGCCTCCGTTTCTATTAGCATGAGTTGATTTCCATAATGCCGGGCACCTAATGTTTTTATATAATGATCAACAAGTTTCGATTTGGAATGAAAGGATACGTAACCCTCATGCCCTCTTTGAAATGAAAGTCTGCAGGCGAATGCCACAAGATTTCCTGGTACACCTTCATAAAGTTTTTCTTTCCCTCGATTAAAAGGTGCGTTTTCAATAAGGTGTATTAATACATGATCAGATTTTACAGTTAAACTTGCCAATCCTTGAATTACGTGTATGTTGTTTGTTATTGTAAGTTTATAAACCTCTCTGTCTGTTGAGCTTAATTCAGAGCTCCAGTCAAATAACCAATTTTTATTATTAGCAATTTCCTTGAGGTCAGATTTTACAAATAATGAAACTTCAGTTGGAAAACTATCTCCTGAAATGGTATTAACAATCGAATTGGTTAATCGGTCTATTATAAAATCATTATGATGGATTTTGCCCTTTTTCACACTTAAATTTACGTATTTAATACACTTAGTCCAAATGAAATGCATTCGCATTCATGTAATAACCATTTTTATGTTTTAATCTATTTTCAATTCTCAATTCCCTTTTTTCTTAGCATTTTATTGGTAAATTAGCAGCAAAGTGAAACTACTTCGTTATATATTCTCTCCCCTCTGGAAACTCTGGTTCGTACTCGTATTCATCATTCCATTCCTGCTTTTATATCCATTTTTTCATTTTGCGTTTGTTACCAAACGTTTTGATCTGGTGTACCGCCTCAAACGCCTCTGGTCACACATCATTTCAAAGGGCTCCTTTATTTTTGCCGATATTCAGTATAAATCAAAAAAATACAGCTTACCAAAACCTTGTATCATTGTTTCCAATCATACTTCTTATCTCGACATTGTGTTCAGTACTTTTTATATCGATCACACTGCCGTGTACATGGGTAAATACGAACTTCTGAAAATTCCACTTTTTAAAAACTTTTTTAAATACCTCGATATTCCGGTAAACCGCAAAAGCATTACCGATGCGCACAAAGCTTTTTCGCAAGCAGGTAAAAAACTCGATGAGGGTTTAAGTCAGGTTATTTACCCCGAAGGCACCATTAGCAACAACGGTAAATTAAAACCTTTTAAAAACGGGGCTTTTAAACTGGCCATCGAAAAACAAGTGCCCATAGTACCGGTAGCCAATTTAAATAATTGGTGGTTTTTACAAAACGGTGGTTTTTTTAAAAGCAATGGCCGTCCCGGTTTGGCTCACATTGTGGTGGGCGACCCTATTTCAACCACCGGCATGACCGAAAAAAATATAGCCGAACTTAAAGAGAAAGTTCATACCTTTATACAGACAGAATTAGAGGCATTTCATGGCAAACACAATTGATATAAAAACAGTAGACGAGATCGCACATTTGGCGCGTTTAGAATTTGACGAACAATCAAAACCCGAAATTTTAAACGACATTAACCGCATGCTCAGTTTTGTGGATAAATTAAACGAACTCGATACGTCTTCGGTAGAGCCTTTGATCTATATGACCAACGAAAAAAATGTGATGCGTGCCGATGTGCCCGAAACAACGCTAACACAAAAAGAAGCTTTAAAAAACGCTCCTAAAAAAGACAGCGATTATTTTAAAGCACCTAAGGTTATTGAACAAAACCGTTAAATTTTACTTTTCACTTAGTTGGGCGCCCGGGCGGGCTTTCGCCACTCGCTCTTTTTGCCAACAAAAACCCGAAAGCAAAAAGGAGCTCAAACAAATGGCTCAATCCCTGGCGCTCGCAGACCTTTTGACTTTTGATTTTTGTCTGTTTCACTTAGCCTTTGTATCTATTTAAATTTGCATGTAATGCATATCTGCTTAAATTTTACAATAAAAACTCGTGTAGCTTAGTTCAACTTCCTTTATTTGCAACATCTTCAGTCTTCCTTAGAATAAACTGTTTGTGATAATAAATTTAAAGTAGACAAAAAAACAAATGATTTTAAAGTAACGGATTCTCGCGCCAGGGATGTAGGGCATCAAGCCTGTGGCTTGACGAGCCGGATTTTGCGATGGCTTTAGTTCTTTTTTGCCTCCTGTTTCTTTGGAGGCAAAAAAAACCGCAGCAGGGCAGCAAGCCTGTGGCTTGATGAGCCAGCCTGTGCTGAGAGCCCGGAGCAGTCCGCCCGGGCGCCCAAAAAATTACTACCTGTAAACTAATTCAAGATAAAACTCTAAGAATTCTACTCAGCCTTTGCCGATTTTTTAAACAGCGCTTTCCAAAGCTGCAGCACTTGTTTTCTGAAAATAAACAAGATCATTAAATAAGGCACCGCCATTAAATACAAAATGCCTGAATTTAAACCCCTGGCTATAGAACCCGGATTGTTTTTTAAACTCGTTTCCGCCGCCGATTTACACATGGCACATTGCGAAGCCCCGTCGAAAGGCAACAGCAACAGCATGACAAGCATGACAAAAACAAAAAAATATGTTGGCTGTTTTTTCATTTCTAAGCGTCTGTAAATTTACGCATTATTCCTTAGTCTTTTAACTAAGAGATTATCTATACCTCCTGTTTAATTAAATACAGGTGTTAGGACGCCCGGGCGGACTGCCGCTACTCGCTTTTTTTGTTCCACTACCGTTTCACAAAAAGTGCTCATCCCCATAGGCCATCGGGACGCTCCATCCCTGGTGCGGGTTTAAGACTTTAAATACTTCGGTTTTCAAATATTGAACTGAATAATTAAAATTTTAAAAACATGTTTTTCGGAAAAGTAAATAAATACCTCTCATTGAAAGTCAAAAAGCAAAATAATAATTAGTCGCGCCTCAAATAGTCTAAAAGACATATGAATAAGGAGATTCAAAAAAATAATGAGTGTTTTAATTTTCCAGGTAAAAAATGTTTTTAACTGAAAAAGCGGCTTTTGATTCCAGAAAAACTAAAAATAAAAGATGAATTATGGGGTTAAAATCCGGTAAGCGCCAGGGACTGAAAGAAAGCCCGCACGAAGACATTTGTATACTAATTGTTGGCTGAAGCGGCGACCAAAGGAAGCCACTGCAAGCCTACAATTAGTGCAAATGGCGAGTGAGGCTGAAATGAAGGCCCGCCCGGGCGCCATAATAAAATAGAAAACACTTTTTGAGAGTCAACCAATTAGCGGATAAAATCTATTTGAAACAAAAAAAACGACCTAAGTACTGGTCCGGGGCTTAACAGCCACATTCTAAATCCATCACACTTATTCTTCCTGCTTGATGGATCAAAAAAAAGGGGATTTACTCCCCTTTAAAATCTGCTTTACGTTTTTCTAAAAAGGCACCCACACCTTCTTTAAAGTCTTTGGTACCAAAGGATTTGCCGAATTCTTCAATTTCCACTTCAAAACCATTGAGGTTATTGTTATAACCCGCATTAATTACTTTAATGGCGGTTTTAATAGCTGTTGGACTCTTAGTGGCAATTTTGGAAGTGATTTCAAAACACTTGTTCATTAATTCTTCTTGTGTGGTGACATAGTTGGCAAGTCCCCATTTGTACGCATCCTGAGCGTTTATCATATCGGCCGTTACGATCATTTCAAAGGCTTTACCTTTGCCTAATAATTGTGCCAAACGCTGTGTGCCGCCGTAACCCGGTATTAAACCCAAACTTACTTCAGGCAAACCCATTTTAGCATTTTCACTCACCACACGTATGTGGCAAGCCATGGCCAGTTCCAAACCTCCACCCAATGCAAAACCGTTAACGGCCGCAATAATAGGTTTCGAAAAATTTTCAATAAAATTAAATACTTTAAAATGTCCGAGTGAACTCAATTGTTTTCCTTCGGTTACCGAGTAGTTCGCAAACTCAGCAATATCGGCTCCCGCCACAAAAGCTTTTTGTCCGGCTCCGGTTAAGATAATCGCACGAATCTCATCGTGGTTCTCAGCTTCTACTAATGTTTCGTGCAATTCCTCAATGGTTTGTTTATTGAGTGCATTTAATTTATCAGGACGGTTGATGGTAATTACCAACACACCATTTTTTATTTCGCAGGCTATAAATTCGCAAGTTGCCACCATTTATTATTTTTTTAAAACTGGACAAATATAGCCTAATTGATGAGAAAAAAAACTAATATTTTTCATGTTAAAATAATGTTTTTTAACTTGAGACTTCACATTTTTTACTCGTTGACTCTTAGCAGAATAGCCCAAAACAGGGCATTTGGGAGGAATTGAAAATTAACGTTTGTTTAACAGATCGCCCACATACTTAGCCATGCTAAAACAGGCTTGTAATAAATAACCTCCTGTGGGCGCATCGTAATCGAGCATTTCACCGATCACAAAATGACGGGGCATTTTTTTTAATTCATAGTTTTCATCCACTTCTTCCAAAGAAATACCTCCAACGCTTGAAATGGCATCCTCAATGGGTGCGAGGGCTGTAATGCTTAATTGCAGACACTTTATATGCGCGATCAATTTTGGAAGATCTAAAAAATCTTCCTTGCTCACATACTGTTTTAAAAGAAAAATCTGTGCCTCACTTAAATTTAATTGTGTTTTTAAATGCTGCGTAAAATTACTACCACTTTTAGTGGCATTTAATTTTTCCAGAATTTTTTCGGCACTCAGATTAGGTTTGAGGTCGAGCTGAATCTCTGCAAGACCATTGACTTTGAGCTGTTCACGAATTTCAGGACTCAAAGGATAAATACCACTGCCTTCCATACCAAATTTAGTAATGACCACTTCGCCCAAATGACTTTTGCTGCCACAAGTAATTTTACAATTTTTTAAAACTTTGCCTTCCGCTTTTTTAATAAAGGAAGCTTCCCAATTAATTTGAAAGGCACAATTACTGGCTAAAAAAGTTTTGGTAGCAATGTTCTTGTTTTTAAAATAATTGAGCCAGGTCCCTGTAGAGCCCGTTACCGGCCAGCTGGCACCACCCAGACAAAAAATAACCAGATCGGCTTTAATTGTTTTTTGTTGACCTTTGTGTTCAAACAACAAATTATTTTCTTCGTCAAATCCCTTCCATTCCTGTTCAAAATAAAATTGTACCTGATTGTTTTTTGCTTTTTGTACTAAAAGGTTCAATACTTCAATGGGCTTGATGCCCTTTTTTGGAAATACCCGTCCGCTGCTGCCCACAAAGGTTTCGAGACCATTGGCAGTTAACCAGTTTATAAAATCGTGATTGGTAAAATGGTCGAATGCCTTTTTTAAAAACAAAGCGGGGGTATAACGTCTTAAAAACTGAACAGGATTTTCGGAATGCGTTAAATTTAAACCCCCATCGCCGGCCACTAAAAATTTTCGGGCGGCCGAAGCGTTTTTTTCGTAGATGTGAATGTCAAATTTTGTAGGGTCGAGCGTATTGCCCAACATAAGGGCACAAGGCCCGGCGCCAATAATGGCTATGGTTTTTTTCACGTCAATTACGATTTGTTCACTGTTTCAACCACATCGTCGATATGTTTGAATAAGGTATTGAAAAATTGATACCGTTGCTTTTCGGCCACGCCACTAATGAGTGTGCTTTTCTTTTCGAGATTTTTTAACCAATGTTCGGTCTCTTCACAAAACTCGGGATTGCCCGTGTTTAGGGAGTTAATGCTGTTGAATGAAATGTAAGAATATTTTGATTCACCCATAATGGTGTAAATACAATTGGTACCCAATACCACTTCAGAGCAATACAAGGAATAGGTTTCGTTTTTGTCGCTGATATTTTTTCTTCCGCTCTGGGCATTGGCTTGCACCATTTCGATCATTTGCCGGTACTCGGCCAACAGCTCCTGTGATTGCACTTTAGTAAGAATGCCGCTGTCGAAATAAAATTTAATCTGACGTAATCCTGTGAAAACGGTTTCAGTGTTCCAAATCTCAGCACTGGGCACTTTCAAATATTCTAAATAAGAATTATGCGCCAGATCAACCAAATTTTGTGGCACAAATCCATAGTCGAATTTTACCGATTGATACTCGGGAATATTAAGTACACTGCGTTGCCAGTAAAAAAGTTTAAACTCGGTAAGTTTTTTAGAAAAGAAGGAGTAAAACAAAGGAATTTCTTCCGCTACATAATGGATCTTGCGGTTTTCGAATTTATTAACGGCCACTAAATGCGCGTGGATATGCGTCATGTAAGCTTCAAAATTCACACTCGAATCGGTGAGTTTGGTATACGCAAAGGTTACGGTATTACCACGATTGCTGAACACCTCATCAATGCTGATGGCGTATTTTTTGGTGATCTTGTATATTTCTTCCAGCGTTAATTCTGTTTCACCGCGAATACGACGATAAGCCGAATCGATGCTCACATCCAAGAGGTCGGCCAGCTCTTCAGCCGGACCAATACCGGGTGCCAGCACTTGTTTAAACCGGGCAATAAAAAAATCCTGAATCCCGGTAGTTTCTTTTACTGTTTTTACTGCTTTCTTTACCGCCATTGTGATTGAATTGGATATAAAGGTATTATTTTTTGCGAAAAAGCAAAATTATGAGCGATCTATATGCCTTGCCATCTGTGTTTTTGAAAAAATTCAGCGTAACCGTTTAACCCTTCGCATAGCCCACCAATAAAGCGTTCTGGCGGGGCCACGCCTCTTTATGTCAACATTGTGGGAACCAAAATAAAGCCCTAAATTTATACTTTCGTTTAATTATGCAACACATTAAAAATTATATCAACGGACAGTTAGTTGAACCTGTTTCGAAAACGTATCTTGATAATTTTAATCCTTCTACCGGCAAGGTGTATTCTTATATTCCCGATAGTGATGAGCAGGATGTTGCTCTGGCCTACTCGGCAGCTAAGACTGCATTTGCAAGCTGGAGCATCACACCAAAAGAACAACGCTCGAAGTACCTCTTAAAAATTGCCGCACTCATCGAAAAAAAGTTAGATCACTTGGCCTTAGCCGAAAGTATTGATA
The DNA here is from genome assembly GCA_947480015.1 of Sphingobacteriaceae bacterium. Lineage (GTDB taxonomy): Bacteria > Bacteroidota > Bacteroidia > B-17B0 > Aurantibacillaceae > Aurantibacillus. The sequence continues at coordinate 8,607 of CANKBS010000050.1, forward strand.
ATGGTAAACCATTAAAACTGGCTAAAACCGTTGATATACCAAGAGCTGCCGCTAATTTTCATTTTTATGGCACCGGTATTTTACATTATGCCTCACATGCACACAGCATGGAAGAGTCAGCGATCAATTACACCTTGCGTCAACCGGTGGGTGTGGCAGGATGTATCTCGCCCTGGAATTTACCCTTGTATTTATTCAGTTGGAAAATAGCCCCTGCTCTGGCCGCCGGTTGTACCGTGGTTGCCAAGCCTTCCGAAATTACACCCATGAGTGCTTATTTGCTTTCTGAAATTTGTATAGAAGCGGGCTTACCTGCCGGTGTGTTAAACATTGTGCATGGCCTGGGTGGAAAAGTGGGGAATGCCATTGTGAGTCATAAAGACATTCCATTGATCTCCTTTACTGGTGGCACGGTTACCGGCAAACACATTGCTTCGGTAGCGGCTCCCATGTTTAAAAAACTATCCTTAGAATTAGGCGGAAAAAATCCCAACATTATTTTTGCCGATTGTGATTACGATAAGATGATGCACACCACCATGCTTTCATCCTTTGCTAATCAAGGACAGATTTGCCTTTGCGGTTCGCGCATTTTTGTAGAAAGAAAAATTTACGACAAATTTAAAACTGATTTTGTAGCTAAAACCAAAGCTTTGCTGATTGGTGACCCTTTACATGAAAACACCAAAATTGGTGCCATTGTGTCGGAAGGCCATCAGCAAAAGATTTTAAGCTATATTGAACTGGCGCAGAAAGAAGGCGGTACGGTTTTATGCGGCGGAAAAAAAGTTACGCTGGATGGTGATCTTAAAAACGGTTATTATATCGAACCCACTGTAATTGAAGGTCTGGCCTACGATTGCCGCACCAACCAAGAAGAAATATTCGGACCGGTAGTAACCATTACTCCTTTTGATACCGAAGAAGAAGCTTTGATGATGGCCAATTCAACCATTTATGGTTTAGCCAGCATGTTGTGGACAGGCGATTTAACCCGCGCACACCGCATGGCCAATCACATTCATGCGGGTATTGTGTGGATCAATTGCTGGTTGTTGCGCGATCTACGCACCCCTTTTGGTGGTGTAAAAGCAAGTGGTGTAGGGCGTGAAGGCGGTTTTGAAGCCCTCGACTTTTTTACCGAGCCGAAGAATGTCTGCGTAAGATTATAAAACAAAGGCAGGTTTTTTTTCCTACATTTATTCATACATCATTTAAAGGTGTATAGGCTTTTTCGAATTGATCAATTATTACGACATATTGGGTTTAAACAGTGCTGCCGGTAATGCTGAAATAAAATCCGCTTTCCGACAACTGGCAAAATTGTATCATCCCGATATTAATCCGGAGGGCAAAGAACATTTCTCTAAAATTTTAAAAGCATACGAAACCCTTATTAATCCGGTAACACGCTCCACTTACGATTACAAACTCAATTACCATCAACACCAGGTATCTGAGCCCGAAAACAAACGCTCCAAGAAAAAATATTCCTTTGATGAAAAGGAGTTAAAACGCCGGCGTTATTATGATGAACACATCAAAAAATATGCCAAGTCAACCGCCAGTTTTAATGCCGAGGTAGCGAGTAAAAAACCTTATAATGAGTTTAAATACATTTTGTTTGCCACACCCTTGGCGGTGATTTTATTTTTGCTTATCATGAATTTGGCCACGCCTAATTTAGCCGAAGTTGAAACCAATAAAAGCGAACAAAAGTACGCTCGTATACAAAAGCCGGAACCCGCGCCTGCAAAGGAAATACTTGATCAGGAAGGCGATCTTAAATTGGGTGATTCGCCTTACACCGAACATTTTGGAAAAGCTGTTTATGACAGCAGCCAAAACAGGGTGTTGACGGTAAAAAATTTAAGTGGTGCCGATGTGGTGCTTTGTTTATTCACTAAAAAAAGTTTTGTGCGTTGTTTTTACATTAAAGATTATTTTTCGGCAGACGTGTCGCAATTACCCGAAGACGCCCTCCAAATCTGCTATTGCAGCGGTAATACCTTCGACCGGGCTTTGCATTTAAAAGAAACGGACTTTATTGGTGGATTTAAACATAACCAAAAGTATTATAAAAGTGTAAAAGCTTTTTCGTTGCATCAAGCAAATGAATTAACTTTACAAAGCGGACTCAACAAAGACTTTGAGCAGATAAGTGAAAAGGAATTTTTTAAAAAACCAAAGAGCAGATGATAAAAAAAATAGAACACATTGGCATCGCCGTAAAAAATTTAGAGTCCTCAAACGACTTATTTAAAAAATTATTTGGTGCCGCGCATTACAAAGTGGAGGCTGTTGAAAGTGAAGGGGTGAGTACTTCGTTTTTTATGTTGGGTGAAACCAAAATTGAATTATTACAAGCCACGAATGAAAGCAGCTCCATTGCCAAATTTATTGATAAAAAAGGCGAAGGCATTCATCACATTGCTTATGCCGTAGATAATATTAAAGAAGAAATGGAACGATTGCGCGGTGAAGGATTTGATTTGATTCATACAGAACCCAAAGATGGGGCCGATAACAAACGCATTTGTTTTTTGCATCCCAAATCAACCAATGGTGTATTGGTAGAATTGTGTGAGGAAAAAACCAAGCTTTAACAAATTTTGATACCCTTGGCTAAACATTTAAGCCATTGATTTGTAATTTATATTATCATCATTATGAACGGCATCCATACCAATATTTTAAAACCCGATAACAGTTTAATAAGGCTCGAAGCCCCAACCGATATGGGTTTGAGTTTAATGGAATTATTAAAGGCCAACGATTTTGATATTCTCGCAACTTGTGGCGGTATGGCGCTTTGTGCAACTTGTCACATTGAAGTGGTATCGGGTTTTGAAAAATTACCGGCCATCAGCGATGCTGAATATGCCATGCTCGATACTTTACCAAATATAAAAGATGGCTCGCGTTTAGCCTGCCAACTGCGCTTAAGCGATGCCATGGATAACATCACCATAAAAATTTTAGGTGACGGGAATTAGTAAGTTCTAAAAATCCCAGAATGTCTGTCGAAGTATAGCATCCGGCTATTACAGACTCTTCAGGCTAGGTTAATTTTCCTATGCCCTCAGAGTGACGGTTTAGTTATAGAAACCCGTCATTCAGACGCCGCATGGGGGTGATTTCGAATGCGGCGGATGAATCTGCACTATGTAATTGCTAGCAATACGGCAAATGTGGAATAGGTAGCTTTCAAACGTCCCAGAATGTCTGTCGAAGTTTAGCATCCGGCTATTACAGACTCTTCAGGCTAGGTTAATTTTCCTATGCCCTCAGAGTGACGGTTTAGTTATAGAAACCCGTCATTCAGACGCCGCATGGGAATGATTTCGAAGGCGGCGGATGAATCTGCACTATGAAATTGCTAGCCATACGGAAGGGTGAAACAGCTAGCCTCCCTAAGTTCCAGAATGTTTGTAGAATT
>CANKBS010000051.1 GCA_947480015.1 Sphingobacteriaceae bacterium
AGAAACCGTTAAATCAAACACGAAAAACAGTAAGGATTATACCAAAAAGGTGGGGGCCCTTTACTCCGATCTTGTGGGGGCTGTTTGCTCCGGTCAAGTGAGGGCTATTTTAAGCGGTCAAATGGGGGCTGTTATAGTGGAATTTCCAGTACTCTTCGCCTTGTTCGCTAAACATTATAGTTTCAACTGAATCCTCTTTAAAAATCAATCTTTTTCTTAGCTCTTCTGGTTTGACAGGGTTATTTAAATCAGCATCATAAGAGAGGTTAAACCCACCCTCACTGTTTTTGTACGTTAAGAGCACCTTCAGATAATTTGCAAGTTCAGCGACTTTAGCTCTGCTGAGGTAATCGAAATTAAAACTTGATTGACTCACCAATCCTGCACTATCTTTATAGTTATCGTTTGTTCGGATGATTTGGTTATTATGCTGAACATTATCAAAAATAATCTGTGATTGAGCATTTATACTAAAACTTAGTATAAAAAATAGGGCTATTAGTTTTCGCATCCGTTTTACTTTTAACAAATTTACATCGATTTAATTGATTAAACCACCTAAATCAAAAAGCAACCGACGCTACTGCTTAATAACACGTGTCGTATACAAGGTGTGGTTTTTATCCAACACTTTTAAAAAGTATAAACCACTATCAATATTTTTTAAATCAATGAGGTTGTTTATTTCGGCATCTTGCGACACGATGACTTGACCTAAGGCATTTAAAACAACGAGTTTATAATTGTTGTTGTTTTCTAACTGCACGGTAAGCTGACCTAAGGTTGGGTTTGGAAATACATTGACATGTAATTCAAATGGGCTTTGAGAAACCAATGAGGTAACTGTTGAACGTACTTCCAAGCAATAATCTTCTGTTTCACCAAAATTATAGGAAGCGGTTGGATCAGTTAAGCCATCACAATTATAAATAACACGCATCCGTTTATATCCCGTAGGTGTACTTAATGGTACACGAACGATTGTATTATAAGTAGTGCCTGCCATTGAATTCGAGGTGCAATGTTCTTTTGACCAAACCTTTTCTGTTGTTGTATTAAAACTACCACTACCATCAAAATCTATGTAAACAGAAATTCCGCCATCTGAACAGCTTCCCGAGCCACATTCGCCCAGTGTTACAGAAAGGTCGTACCACTCGCCTGGTTCTAGAAGCGGAGCATTCACAATGCCTGTAAAATTACTGTATTGTTTTAAAATAGAATTTTGACCCGCAACAGTTTGTGTGCATGAGCTCGTGTTATTTAACGAACCGAGACTAACATTATAAATATCTTCATCAACGGGGCTAGCTGCTTTTGACAAACCATAAGTTCCTGTCGTGCAGGCATCCGGGCTTGCGCATTTTATACTGCACGTACCGGTGGTTAAACTAACATCGTTGTCGTCAATTAAAAAGTACTGCGTTTTACCGCTCAATAATTGAATTAAATAAATGCCGGGCGTGTACGGATTGAGTTGGGTCCAACCGGCACCTGAACAAGCCGCTGCGGAGTATAAGGTAACTGCTGTAATAGTAGTAAGGCTAAACGTATATTGTCCCGTAACAGCAGACGTAAAAGCATATACTTTTTCATTGCCGGGTTGTGTGTTATTCCAAGCGCCACCGCCAGCGGCTAATGTGAAACTACTTGGCGTTTCGCAAACTAACACGTTTGCTAACGAACAAGGGTCTTGACCGGGTTCAGGACAAGTTAAGCCTATTGAAATGTTATTTGTATTCGCATCTGTATCTTGAAGCAAAAAATAATAGATGGTTCCGGCAAGCAATTGCATTGTATATGTGGCATTAGTATTAGAATTGAGTACGCCAAGGTTAGCCCCCCATCCGGTGGCGCCACAGGCGGTGCTTTGATAAACATTAATAGAACCGTTGGACAGGTTATTTACATTAAGGATGTGTAGACCCGACATCACAGGCGAGTAAGAATATATTTTTTGTGCAAAAAGTGCAGGATATCCTGCATAGCCATTTCCGCCAGGAAGCATGCCTGTACTTGAAGGTCCACACGTTACTTGGGCGATGGAAAGACAAGGGTCTTGGGCTGGAACTAATTGCGTGACTTTTACTGCATCTATTCCTATGTAGTTGCTGTTAGTGCCTTGGGGCCCGGCATTACTCACAAAATATCTAAAAGCAAAACGACCTACCGTAGGCGCTGCTAAGCCGCTAACCGCTACGGTATATACGGCCCAAGTAATTGGGTAGCCATCGACTGTATTACCCACAACAACACTTGTTGTATTGGCAGTTAAATTTGGATTGATATCTAAAAGCAAATTTGTGAATGTGCCCACCTGGGTTGTACCCGTTGCCAATGCTGTAGCGCTTCCCGCCGTACTCATGCGTAATTGCAGTCGATCGGCACCTAAATAAGGAGTGGAAGGAGTGGGTGCTCGTGTAGCAAATTCGATAATTGTTCCATTGGCAAGATTTAACGTTGGGGTCATCAACCAAGTACTAATACCCCCGCCTTGGCTAGAAGCGATGCTGAGATAATTCATTGCCACATAATCACTTTGACTGCCATTAAATGCCGAAAAAACTAAAGGATCACCTTGAAATACCGAGGTTGTTCCGATAGGCAGTGAATTGTTTTTAATAATCCAACCTTGGTTATTTGCAGACCAAGGGCTCGTAAAGTCTTCAGTGAATATCACTTGCGCATTTAACCCAAACGCTATACTTGCTAAAACAAAGGATATACTTATTTTTATTTTCATGAGAGTTTGTTTTTAAAATTAATGGCCGGTGAAATAACTGTAAGCATGCTTACTTTTGCGCATTTAAAATGCGCAGCTTAATGGCTGTATTTATTGTTTTAGAGCCATTCGATCGGCCTTGATCTGTAATATAATATAAAAGCTTATTGGTTGTCGCATCAAACACAACGTAAAGGCTAGCCTCATCTTTGTATCGTTTAGGGCCTCCCCTAAGCGAAACCTCCGCGTTAATATATTTGCGGTCTACACTTTGGTATTCGCGCTTATAAAGGTAAAGCACCACTTTTGTTTGGTTTTCAATAATTGAGTAAACGTCTTTTGGGTCAACGCCTAAGCTTGTGGTAACTTCATTTATATACATGCCTTCATGTAAATTAAATATTTTTTCGGTGGTGGTGCAGTAATTGTTTTGTACAACCTTACAACTTGTTATCGAAAAGAAGAAAACAATTGTTGCTAATTTTAATAGTGTTATTTTCATTGCTTGTATCTTAAATTTATTTATCTGTTCTCGTGATATTTAATACTTCGTTTCCTAGTCTATATTTAGTGATTATTGGAACACATTCGGTTTTGGTTTTTTCGCTCTTTTTTCAGCAGCCTTTGCTTTAGCAGATGCCTTTGCATCATCTGATTTTGCTTTTGCAGCCGTTCTATCTTCTTGTTTTTGCGTGTCCTTATTGGAAGCTGCTTTGCCATCATCGTTAATGGTTATCGTTGTTTTCCTTTTTATTGGAGATAGGGTGCCCATACCCGAGTTTCCGGTAGAGCCTAAATTAATAGTAATCTTAGCGTTGCTATTAGCGGCTATTTTTTCAATAATATCACAATTACTGCATTCCTTCTTATCATCTGTTACAACTGTGGTTGACGGACTTTTAATCGGTATAAATTCTAAATTGCAATCCGATATTGGTCTTTTTGGGTTAAAATTAGGATTGACCTTAAGGCCGCATGGAGCGTATTTGCAACTTCCGTCTGAGATAACAGCGTCCTTATTATAATTAATACTTTCGGGGTCCATACAACCACGAATGCCTTTTTCGCTGCAAGCATCCGTTACATCGGTTACATCGTCAAGCAAGGCCTCTAATTCTTTTTTACCGGCATCGGTTATTAGTGAACTCAGTTTGCCGTTTTTATAAACCAAATAAGCATCCGATTCATCTTCGTACTGTAACATACCGGCAGTTAAACCACCTTCCAATTCAGCATCTCGGGCAGGTAATTTTTTACACGCTTTTTTATATTTATACTGGTGCACTTCGCAATCATGTGACCAAGCTGCCAAAATATCGTATGGACTTGTTTTGCCTAGGTTAGCCTTAACCTGCTCTTTGGTTGAGCCTATGGTTATATTAGCCAGTTCTTTTGAAGAGACGTAATTTGGCACTGTTTTGTATACTTTGCAGCTACTTAAACTAATCACTGTAAGTAGTATTAACGTTATATTTTTCATGCTTTATATAAAGAGTTTAATTTTAAAATGTATATTAATTCGACAATAACTTTAATTTTAAAGCCTCATTCATTTTTTTCGAACCTGTTTTTCTACCTTTATCTGTAACGTAATACAACATTTTATTTGTTGTAGCATCAAAAACAACATATAAATCGTTTTCGTCTTTAAAACGTTGCGGCCCACCTCTTAAACTTTGTTCGTCCTTTTCATATTTTGCATCTATTTTTTGGTACTCCAGCTTATAGCTATATACAAGCACTTTGGTTTGATTTTCAATAATCGAATAAACGTCTCTTGGATCAATGCCCAGAGCGCCTGACACTTCAGGTAATAGCATGCCCTCGTGTAGGTTAAATATTTTCTCTACGGTAGTACATGGGTTTTGTATTAATTTAACCGCACAGTTCGTAAATAAAAACAGTATTGCTAAAATGTGTAAACTATGTTTTTTCATTTCTTATGTTTTAAATTTGAGATATTTCGTTCACTAATTAATTATCTGCAGGAAGGTTAAGGTTTACATTAATGCCTGCTTTTCCATTCGATAACCTATCTATTATGTCACATTTACTGCATTCCTTTTTTGCCTCTTCTACTTTAGGTTTGATAACCGGAATACACTTTGTATTACAAGAAGCAATTGGTCTGTTTTTATTGTATGCTGGGTTTTTTATAAAATCGCAAGGACAGTATTCACAGCTTTCATCAGAAATAATCGCATCTTCGTTATAATTTAAACTTTCAGGATCGGTACACCCTCTTAAGCCTTTTTCGCTACACAGGTCTGTTATTTTCGTAACATCCTTCATTAAATCCACTAATTGCTCTTTACCGATGTCGGTAAGCAACGAACTTAGTTTGCCATTCTTATAAATTAAATAAGCATTGCCTTCATTCGATCCATAAAGTTTTCGCCCAAGCGTTAGGCCGCTAACTAAACTTTCTTCCGATGCGGCGCATTCTAATTTAGCTTGTTTGTATTTGTATTGATGCACTTCGCAGCCTTGCGACCAACCGGCTAAAATATCAAATGGGTTAGTATTGCCTAAATTTGATTTTACTACGCCCTTTGTGGATCCAATAGTTAAACTTGCCAATTCCTTCGACGAGACATAATTGGGGATACTAACAAAGGTTCTGCAACTGGATAATATAAGCGCAGGGATGATTAATAACAGTGTTTTTTTCATTTTTATTTAATTTAATTAAAACATATAACCGATTGAAAAAGAGTATGCATAAAGATTTGTTCGCCATGTTGGGCCAACGCGACTACCGGTGCTGTATTTTCCCGGCATTAGCGTTAGTGCGATTTGAAATTTTTTGCGTTCATAGCCAATATTTACAGCGTTTAAATTGTAGAGATAAAAACGTGGAGCTGAGGTTGAAATGACGTTTTCTTTTGAAATGGTTCCATTATCTTTCGTCACGTAACTTACCTTATCTGATAGCGTGAAGGCGAACTTTGGACCATAAGAGGTAAATAAAATCGCATTCCCTAAATAAAAATATTTTTTAAAAAAAACAGGAATGTGAATTTCTCGTATTTTTTCAATTTTATTATAGTTATAAAGTGCTATTTGAGAGCCATTATCAAAGTAATCTGTGTTTGAATAGTCGGCGGTATAATCCGCTTGCTTTTTGTTGTTTTTAAAGTTCACATACAAGCCGGTTTCTATGGAAGTGAGTTTCTTTTTTGAAAGTGGTTTTTCATAACTAATTCCATAAGATTTCGAATTCCAGCGTGATGACAAAGCCACACCATCCGAGTTGGTGTAATCTTGTCCTTTGTCTACACTCATTTTAAACCCAATTTTTTGTGCGTTTGTAGTTAAAGTGAAACAGAGTAATAAGGATATATACGTTAGTGCTTTTTTCATTTATTTAATTTTTAATGCGTTTATATTCAGAACATATCAACTAATTATCTCTAATGCAGCGCAGGGAAAAGCCTAATTTCACATCAATGGAATCTTTGGTTAAACCCGAATTATCTGAATGAAAATAAATTGCCACATTGTTTTTATTGGCATTGCCTTTGCACCACCAGTTCGCTTGAAAACCTAATTGGTTTGCAGTGCCGGTTTCTTTAATTCGTCCGCCGAGTTCAGTTCTAAATTTTACGTCATCGAATTTTAATGTATTTAACGAATCCCAATCGGCAAGGCTTGCAATGTGATAATTTTCAGGGGCCAGTGTTTTTCTAAGTGCCGGATTTAGTAGCGAAGCATTGTCATAAATACCCATCACCGCATACCAATTGTAAAGTTTGCCGTAAGCTGTTATACTTGGGTTGTAATACCGCCAAGCCCCTGTGGTAAGTGTTTTCCAACTCGTATCCTTTACTTCCGGTATCGTAGTTCCATCACTATACACCGAAACATTTAAATTGGTTAATAACCAACAGTTGCCACCAAGTGTGGCAATATTGGTATTGGTAAAAATATTTTTTGTGTCACTGTATTCTGTTCCACCTTTGTTAGTAGCATAGGCGCGCACATAGTATTTTGCATCTTTTGTTAAACCATTTAATGTAAACGTTGATACACTATTACCTCTATCCATAAGCGAAATTGAATAATCGTCCACGATCGTAGGATTGGCATTTAAAGATGAGTAACATATTCCATAGTCTAATATTGGTGAAATGGTGGCATCCTCCACATAACTCACCGTGTAGCATACTATTGTAGTTTCATTCTTTAATGACACATTGGATAAGCTTACCTGGGGCTTTGGATACATCAAAGTATAATCCTTATTACAAGAAATAACGATTAGGGCTAATAATAAAAAGGTGACTTTTTGGTGAATTTTTCTCATGGTGTTTCTTTTTATATTTTTAGAAATGGTTCTTTGCTTATTCTTATCCAGCACATCTAATCGTTTAGAGAAGTCGCATTCCCTTCCTTACTAATTGTAAAGGAACAACACGCCACTGAATTGTGGTTGCGGTGTGTTTAATTATTAAATTATTTTTAAACGCCACCTTGCAGCTTATTTGATAATCCCAAACACAGCTAAGCGCAAGGGCTTAATGTAAAATGGCCCTTAAGTCGCTTTACCCGCTTGCAAGGTTCAGATAATATGCCCCGTTTACAAGGAGGCCATCATTACAACCCATCTTATTAAAATAGCGTGTATTAATTTGCAATGCCCTGTCATTGCAGCGATTTAATTCAAAGGCATGCGGATTTATACGTGTTTAATGCGTTTGCCTGTTGAGAGATGAGAAGGACATCGGTCGTTCTGATTGTTTTAATTTATAAGCTTTTGGCCTTTTTTAATTTTGCTTTAATTAGAACCAAAATGAGTATGGAAATAGAAAAACTTATGAGGACGAGATACAAAAGAGTATTTGGTGTTTTTTTTGGACTTAGATAAAAATCATTGCCGTAGTAAATATAGGCTCCCCACATGGAAACCGGGTAATTGTGTTGCGCGAAATAATGTTTCGCTTTTTGCAGTGCGTCTGAAGACGACAAGCCCACTGCCAGAAAAAAATAAAACTTTTCTTGAAATTCGGCATTTTCTTTATCATCAATTGGCCATACACTTGAAATAACAGAATAGGCCTTTTGCTTTAATAAAACGTTCGAAAAATTATTGACACGGTCAAATTTAACATTTCTGCCTATACCACTCTGACAACCGTTTAACAAGTAACTTGAACCACTTACATTTTGGTTTCTAAATTCATAATTGCTAATCGCCGTCGAATCATTTAAAATCAAAAATTGTTCATTCTGCAGATAAGAAGATTTAACATGCCCTATAAACTGAACGAGTTGATTTTCTTTAAAAATAATGGTTTTTGAAATGTTGTTGAGATTAGTTGTCGCGTATAGTGTGTTTAGTGTGTTTACTAACTTTTCGCCGAAAATTAGTCGGGGATAACTTGTGGAATTGTAAACCGGTGCCAAAATATTTAAATGCGTGTACTGGATAAGGTCCTGATTGTTATTTACTACCGATCGGGCACTAATGGCATATGAAAATTTATATTTAGAAAACAAAGCCGAATGCGTCATTGAAATGAATTTAGCACTGTCCGTTTGAAGTATATCAAAATTGAGTGCGTTTAAAAAACCATCGCTAATAATGACAACCTTTTTTATCTTTCTTTTTTGAAGAATGGTGTCAATTTTTGAAAAGTAGGCGCGGTACATGATGTAATTCAATTTCTTGAAATTATAGTCATCATTTTTTATGACACCTATTTCATAAATATTATTAATATTATCCCGTGGATTATAATTTGGCGTAGGCAAACAATTTAACATAAACGTCGTGTCGGGCAATGAAACAATAGCCAAAACAATAGCGGGGCTATGTGTTACAAAGTAATTTACCACCGAACATCTTTTTAGTTTGCAAAGCTTTTCAATACTATCAAGTGCTTTTGAATAATCTTTATTTAATACGGCCAAATCGAATGCTGTTCTTTTGTTTTTAATAAATTCAATGAGGCTAAATGCTTTAGACAAATAAATTTTATTTTTTGTGTTTTGATATAATTCAAAATATACCGCTAATAATTTCTGGAAAGGATTTAAATTATATTCATCATCAAATCCATTGATCTGATATTCGTTTTCCTTTTTATAAAATTTTCCCCAAATTGGAACAACATCTAAAAGGGATTTTTCGTTTTTATACAAATAGTCAAGCTGTTGGCTTTTGTAATAAAGGTTCATATTTGTTGTTGCCTCAAAAGTGCTGATACCTGAATAATCGGCGTAATTTAAAACGGCACCCTTGTCAATTAACGCTTCTTTCGTTTTATTTACTAATTGGAGACTCTCATCCACTTGTCCTCTGTCCATAACAACAAGGGACCATATTTTGTAGATGGCTCCGTGTAAACTACTTTTTTTATTCGGATAAATTTTAGTCGCCAGTGCTTCTGCTCTGTTTAAAATGGCTGTTGTGTTTTTATACAACACCACATTCTTTTTAAATTTCCATTCCTTTTCGGGTATGTTTAATAAGTCACTATTAAAAGTGGCATACCTTCTATAGTGCAGTGCTTTCAAGAACGTATGATTATCGCATAGTAAAACCGCGGAGTCTAAATAATTTGCGTTACGGTATTTGGTGCAACGCGCGGCATTGCCAATGTAGGAGTAGTATCGCGCATTAACCGTGTTTTCTTGTGGCTTATATAAATTATGCGCATAAGCTTTTATGGCTTTGCTACAAAAATAAGCTACAGAGTCCCACATCATATTGCAGTGGTAATAATTGGCAAACCGCGCGAAAAATAGCGCACTGTCTATACTCGTGTGGTTATTCAAACTAAAAAGTGCACGAATGAATTTCTTATTGTTTTCAAAATGCCCTTGTTCTAAATTATACTCCGCTAAAAAATCATAAGCATTAGCCAGATAAGATGCGGCGAATGCTTTTGGCTTTGCGCTAATAGTGTTTGCGACAATTAAGGCGCTGTCGGTTTTACCCGCCCAATATAGATTTAGCGGCAAGGGTTGACTGGTTAGCTTTACAGAAATCAGACAACAAGCAAATAAATAAAATTTAATTAAATTACGAAACATCAGTTTTCGTTAACCTCTTTCAACAACGCGTATCGATTCGACTCCATTTCTATTGTTTCGAAGTGGCATGTTTTCAATATCCCGATTGCTTTGTTTTTTTCATTGGTAACTAAATAACAAACCGCCAAATAGTAGTAAGATTTATTTTTGTAAACGGAACTTGAAGGTATCGCTTGTAGGTGTTTTAATGCACTATCAAGCTCATTAAGTTTTAAAAAACATAGGCCGCTGTAAAAACTGGCGGTATCATTTTTTGTCGCGCGTGAAAATGAACGAATGGCTTCTTTATAATTTTCAGACTTATAATAACTCATGCCATTCGCTAAGGATATGGATTTGTTTTCGGCGCCCATCAACACCTTAAATCCTTCATCGTGTATCCAATAGTGATCACTGTTATTTTTATTGGCATCATAATATTTAGCACTTAAGAAAATCGAAATCAGCAGTAGAACGCTTGCTGCTATTTTGATGGACGTCAAACAGGAAACTCTGGCGGTTGAAGTAACCTGTAACGCAGGGGGCATTAAAAAACTTTTAAGACTACTAAGATCATACGCATTGTTTTCTAAAAACAACTTTAGTCCCGAAAGTTCATCATCGTCAAATACATTACTTTTCATGTATTCAATAAAATAGTGGGCCTTCCGGTTAGTCAAAAAAGCGTCTATCACCTCCTTATAGTTATGTTTTTCGTTGAGTTCCATTACATAAAAATATGCCAAATTGTTTTAATACGTTGCTTGGCATTGTGCAAGGTATTTCTAACGGTATTATAACTGATATTTAATTCCTGAGAGATTTCTTCGTTTTTATAAGCAAGCAAATGTAGATTCATAATTTCTCTTTCTCTTGTTGGCAAGTAGTTAAGAATATGGCTTACGTTATCGTATTCAAATTGCACCAATGCTGAGTTTTTATTTTGTATTGAATTGGTCGTTGCTATTTGTGTGTTTATTTTATCATGTAACACCGTTGATTTTAAATTATCTAAACATTTGTTTTTAACTACAGAAACCAAATATGGGTAAATTCCTTTTTGAGGATGCAGTACAATTTGTTCACGTTTACATTTTTTTAGTTGCAACAATTTTTCAAAAACATGACACACGACATCCTTACTGTTTTCATTATCAACGGTGTATTTATAAGCGATGAGAACTAGTGATTGATAATAGATTTTATAAAGTTCACCTAAGGCCTCGTTATCTCCATTTAAGTAATTATGACTTAACGCGTATTCATTATGGACTTCGGTAATTTTCATTCGTATTCAAAACTAAGAATTTTTTATATGTTATGGTACAAAACATTGTTTTAATCGTTTTACTAGTAAACGCAATTACATTTCACAAAAAAATGGACATACGAAAAATCATACGCATTCATAAATTAATTAAGTCGCAAGCCACCGGGTCACCTAAGTCAGTTGGCCTGCTGCTAGGCGTAAGTGAGCGAACGGTGCTGTATTACATAAGATTTATGCGTAACGAACTTAAAACACCAATTAAATGGAATGCGTATAAAAAAACATACGCTTACGAAAATAAAGGCGAGTTAAAGTTTGAATGGCAAATTTATGATTGATATCAGTATAGTTTTGAAACACATTCAGCTTTTTTCCAATTAATGGACGAGTCTTCCTGTTAACGGTAGTGTTTTTTTGAACGTGTTTTTAATGCTGGTTCAATACGTCTCTAAATTCAACTCTTAGACGAGAAAAAAACAAGCTATTAAATTAATGGCTTGTTTTTTGTGTTAATTTTCATTGATTTATCGTCCAATTATTGGAAAATAAACTGGCGGCGAAAAAAAGGGAAATAATCGAACTGTAATATTATGCATGAGCAGAAAAGGGAACTGTTGGGATAATGCAGTGGCAGAAAGTTTTTTTAAAACCTTAAAAGTAGAACTAGTGTACCAGAATAAATATGAAACCAGACAGCAAGCAGAACTTTCAATTTTTGAGTATATAGAAACCTGGTATAACAAAAATAG
>CANKBS010000052.1 GCA_947480015.1 Sphingobacteriaceae bacterium
GCACTGTTTGGAATTTTAAATTATACTTCGACCCTAATGCACGGTAGCTGATTCTTGTTGTTAGCTTTTCTGCAATAATACTCTCTTTTAAGCTTTCTGTTATCATTTTAGTTGACTTTTCAGTGTCAACCTATTTTAGGACGAGACAAAGTAGAAGAAGATTCCGCAGACAGTGTCTGCGGAATTTGAAAATCAGCATTTCTGTTTCGATAGGCTAAATAAAATGCACGCATTTGATCAAGGTTTCTTTCCGAAAAACTATCACCAAATTCTTTGGTTAAATGTTTGCTCAACACTTTAATGGTTTCTTTCCCATAAACAGCACGGTTTATACCAGCCTGTTCATTGTCAATTATCAATCTTCCCAATTGATAATAAGTAAACACCATTAATGTGTTTGTTTGTCTAGCTGCCTGACCACGCGCCGTTTTAACTAATTCTAATGCCTGACGGATAAAAGGCGCAGTCACCACTTTTTTTGCGATCCTCTTTTTAATTATCATGGGTTAATTTTATAAAAGATTTGGGTAGCGGAAAAATTCTTTATCGGAATTAAAAATAATAAAAATACTGAACTGCTCAAAAATTAACAGTTATAAAAAGTTTAGCCATAAAAAAACCCATCGTAAAGAGACGGGTTTTTTTATAATTAATTTATTTCTTAAGCGACCTTTAATTGATTGAGTCTGGCGTTCTTGAGTTTATCCAAAGCATAATCGATGGTTACCGTAAATTGTTTTACCGGTTTTTCTTCGCTTGGTAAGCTGTACATAATGTCGGTCATAATGGCTTCACAAATACTGCGTAAACCACGTGCTCCCAATTTAAATTCAATGGCTTTGTTTACAATAAGCTCCAATACCTCATCATCGATATCGAGTTTGGTGCCTTCCATTTTAAACAAGGCTTTGTATTGTTTCATCAGTGCGTTTTTAGGATCAGTTAAAATTTGTCTTAAGGCAGATCTGTCTAATGGTTTTAAATAAGTAAGCACCGGTAAACGACCTATTAATTCCGGAATTAAACCAAAGGCTTTTAAATCCTGAGGTGAAATGTATTGTAATAAATTTGCTTTGTCGAGTTCAGCTCCTTCAACACTGGCCGAATAACCAACCGCCTGGGTATTTAAGCGTTTGGCAATCTTTTTTTCGATGCCGTCAAATGCTCCGCCGCAAATAAATAATATATTTTTGGTGTTTACTGCAATCATTTTAGCATCGGGATGCTTACGCCCACCTTGTGGCGGAACGTTTACAACGGTGCCTTCCAATAATTTAAGCATGGCTTGTTGCACACCTTCCCCGCTCACATCACGGGTAATAGAAGGGTTGTCGCTTTTACGCGCAATCTTATCCAACTCGTCAATAAATACGATGCCTTTTTCGGCAGCTGCCACATCGTAATCTGCTGCCTGTAACAAACGGGTTAAAATACTTTCCACATCTTCACCCACATACCCCGCTTCGGTTAATACCGTTGCATCGGCAATACAAAAAGGAACATTTAGCATGGTAGCAATAGTACGTGCTAAAAGGGTTTTTCCGGTACCGGTTTCGCCAACTAATATAAGATTGGATTTATCGATCTCAACTTCTTCCTTGTTATTTTTAGCAACGTGCGCAATACGTTTAAAGTGATTGTATACAGCCACAGCTAACACCTTTTTGGCGTCATCCTGACCGATCACATATTCATCTAATTTTTCTTTGATGGTTTGTGGCTTTAACAAATTTAAAGCGTGTTGTACCTGTTGTTTTTGTTCGCCAACCGATTCTTCTTTTATGATGCTGTATGCCTGGGTAATACAATTGTCACACACATGCCCGTTAATTCCGGCAATCAGGATTTTTGATTCTTTTTTATCTCTTCCGCACAGTGAACAGCGTATTGTTGTGTCTTTTGCCATTGTTTTTATCGCTACAAATATACTAAATTTTTCAGGAACCCTTTTGAGGCTCCCTATGCCTTACATGAAGCCGAGTTCCAGCTGGGCCACCTCGCTCATCATGTCTTTCTCCCAAGATGGCTCGAAGGTTAATTTTAAACTGGCCGATTTAACACCGGGCACTAATCTCAACTTGGCTTCCACTTCGGCCGGTAAACTTTCGGCAACCGGACAATTAGGCGAAGTAAGGGTCATCACCACATTTAAATTGGCTTCATCATCCAAATGTAGTTCATAGATGAGACCAAGTTCCCAAATATCCACCGGTATTTCGGGATCGAAACAGGTTTTTATTTCATCAATCACACGTTGCATCAGTTCCGTGTCTTTTGTTACAATTATTGCTCCCATTGTTTAAATTCGTTTAAGCGCTTCTTTTTTCATTTGATGGATCATACTCAGTAAACCGTTTGCTCTGGTTGGACTCAGATGTTCCTTTAATCCTATTTTATTTATAAAATCCAAATCGGCTTTTATAATGTCTTCGGCTTTTTGCTCCGATAAAACCCTTACCATTAAGGCTATCATGCCTTTGGTAATGATGGCATCGCTATCTGCTGTAAAAACAATATTCCCGTCTTTTTGTTCGGCGTTTAACCAAACCTGACTCTGGCAGCCCTTTATAATTCGCTCTTCCGTTTTTAAGGCCGGATTTATTAAAGGCAAGGCTTTACCCAGATCAATTAGGTGTTCGTACTTCGCTTCCCAGTCTTCACCAAAATATTCGAACTCCTCTACTATTTCATTTTCTATTTCCTGTATGCTCATTTTATTTTGCGCTCAATTGGAACCGTTTATTTTAGGATAACATCCTGATCGTTTTTTGTAATTTTTCAATAAAAAAATCTATTTCTGACTTGGTATTATAAACACCAAATGAAATTCTCACCGTGCCCTGAATGTTTAAACACTGCATCAGTGGCTGGGTACAATGGTGACCCGTTCTCACCGCTATGCCATATTTATCTAATAACGTACCCACATCAAAAGGATGTTGGTTTTTTACATTAAACGAAATCACTCCGGCTTTGTGTTTACTTTGCCCGTATACGGTTACTTCCGACAATTTTAGTAAACTTTCTTGAGCATATAAAACGAGCTCTTCTTCGTGTTTATAAATGCTGTCCAATCCAATCTCATCCATAAAACGGATGGCTTCGGCAAAGGCAATTACACCGCTAATATCAGGGGTGCCCGGCTCCAGACGCAAAGCCCCTTCGGCATATTCTGTTTTTTCAAAACTAACGGTTTTGATCGTACCGCCGCCGGTTTTGGACAGAGGTAATTCTTTTAACCAGCGCTCTGAAAGATATAACAATCCGCTTCCGGTTGGTCCGTACATTTTATGCGCAGAGCACACAAAAAAATCGGGATCTAATTGCTGCAGGTCTACCGCCATGTGGGGTGCCGACTGTGCACCATCTATTAAAAACGGAATGTTATGCTTTAATGCGATTGCTTTTATTTTTTCTAAATCAGTAATAAGTCCAAGGGTATTTGAGACCTGTGTGATCGCAATCAGTTTTGTTTTGGAAGTAATCAGGTTTTCGAAGCTTGTATAATCGAGACTCTGATCTTCTAATAATGGTATGATTTTTAATTTACCCTTATGTTCCTGAGCCCATAACTGCCAGGGAAGAATATTGGAATGGTGTTCGTAGGTTGACAGGATGATCTCGTCACCCGGCTTTAAGTGTGATTTAGCTAATCCCTGAGCCACCATGTTTATCGAATCGGTAGTGCCGGCTGTAAAGATGATCTGTTGATCGTTTGTTACGTTAAAATGGGTTGCAATACTTTTACGGGCTGCTTCAAATTGTTCGGTTGCTTTTCGGCTTAAGGTGTGAACGCCCCGGTGAATGTTTGAATTGGCGTTTTTATAAAAATCAGAAATACAGTCGATCACCCGAAAAGGCTTTTGGGCCGTAGCTCCACTATCAAAATAAACCAGAGGGTATTTATTTACCTGCTGATTAAGGATAGGGAATTGGTCGCGAATATGATCGAATTGGTTAGCCATTACAATTCGTTTTCAAATAAAGCGGTTATTTTATCGCGGAAAGAATCGAGTTCTATTTTGCTGATCACTTCTCGGGCAAATGAGGCTAATAACATTTTTCTGGCGCTCTCTTTACCAATACCACGCGCATTCAGATAAAACATGGCTTCTTCATCAATTTTTCCCGTGCTGGTACCATGCGAGCATTTTACATCATCGGCATAAATTTCGAGTTGTGGTTTGGTATTAATAGTAGCATCATCGCTTAGCAAAATATTTTTGCTGCTTTGATAAGCATTTGTTTTTTGGGCATCCTTACGCACATAAATTTTACCGTTAAATACACCGGTACTTTTATCGTTAATAATGCCTTTGTATAATTCGTTGCTTTCGCAATGCGGCACTTGATGATCCATCAAGGTATGGTTATCAACCAACTGATTCGACTTAGAAGAAAACAAGCCATTTAAATGTGCCTGTGAATTTTGTCCAACTAATGCCACGTTGTGATTATTTCGCACCACTTGTCCGCCTAATGTTATGGTGGTGTTATCATAATGCCCATCGCGCTGTACCTGCACTTGCGAGGTATTTACTGAATATCCAAAAGAACCTTCATTTTGAAAAAGACAAGAGTTTAATTTAGCATTGGCTCCGATCATTTTTTCACTCAAGTAATTGGTGAATACTTTTCCTTTGCCAATGATTATCTGTTGTTCGATAATTTGAGCTTCGGCATTGTCCTGAATTTCGATCAGATTACGCGTATTGATCAATGCTTCCGATTCGGAAGAAGAAATATAAAGTATATGGATAGGCATGTGTAACACCGTACCTTTTTGCACTTGTAAATGAAAGCCGTTGCCACTAAACACTGTGTTGAGTGCAATAAAACCATCACTTTCCACATTCACCAAAGAGGAAATGAGTTTTTTACCGGAGGTATCCAGATCACTGAATGCCGTAAGGTGAAGTCCTTGTAAAATAACTTTATCGCTTAAGGACTCTGAATAATGACCATTTAAGACCACCAAATTTATGGCATCCTCTAATTTGTATTCTGCCACATTTTTAATCTCAATCAGCTTTTGATCTAGGTTTTTAAATTCCTTTTTAAACAGGGCGTCCATATTACAATACTTGTAATTTTCGTCCTTATTCGTTGGAATGCCAATGTTCTCAAGATACATCAGGGCTTTAGTAAGGTCGGAGTCATTTATAAAATTAACCTTGGAAGCCTTTGCCGAGATTTGTTCAATAATATGTTGTGCCGTATGTGATTTTTCTGCGATCATTTAGTTTATTTTTAAATTTTTATCCGCTTTTTATACGGTATAAAATTTTTCTTCTGTTATCTGCTTTTGTTAAATATTAAGCCGATTCCTTTTCAAATTGTTTTTTAATTTCATCGTAGCCCTTAGCTTCCAATTCCATTGCCAATTCTTTACCGCCCGATTTTACGATTTTTCCTTGATATAAAATATGAACAAAATCAGGAACGATGTAATCTAATAAACGCTGGTAATGGGTAATGACTAAAAAGGCCTTTTTTCCGTCCTTTAATGTATTTACACCATTGGCCACAATTTTTAAAGCGTCAATGTCTAATCCACTGTCGGTTTCATCTAAAATAGCTAAACAAGGGTCTAACACGGCCATTTGAAAAATCTCATTTCTTTTTTTCTCTCCCCCGCTAAAACCTTCGTTAACACTGCGATTGGCCAATTTACCATCCAGTTCCACCAGTTTTTGTTTGTCTTTTACGAGCGCTAAAAAATCTTTTGGAGCCATAGCTTCTAATCCTTTGTAGGTACGAATTTCGTTTACTGCGGTCTTTAAAAAATTAACATTGCTCACACCCGGAATTTCTACCGGATACTGAAATGCCAAAAACAAACCTTCGCGGGCACGATCTTCAGCGGGCATTTCCAATAAATTTTTCCCGTTAAACAGCACTTCGCCTTCGGTTACTTCATACTCTTCTTTTCCTGCCAATACGCTCGAAAGGGTTGATTTGCCTGAACCATTAGGTCCCATTATGGCATGTATTTCTCCGGCCTTCACTTCCAGATTAATTCCTCTTAAAATTTCTTTTCCGTCAACCGAGGCATGGAGATTTTTAATTGTGATCATGATATCTGTTTTAATTTATGTGATAATTATAATTGTAAATCTGTACTGAAAATTTGTTGATCAAAAAAGCTTCCTTGTTTATGTTCCACACATAAACCGAGAGCAGATCATCCCTTTTAAAATCTGCTGAAGCGTTCATGCTGTAATGATAATCGCTTTCATCACAGCAAGTAGTGGAAGGCACTTCATTTAATTTAAACTGTACGTAATATTTGTTTTTATGCGTGGCTTTGTCTTCTAAGGACATGCAAATGAAAGCATCTTTTGCAGCATTCATGGTTTTTTCACGACGTTTACAATCTACTTTTACATGAATACGGTTTGAATTAAAACCCAGACTATCAAAATGCATATTCAGTCCAAAATCTTTTCCAGTATAGTCGAAGCTTGTATTGGCGGGCATTTCGGCGCTCAAACTCACGAGTGGTTGTTTGGCAGCATACGGTTTGAGTTCATGACTGCCGCCTAAACAATTTTGATAATCTTTTCCTGTCTTCAAAAAAATATATTTCCACTTGGTAAAAGTCATGCCTGCCCGCAACATAATACTTCGGTTCGCCTGATAGGTGTAAATAAGGCTAAGAAAGGAAAACAAAACAGCAAACAACAACACTGTTGCAATTACCCATTTTGTATGTTGGGCCTGCATAAAAAGTTTAGCGCCGAGTAGTGCAAATACAGCATAATAATCAACCAGCACGCGTATTCCCAAGCCGTCGAAAAAAGTGTAAGAGCAGTAACTTCCGAATAGATAGAACACTAACACAAACAAGCTGCTGAAGGCCACAAAGGCAAATTTGTTTTCTCGGTAAACCACTATCAAACCTAATAGAAACAAAAGGCATAAGGGGGTATAAATAAAAAAACCACCGTCAAAACCTAAAAGCATTTTTAATACCTGAGGGTTTAGCCAGTAGAAACCATCGGCCTTGTAGGTCTGGTGAAAAAATTGTTTGCTTTGAAAATACCATAACAGACTTTGTAAAAAAACAATGGAAGCTGTTAATAGAAAGGAGAAATAAAAGATCTTATTTTTAAATAAAGACCTGAAAAAATCTTTGAACTCCTGCAGTGAGCTGAACCAAAAGAAAATACCCAGCACAATAAAAACATTATTGGGTCTTAATAAAATAATGAGTCCTACTATTGCAAAAGCCGCAAGTAAATTTTTGTTTTCCCTTTGTTGCACAAATTTGGCGCTTTGATACAAAAAAACGCTGATCATACTAAAAGAATAAATATGCGACATGCCGGCCTCTGAAAGGGTGTAGTGCATGAGATTGGTGCCAAAAAACAAAAGCGGCAAAATAAGAGCCGTTACCTTGTCGGAAATACCTCTTAATTGAAATAATTTTTTTATAAAAATTAAACCAATCATGGCATAAACAAATGCCGCTAAGCCAACAGCTATTTGAAAAGGGAAACTCAAGCCATCTACCGGAAAATGAAAAAGAGAAGCATAGGCATAGGCCAGCAAAAAGAAAGGCAGTAATAAAACCGCCACGCCAACCGGGTGTTGATTGATAGTGCCCGTGTTTGTTTTGATCAAAAACCACACCTCACGACTTTGATGTGCCACATCGCCATTAATAAAAGTGGAAATGAGTGAAGAATAATAATCTTCGGCATCGCCGCCCATAAAATTGATGGGGTTTTCGGCATAGGACCATTTAAAAATACAGGAAATCACTACAGCCAAAACGGCTATAACTAACAGTGAGAAATTCGAATACTTATATGTGATCTTAGATTCCAATTGTTATTTATCCAACGCTTCCTTCCAGACTTATGGCTAATAATTTCTGCGCTTCCACAGCGAATTCCATAGGCAATTTGTTTAGTACTTCTTTGCAATAACCATTTACAATTAAGGCAATGGCTTTTTCCATATCAATGCCGCGTTGTTTACAATAGAACAACTGGTCTTCACCAATTTTACTGGTAGTAGCTTCATGTTCAACAATGGCGCTTTTATCTTTTATTTCTATATAAGGAAAAGTATGAGCTCCACACTGGTCGCCCATGAGCAAAGAATCGCACTGCGAAAAATTACGGGCATTGCTGGCTCCTTTTCTGATCTGTACTAAACCGCGGTAACTGTTATTACTTCTACCGGCGCTAATTCCTTTAGAAATAATGGTGCTGCGGGTGTTCTTACCAATGTGGATCATTTTAGTGCCGGTATCTGCTTCCTGCATGTTGTTGGTTACAGCCACCGAATAAAATTCACCAATGCTATTATTACCTTTTAAAATAACCGATGGGTATTTCCAGGTAATGGCCGAGCCGGTTTCTACCTGGGTCCAGCTGATCTTGGCATTGTCATCGAGACAAATACCACGCTTGGTTACAAAATTAAAAATACCGCCTTTGCCGTCTTTATCACCGGGATACCAGTTTTGAACCGTGCTGTATTTTACTTCCGCATCTTTGTGTGCAATAATTTCTACAATGGCGGCGTGCAATTGATTTTCGTCGCGCATGGGCGCTGTGCAACCTTCAAGGTAAGATACATAAGCGCCTTCATCGGCCACTATGAGCGTGCGTTCGAACTGGCCGGTGCCTTTTGAATTAATCCGGAAATAAGTTGAAAGTTCCATCGGGCAACGAACACCTTTTGGAATGTAACAAAAAGATCCATCGCTGAACACCGCACTGTTTAAGGCGGCGTAGTAGTTATCGGTATAAGGCACTACCATTCCCATGTATTTTTTTATGAGATCAGGAAATTCCTGAACCGCTTCAGAGAAAGAACAGAAAATAATTCCTTTTTCAGAAAGTGTTTCGCGAAAGGTGGTTTTTACTGACACCGAGTCAAACACTGCGTCTACGGCTATGTTGGATTGTACACCACTTAATCGTTTTTGTTCTTCGAGAGAAATACCTAGTTTTTCGAATGTTTTTAAAAGTTCGGGATCTACCTCATCAAGACTATTTAACTGCGGCATTTGTTTGGGGGCCGAGTAATATATGATATCGTTAAAATCTATTTTAGGATAATTTAAATGCGCCCAGTTTTTAGGCTCCTTCATGTTTAACCAATGGCGGTAGGCTTTTAAGCGAAAGTCGAGCAGCCATTCGGGTTCATTCTTTTTTTTGCTCAAGGCTCTCACCACGTCTTCATTTAATCCTTTGTCAAAAGTGTCCGTTTCAATATCGGTGGTAAAACCGTATTTGTATTCGTTGTTAATGTGCTCTTCTAAAATTTCGTTAGCCATGTTGCAATCTGTTTTTTTAAAGTGTCATCCACTTATTTATGCCTTGGGGTTTATGATTCCTTTATTGAATGGTTTTTTATTTTACCCTGAAATAATATGGACTTTTCATTAATTGAAAAGTCTTATGCATACCGCCTTCGTAAGAACAATTAAAATAGGCAAGCAAAGGGACTTCGTTTACTTCCTCATTCGTCATAGTGTTATGAATAATAATCCAGGCCATGATTAAACCGAGAAACTCTCGCCACAGCCGCAAGTGCGCGATGCATTGGGATTGTTGAATACGAATCCTTTGCCGTTTAAACCGCCGGTGTATTCGAGTTCGGTGCCAACCAGGTAAAGAAAACTTTTTCTGTCAACCACTATTTTTACGCCCTTATCTTCAAACATCTGATCACCATCTTTAATGATGTTATCAAACTCTAATTTATACGATAAGCCTGAACAACCTCCACCATCAACGCCTACACGAATAAAGGAGTCGACGGGACGATTTTCTTCTTTGATCAGATTAAGGGCGTGATTTTTGGCATTTTCGGTCACTGTAATCATAACTCTTTGTTTTTTAATGAATTGTAGAAAAATATTAATTAGACTCAATCTAATTAAGTACAAAAATACCATATTAGGCGCACATTTTCAAATAATTACATGGCTTTTTGGCTTAATTTAAAGGATATGTGTGGCTTTCCGAAATATGGAATGTTTGGGGACTAAAAACCGTGCGACTTTCGTGATAAAAGGCCCAGGTTTCTGATTCTTGTCAGGATTTTTTGATGCCAGACATCGTAGTGCACGATTATACTATTCAGTTGCTATTTACTCTTACTAAATAGCATTTCAATTTAAGGCTTCGTATAGTGCGTTCCTCATTTAACCACAATGGGCACGAAGTTAACCACAAAGTACACTAAGCGAGCCGCCTATTTTTAACCACATAGAACGCATAGTGACATAGTTTCTGTGTGCTTAAAGAGTCACAGAGAATGTTTCGCAAGCGAAACATTGCTATGTGTTTCTTTGCTCTCTTGTTCAGCACAATCTAAGCCCTACTATGTCTCTATCCCTATAAATCGGGACAAGTTGTGGTCAAATTTATGTTGAGTACAATGAAGTTTCGTGTTAAGGTGAAGAGTTAGTAATGATGAAGGACCACCAAACAAAATGAAAGCAATAAAAATTTTGTATTCCTCAGTACCTCTGTCCCTCTGTGTTGAATAGTCCACAGCAGTTTCACTTGTGAAACATGACAGGTCATAGTAGGCATAAAACTGTCTCGTCCTAAAATAGGTTGACACTGAAAAGTCAACTAAAATGATAACAGAAAGCTTAAAAGAGAGTATTATTGCAGAAAAGCTAACAACAAGAATCAGCTACCGTGCATTAGGGTCGAAGTATAATTTAAAATTCCAAACAGTGC
>CANKBS010000053.1 GCA_947480015.1 Sphingobacteriaceae bacterium
ATTATTCCTGGCGAGTTGCTCCTCAGCAGAGCTCGTTTCCGCTTCATCCAGTTCGGCAAATGTAAATGGTATTCAGGATTAAATAAAATGTGTAAACTTGTAACAGGATTATTAATCAAAAAGTGTCAACTAAATTCAGGACGAGACATTCAGCCAAATGATGTCGGATTTCAGACATGACCTGTCGGAAATCTGACAAAACCTGAAGAAAAGGAGAAATTTAATCGATTTCGTTTATTGGTGAGAAATCAAAAACAAATCTTAAAGAAACTATTTCTTTTATGAAGAAACAAAGTTGGAAAGTTTTTTTTGAGATCGTTTCGTGTTTTTTGGGTTACGGTTTCAAATTCAGTTCAACGATAATCAAAAACAATACTTAACAAAATGAATAAATTTCGCACGCCTAAGACAGTTTCAAACATATTAAAAACGGCTATTACTGTGAGCTAAACTGTTGGGCAATACTATCTGGCTTTGCGAATTGGATTTTAAGCAATAAATTAATTTGGAAGTTAAAAACCAGTTCAAAAACAAAAAAGGTTTTAGTTTAATTAAAGCCTTTTTTATTTCAGGGTGGTTTTCTTTACCACTTACTGATGCGCATTCTCAATTCACCACCTGTTTTCAAAACAATCGACTTTTTGTAGCAATTACAAAGTTGTGTTGTAGAAATGATGTTTTTTTAATTGGCTTATAAATCAAAAATAATTTTGAGCCTACATCCATCTTATGACTTGCATCAGTTTTTAAAATCGATATTTGGCGATTTTTTAGCCAGAGGCCACGTAGGCAGAGTTTTCAGGGGGTGGCGTTGGCCGCAACGCCCTGTTAGAAGCCTTATGACAAGAATCAAAGGCACAAGTGACTAAAGTCAGGGCTCTTCCTTAAATTTTTTAAAACCTTTGTATAGATGTTAGAGCACAAAGTGCAAATAGCTGAATTGTTTTTACGCATTTTTGCAGGGATTTTATTCCTGTTTCAAGGCTATGATAAATTGTTTCGAGTAAAAATAAAAGGCGTAGTTGAAACCTTTAGTCCCGAGGCTAGTCAGAATCACATCGCGCAACCCATTTTGTTTCTGTTTGCTTACTATACAAGTTGTGTAGAGTTTTTTGGCGGAATGTTTTTATTACTTGGCTTTATGACAACTTACACGTTAATAACACTTGGAATTGACTTGTTATTGGTAAGCCTTGCCTTTAGCTTCATAAGTGCGATGTGGGATATGCGTTTTTTGCTGCCGCGTTTTTTACTAGTAATTGTGCTATTAGTATTACCTGATGATTACAGGCTGTTTTGTTTGGACAGGTATTTATTTTAAGAAGTATTGAATGTTGAAAGCTAAGTCTGGAAAAGAAAAGATTAAAAATAATAAGAGTGACTATTCATATGCTAACGGTTAGGGGAAATAATAAGATATCTCAAATTCAAAAAGAATTTACTACTGCATTTCCATTTTTGAAATTGGAATTTTTTAATCAATTGCATAAAGTGCATGAAGCAAGTCCTAAAAAAGCACTTATTAAAACCGACATTCTATTAAAGGAACGAATCAAAGGCAATAGTGAAATTGTTATTAATGAGGAAATGCCGGTATCGTTATTGGAACGTTTGTTTATGGAAACCTTTGGCATCTCGGTTCAGGTTTTTCGCAAATCGGGGCGTTCGTGGTTAGAAACCACACGTACTGATGACTGGACGTTGAGACGTCAGAATGATGAAGGAAAAGAACTTAGTATGTTTAACTAAGTTGCTACTACAAAATCACTCCGTATAAATCACATTCCGAAATTTCAAGAAACCATTCCAAAAATCACGCCTGTTGATTCAGAGTACTTATTAAATACAAGAAACATTGGATGACGTTTACTTATGCTTTTAGCTTTTTAAGTTTCTCTGCGTCGATAATTGTAATGTTAGAGCCTTTTATTTCAACGAGTTTTTCTTCTTTAAAATCGCTTAAGGTTCTGATTAATGACTCGGTGGCGGTACCAACAATGTTAGCAAGGTCTTCGCGTGAAATAGAGATGCTGAAGTTCTTTTCTTTATCTTTTTCGTAGCGTGTTTGTAATAGCAATAAAGCTTCGGCTACACGTTTGCGAACGGAGCTATATGCCAAATTAACCAACTGTTTTTCCTTTTCAAGAATGTTATCGGAAAGCATTTTCACAAAGGTTTTCATTACATGCATGTTGTTATACATGAGTGAAAAGAAATCTTCTTTCGGAATTAAACAAACTTCCGAATCCTCCATGGCTTCTGCTGTCTCAGAATACGGCTTTTCTTCGAGCAATGAGGTGTATCCAAAAAAGTCACCCTCTTTATAAAGAGTGGTGATTAATTCCTTGCCGTATTCATGCGAGCGATAGGTTTTTACTTTTCCTTTTGAAAGAAAGTAGAGGTAAATGGGATTACTGCCTTCTCCAAAAATATTATCTTTCTTTTTGTAGATCTTGGTTCTTCTGTCGTTCGATAGTTTTTTAAGATCATCGAGTTTTTGAACTTCATCAAAAAAGCGGTTTAAGCCTTCTACGTTTTTAGAAAATTCGGCCCGTAGTATTTGTGCTTTTTTTAAACGGCTTTCGATGGCGTTTAATAATTCGATGTCGTCGAATGGTTTAGAGATATAATCATCGGCGCCCATTTCCATACCTTTTCTAAAATCGAGGCGTTCGCTTTTTGCAGTTAAAAATATGAATGGAATACTGGCCGTTTCAATGTTTTTATTTAGCAGGTGAATTACCCCGTAGCCATCTAATACCGGCATCATGATATCACAAATGATAAGATCGGGTTTTGATTTTTGAGCTAATTCTACCCCAACTTTTCCGTTTTCGGCAAGTAATACTTTGTAATTGGCAAGTTCAAGGATTTCGGCGGTGTTTTCTCTTACGTCTTTGTTATCTTCAATAATTAAAATTGTTTTCATACGTCTTATGGCTTGTCGTTTGGTAATGTTATATAAAATGTGGTTCCTTTATCAATTTCGCTTTTAAAATCTATTTTACCTTTCATGGTTTCGAGGTATTTCACAACGATATTTAATCCCAAGCCGGTACCCTGAATGTTTGTGGCATTTTTAGCCCTGAAAAAACGTTCAAATAAATGTTCGTGTTCTTCCGGCGGAATACCCATCCCTTCATCGCTTACATTTATCGTCACTTCATGATCTGAAATTAATGTATACACTTTAATGATTTTATTTTCCGGCGAAAATTTAATGGCATTTGACATGAGGTTAAGCAAAATATTACGCACCATTTGTTGGTCGATATAAGCTTCGTCGTGGCCTTCGTGCGAGTAATCCAGTTTCTGTCCGGGTTTAATAATCCCATTAACCTCATTCATCACTTCTTTGGTGAGAGCCGGCAATGCAATCAGTTCTTTACGCATAAACACTTTCCCTTCTTCGAGTTTTTCTGCTGAGAGAAAATCGTTTAGGATAAGTGTCATATTGGTAACCGCCGATTTGATGCGATTCACATGTTTGTCGATCTTATCGTTGTTTTCGGCAGCGGCATTATACTTATTTACCAGTGAAATAGAAGAAAGAATGGTGCTTAAAGGCGTTCTGAATTCGTGAGAAGCCATTGTCACAAAACGCGACTTCATGTCGTTGAGTTCCTTTTCTGCAGCCAGTGCTTCGCTTAGTTGCTCTTTCGAACTTTCAAGTTCTATTAAAGCCTCATGCAAAACTTTGGTACGCTCATCCACTTTCTTTTCGAGCTCGAGGTTTAATTTGATGATGTTTTCTTGATGGCGTTTGCGCTCAGTGACATCAATAATAAAGGCGACGATATAGGTTTCTTTTTCGTTGTTTTTGTAGTATGACAGGCTAATCTCTACCGGAAACTCGGAGTTGTCTTTTCGTTTGGCAAACAAATCAAGATTTTTGCCCATTGAACGGGCATGTGGATTTTGGTTGTATTTTTCGCGATCACCCACATGATGGTGAACATAACGTTGAGGAACGAGATCTTCAATAATTTTTCCTAATAGTTCGCCAGTATCATATCCAAATAGGCGTTCAGAACTTGGATTAGCCTTCACGATTTTCCCTGATTTATCAGAAATAATAATTCCTTCGGTAGCGTATTCAAAAAGTGCATTCAGGCTTTGCATTCGAAATGTATTTTCTGATTCCAAATTACTCATTTTAAGTGGTTTTTCATTATTTCTTATGGTTATAGTTCTAAATATCCTAAGGTTTTTAGACTGAAATAGTGATGAAAATCATATTAAAACATGACAAAAATCATATCTAAACCACTGAGTATAATCATGTTTCCCTCTGATAAGGGTCATCGTAATAGCTTTTTTTCGGGGCTACATTTACTTTACCAAACCGACCAAATTTTGGCCAATTTCTAAATTTTAGAAACCATGAAAACACTACTTGCCCCAACTGATTTTTCGGTTATTTCGTTAATCGCATTAGATTATGCGGTTGAGTTAGCAAAGCTGAGTGATGCTAAACTTATTATTTTTCATGCCTATCACGCTCCTTTAATTATTTCAGAAGTGCCGGTGGTAATGCCCCTGCCTGAAGAAATTGAAAAAGACAGCTTCAAACAAATGAAAAAGATTGAAAAAAATTTACAACACAAACATGGCGGTAAATTAAAAATTGAAGTTGCCTGCGCGTGCGGATTAGCGGTTGACGAGATCGTTACCTATTCTGAGAAGGTCGCTCTGGATATGATTGTTATTGGCATGCATGGTGCCGGCTTTTTAGAAGAAAAGTTGGTTGGTTCGATTACTACCAGTTTAATTCATCGGTCAAAAATACCGGTATTATCGCTTGATAACATGGCACTTTTTCACAAAATAAAAAGCATGGTTTTTGCCAGCGATTACCATGAAATAAAACAAACGAACTTTTTAAAACCAGTAATTGAGCTGGCACATTTGTTTAATGCGCACATACATATTTTAAATGTTGCAACCGAAGAAAGCACTGAGCCTACATTGAGTCAAGCGTCTGAAGGCATTAAACTTGAACATCTGTTTGAGCCCACCAATCACAGTTTTCATCAAATAATAAATAAAAGTGTGGTTGATGGCATTAATCTTTTTGTAAAAACTCACCAAATCGATCTGGTAGTGATGGTTCCGCGTAAACGCAGTTTCTTTAATTCACTGGTAAGAGAAAGTGATACCAAAAAGATGGCCTTCCACGCTTCGGCACCTTTATTGACCATCCATGAATAACCTATTAATACTTGTTTTATGAAAGTAGTAATCCACGACAAAAGAAAAATTTTCGCCATACAGGAGGAGTTCACACAGGTTTTTCCTTATTTAAAACTGGAGTTTTATGCCAAGCCAAGTGCGGCTGGAGGAAAAGCGGCAAAAAAACTACTTAAACATGCGGGTAAAACTTTAGGCGAATGTCGAACTGTTCACAATGCCGGAAAAATAACTATTAGTCCAACTATGACTGTGGTAAACCTTGAGCAACGGTTCAGTGATGTATATGGCTTATCGGTTCAGGTATTTCGTAAATCGGGTAATGTTTGGCTGGAAGCAACCATTACGGATGCCTGGACACTTGAAGAACAAAACAAAGAGGGTGAGTCGTTAAGTAAACTAAACTAATGTGTAGTTGTTAAAAAGGCATTATACCAGTGCTGGTTTTTAATCATTCACTTTTCGATTTTAACGTTCTTATCTCTTTTATGAAGCAGTAAAATACCCCCTCATAAACTATCGGCGCATTAGCTTGCATGTACTTCATCTTTGCTGTGGGTTCATTATTTTTTTTTACATTCAAACATTATAACAAGTTTCAATAATAATTATACTTTTGGTACCTAAAGGATTAAAACGATTTTTAGCAGAAGCCGGTGAAATAGGCCGCTTTACCGCTCGCTTTTTTAACGAAGCGTTCAAGCCACGTTATGAAATTCAAGAATTACTAAGGCAGTGTTACTTTATTGGATACAATTCGCTTGGATTAGTAGCCGTGACCGCATTTATCATGGGTTTAGTCATCACCATTCAATCTCGTCCCACATTGGTTGAGTTTGGTGCAGAAGCCTGGTTGCCAAAAATGGTTTCTGTTTCTTTAATACGCGAAATTGCGCCGGTTATTACCGCGCTGATTTGTGCAGGTAAAATAGGTTCGGGCATAGGCGCCGAATTAGGTTCGATGAAAGTAACCGAACAAATTGATGCCATGGAAGTGTCGGGCACCAACCCCTTTAAATACTTAATTGCAACGCGTGTTATGGCAGCCACCTTAATGGTACCCATATTAGCCGTTATGGCTGATGCCGTTTCGTTATATGGTGGATATTTAGGCGCTAATATTCATGGTGTGGTTAGTTGGAGTTTATTTTGGAATCAAGTATTTGAAACACTTACCTATAGCGATATTTTTCCATCCATTGTTAAGACCTTCTTTTTTGGTTTTGCCATTGGTATTATTGGTTGTTATAAGGGTTACAATTCAAGTAAGGGTACCGAAGGTGTAGGCCAGTCGGCCAACTCAGCCGTCGTTATTTCTTCTTTGCTTGTTTTTGTTTTGGATCTTCTTGCCGTGCAAATTTCAGACCTGATGAATTTTACTTAAATGGAAACGGTTATTAACATACAAGAGTTAAGTAAATCCTTTGGCAGCAATCATGTTTTAAGGCATTTTAATGTGCAATTGAAACAAGGCCAAAACATGGTGGTGCTTGGAAAATCGGGCTCTGGAAAATCGGTCTTGATAAAATGCATCATTGGTTTAATACAACCCGACGAAGGAAAAATAAGTGTACTTGGCCAAAATATTCCCGATCTTGATCATCACGAATTGGATACCATTAGAGCCCGCGTAGGGTTTTTATTTCAAAGCAATGCCTTATACGATTCGATGTCGGTGCGTGAAAATTTAGAATTCCCCTTACGCCGCCATCGGGCAACTTTAGGTAATGAGCAGGTGAATGCCCTTGTGAAAGAAGCGCTTGAAAATGTTGGTTTAGAGCACACCATCGACATGCAGACATCAGAACTTTCGGGAGGGATGAAAAAACGTATTGCATTGGCGCGGACCCTTATTTTAAAACCTGAAATTGTGTTATATGATGAACCCACAACGGGGCTCGATCCAATAACCGCTAAAGAAATAAGTACCCTCATGAGGGATCTTGCCAAAAAATACCAAACTTCTTCCATAATCATTTCACATGACTTAAATTGCGTGAAAATAGTTGCCGACACCATTGTGATGCTAATTGATGGCTTTTGCTATGCGCATGGAACTTATGAGGAACTTGGAAAATCGCAGGATATAAAAATTAAAGAATTTTTTGAATAATATGGCGAACGAGAATTTTAAAAATATACGCGTGGGCTTGTTTGTTATAAGCGGCACGCTCTTGTTTATACTGGCCTTGTACCTGGTTGGCAGTCAACAAAATTTGTTTGGCGATAATTTTACAATACGATCACGATTTTATAATGTTAACGGCCTAACGCAAGGGAACAATGTGCGTTTTGCCGGCATTAATGTGGGTACTGTAGAGTCGGTAGAAATATTGAATGACACGGCCGTGGACGTGGTGATGACGATTGAGAAAAAAATTCAGCCCTATATTAAAAAAAATGCGATTGCCACGGTGGGTACCGATGGCTTAATGGGCAATAAACTGGTAAATATAAATTCGGTAAAAGAAAGCGCTACAGCCATTGAAGAAGGGGATGTGTTGGTTAGCATGGGTCCGGTTGAAATGGATGAAATGGTGCGCACATTAAATGTCACGAATGAAAATATAAAAGTAATCACAACCAATTTAAGAGGCATAACCGATAAAATAAACTCTAAAAATAGTTTGTGGAGTTTATTAATGGATACCGTGGTTTCGGAGAATGTAAAATCGGCAGTTGTCAATTTAAAACTGATATCGGATCAAGGCATTTCGGTTACCGGAAATTTAAAGGGTTTAACCGAAGATATGTTGGCCGGAAAAGGCAGTATTGGCGCCCTTATTACAGATACCATGCTGTCGAAAAAAATAAATCAAACCGTGGTTAAATTACAACGTCTGAGTGATACTGCAGCTATTATTACCGGTAATATTTCTCAGCTCGTACAACAATTAAAACAAGGTAAAGGTTCGCTAGGTATTTTATTGCACGACACAAGCTTAGTGCACAATTTGAATAAAAGCATTTTGAGTATTGATACAGGCGCCGTCAATTTTAATGAGAACATGAAAGCCTTAAAATATACTTGGCCTTTTAAAAAGTACTATAAGAAAAATCCTTCTAAACGATAAGCGTCTTGCCTTTATGAATGAATAACAAGTAAGGGCAAACTAACAGTAAATGCTAAATGATTGGTTACGCTTTCGCTAAACAGTCGCTCAAAAAATCGGTGCTTTTTCGGATTTACTATTATTAAATCACTTGGGTGAATTTTAAAATAATATTCTAAAGCAGTGCTCGTGTGGTCGTCGTTAATGCTCACCAATTTATGTTTAATATCGGCTAGTTTTTTATCGATGAACTGATAGGTTTCTATTTGTTTTTCGTCCGGGCTTTGCTTGTTCACCGTTATAATTTCCAAATTACCATCCAATAATTTTGTAAAGTGTTTAACACTTTTTAAAAGTTTCCCTTCTTCAATTTTATCCAAGTCGCAGGCAAATGTTATGTTATGAATGGGATGATAGAGACAGGATTCAGGAACTATTAATACCGGACAAGTGCCTTTGCGAGCAATACGTAAAGTACTGCTGCCTATAAGATGTTTTTTAAGCGCCCCGGCTTCGCCAATAATTCCCATAACAATTAAATCTGGTTTTAACTGCAAGGCCAAATCAGTAATCACCACAACCGGATTCCCAAGCTCAACACTACATTCTACTTCTAAATGTTTGTGATGGTTAAGAATCTCATTCATTAATTTAGTTAATTCTTTTAAGGCATAGTCCTTAATCGAACTTATCGACTCCATGGGAGCCATGGAGTCGTAACCACCTAATGGAATTGCGAAAGCGTTAATTAAAATAAGTTTTGCTTTTTGTTGTGCCGCTAATTTTGCGGCATACTGAACCGCGTTATTTGCTGCTTTGGAGAAATCAGTCGCTACAAGAATTGTTTTCATACCTTATCATTTTATTTTATGACTCAAAACATCAAAGTGCTTATTGCTCATAATAGATCGGATCACCATGTAAAGGTTCAATATCATTTTTAAATCGTTTCATGAGTTTGCTTTCCTCGCCCGTTACTGGAGGATAGGCTTCAGCCACTTTTTGCATGACTTTGAGAAACGTGTTTTTTAATTCCGGACTCAGATAATGACTGTTCAACCGAATTTGATTCATGGCCCAGTTATAAGTGTCTTCCGTTGAATTTTTTTCTTTATCCAGTATTTGGAAAATAATTAATGATACATCAAATTCATAGCGCTCCGAATGTAATTCTCCCGCAATGATTTCATGAAATTTTTTACGTTCTTCATGTTGAACTGCGCCATCGGCTCTTGCCATAGCGTATGCCATTTCTCCTATGGCGTAATGCAGATTTTCTAGTGGTGTCATTGAATCCATGAGATATTAAAGTTACGCATTTAATCAGTAAATAGGAAGCGATTTTTTTTAATTATAATGACTTCGCTCATTTCATAAATTTACATTTTAGCTAATTTTGTAAAGGAGATTGCAGGTGCTGTATTTTCAGACACAGTGCATTCGTATCACCTTAATCGACTTGAAAAGCTAATACTCCAAAACCTTATGCATGTAAACACAAAAAGAGGATTAAGTGAAGAAGAGATTGTTGCCAGCAGATTAAAGAATGGTTCAAACCGCATTGAAACGAAAACGGAAAATCACACCTGGATTCTTATCAAAGAAATTGTAGGTGAACCCTTGTTTGTAATTTTGGTTTGTGCCGCCGTTATTTATTTTGTTTTAGGTGAATACAAAGAAGGCATTATTATGTTAGTGGCACTTTCATTTGTTTCGGGTATTTCTCTTTATCAAGAGAATAAAAGCCGCAGGGCTGTTGATGCCTTAAAAAAACTTTCTAATCCCCGTGCTAAAGTTATAAGAGATGGCCTTACGCTCGAAATTGCAACAGAGGAGTTGGTTATTGGCGACCTTATTTGTGTTGAAGATGGTAATTGGAATTGCAAATAAAAAGTGGACAAAAAACATTTAGCTTTAAGCCGCGTTTTTTAGTTTATTGTTGATTAATTTTTCGTGTTCCAAAATTGTCAAATTATTTAGTTTTTTATGCCTTCTATTTTTGTTATACCAGGTTTCTATATAC
>CANKBS010000054.1 GCA_947480015.1 Sphingobacteriaceae bacterium
GAGCGCTTGTTTGAGCTCCTTTTTGCTTCAGGGAATTTGAAGGCAAAAAGAGCGAGTAGCGAAAGCCCGCCCGAGCGCCCAAAAAGTATTTCTCATATTTGCAAAAACGAAAATTTCCGAGCCCAGAGCAGCCCTTTCCCTATCAGGCTACCGGGAGTATTGTAGAGCCAGATTGGGAGGCGCCCAAAACATGAATTAAGCCAAAATGGCAGGTAGCAGGGCCCAAAAATTACACAACACATTTAACTGAATTCAGAATTTGTGATTACTTAGTTTTTCCAACCAATCCCAAACCCCTTCTAAAAAAAGCCACCGACAAAAACAGCGACAGAAAAAACGCATAAAACGTCACGCCTGCCTGGGTTTCCAGCGTATCTTCCAAAATAAAAGAAGTCATAGCCAATACAAAAAAAGGCCAGAATAATTTTGGTAAAGTATCTCTTAGTTTTACAATGGGATAAAAAATGCTTCCTAAAAAAACAATCAAACCAATAAGTCCGTAAGAAACCATAAAACTTAAAAACTGATTATGCGGACGTTTATACCAGGCCGGTTCCAAAGGTGAATGTGTTTCCACATAGGTTTTAGTCAACTCGGCCTGCGTGTCTCCACCACCAATGCCTATCAGCCAATGACTTTTTATGATATGTAAAGCAGCTTTCCAGAAATACAAACGCATGGTAAGTGAATGTCCGTTTATTTGTCGGTTGTTTTGAAACTCATCGTATTCATTTACGAGTTCATAAACCCGTTGATGCAAATAATTCCATTCCGGATATTTGTAATTCGTCACATCCAGTTGAATGTTATGAATGTCGCTTTCATTTAGCTGCGCAATGCCTGCCGAATCTTTACTTAATGATTTACTACTTAAATACCTCACCAATACTTCGTAACGTTTTAAATGATGGGCTTTGCCATAATCAAAGCTATCGGTCGGCGCCAAACGTTTCCAACCTCTTTGTAATTCTTCCAGCTGTATGTTCATCAACACCATGTTGCCGTTTTCCTTCTGACCCAAGGTATCAAAATGCAAATACAAATTTCCGCCTTTACTCATTTGTTGTTTTTGATTGTAAGTGTTTTGTTTTACCTCTAACTGTTCATTATTAACATCCCTGATATAATCGCCCACAAACCAGGTTAAACCAATTAACAAAACCAAAGCACTTAACTTCACCATCATACCTTGTTTGTAAATTAAATAAAACAAAGCCCCGCTGATAAGTATAAAACAATACATCAGTCCCGATGCCAAACCCAGCAAAACAAGCACAGCTACAAAATAAAAAGCCAGTAAGAGAAAACCGGTTTTTTTAATAAAACCCTGTGTTTTAAAAACAAAATAAATGGAAATGGCAATGGCCATGTTGATATAAAGTCCCAAGCGAATGTGGCTCATAAAACGCGAGACGTTGCGCACTACCTCGTTATGATGCAAAATAAAATTGTATACCAAACACCAGGCTGTGCTGAGTAAAGAACCCAGTATAAAACACTGCAACAAAACATAAAATTCTTTCAGACTTAAAGGTTTGGCGCTGAAAAAAACCATGGGCAATAAAAGCAAAGGGAATTTAATAAGCAGATCATCCCAGGCGGCTTTGAGATCTTTGCTGTATAGGAGTCCGATAAAATGCAAAAGATAAACAGACACAATGACCCAAAAGATTTTATTCGATTTTAATTGCTGCCACTTGTTTTTAAAATTTAATTCAATGAGCCAGTTGCCCAATAAAATAATTTCGGGTATAGAGGTAGGCACCGCACCCAGCGTGACCCCAAAGGCCAAGCCAACTATGCCGAACAAATAAATATAGCGGTTTATTTTTTCCGAAAACATCGTGACTAAAGAAACGAAAAAAAAGAAGATAAAGTATATGCGCTTTGAAATTCAGGGTAAATATTTTTGATTCCGGAATTCCATGTACGACATTTCGAACTAAACAATCAATAACATCCATGCAAGTGGAGTTTTGTTTTATAAGTTTTCGGTCATGTTGAATTTTTGATCATGGTCCATCCGTAGTCATGGTGAGCTTGTCGTCATGGTGAGCTTGTCGTCATGGTGAGCTTGTCGTCATGGTGAGCTTGTCGAACCATGAAACTAAAATCAATCCGAAAAATAACCGGAACTAATTCCCAAAATCAGATAAGAATTTAATACGCATCACACGAATCTCTTCTTCAGAATAGTCGTTCTCACCCAATTCTTTTAAAGCAGCGGCTACACTATCGGTATCGCTTTCTTTAAAATATTCAAGAATCTCATCTTGTTTTTCGTCGTCCATCAAATCTTCAATATAATAATTGATGTTCACCTTGGTGCCTGACTCTACAATGGTTTCAATCTCTTTTAATAAATTAGGTAAGGTTAAGTTTTTACTCTTAGCCATTTCCTTCAAACCTATTTTACGATCGATGTTTTGAATGATATAAACTTTTAAGCCCGATTTATTTACCACCGATTTAATGACCATGTCAACCGGACGTTCAATTTCATTGTCCTCAACATGTTTTTTAATCAGCTCAATAAATGGTTTGCCGTATTTAGCAGCTTTACCCGAACCTACACCCGAAATCTTGGTCATCTCATCCATCGTGATCGGATATTGAATAGCCATTTCTTCCAAAGAGGGTTCTTGAAAAATCACATAAGGTGGTAATCCTTTGGCTTTAGCCGTTTTTTTAACCTGATCTTTTAACAGAGCAAACAACACATCGTCGGCTGCTGCACTTCCCCCCTTACCGCCCAGTAATATATCCTCATCGCCGGATGTATTGTCACCTTTAGTATAATCGTGATCGCGTGTAAATTTAATGGATGTTGGTTTTTTCAAAAAAGCGCGACCTTTATCCGTTATGCGCAATAAACCGTAGTTCTCAATATCTTTAGATAAGAACCCGTTTACAATAGTTTGACGTAAAACCGCTTGCCAGAATTTATCGTCTTTGTCATGATCAACGCCCTTGCCCCAACTTTCAATTTGATTGTGTTTATAGGTTTTGGCTGTTGAAGTTAAATTACCCATCAACACATTGATCACATCTTTAATTTTATGTTTTTCTTTTATTTCAAGAATGGTTTCTAATGTCAAAGCAAGATCTTCTTTGGCTTCAAATTTTTGTTTCGGGTGACGGCAGTTATCGCACATACCATTACAACGCGATTCTTCAAACTCTTCCCCAAAATAATGCAGTAAAAATTTACGGCGGCAACTGCTGGTTTCGGCAAACGAGGCTGTTTCTGCCAGCATTTGTTTACCAATTTCCTGTTCGGCCACTGGCTTATCTTTCATAAACTTCTCCAGTTTCATGATATCGTCGTAACTGTAAAACGTTACACAATTTCCTTCGCCCCCATCGCGACCCGCACGACCGGTTTCCTGATAATAGCCTTCTAATGATTTTGGAATATCATGGTGAATCACAAACCGCACATCCGGCTTATCTATACCCATACCAAAAGCTATGGTAGCCACAATCACATTTAAATCTTCCATTAAAAAGCCATCCTGAGTTTTGGCTCGTTCCTTGGCGTCTAATCCTGCGTGATAAGGCGAAGCCTTAATGCCATTAACCTGAAGGGCTTTGGCTATTTCTTCTACCTTTTTGCGGCTTAAACAATAGATGATGCCACTTTTACCGGCATTTTGTTTTACGTATTTAATAATCTCTTTGTTAACGTTTTGTTTTGAACGCACATCATAATATAAATTATCGCGGTTAAACGACGATTTATAAAGATCGGCGGCCATCATGCCCAAATTCTTCTGAATATCCTGTTGCACTTTCGGTGTGGCCGTAGCCGTTAGCGCTATCACCGGTACCCCACCAACGGCGTCTATAATGGGACGTAAACGGCGGTATTCAGGCCTGAAATCATGCCCCCACTCCGAAATACAATGCGCTTCATCTATGGCGAAAAATGAGATTTTAAATTCTTTAAAGAAATTGATATTATCTTCTTTGGTTAAGGTTTCGGGCGCTATATAAAGCAATTTAGTTTTACCTGAAATGACATCCTTTTTAACCTGGGCAATATCACTTTTATTGAGGGAAGAGTTCAGAAAGTGGGCAATGCCGTTTTCGTTGCTAAAACCTCGAATGGCATCCACTTGATTTTTCATGAGGGCAATAAGAGGCGACACTATTATAGCGGTACCTTCGCATAAAATGGCAGGCAACTGATAACAGAGGCTTTTACCACCACCGGTAGGCATTATTACAAAGGTGTCTCTGCCACTTAATAGGTTTTTTATTACTTTTTCTTGATTCCCCTTAAACCCGTCAAAGCCAAAAAAGCTTTTTAACGTATCTAAGATTTCTGATGTTTCTACCTCGCCAACCATAAGTTCTATTGATTAAAATGTACGTTTCAATGAGGGAACTGATTTTTTCGTTTTTTCAATTCCTATTTTAAAGATATACAATATTTTTTTCATACTGCAAATTATTTTTGAAACATAGCATTTTTTAGATAAATGCCCGATGCCTTGTAATGCGCATTTAACCTGCATTTCAACTAAAATACCCGAAAAAAAACTGAAGTGAACCGCACTTGATTAAATTTTATTTAATTATAATGTCCTGATTTCTAAAAGGATATCTAATGTGACACGGGTCACAAAAAGCCATCAACACGGGTTCTTTTAAATCTAAAATTTAGAGATTTGGATTCATTTTAGGATAATGTCGCAGCAAGATGAACATAAAGACCACAGAAAAGGCCGAACCCACATATAAACTCA
Source organism: Sphingobacteriaceae bacterium (assembly GCA_947480015.1). Lineage (GTDB taxonomy): Bacteria > Bacteroidota > Bacteroidia > B-17B0 > Aurantibacillaceae > Aurantibacillus. Next base: position 4,752 of record CANKBS010000054.1, read on the forward strand.
AGCCAATTTGATCGGTTAACAGGTAAAAGAGGGTCTTGGCAAAAAAAGCCATTAAATATAGTTGCACTCCCCATTGTTTAAAATACCAGATGCCCACACAAGCAATAAAGTGCGCCGACACCAGAATGCCATAAATAGCCGGCATAAATACTCCCAGTTTTTTAATGGGTGGAGAAAACACCTGCGGAAAAGTAAACAATACGGATAAATAACCGAGAATACATATTATACTGATTATGCGAGGGCGTTTCATGGAAGGGCTTAGAAGGGATTAAAAGGGTTTAATGTGGTTCAAAATTGTTCACTGTGGTTCAAAGTAGATTTTTCTTATGTGTCCTTATGTATGCCCTGAGCGCAGTCGAAGGGTGTCTTATGTGGTTCAACCCTTCGGCAAGCTAAGGGTGACGTTCAAATTGTTTAAATTGGTTCAAAAAATTTAATTCAGTAAAATAACTCATGTGTTTACTTATGTGCACTTATATCACTTATGTGGTTCAAATGTTCAAAATAGGTTAATTCGTCCTAATCGCTTCCACCGGATCTAATTGCGAAGCACTGTATGCCGGAATAAATCCCGAAATAATGCCAATCAAAATAGAAATGGTGAATCCTAAAATAATATTACTGCTGCTTAAAGTAATGTCCATACCCATAGCCCCTTGCCCCAGCGTGGTGATGATATAGGTTAACAACAATCCAAAAAAACCTCCTATGGCGCTTAACAAAACACTCTCGCTTAAAAATTGCAGTAAAATAAAAATATTTTTGGCACCCAAACTTTTTTGAATGCCAATTAAATTCGTCCGTTCACGCACCGAGACAAACATGATGTTAGCTATTCCGAAACCTCCCACTAAAATAGAGAAACCTCCAATGATCCATCCTGCTGTACCAATAATATCAAACAATACATCAAAACCCTGACTGAGCAAACTGGTTTCATTTAAAGCAAAATCAGGTTCTGCCATTGGTTTTAATTTTCGAATACCGCGCATCACGCCGGTTAGCTCATCCATCATTTCGGCATTGCTCACATTATTTTTAGCTTTCACGTAAATGGTGGGGTCAGAATTTTCGGAACGGATATCCATAAAATAACGCGCAAAATTAAAGGGGGTGATTACCTGATAATCAAAACTAATGCCCAATAAACTTTCTCCTTCTTTTTTAATAACGCCTATAACGGTTGCCTTCTGACCGGCAATGTGAATTTCTTTACCTAGGGGATCTTCATTGGGAAATAAACCCTCGGCTATGCTGGCCCCAATAAGCACCAAACGATAACCGGCATCCGTTTCGGCTTGCGTAAAATACCGTCCTTCACTGAGGTCAAAATTTTTTATTTTATAAAAGCCGTGCGAAATGCCTGCCACCACCGCGTTTTGAATGCTATTAGACCGGTACTTGATGGTTTTGCGCGCCCCCAAACGAAAGGCAATGGCTTCGGTACTTTTGCAACGTTTTTGTAATTCAGCCAACTCACTGTATTCGGGTGTTGGGCGGTTCATGTATTTCCACCAAGGGTAGTCAGGACCGAAACTCCAGGGCCACTTTTGAATATACACCACATTATTACCTAAAGACTGAATGCTGCCTCGGATATTGCTTTCGAGTCCGTCTACAATAGTAAAAACTAAAATGATGGCAAAAATCCCAATGGTGATGCCCAGCAAACTTAAAAACGAGCGCAGCTTGTTGGATATAAGCGATTGCCAGGCAAACAGCAGACTTTCTTTAAACAACACAAAAACCATTGTTTGAAGGTACAATTAATATTTATTTGAATGTAATTATTTGGGATGAGCGGTTTATAGGGATTGCAGATTACAGATTGCAGATTAAAGATTAGAGATTGAGGGATACTAAAAACTAAGCGCTAAAAACTAATAACTAAGCACTAAAAACTATTCCTTCTTTCCCGGTTCGTATTCGCCTTTGGTGCTTTGGTATTGTTTCTGATATTTTACACGTTGGCGTTTGCGTAAAATGTATAATAATCCCGAAAGGATAAAGAACCCCAAAAAGAAAAGGGCGCTGTCGTTATCTTTATTAATCAAAAAATACACTGCGCAACCCACGCCTAATGCGGCTGCCGCGAGCCATAAACGTTCGAGAAAAATAAAGATTTTAATTTGTGTGTCAGAGCTCATCGTTTTTTAATTGAATTGTTCCTGTTACTTTTTTTAATTCGTATTTCGTAAAATCCTGATTACTCTCCATCCCCTTACCCATAATGATCTCCTTGTTCGTCGTAATCTTCACAAAGGCATCGGTGTAAATGCGCTTAGTGCGTTCATCCCAAGTCAGTTTTTCGGTCTCAAGTTTTTCGCCGTTCTTATTCACCACTTCCACAGCATACTTGGCTTCCATGCGTTTACTCACTTCATAATGCACACCATAATTGCCTCTTAAGGTAGCCGAAACTTTTTCGTGTTCATCAAAAAAGGTTACAAAAAAACCTTTGGGTAAAACCGTAAAGGCTTCGGTAACATTTTTGTCAAACAACAACATGCGATTGGCTTTCACCATAATTTTTAATTGCGCACTATCGGTGTACAACATCGTTACACTATCACCCACTTGCGAAGGACTGACGTTATTATGTGGCAGAGCCATCACATCTTTTAAGTCGTTGGTACACGCGTAAAAAATGCCAAGTAAAAAAAAGAACGCAATAAATATGTGGGTCTTAAACACCTTTAGTCGTATCTGAATTTCTGGAACCAGCGATCACAAAAAGTAAATCCAAAATTAATGCGCCAGTAATTTTCTTTCATCAAGGAGGCATTACTTGAATTTAAAATACCATAGGTTGCCGAAATGTTTACCATGGATGACAATCGGCCAATACCCACAGGCAGTCCAAGTCCCGCCGATACGGCATAATTCGAAAGCACAGCATTATTATATTGAATGTATCCCGTTTGATAGGATAAGCCAAATCGGTAGTTTAATCGTTTTGCAAAGGCGCCCGAACCAGCAGCATATTTTTCAGGCACAAAATTCATTCCGGCAGCAATGCGGTAATTGTTTTTAAGGGCATTCGTTTCATCCAAATATTTAAAATTCTGCCAATCGGTAATGGCAAAATCGGCCACAATGTTTAAACGTTCACCTTTTTTAAACCCAATACCAAAGCCTTGTTCGAGTGGTAATTTAATTTTACCCGATTGGTTGGAACGATACAAAACGGTATCGCGTAAAATCTCCTGTCCCACTGAATTTAAAATATAGTTATAGACCTCGGTGTTATATTTTACATTCATTGTATTGTTTAAGGCCATAAAATAGCCCAGCGTAATTTTAAGCTTATTCTTCAAAGCTCGGCGGTGCCCGTTATGCGACCTCACACTATCAATAGAAAAAGCAGATTGTAGTCCGAAGTTTCCGGTAAAGTCACCCATGGTCATAGACCGCGAGCGGAAGGTATTATTGTATAAGATAGAATTCGGGTAAACAGCTCTGGTGGCATTTTCAATATCACCAAAAAGATAATTCACATTGGCACCCATCGAAAAATCACTCCAAAATTTATGGACAAACTGGCGACGCATGTATTTGACGTGACTCAACTTTAGGCTATCGGGACGAAGCACTTGTTTTCTTTTAAACCGAATGAGGCTTTTATTAAAAGGCATTACACCGTAACCTAAAAAGGCTTTTGCTAAGCCACCATTGCCGCTAAAATTGTAGGACACGTTGCCAATATTTGCTTCATTTACGATATTTTTTGTGTCATAACCCACACTGCTATAAGGCATAATGCCAAAACACGCGCCACCATTGCCGCGCACCGGAAAGCCGAGTGTTGCGTATGAAAAATAAGTTCCCCATTTATTAGCCCAACTATTGATGCCTTTAAATTTGGTATCAGTAAAAGTTCCGCCAACTTCCAGGGAAGTGAGTTTAATTAAGGCATAAGCGGCGGGATTACCGGCATTAATAAAAATTGGCATGGTTGAATCGGGCTTCAGGGCTATGCAAGCGCCACCCATACCGGCGTTGTGTGCAAACGTTCGTTGATTTAACTCACCCAAACCATAACGTGAATAAGGACTAAAGGTGCTGTTTTGAGAAAACCCTAAAAAAGGCAGCAGCATCACAAAACACAAAATGGTATTGAAATTAGTTTTCAAGATTAAAATTTAAGATGGTATTTAGTCCGTACAAAATTAGATGTTGGTTGGCAAAGAAACGGTTTTTAACTTGTTTGCACAAATAATCAGAATCGCCCCCGCAGAAGACCACCTGCAGGTTTTTATGTTGAGCCTGATAACGCTCAACCATAGCGTCCACCTCACATGTAGCGCCAACGAGTGCGCCGCTGAGTAACGATTCCTGCGTGTTTTGTCCTGTTAATTTTTCGTAATTTTTATCGGTTTCAACCAATGGTAAAGCATGTGTAAAATGATTCATGGCTTTTAAGCGCATGGGAATGCCCGGAGAAATAGCGCCGCCAAGATACTCGTTGTTGGCATTCACAAAATTGTATTTGATACAAGTGCCGGCGTCGATGCTAAGAACGTTTTGCGCGGGAAAAAAAGAATAGGCCCCTACTGCAGCGGCAATTCTATCGCTACCCAACGTTAGAGCACTTTTATAAAGGTTTTTAAGCGGTGTTTTGGTATCGGCTTTAAAAAGACTGGTTTCAAATTTTTTAGAACAAAAGTCCAGAACCTCGGCATGATCGCCCGTAACGGAGCCTATGAGGCAGTGTTGCACGGAGTTTAATCCCTTGATATACTGGAGCAATTCGGCAATGCTGTAAAAAGATTGCTGTTCAACTAGCTCAGAAGCCTTGAATAAACCTGCTTTAAAGCGGGTATTGCCAAAATCGAGCACTAAATTCATTGAGCTAAAGATAGATTTAATAAGCGATACAGACTTTATATTAAGATTTTTTTAGAAAAATTTTGTAGGATGAATAAAATGCGTATTTTTGCGTCCTCAAAATGGCTTGGTACCTTAGCTCAGTCGGTAGAGCAAAGGACTGAAAATCCTTGTGTCCCTGGTTCGATTCCTGGAGGTACCACATCAAGCAGAATAAACCTTTCAATTTCGTGAAAGGTTTTTTTGTTTTATTCAGGCTTGAAAGATCTGACGATAGGAAATCCCATTCACTCAGGGAGTAAACACTTCTTTGCTTTTTTTGTGAGAATGCTTCCCCACATCTTCCCC
>CANKBS010000055.1 GCA_947480015.1 Sphingobacteriaceae bacterium
AAAGTTAACACCTGTACCGGCATAAATGGTATAGCTGTAAATGATAAAGCCTTGGTGGTTTATCCAAACCCAAGTAATGGTGAGTTTACCATTACAGGGGATTCAGACATTACTTTAAAAATCGTGAATGAATTGGGTCAAGAAGTAAGCAACATAAAACTATCTGCTCAAAATGATCACAAAGTATCAATAAGTAATTTAGCTAATGGTATTTATTTCATCATTGGTCAAAATGAAAACGGTGCGGTGAATCAGAAAATAATAGTTTCTAACTAGTTTATTGTCAATTATAAAAAGCTCTGCTGATAAGATCGGCAGAGCTTTTTTTGTTTTGCTAATGCCATAAAAAAAGAAAAGCCCCCATTACCGAAGGGCTTTCTTCCGCTAACTAAAATCAAATCGGAGGATTCTTAATAAGTTAACGATCTAACACACACACACACACTATTTTTGATCAAATTAATGGGAATCGTATCCGCTTAATTCGATGCTAATTCTTTTTTCATTCTTGCCATATAGGCTTTATTGTAATTAAAACAACCTTGGCGGACATCAAAATAAATTAAAGCAACCGGTTGTTTGATGAGTTCTTTGTTTAATTTATCACCCTCAACTAAACTGATCATTTTTGTATCGAAGGCAAATAGGTATAAATCATCATAAGCCTTATTTATTCGCGTGTCGATGGAAATTGATTTACTGATATAGCCAATTTTTGATAGGCGTATGGTATAGTTTTGATTTTTACGCAGCTTAAATGCGAATTTCTTTTTGCCATCTTTAAGTACTAATGATTGAAGCGTGCTTTCACTTCCTATTAATTCAACTAAGCAGGTGCCATCGCCATCCATAGCATTTAGTATTTTGCCTTCAATTTCAAGACAGGCAGAGGTATCGGGGTTTATGGTTGTTGCACCAAATAGTTTAGTGCAGGTAATCATGAAAAAGAACCCGAAGAGTAGAGTAATTAGTAATTTTTTCATTGGACTCGTTTTTAGTTTATGAATCGTTAATGTCAACGAGCTATTTATTTGTTTTTGAATAACTCGTTTCTTCTAAGACCCAATTTTGGCCTCAGGCCCCCAAGACAGAGCCCTAATTGCGACCGGAGACTTAAATAAACCCATGAATGACTATTTTTTTAACATGAATGCTTGGGTTTAATTGTTAAAAATGGCTGGCATACTACTCGGCGAGGATATAGCGCGTGATGCATGGAATAGGGATGTGTTCGATAAACCGAAAAAGTATGCCAAAATAAATCACTTTAAGCATGGCCTCGTTTTAACACGCCATTTTATTGGCTTCGGAGTTCTTTAGTTAAACTAAAGTGTATTCTTCTAGTAGAGCGGTAATGGCCAACTTAGAGGCGATCGCATACCTTTATGGAACCATAAAAAGACGGTGTTTTTACCATCTTTTGCAGGTATGCTAGGGACCCATTTGGGTTAAAATCCTTAATAATTAGTTTAAAAATAACAGGACTTAAACTTGCTATAAGCATAATTTTGAATATAAATAGCTTATTTTTGGTCTTGTACATGATCTTTTTTTTATTATAGAGTTTTATAAATCCTAATTAAACTAATTTGAAACCAACAGACATTAAGGACCCTGAGTATTTTCACAAAGTTGTTGATTGCCAGTATGCCTGTCCCGCTCACACGCCCGTGCCACAGTACATTCGTTTAATTGCCGAAGGAAAATATTCGGAGGCTTATATGATTAACTGGGATTCCAATGTGTTTCCCGGTGTGTTAGGTCGTACCTGCGACAGACCCTGTGAACCGGCATGCCGACGTGGACGATTGGCTAACGAAGAGCCTGTGGCCATTTGTCGTTTAAAGCGTGTAGCAGCCGATAATAAATTGGATGTTACCGGCTTCATGCCAAAAGCACCTTTTAAATCCAATAGTAAAAAAGTAGCCTTAATTGGCGCAGGTCCGGCTGCTTTAACAGTGGCGCGCGATCTGGCTCCCGAGGGTTACGAGATTCATATTTACGATGAACAAAAATTGGGTGGCGGATTTATGCGCAGCCAAATTCCTTCTTTTCGTTTGCCTGAAACGGTTTTAAACGAAGAAGTAAATTATATTTTAGATCTGGGTATTCATCAACACTTTAATACCTATGTCTCGAGTCTGAAAGAAATTTTAGATAAAGACTATGATGCCATTTTTGTTGGGACCGGTGCACCTAAGGGTCGCGACCTGCTATTGCCGGGACGTGAAGAAGGCGCTGCCCACATTCAAATTGGAATTAATTGGTTAAGTTCTGTTGCCTTTGAGCATACTAAAAAAATTGGCAGAAAGGTCATAGTGTTGGGTGGTGGAAATACCGCCATGGATTGTTGCCGCACGGCTCGTCGTCTCGGTGGCGAACAAGTAAAAGTTTTGGTGCGCAGTCCCTTTGCCGACATGAAAGCATCGCCTTGGGAAAAAGAAGATGCGCAACATGAAGATATTCCGATTATGGATAACCATGTGCCAAAAACGTTTGTAGTTGAGGATGGGAAATTGAAAGGCATGACTTTCGAAAAAGTGAAAGCTGTTTACGATGATAAAGGAAAAAGGAAACTGGTACCAAGTGGCGAAGCAGAAGTGTTTGTAGAAGCAGATGATGTATTGATAGCCGTGGGTCAGGAAAATTCTTTCCCCTGGATCGAACGTGATTTAGGAATTAATTTCGATGAATGGGGCATGCCCGTAGTAGATGAAAAAACATTTGCCTCTTCACATCCAAAAGTATTTTTTGGTGGTGATGCAGCATGGGGACCAAAAAACGTGATTACTGCGGTAGCACACGGACATCAAGCAGCTATTTCTATCGATCTGATGTGTAAGACTAAGAATCTGCTAACAGAGCGGCCTTCACCTTATGTTAATCTTGTGAGTCAGAAAATGGGGATTCATGAATGGAGCTATGATAATGAGGTGGTGAATGATAGGCGATATGTTGTGCCACAAACTGCAAAAAAAGTGGCCCTCTTAAACCGGAAAACCGAAGTTGAATTGGGTTTTGATCCATTTCACGGATTTAAGGAAGCTGAGCGTTGTTTAAACTGTGATGTGCAAACCGTGTTCACCGAAAATAAATGTATTGAGTGTGATGCTTGTATGGATATTTGTCCGACTGCCGCTATTAGCTTTGTAACTAATAAGGAAGAAGAAAAAGATTTACGTGCTATTTTAAAGGTACCCGCACATAATTTATCACAGGACCTATACGTATCGGATGTTTTGCCTACTAAAAAGGTAATGGTAAAAGACGAAAACGTTTGTTTACACTGCGGCCTTTGCGCCGAACGCTGTCCGACCTCGGCTTGGGACATGCAAAAATTCTTTTATAACATAACAAAAGCTGGTAAGAATGCCATTAAGTAATAATACCAAACCGGTAAAGGCCGGATTAAATGATTTTGTAGTAAGATTTGCGAATGTTAACGGCACAGGTTCGGCCTCTGCTAATTTCTTATTTACTAAGGCCATATTCAGGATGGGAATTCCTGTGACGCCGAAAAATATTTTCCCTTCTAACATTCAAGGTTTACCTACTTGGTATGAAGTGCGGGTGAGTGAAAAAGGCTATTTAGGTCGCCGTGAAGGTATTGACCTGATGGTTGCGGTAAATCCTCAGAGCATGGACGGCGATGTGTCGGCTGTGAGAACGGGGGGGTATATTTTATACGATTCCTCCAAAAAATTACATGAACAGTATTTACGCGATGATATTCATTATATCGGTGTGCCTTTGATGGAAATGTGTAATACCCATTATGCCGATCCTCGGCAGCGCCAGCTATTCAAAAATATTATTTACGTAGGAGCTTTAGCGGCTTTAGTAAATATTGAATTTGACGTGCTCGAAACCTTGGTAGCAGAGCAGTTTCAGGGCAAAGAAAAACTCATTGCGCCCAATGTTCAAGCATTAAAACTAGGAAGAGATTATATTCATGAACATTTTAAATTTCCTTTGGAGTTTAAATTAGAACGTCGCAATTTATTAAACGATGCGATAATGATTGATGGTAATACTGCTTGTGGTTTAGGAGCCGTATATTCAGGAGCAACGGTAGCAGCTTGGTATCCTATCACGCCTTCTACTTCGGTAGTCGAAGCCTTTATATCTTATTCGAAAAGTTTGCGGGTGGATGAAGCCAGCGGAAAATTAAATGTAGCTATTCTACAAGCTGAAGATGAATTGGCTGCCATAGGCATGGTAATTGGTGCAGGCTGGAATGGTGCACGATCGTTTACTGCAACGAGCGGTCCGGGTTTATCGTTAATGAATGAGTTTTTAGGTTTGGCTTATTTTGCTGAGGTGCCGGCAGTTTTAATCGATGTGCAACGCACCGGACCATCCACCGGCATGCCAACGCGCACGCAGCAATCAGACATTTTAGAAGCGGCCTATGCTTCTCATGGCGATACCAAACATGTGTTGTTATTTCCTTCCACACCAAAAGAATGTTTTGATATGACAGCCGATTGTTTTGATTTAGCGGAACAATTACAAACACCTATTATTTTAATGACCGATCTTGATCTCGGCATGAATGATCATATTTCGCCGGCATTAACTTGGGATGATAAAAGAGACTATAAACGCGGTAAAATTTTAACTGCAGAAGATCTGGATGTAGTTGAACGCTTTGGAAGGTATCGTGATGTTGATGGGGATGGCATTCCTTATCGCACTTATCCGGGCACACATCCAACCAAAGGTTCTTATTTTACCCGCGGCACTTCGCGTGATGAATATGCTATTTATACAGAAGATGGCAATGCCTATAAGCGCAACATGGATCGCTTGGTAAAGAAATGGGAAACTGCCAAAGCCATGGTTCCGGCACCACAGGTATATCAGAAAAATAATCATTCTGAAAACGGCTTGATCTTTTTCGGCACCTCGCAGTATTCGGTGGAAGAGGCAATGGACTTGTTGAGTGCACAGGGCATTAAACTCGACGCCTTAAGAATTAAAGCATTTCCTTTTAATAAAGTGGTGGAAGATTTCATTCATTCACATAAAAAAGTTTTTATTGTGGAACAAAACCGTGACGCTCAATTAAAAAGTTTAATCACCAACGAACTGAGCATCGATCCGAATAAATTAATTTCTGTTCTTAATTATGATGGCATGCCAATCACAGCTTTCAAAATAGAATTAGAAATTTCAAGAAGTATTTTATTGTCTCCTCAATTTAGCAAAGCATAAACTATGAGTTACATTCGTCCTAAATTTCGTCATCCCGAACTGCCAAAAAATAAACTGGGTTATTCTGTTGATTTTTATGAAGGTGCGCTTTCTACGCTTTGTGCGGGTTGCGGACATGATTCCATAAGTGCCGGTGTTATTCAGGCCTGTTATGAAAGTAATATTGAGCCACATCGCGTAGCCAAATTATCGGGCATTGGTTGTTCTTCTAAAACACCCGCTTATTTTTTAAGTAATTCACATGGTTTTAATTCGGTGCATGGCCGTATGCCTTCGGTGGCTACCGGAGCAAGTTTAGCCAACCGTGATTTGATTTACTTTGGTGTGTCGGGTGATGGTGATAGTGCTAGTATTGGCATGGGACAGTTTGTACATGTGGTGCGTCGTAATTTAAACATGGTTTATATTGTGATGAATAATGGTTGTTATGGTTTAACCAAAGGGCAAGATTCTGCAACGGCAGATAACGGTTCTAAAAATAAATCGGGCAACGTTAATTTATTTGAAGCCATTGATATGGCCAGCCTGGCCATTGAGTTAGGTGCCACTTTTGTAGCTCAGAGTTTTTCGGGTGATAAAGCGCAATTGGTCCCCTTAATTAAAGCGGCCATTAAACATCCGGGTTTTGCTTTTATTAATGTTATTTCGCCATGTGTTACTTTTAATAATAATGTAGGTTCAACAAAATCATACGACTATGTACGTCAACATGTAGAGGCTACTTCAACCATTGATTTTGTGCCTGAGATGGCTGAGATCACAACGTCATACGAAGCTGGCACGAGCAAAAAAATTAAAATGCATGATGGCAGCAGCATACAGTTGAGTAAATTAGAGAAGGACTGGGATCCCATGGACAGGAGTTCGGCGGTGAATGCCATGCTCAGAGCCAAAGCCAAGGGTGAATTGTTAACGGGTTTGTTGTATATGAATCCAGATACGCAGGATCTGCATCACACCTTAAATACAAGTGATGTGCCATTAAATACACTAACTAAAAAAGAATTATGTCCGGGTTCAAAAACACTGGCTGATATTAATGCTGAATACCGGTAAAAGTTTGATTTATTTTGAAAGGAGCTTAGCTGCTGATTCATGAGTTGCTGATGACAAATTCATTTTTGTAAACTTGTATTAACCTACTAAATAAAATTGACCATTGGACAAGTCATTAATCATCAGAAAATACGATTCAGTTGACAAGGCTGCCTTACTGAGCATTTTTGAATCTAATACACCTTTGTATTTTCATCCAAATGAATTGATTTTGTTTTCGGATTACCTTGAACTTTTTCGGGAAACCTATTTCACGCTGCTTGAACAAGAGAGCATCATTGGCGGCTTAGGTTATGTCATTAGTGCCGATCAGTTCACAGCCGATATTACATGGATATTTGTGAAACCTGAGAAACAAGGTTTGGGTTATGGTAAAAAAGCCGTCAACTATCTACTCATTAAATTAAAAAGTATTTTAAGTTTAAAAAGAATAAAGGTGCGAACTTCTCAACACGGTAATTTGTTTTTTGAATCATTTGGATTTAAAGGCATTCATTTTGAAAAAGATTACTGGGCATCAGGACTCGATCTTTATGAGATGGAAATAAATTTATGGTAGCCTAGTCACAATAAAAAACCAGCAGATGGAATCCGTTAGCTGTAGTGAACTGATAAAATTTTTTCTTTAATCAGAAAAGCTCATACTTGGATTATAAGTCTTTTTGATTTTTTGCAGTACCATGCGTTTGGCATCTTCCAAACTGGTCACCTTTAGTCCGGGTGCTTGTTTTAATTGCTGTGTTAATGCAGGATGCTCCGGATCGATGTAAAATACGAGTCCATCTTCAAGAATAACATCGTAGGTTTTGTCACCATTCTTTACTTCTACTTTTTGTATGGTCATGGCTTATCGATTTGATGAACCGTAAAAATAGAGTCTTAGAACTGTTAAAAGGAGAAAGCTTATTAACGATTGGCCCTCTTTTATGAACTTGTAAGCTGTTAATTTCTTTGAGATGTTAAATTTCTTTTCTTTAGCTTTAAATTTTAATCATGACTAGTCTCCTTAAATTTGAAACCGAACGCCTGTTTATTCGCGATCTGAGTCTGAAAGATGTAGGCGCCATTCATGACTTACACTCCCGACCCGAAACCGATCGTTATAACACCTTGGGCATTCCTGAAAGTATTGAACATACCACCGCATTAGTGGCTGAGTGGTTAATCGATCAGCAATCCAAGCAGCGCTCGTCTTATATTTTTGTTTTGGAATTAAAAGAAAGTTCTGATTTTTTAGGATTAATCGCTTTAAAAATGGGTAAAGTAAATTACAAAAGCGCTGAAGTTTGGTACAAATTAAAACAAATGCATTGGAGCAAAGGTTACGCCACAGAAGCAGTGAAACGAATACTGAGTTTTGCTTTTAATGACCTTAAATTACATCGTGTGGAAGCGGGCTGTGATGCGGATAATCTGGCATCGGCCCGAGTGCTCGAAAAGGCAGGACTGCAGAGCGAAGGACGCAAACGCAAAGTACTACCCATTCGTGGCGACTGGAAGGATAATTTTATTTATGGGATATTGGAAGAGGATTTTTTGTGAGCTTATCCTTAAAGTATAAATTGACTAGGCAGTTGCTTTACGCTTTTTTTTCTTGAGTGTTTGTTTAAGCTTGTATGCTTTAATAAAGTCGGAAAGCTCTTTTATTTCCTTTTCAGTTGGCTTTTTGTTGATAACATAAAGATCTGGTTCTATTGATTGTTTTCTTTTCATCTCACTTGTTTTTAAAATAGCGATTAATCAAAATTTCAGCTTCAGGTTCCAGAATTACCATCCTCTGTCCGATGGTCTTAATAGCGCCAAGTGACTTATTGTAATAATTCATTAACGATGTTTTAGAAATAAAACTGATACAGCCACCATAACCTAAATCTCTTGAATTTTTACAGGCAAAGGCAAATAGATTACCACCAACACCTTCGTAAAGTTTCTCCTTTCCTTTATTGAACTTATTATTCTCAACCAGATTCACAAAAACAAATCCGTTTCCTATAGTCAAGGAAACTAAACCCTGAATAATATTTTTGTTCTCTACAGTTGTCATTTTATAAACCTGATTTTCATTATCCTTCAGTTCAGCTGACCAATCAAATAACCAATCTTTCTTTTTAATTTCCTTGATTGTTACTCTGCTAAATTCAGTCTCAAAAACTTCACCGGTAATTACATTCTCGATGGAATTAGTCAACTTGTCAATCTCAACAAAAACTTCTTTTTTTATTGTCTTTTTGCTCATTGAATTTACGGTTTTTATTCATCATTTTCAATCAAAATTAGCTAAAAATCGCGCCTTTTTTTAATAAACCTTATTTATTCGGGGAAATATTATCAAATTCAATTTAAGTTTACTGGTTTTACGGATACTCTACATTCGCACTCGTAGAGAGGTTTTTAGCCAATAATCGAAATGTTTAAAAATAGTGGTTTTGTAATTGCTATTTGAGAGTTATATTTTATTCAATCTAAAAGATGCAATTTGAATCTTTTAATTCAAATCCAAAGTATAAAGCCAATACCGTTTTGCAAAACGTGGTTCAATTTCCTTACGGATCTTAAATCCTAGTGATTCATAAATGTGTCTGGCTGCATCCATAAATTCAGAAGTATGTAAGGCCAAAATTTTTTCATTATTTTTTTTTGCTTCTTCCAAACATAAGAGCGTTAGTTTTTTAGCGATGCCATTCCCCGAATGTGCGGGATCAATGCCTAACATCCGGGTATAAGCCCAGTCGGCTTGAAAAATATCCCAGGGATTTCCTTTTCCGATCAAATGAATTCTGCCTACAATCTTTCCCTCATGCTCACAAACAAAAGTAGTGGAACAGTTAATGAGTTCAATTAATTTGGCCTCGTCGTTTAATGAAGTAAACATTTTTGTCCAGTGTTCTGGACCCAGCACATTTTCATATTGGCCATAAGCCTTTATTCCCAGACTTTTTAGTTGGTCCTTATCAGCCAGACCAGCCTTGCGAAAGCTATAGCCATTTTGCATAAATGAAGCGATGAAAAATATGAATCAAAAAAACTAATTGATCTTAACCGGGATCTCTAAATTTTCCCAAAGCAAAGAAAATCCGCCTGAATGAATTTTGTAAAGCAAACGTTCGTTGTTGGTGCTACTTTTTACAGGATGTGCCGTCACTCTGAGGGCACAGGAATATTAACGTGGCCTGAAGAGTCTGCACTAGTCGTATGTTAGCCGCCCAAAAGTGCAGATTCTTCCGCCGCTTTCAAAAATCTCTTAATGCGGCGTCTGAATGACGGAGAACCATAGATTCACCGTCACTCTGTAGGCACAGGAGTTTTAACGTGGCCTTAAGAGTCTGCACTAGTCGTATGTTAGCCGCCCAAAAGTGCAGATTCTTCCGCCGCTTCAAAATCTCTTATTGCGGCGTCTGAATAACGGAGAACC
>CANKBS010000056.1 GCA_947480015.1 Sphingobacteriaceae bacterium
ATGTTTCGCTCGCGAAACATTCTTTGTGTTTCTTTTAGGCACACAGAAACTATGTTTCTATGAATGCATGTGGTTTAAAAAAATAGGCGTCTAGCTCCGTGCCCTCTGTGCTATACTTTGTGCGCCTTTGTGGTTAAAAAGGTCGAACGTTAAACGAAGCCTGTAAAAGGAGATTTGAAAAAACGAGAAATAAACTGTTTAAAAAACAAGCCTGATTACCAGCTGCCGCCTGAGCCACCGCCCCCAAAGCTGCCGCCACCAAAGCCGCCCCAGCCTCCACCGGATGAAGATCCGCCGCCGCCGCCGCCGCCAAAACCTCTGCCACCACCACCTAACATCGAACCCCAGAACAAAGCATTGCCAACACCCGACATGGTTCTACCACCGCGTCCGCCGCCAAACATGGTTCGGAGAAATAAAATAATAACAATAATAATGATGATTAAAGCTGGCATACTTTTTCTTTGCCCACCACGTTGTCTGGTATAATCCTGTACATTAATTTCACCCTTAGCCAGTTTCATTAGCACATCGGTTCCTTTATCTAAAGCGGTATAATACTCCCCGTTTTTTAAATAAGGCGTCATTTCCTGATCACGAATACGTTTGGTAGCCAAATCGGGTATGGCGCCTTCCAGACCAGAACCAGTGGCAATAAATAAATCTCTGCCCCCATTATCTTCAGTTGGCTTAATTAAAATAACAATACCGTTGTCTTTATCCTTTTTACCAACGCCCCACTGTGTGCCAAGTTTAAAAGCATATTCACCGGCCTCCAAGCCATTCAAATCATCCACAATTACCACACAAATTTGATTGGAAGTTGAATTACTAAATTGCTCAAGCTTCTCCTCCAGCATAGCGGCTTCCGAACTGTTTAAAAAATCGGGAAAGGCTTTTGAAAGATTAGTATAAAGTTTAGGTGGATCTGGTCGGTCGGCTACTTGCGAAAAACCAAAGAAAAAGAAAAACAAAAATAATAAAGCGATTGTTTTTCTCATAACTAAAAGGAAATAGAATTACTTAATTCATCTTTATCATCGGTTTGCCTTGGAAAATAAGTACCCAGCTGTTTACCACAATCAATAATAGCCGCCGCTAAGGCCTCTGCTTTTTTATCGGCCTTAAATTGCGTGATGAGATCTGAAACCATCTTATCCCAATAAGCAGCACCCAGTTTTTTATGAATGCCCTCATCACCTATTACCGCAACCTTGCGACTTAAGGTGGCCACATAAATTAATATGGCATTACGTTCTTTCGTTTCGTGCATGTTTAAACGACGAAATATTCGCTCAGCTGCCTTTAGTTCTGAACCCAGACAAAAATTTTCCAAATGCAAACGAATCTCGCCCGAGGTATTCATCTCTGCTTCAGCAATAGCAGCAATAAGCAGCTGCTGTTGTTGTTCATTAAAAAAATGACGGGCCCTAGGCATCTGCGTATTTATTATTTACTGAAATCTACTTTCGGGGCGTTTTCCGAACCGGCACTTTCTTTAAAGGAATCTTTCTTAGGGAAGGTATCCTTATTTAAAAACATGCTGTTAATAAAACCACGAATGTGTGAGTTGTATTCCTTCACTGCTTCATTATAATTCTGACGGGCTACCGAAATTCTGTTCTCGGTTCCTTCTAACTGCATTTGCAAATCAGAAAAATTTTCTGTGGAACGAATTTGTGGATAGGCTTCAAACGCTAAATTAATAGCGGTATTAATTTTTTTACCCATCATTTCCATCTCTTCCGGCGTTTTAGCATTCACAATACCGGCACGGGCTTCCGTTACCTGAGTTAAAATGCCTCTTTCATTAGCAGCAGCTCCTTTTACAGTAGCTACTAATTGTGGAATTAAATCGGCCCGACGCTGATAAGTGGCGCCTACATCGCCCCATTTTTCTGTTACATTCTCCTGCAAGCTAATAGCAGTATTGTATGTACTTCTGTACATCATAAAAATTATAAATATAACCAGGAGGATTCCTCCCACTATAACTAATCCTTTTTTCATTGTTTTAAATTTTTATGTAAATGTAAGGGTTTAGTCATACATTGGAACGTGACATTAACATAAATTTTATCTTTACACTTAAATACTACACAAGCGGCTCCCTGAATTGATGAAAAGATACCTTGAGGCAGAAAAAAACGAATTGGTCTTCAGCGGCTCCAACTATTTTGAGCTGCTCGAAAAACTCATTCATGAAAGTCGCGAGGTTTTACACTTTCAAACTTACATTTTCGAAACCGACGAAACAGGACTAAGAATTATTAGCGCACTTATAGAAGCTGCGAAACGAAAGGTAAAAGTATTTTTGATGGTGGATGCCTATGGCTCCTTTCCATTTTCTAAATCGGTGCAACATGATCTGGAACAAGCCGGTGTTAGCTTCCGACTCTTCTCGCCCCTCTTCTCTTCCGAAAACATTTTTTTTGGAAGGCGCCTACACCACAAAATTATTGTGGCCGATAAAAAAAAGGCCCTTACCGGCGGCATCAACATAGCAAACAAATACAACACAAGTGCCGATGCCCCCGCCTGGCTCGATTACGGCGTGCTTACCACGGGCAGCGCCTGCGAATATTTACACCTGCTGTGCGAACAGTTTTATTTCAAACAAAAAAATCATGCCTTAAGCATGTGGGAAAATAAAACCTTATCACCAACTGTAAGCGATGGCATTAGCCTCATTCGTTTCAGGCGCAACGACTGGCTCAAACGCAAAAACGAAATTCATAAAAGTTATATCGAGGCGCTCCTCAATGCCGAAAAATCGATCAGCATAGTGGCCAGCTATTTTTTACCCGGACAAGGTTTTCGCAAATTACTGCGCCAGGCTGCTGAAAGGGGTGTGCGCATACAAATTATTTTGGCCGGTAAATCCGACATTCCAACTTTACGCTGGGCCGAAAATTATTTATTCGATTTTTTTCTCGAACACAACATCGCGCTCTACGAATGGCAAAACTCGGTCATGCACGGCAAGGCCATGATCGTTGATGATTACTGGGCTACCGTTGGTTCATATAATCTTAATCTACTTTCGCATTACATAAGCGTTGAGTTAAATACCGATATTATTGACCCGGTTTTTATTACAAAATTCAATAGGCATCTTAGCGGTATCTTAAGCGAACATTGCACCCGCGTTGAATTAATATCAGAACTCCAAAGCAAATCGGTTTTTACACGTTTAAAAAAATACCTGGCTTATTTGTTTTACCGCCGAATGATGAATATCTTAATGAGCGGAAGAAAATACAAAAAAAGAAAACGCAATTACCATGGATAGTTTAACACACACCGTTATTGGCGCCTGTTTAGGCGATGCCATCGCCGGCAAAAAACTGGGTAAAAAAGCCATGCTCATTGGCGCATTGGCAAATAACTTGCCCGATATTGATGTGATCACCAGTATATGGACCGATCCCGCCGCCGAATTACTGGCTCACCGTGGCATTACCCATTCTATTCTGTTTGCACTTATCATGACACCACTGCTCGTTTATTTTTTCAAAAAACGTTTTCAGGCTAAAGATCTTTCTACTAAAAAATGGTACTTACTCATTGCCTCCGGTTTATTTCTTCATATTTTTATGGATGCCTGCACTGCCTATGGTACCGGCTGGTTTGAGCCTTTTAACCATGCCCGGGTGAGTTTTAATACACTTTTTATTCTCGATCCCTTTTTCGCTATCCCCATGATCATATGTTCCATAGCACTTTTGATCATCAACAAAAATTCCTACCCAAGAAGAACCTGGTGGAGCCTCAGTGGACTCTCCATCAGCCTGCTCTACCTCCTGGTTACTTTCGGCTTTAAACTTTCTATCATGCGTTTTATCGAAAAAGATCTTTCTTCCAAAAACATTTCTTACAACGAATACATGGCCACGCCTACCGCCATGAACAATTTACTTTGGTACTCGGTAGTAAAAAGTAATTCCGATTTTTATGTGGGCTATCGCTCCCTGCTCGACCGCTCAGGCAGCATGACCTGGGAATATTACACAAAAAACGATTCCTTGCTCATCCCATTTCATAATTCAAACGACATTCAAAACCTCAAACAATTTTCGAAAGGTTATTATACCGTCACCAAACAAGACAGCACACTCATTTTTAGTGACATGCGTTTTGGACAGTTAGTGGGCTGGGAATACAAACAAGCTCCTTTTGTTTTTAATTTTAATCTTATTCATACACAGGGCAATGCTACCAAATTGCAACAAGGCCGCTTCAAATCCATTCAGGGAAGGGATTTGAGCTTATTGATAGAAAGAATTAAAGGAAATTAATTTACAAACATTAATCGAATGACTGCGATGCTTTTTTCGAAAGTTCAACCAATAATTGGTATTGTTCCGGACTCAGATCGTTATAATAATAATTGATAGGATTTACCTTCTCACCATTTTTTATCACTTCATAGTGAATATGCGGAGCCGTACTTAAACCAGTGCTTCCCACATAACCGATCAATTGTCCGCGACTCACTTTTTGTCCGGCAATGGCTTTAATTCTGCTCATATGTCCGTATAAAGTCTGATATCCGAACCCATGATTGATCACCACGTGATTACCATAACCCTGAGCCAGGTTATCGGCCTGTTGCACCACACCATCACCTGTTGCATAAATGGGCGTACCTTGCTCAGCCGAAAAATCCATACCCGGGTGAAATTCCATGGTTTTGTAAATGGGATGCGTTCTCCAGCCAAAGCCACTGGTAACAGCATGCGAGAGGTCTTTTTGATTAATAGGCATAATAGCCGGAATGGATGCTATCAGTTTTTCTTTACTTTTAGCCAAATTCACCACTTCATCAAATGATTTTGACTGCACATAAATTTGTTTGCTAATCCGGTCCATACGCTCGGTAGTGGTTTTGAGCAAATCGGTATTATCGTAAGTGTCAAAAATCGAATACTTATCACTACCCCCCGAACCGCCATAGCGCATCGATTTAGGCAGGGGTTCACTTTCAAAAATAGCCCGGTAAATATTATCGTCACGGTCCTCCAAATCTTTTAAAACCAATTCAGCCTGATCCATTTTTTTATGCAGAAGATCGTATTGTAATTGCAAAGCCTCAATCTCACGGTTCTTCTTTTTTTCGGTAGGAGAAGGTAAAAACTGACGCGACAGAAAAATGGTAAGGGTCGCAAATACCAGTCCGGTAGCGATATAGGACAAAAACTGCCAAAAACGCTCAACAAAAGTCGTCCTCACCTTTTCGTAGGTAAGCGACTTAGTATTAAACCGGTATTTAACTTTCGACATGGTGTAAAAAGCTAAAGATAAGCAATAAAATAAAACCTGAAGGCTCTTAAAATTGGTAAAAAAACCAAATACTGTAGCGTATTTTTATTTTTCACCCCGCAAATGAATGGCCTTTTTAAGCGGCTTGGCTTCAAAAAATGTTTTAAAAACCACCGACTTTTAGTACCTTCGCCAATCATTTTAAAACCATATGGACTCTAATAAAGTACGTCAAACATTTCTTGATTTTTTTAAAAGCAAAGGGCATCAGATTGTGTCCAGCGCTCCCATGGTGGTAAAAGGAGATCCAACCCTAATGTTCAATAACAGTGGCATGGCCCCCTTTAAAGACATTTTTTTAGGCAACTCGCCCATTAAATACCCCCGCATTGCCGATACACAGAAGTGTTTGCGTGTGAGCGGTAAACACAACGATTTAGAAGAGGTTGGTGTGGATACCTACCACCATACCATGTTTGAAATGCTTGGCAACTGGAGCTTTGGCGATTATTTTAAAACCGAAGCCATTAGCTGGGCGTGGGAACTATTAACCGACGTTTACAACATTGATAAAGACCGCCTGTATGTTACCGTATTTGAAGGTAGTAAAGAAGAAGGTTTAAATTTTGATCAGGAAGCGTATGATACCTGGTCTAAATTTGTAGCTCCTGATCGCATTCTTAACGGAAATAAAAAAGATAACTTCTGGGAAATGGGCGATATGGGTCCTTGCGGACCTTGCTCTGAAATTCATTACGACGGACGCAGCGACGAAGAACGTCAAAAAGTTCCCGGTGCCAGTTTGGTTAATAACGACGACCCACAAGTGATTGAAATTTGGAACAATGTGTTTATGGAATTTGAACGCAAAGCCGATGGTTCACTCATTAAATTACCGAAACAACATGTGGATACCGGTATGGGCTTCGAACGTTTGGTGCGGGTGTTGCAAAACAAACAAAGTAATTACGATACCGATGTGTTTTCGCCCCTCATTCATAAAATAGAAGAGCTCAGCGGACTCCGTTACAAAGTAGAGGAAGAAGGCAAACATAAAAAGCAGCAATTAATCAACATTGCCATGCGGGTTATTGCCGATCATATCCGTACGATCTCTTTCAGTATTGCTGATGGTCAGCTGCCGGGCAATACCGGCGCGGGTTATGTGATTCGTCGTATTTTACGTCGTGCCATTCGTTATGGCTATCAAACCTTAAATTTAAAAGAACCCTTTATGTACCGCATCGTGCCTACCCTGGCACATCAAATGGGTGCAGCCTTTCCGGAGTTACACAGTCAGAAAATACTGATCGAAAAAGTAATTAAGGAAGAAGAACATTCCTTTTACAAAACCCTTGAGGTTGGTTTAAAACGGATTGACCAGGTATGTATTGATACCACAGCCTCCGGCAAAAAAGTAATTGATGGTAAGATCGTTTTTGAACTCTACGATACCTTCGGTTTTCCGGTTGATTTAACCTCATTAATTGCCCGTGGTTACGATTTAAGCATTGATGAAAAAGCCTTTGAACATTATTTGGATGAACAGAAAAACCGTTCAAGAGCTGCAACGGTGGTAGATACCGACGATTGGATGTATGTGGAAGAAAACAAAAATGTAAGTGAGAGTCAGGAAAAAGAAACCGAATTTATTGGTTATACCGATCTTGAATGCGAATCACTCATCATTCGTTTTAGAAAAGTAAAAACTAAAAACAAAGAACAATTTCACCTGGTATTAAATAAGACACCTTTTTACGCTGAAAGTGGCGGACAGGTGGGCGATACCGGCGTACTCGAAAATATTAATGAACGCGTGGTAATTACCGATACCAAAAAGGAAAACGGCGTCATCATTCATTACTGCGATAAACTCCCGCTTAATTTGACTGCAACCTTTACGTCTAAAGTAAACAAAGATAAACGAGCACTTACTTGTAATAATCACTCGGCCACTCACCTGCTCCATGCTGCTTTGCGCAAGGTGCTTGGCACTCATGTTGAACAAAAAGGAAGTTTGGTGAATGACGATTATTTACGTTTCGACTTTTCACACTTCGCTAAAATTAACGACGCCGAATTGTTACAAATTGAAAAAATGGTGAACACCAAGATTCGTGAAAACGTAATGGGTAAAACCGACCTCATGGCCATTGAAGACGCTAAAAAAACCGGTGCCATGGCTTTGTTTGGCGAAAAATACGGCGATGTGGTACGTGTGGTGACTTTCGATAAAAAATACTCGGTTGAATTATGCGGTGGTACCCATGTAAACTCAACCGGACAAATTGGTTATTTTAAAATAAGCAGCGAAGGCGCTGTAGCTGCCGGTATCAGAAGGATTGAAGCCATTACCTCGATAAAGGCAGAAGAGTTTTTTGAGAACCAGACAAAATTAATTGAAGAGGTTAAAACCTTATTAAAACATCCGCGTGATCTGGTAAAAGGGTTAAGTGGTTTAATTGAAGAAAATCATCAGCTTCAAAAAAATCTGCAGATCCTTTACCGTGAAAAAGCCAATCAAATTAAAAAAGACATCCTTGCTAAAATTGAAAAACGAAACCACATCAATTTTGTTACGCACAGCATTGTATTTGATTCGGCTGAAGAAATAAAAAACCTTTTATTTGAATTACGTAATGAGGTACCTGACCTTTTTTGTGTGTTGGCCGCTGAAACCCTTGGTAAACCAAGCATTTCAGTCATCATCAACGATAATCTGGTAAAAGAAAAAAACCTCAATGCCGGAAACATTGTACGCGAACTGGCTAAAGAAATTAATGGCGGTGGCGGGGGTCAGCCTTTTTACGCCCAGGCAGGCGGCTCCAAACTCGAGGGCTTAGGCTCGGCTTTAGACAAGGCAGATAAACTCGTTTAAAAAATATAATAGTACTCGTTCGGTGTTCATGCGAAATTTGAAACTAAATTAGTTTCAAAAATTTTAAAATACAACAAAGTACGATTTTTTTAAAATTACCGGCTTTGCGCCAGGGACAGGGCAGCAAGCCTGTGGCTTGATGAGCCAGTTAGTGCGCAGGGCTTGGTTCTCCGCCTTTTCGGCGGAAACCGAGGCGATAGCCGAGCCCGTAGTGGCCCGCACGGGCGCCCAAAATAAAAAACTCGCAATCTAACTTCAACTAAATAAAAAAATCCCATCATGGCTGATGGGATTTTTAAATTGGGATCCTTTCTTACTTTTTTGCTTTCAGGTAAAGTTCATTCACTTTCGTCCAGTTAATCACATTAAAAAATGCGGCCATGTAATCAGGACGACGGTTTTGGTAATGCAGGTAATACGCATGTTCCCACACATCCATTCCTAATACAGGAGTTCCTTTGCAATCAGCAATATCCATTAAAGGATTATCCTGATTGGGCGTGCTGCACACGGCCAGTTTGCCATCTTCTTTTACGCATAACCAGGCCCAACCACTTCCAAAGCGGGTAGCACCGGCTGCAGTAAAGTCAGCTTTAAATTTCTCAAATCCGCCTAATTCAGCTTCAATGGCTTTACCCACTTCATTGCTTGGAATACCACCGGCATTCGGTGCCATAATCTCCCAAAACAAACTGTGGTTATAGTGGCCGCCACCGTTGTTTCTAACAGGCATCGGAAATTTTGAAATGTTTTTACAAATGTCTTCAATACTCATTTTTTCAGTATCGGTTCCGGCAATTGCGTTATTTAAATTGGTAACGTATGCCTGATGATGCTTGTCATGGTGTATTTCCATGGTTTTTGCATCAATATGTGGTTCTAACGCGTTAAACGCATAATTAAGTTTTGCTAATTCAAATGCCATAATTTTTTGTTTTAATGAGCTACAAAGTTAACATTTAACCCATTCATAAAATAAAAAAGCCCCCATAAAAATGGGGGCTCTTATTAATTTAAGATTAAATAACGCTGTTATTGTTTAATTACTTTAATCACTTCAACCGAATTGTTTGATTGAACTTTTACATAATAAACACCTTTAGCGAAAGTTGAAATATTGATGGTG
>CANKBS010000057.1 GCA_947480015.1 Sphingobacteriaceae bacterium
AAGTATTTAAACAATATCATGCGCATTGAAATACCGACAGCGCGCCGCAAATGGAAGGAGTTTATTGAAGTAAGAAATTTAAACGACAATAATTTAAAAAACGTATCCGTTAAATTTCCATTAAATGTGCTTTGTTGTGTAACAGGTGTGAGTGGTTCGGGAAAATCGACGTTGATTAAAAAAGGCCTGATTCCTTATATGCAGCGTTATCTGGACGGGTATTTTGAGAGTGTGAATTCGGAGCATATGTTGGGTGGAAGTTTAAAACAAATTAAACAGCTGGAATTTGTGGATCAAAATCCTATTGGAAAATCAACCCGTTCCAATCCGGTGACTTATATAAAGGCCTTTGACGAAGTGCGTAATTTATATGCTGATCAGGGATTGGCTAAAACGCGGAATTACAAACCCGGCTTTTTTAGTTTTAATGTGGAAGGCGGTCGCTGTGAGTTATGCCAGGGTGAGGGTGAGACCACAGTGGAGATGCAGTTTATGGCCGATATTAAATTACAATGTGAAAGTTGTAAAGGCAAACGTTACAAATCAGAAACACTGGAAGTGTTATATAAAGGAAAAAGTATTTCGGATGTGTTAGAACTTACCGTAGATGATGCTGTTGAATTTTTCGGACAAGATGAAGACAACAGAACTGCCGTGAAAATTACAGAGAAGCTGAATGCCTTACAGGCTGTGGGATTGGGTTATGTTCAATTAGGACAAAGCAGCAGCACCTTAAGCGGAGGAGAAGCCCAAAGGATCAAGCTGGCCAGTTTTTTAATTCAGATCAATACTACTTCTCCAACCTTATTTGTATTTGATGAACCCACTACGGGTTTACATTTTCACGATGTGGCCAAACTTTTAAAATCGTTTGAAGCCTTAATTAAAAAAGGACATTCCATTGTTGTTATTGAACATAATCTGGATGTGATCAAATGCGCCGACTGGATCATTGACATTGGTCCGGAAGGTGGCGAGCATGGTGGAAATATTGTGTTTGAAGGCACGCCGGACGATTTGGCCAAATCAAAAGCAGGTTATACTTCAAAATACCTTAAAGAAAAATTAGCTTAAAATTTCAGCAAGAAAGATGTGTTTTGTGAAATGTGCAAAAATTTACGACAAATGTCGTATAATTTGCGACAAATATCGTATCTTTGAGTAAAATTTGTTATGGATTTAGTTTTAGAAGCCTATGTGAGTTACGGCTCAGAAGATGATAAATCAATCCTTCGTTTAATGGATCTTGTGCGCAAGGGCATTAAGTATTCGGGTTTTACCGAGTTGGTAAAGTCAAGCCCTTTTAATCTTTCCGAGTGGTCTACTTATTTAAATCTTTCCGAACGCACCATGCAGCGCTATCAAAAAGAAAAAACAACTTTTGGTGTTAATCATTCCGAAAAAATTCTTCAGCTTGCTATGTTGCTGCGTTATGGCAATCAGGTTTTTGGCAGCAAAAGCAAATTCAGTCAGTGGCTCGAAACCAGTAATCTTGCGTTGGCTAATCAAAAACCAAAAAGTCTTCTCGATACCTCATTTGGTATTACATTAGTAAAAGATGAATTAACCCGCATCGAGCACGGCGTATTGGCATGATTGTTTTCCGTTTGGCTAAGGGCGTTTTTTGTCAGGACCTTTCGGGTAAGGGTGCTGAGCTAGCCGGTGGTCGCTGGAACAGCAAAGGTACCGCCTTGGTTTATACCGGTATGTCGCGGGCACTTTGTACGACCGAGATTGCGGTGCATACCCCTTTGGGAAATATCCCTGATGATTATTTTCTGGTCAGTATAGAATTACCTTCCAAAGCCCCCATTTTAAAATTAGATGAAAAAAAATTGCCAAAGGACTGGAAAAGTTTTCCGCATCCACACAGTACCCAATTGATTGGTGATAAATTTGTGAAAGACCTAAAGCACCTGATTTTACAGGTGCCATCGGTGATTGTACAAGGTGAGTTTAATTATCTCATCAATCCCAAACATCCGCTTAGTCAAAAAATTAAAATTATTAAGAAGGAACAATTTCAATTCGATGCACGCTTATTTGTGAAATAAAATAAGCTTCAAAAGCTAAAAAGCCAATGATAAGAATCATTGCACCATCTGTTTAATTTTAGTTTTTTGTGTTTTAATCTGGGGTATTCACTATTAACTTAGTAGTTTGAATGGAGAGTCATTAGCTATGGAATTTATTGATTATTATAAGATACTTGAAATTGATAAAAGCGCCTCAGAAGCTGATATAAAAAAGGCTTATCGGAAGTTGGCACGTAAGTATCACCCTGATTTGAACCCCAATGATGCAACGGCTAAACAGAAGTTTCAAAAAATTAATGAAGCCAATGAGGTTTTAAGCGATACGGATAAACGTAAAAAATACGATCAATACGGTAAAGACTGGCAACAAAGCGAGCAGTTTGAACAAGCTCAAAAACAACAACGTCAGGGTGGTTCAAGACAAGGTTTTCAGGGTGGTGGCGATTTTGGTGGCGGAGAAGATTTTTCTGATTTCTTTGAATCGATGTTCGGCGGCGGCGGAGCTTCTTCCTTTGGCAGGGGTGGCGGACGAAGTACAAAATACAAGGGTCAGGATTTAAATGCCGAACTGCATCTCGATCTTAAAGAGGTGTTCACTTCTCAAAAACAAACCTTAACAGTTAATGGTAAAAACATTCGATTAACCATTCCGGCTGGTATTGAAAACGGACAGACCATTAAAATTAAAGGTCATGGTGCCCCCGGAGTGAATGGTGGTCCGAATGGTGATTTATTGATTACATTTTCAATCACCAATAACAGCAAATTTAAACGGGAAGGTGATAATTTATTCAGCACTTATGAACTTGATCTTTATACTGCTGTATTAGGCGGTGAGGCCATGGTTGATACGTTTGATGGTAAAGTGAAATTAAAAATCAATCCCGAGACCCAAAACGGCACCAAAGTAAAATTAAAGGGTAAAGGATTTCCGGTTTATAAGCAGGAAGGGCAGTTTGGCGATTTGTACATTACTTATCATATTAAGATTCCACACAATTTAAGCGAGAAGGAAAAAGAATTATTCAGCGAATTATCAAAATTAAAAAAAGATGGAAACTGAAAATTTAATCACCCTTGAAAAGGTTTGTGAGCTTTACGAGGTAGAGCCCGATTTTATAGTTGCCCTCAACGATTTTGGTCTGCTTGATTTTATTGTGGTAGAAGAAATAAAGTTTGTAAATAAAGAACAAATCGGGGACCTGGAACGTATGATGCGTTTACATTATGACCTGGAAATTAATATGGCCGGCATTGACGCCATTTCGCATCTATTGCAGCGCGTACACGAAATGCAGCGGGAACTGATCAGTTTAAAAAACCGTTTGGGATAATCCTAAAATTATTTTTTTTGTTTTTACCCAACCTTTCAAAGGGCTGGGTCGTTATTAATTATAGAAGTGCATCAGGCACGAAAATTGAATTATTAAACAAAAATAAATTACAATGGACGCCGGCTTAAATTCAACCAACGAGAATGCAACTCCTTACTTGGGAGGCAACGATGAAAAATCAGAATTGATGCAATTTTTCGAATATCATGTTAATGATGCGTATTGGGCATACAAAGATCTTGTAAAGGCTTTGTTGGAGCTCGATCAGACTAATGATCAGGCGGCAGCTTAGTTATACTTAGCCTCTGCCTAAGCCTCAACCTTAACCTCTGCCTCAACCTAAGCCTCAACCTTTATCATTCTATTCAACCCAAAGTATTTTGAATTTTGTTTTTTAATTTTTGATCTTAATGCTTTAGTTTGAGAACCTGTGGTAAAGGACCATGGGTTTTTTTCTGTTTTTTTTGTGGATCAAAGTGTCGAATTTTACATGTTGACTTGATTTTTTGGGCGCCCGGGCGGGCTGCTCCGGGCTCGCTGTTCGCTCGGCTTTTTTCAGCGGTAGAAAAAACCGCTGAAAAAGAGCTAAACCCTTTGCATCCCTGGCGCGAATGGGATTTTAGACCCATGGTTAATCTTTTTATTTTAGATTTTATAAATTAAAATCTACAACTTATAATGATTTACCTGCAAATTAAAACATTCATTATTTTTTCAGGTCTTTGCTCATGAATTTTTTTAGTCTATTTGAGGCTTGACCAGTTAACTCAAAATTTCATGAGCCAACAATGGAAAAACCGTAAAAAACAAAACCCCTGAATAAGATTATCCAGGGGTTTTAGAAGATTTTTAAAAAAAACTAAAGTTGATCAACGGCAACTATGGCATTGTTGTTGATTTTGATAGTGCCGAGTCCGGCTTTTTTAAAGAGTTTAATGAAATAAGCTTTGTCTTTGTTGCTTTTTAAAGTGAGTGTAATGGCCTGATAATCGCCGCTTAATACGCCTTGGTCGCATCTGTCAACATTGGTATCGGAACTTAAACTTTTAATGATCTTGGCAAGATCTTCTGCAGAGCCGGCTTTGTATACTTCAAACATTAAAACCGTGGTGCTGGCGAAAAATTTATTCACATCGCCTGCTGATGGGTTTTTAATAACAATGGTTTTGGCCGGTGTTTCGGCGAAGATATAGTTGGCCTTGTTTAACGACTTAGCAGCTGATGCTTGCAGTGTACATACGCTTAATAAAAGTGTTGCGGAAAGAAGTTTTATAATTTTCATGGTTCTTAATTTTGTTCTTTAAATGTATTCAAAAATTGCGCCAAAACCAATTATTTACGACGCTGATCAAAAAAAACTTTCAGAATTTGTTCGCAATCAGCCGCCAGTGGCCCTTTCATAACTTCTGTTTTTGGGTGAAGCACGTTTTTGGGAAGCAAAGAAAATCCTTTTTTAGGATCGGTGGCTCCATAAACAATTTTTGAGATCTGACTCCAGGCGAGGGCTCCGGCGCACATGAGGCAGGGTTCGAGGGTGACGTAAAGGGTACAATCTACCAGGTATTTGCCGCCCAAAGCATTGGCCGCTGAGGTAATGGCCTGCATTTCGGCATGGGCGGTTACATCGGTTAAACGTTCGGTTAAATTATGAGCCCGGGCAATAATCCGGTTATTGGCCACAATTACGGCGCCCACCGGCACTTCTTCGGCATCAAAAGCTTTTTGCGCTTCTTTGAGGGCTTCACGCATGAAGAACTCGTCGGTATATAAAGGTTCTATTTGCAATTGCAGGGAAGATCAGCAGGAATATTAATATCTTTTATGGTTGTAATGGTATCACAATCGTACATCACGAGTTTGTAATTGTATTCCTTTTCGTGGTCTTTTTTAGGCTGAATGTAATAGGCACCACAGGGTTCCTGATGAATGTCGCTGAGGTCGTAGTTCACTTCAAAATGTCGTAATTCTATTTTTAAAAGGGCTTCGTTTTTTTTGAGGCATTTTAATTTGCATTGGGCTTTTTCAGATAATTTAAAATACTGAAAAACCAGTTGCTGCATTTTAACTTCGTTGGGTGTGGTGCAGCTGCGGGTGCCAAAGGTGGCGTAAACGATCATTAAACCCAGGGCAAAACCAAAACCGTAAAACTTTAAACGTTTAAGAAAATTCATGCGGCGAAGTTAAGCGCATTTTTTGAATGGGGAAAGAAAATAGGCCCTGATTTATAATAGTTAAAAACTCAATAACCCTGCAAATCTATGCCTTCGCTATCGATCATAGTGACCCATTTGCCCATTTTTTTCTGGATGACTTTAAAATGGTGCTGGTCTTCGGGTGTTACAAAAGAAATGGCTTCGCCGGGTGATTCGGCGCGACCGGTGCGGCCTATACGGTGCACATAATCTTTAGGTGAACGGGGTAATTCGTAATTAATCACACAGGGTAAAAATTTAATATCGATCCCGCGCGAAATGAGATCGGTTGCTACCAATACGCGGAGCTTGCCTGATTTAAAACGGCTCAGGGCTTCGGTTCGGGCTTCCTGACTTTTTTTAGAATGCATGGCAGTGGCATCGATTCCGTTTTTGCGGAGTTTGTCGGCTACGTTATCGGCCTTATAAACCGATGAAGCAAATATCAGAACTTGTTTGAGTGCGTTGCGTTTGATGAGATAACGAAGCAACGGACCTTTTTTTTCTTCCGAAACAAAATAACCCAGTTGAGAAATAAGATCGATATTATTTTCTTCGGCTTCAATTTTTATAACAAGAGGTTGGCGTAATAAAATCCCCTGAATGTTATTCACATCTTCACTCAAAGTAGCCGAGAAGAGAAGGTTCTGGCGCTTT
Source organism: Sphingobacteriaceae bacterium (assembly GCA_947480015.1). GTDB lineage: Bacteria > Bacteroidota > Bacteroidia > B-17B0 > Aurantibacillaceae > Aurantibacillus. The sequence continues at coordinate 6,220 of CANKBS010000057.1, forward strand.
TTGGGAAGCAGGGCAAAAATGCGGTTCATCTCTTCTTTAAAACCAAGATTGAGCATTTTATCGGCTTCATCTAAAACAAGGGTGTCGATGTTTGATAAATGCACGGCATTCGATTCAACGAGTTCTAATAAGCGTCCGGGTGTTGCCACCAGCACGTTAACCCCTTGCAGGGCCATCATTTGCGGGTTAATGGATACGCCGCCAAATACTGCCAGCGATTTAACACGTTGCAAAAGATCTCTTCCAAAAACATGAAATACCTCTCGCACCTGCATGGCCAGCTCGCGGGTAGGCACTAATACCAACACATTTACGTGTCGGTTTTTAGTACTGGTATTTCCCTGCAAATTCATGAGAATAGGCAATACATAACCGGCGGTTTTACCCGAACCCGTTTGGGCAATACCCAGCACATCTTTTTTATTTAAAATGGCGGGGATGGCCTGTTCCTGAATGGGGTAGGGTTGTAGGTATTTTTGTTCGGCCAGGGCTTTTAATAGTGAAGGCGAGAGACCGAGATGAGAAAATGGCATGTGAATAAATTTTGCCTGCAAATATACGCTTATAAAAATTGAGCTTAAAAGTGAAAGCTGAACCATTCAATTAAATTCAAAAATGCAAGCCTTAATCTTTCACTGCGAACAAACAGGTCATGCCATTATAACTATCTTCAAACAGAAGCGTCAACTTATTGTTTTCAAGCATTTCAATCAGTTCGGGACTCGATAAACGTAATTTGTGATAAGAACTGATTTTTTGTTGCCAGCCGTTTTCGGTTTTTTCATAAAGCATATCAGTCACAATAAGTTGTACGGGTGATAGCTCTAAAAAACAGGTGAGAATGCGGTTTTCGTCGCTTTTAACCGGAATAAAACGTTTGTCCCCATGAAGTGTTTCGGGATATTCTCTGAAGGAAAGAAGCAGTTTTCCGCCACTTGGCAAAATGTCGCAGCAATCGTCTACAAAGTTTTCCAGATCGTTAAGTGAATCAAGATGGGAGAGGGTATCGCCCCAACAAAGAATTAATTCGGGATTTTTATGTTTGTATTTTTTGATCGACTTTAAATCATCTTCGAGGGCGCTAACAGCAAGTCCGTTGCAATTGTTTCTTAATTCATTCAGGAGATGCCTATTAAAATCAATAGCGGTCACCGTATAGCCACTTTGGGCCAGGGCTTTGCTTTGAATGCCATGTCCACAACCCAGATCGATGGCCACTTTTGAAGCTACAGGCCCCAATTGTTTCTCGTTTAAATAATTTAAAAATTTGATTGAAGCAGTTTCAAAATCACCTGCCATCCATGAATAGAAAGCGGCCAGGTGGGTGTCGTAATGTTCTTTTACAGTCTTTGTCATCTCAAAAAAGGTTTGGTTCAAAAAACTTATTTTTTTACAGCTTGCTAATTGTTGCCAAATAGCTAGGTATAAGCAAACTTAATCATAAATTTGCTTTCCCGTAGAGCTCAATTTGTTAAAGGAATTTGAGGGAAGAAAAATTATAGAAGATTAACCATGAAAATTGACAAATACATAGCTTATTCAGGATATACCTCACGACGTAAGGCCTGCGATCTGATTGATGAAAAACGCGTGCAACTTAACGGAAAAGTAGCCACCTTCAGTACCAAGGTAAAAGAAGGCGATGTGATTTTAATTGACGGGGAAGAACTGAAAGCCAAACCATTTGTACAAACTTTTATTGTGTATAATAAACCCAAGGGAATTGTTTGCACAACTGAAAAAATTGAAGGAAACATTGTGGATGCCATAGGGCATGATCAGAAAATATACCCGGTTGGTCGATTGGACAAAGACTCGGAAGGATTGATTTTACTTACCAATCAGGGTGAGTTGATCGACAAAATTGCCAATGCAGCGCATGGCCATGAAAAAGAATACATTGTGACCTTAAATTTACCCGTACGAAAACAGTTTTTAAACGAAATCGCGGCAGGCATTGAAATTCAGGGTGAAAAAACAAAAGCTTGTGCGGTAAGTCTGGAACCCAATGCCAAACGCATTTTCAGAATCACCCTCACACAGGGTTTAAACCGCCAAATTCGTCGGATGTGCACAGCCTACGATTATCAGGTTATTAAATTACAAAGGGTAAGGGTGATGAACATCGAATTGGGTAAACTTAAACCGGGTGAATGGCGCGATTTGACCAAGGAAGAATTAGACATTCTGATGTCGCAATTAAACTAGTGTTTTTCCAGTCTTTAGACGGTATCATTGACGAAAGCTGCAAAGCCTTTGATTATGAGGCATGCCAAGATCAAGGTCTGATTTTATGATTTTTTAGCAGTCTGATTCTTATCATTAAAGCGGACAAATTTGTCCGAAATTGACATTCTTTTGCACTATTAATTGATATTCTGTGTAATTTTGTCTTAGCTAAAAAATAGTTTCACATGAATTCATTTCTAAAAGAATTATTTGATTACAATCAACACATGAATCAAAAATTCATCGATGCTTTTAGTGCCAATCCTACAAAAATTTCAGAGAAATCGATAAAGCTCATGAGTCATATTTTAAATGCTCATCAGATCTGGAACAACCGCATTGATTCGGAAGAACCGCTGTTTGGTGTTTGGCAGATGCAGCGTCTAGAAAATTTTACTGAAATAGATCAAACCAACCACGATAAAACATTTAATATTCTGGAAGAATTTAATGCCACTTCCCTTATTAATTATACCAGCTCAAAAGGAGAGCCTTTTAAAAATTCC
>CANKBS010000058.1 GCA_947480015.1 Sphingobacteriaceae bacterium
ACGAATCAATCAACAATGTAACACCGGCACAAAAATATTACGGAAAATCAAATCAAGTATTAGAAAGGAGGAAAAAAATAAAACAAGAAACCTTCAAAAAAAGAAAACAACAATACAACGATCGCAAGTTGGTAAGTCAAATTATTCTGACAAGGACTGGCTCCATTAAAGAGCCAAAGCCCGCAGTTGGAAATAATTTGACGACTGGTGAAAAACAACAAAAAAATTAACTAATTTTAAAATGAAAATGTCCTTAGTTATTTATGCATAAAAGTTCAGATTGGTTTGACGACATACAAATATACTTTTTTTTGAATACTATTTGTCTATGCTAACCGTTATTAGGAATATGAAAAAACTCAGCGGCGTTTTCCGTTACTTGCCTGAATGTATACTTTTTGCCCTCATTATTCATTATTGGATGAATACCTACCCACGCAATCCGGTAGCCTGGTTCTTAGTAATTATGATCATCTTGCAGGTAATTCTTCAAAAGCGCTTGTTAAATCTCGTTATCGCCTCCCTGTTTATGTTTCTAGCTTTATGGATGTTATTAGCTTTTCTTTGCGATTGCGCAAAAATCACTGTATTCAAAGATTCGACCGCGCACTTTTTGTTTTTTGGCATTAGTTTTTGCAGTATATTAATTAGCTCATCGGTATGGATGTTTATTAAATATTTTAATAAATCTTGAGTGAAGATTACAAATTGCAGATTACAGATTACAGATTAGAAATTTTAGTCCTGAACCGAGCTAAATCTTGTCTTTTGGATTTACGAATTCTGGTCCGTTTTATTTCGTATTGTTGGAAAAAAAATTAATGGCGAATGGCTCTTTTTGTTTGCTTCTAACTCCACTCGAATAGTCCAATACCGCAAAATCTTTCAGTGTTGCCGTCATCATTAAATCGTATGAAATACTTATCAGGAGTTAACTATGTTGCGTCCTGTTATCAAACCTCCCATATTAGCCATCCCGTCGCAATTATTTACCTAAGCGAATTTATAAAAACCGGATTATTTTAAGCGGGTAATTAAAAACTCGGTTCTGCGATTCTTTGTGTGTTCCTCCTCCGGGCAATTGGATTGAACTTTTCCTTCGCATCCACAATTGTTAAGCAGTTTTGCTTCGCCATAACCTTTACCAATAATTCGTAATTTGTTGATTCCCTTTTTCACAATGTATGCAGCACTGGCTTTAGCGCGGGCGGTAGATAGTTTTAAATTGGATGCGGCACTCGAACGACAATCCGTATGCGAACCTAGTTCAATAAACATATTCGGATACTCATTCATGACTTGAACGATTTTATCCAGCTCAATAGCTGCATCTTTATTTATTGTGGATTTTCCAAGATCAAAATAAATCGGATTCAAATCTATCATCTTTGCAAGATCCATGCCGATTTCTATCCTGCCTAATTTTAAATTCAAGCTTTGGTTCATGTTAATTTCGCCCGGCTTCTCAACGGTTTGAGTAAAAATTACGGTCCTTTGCAAATAACCTGTTTTTTCAAGCCTAATCATTAAAGTTAATTTATCACCGATACGATTCGAATATAAAAATTTAAAATAATCACCTTCTATGTTAGTGGTATATAAATCAAAGTCGGTGTTTGTGGCCAAGTCAGTAATTTTTAAAGTTACACCTTCCAGTAATGCATTATTTTTAGCATCGGTAACTAAAGCGCGCAAAAATAATTTTGGATCCTTTTCCAAGGTCAGTTCTTTTGTAAAACTGTCTTCGAGCGACGTCTTTGTATTTACATTCTCTTCCGCCTTAAAATAATCATCTTTTAATGCTTCAATTTTATACTCAACATCTTCCTCTGCCATTGTTTGATAAGAACCTAACTCATTCGTTAATGCCGTGTCGCCATTAATAACCAACTTTACATTTGGAATAGGCTCTCCTGTTGTTTTATCCTTTACTACGAGTGTAACTTCTTTACCGCGTTTAATCTCCCGTAAAATTTGCAAAGCATAAATATCATCATCCATACCGCCAGCTTTTCGGTTAGAACTGATGTAACCACTTTTAAGGTCTTCTCCTATAAAAATGCCAAAGTCATCATTTTTGCTATTCACCGGCTCGCCCATATTGTATACACGCGTTGGCATATCCACTAATAATTTGGTCTCATAAATATCCAAACCTCCTAAGCCATCTTGACCATTTGATGAAAAATACAAAACACCATTAGTGGCTATAAAAGGAAACACTTCGGTTCCTGCAGTATTTACTTTATCCCCTAAATTAACCGGAGTTCCCCATTGCCCACTTGAATCTTTTTTACTCATGTAAATATCCATGCCGCCTTTTCCGCCTTCCATATCAGATGCAAAGAACAGCGTTAACCCATCTTGCGAAATACTTGGATGTGCGTAATTGTAATTCACATTGTTAAACGGTAATATTTTTACCATACTAAATCCGTTTTGATCAAGCGTGGCTTCTAATATCTTTACTTTATAACTTCCATCCTTTGCTCTTTCGGCTTTTTTAGTGTTATTCCGCGTTAAATAAACGGTGTTGTAATCCTTCGTAAAACTTATCGGACCGTCATTAAACTTAGAGTTCAAATCTCCCATAAATAAAACCGGAGGCGTGTCAAATCCATCTTCACCCTTTTGAGTAGAATAAATTTTCATGAAACTTCCTACAGTCCAACCTTGATTTTTAGAAATCCATTCGGTTTTACTGCGGGCTGAAACAAAAACAACCGCATCATAAAATTTAATAGCGCATAAATCATTTTGGGGGGAGTTGTACTCCACAGGAGTTACACTATAAGCATCAGCGTTACGACTATAGGACTTTGCTTTAGCCAGCGAAGCAGCCAAATTTTTACCACGACTATCGGCTGCGTATTTTTCAAAATAAGGTGTGGCTTTTTCAGCTTCACCATTTTCAACTAGGGCTTGTCCGTAATACAATTCTTGCAAAGGTACGGCATCACCATTTTTAATGAGTTCGCCATAACATAATAACTGCCCGTTGGTATTGTTGGTTAATCGATAACACTCGGCCAAATTTGATAAAATGAATTTATTACTACCATCGTTTTCTCTTGCCCTCTCATACATTGGAATCGCTTCAGCATAAGCTTGTTGGCCGTAAAATGTATTTGCCTTTTTTAAAGCTGTGTTTTTGGTTGCGCTTGTGTGATCGCCTGGTTTATTCGGCGTCATGTCCGTGCTTAAAACCGGCGCCACAGTATCAGGTGCAGGCGCAGCAGCTTCTTCGCTACCCATTACCGCCGGCTGTTCGGCACCTGTACTTTCCGGGGCTTCACTCGTTACTTCCCGTGTTTCAGTCTCAGTGGCTGGCGTTTCTATCACAGTGGGCGTTTCAGTAACTTTAGCACTCGAATCACTAGTTGTAGTTTGGGATAACAAACTTAAACTGCTAAAAAATAAAAGAGATAATACTATAGTTTTATGTTTCATAAACAACAATCAAATTTAAAATTAGAAATAACGTGGTGTAACTATTTTTCTTCCGGTAAAGGAGAATAAATAATTCAACGCGATTTCATGCGAACCCTGCGAGTACTTTTGTATTTTATTTACTCCGTAGTCATATGAATAGCATACGAGCATTTGTTTATTAACTTGGAAGCCTAAAATTGCTGCAATTGATGAACCGCTTCGAAATGACAAGCCGGTCCAAAAAGTTTCCTGAATTAATAAATTAGCACCAAGATCGATTTGTATGGGGGCATTTTTAACCATTTTAAGCATGGTGTTAGCTCTTAATTTGAAATCCTCATTTAATGTAAACAAATAACCGCCGGTTAAATAATATGTAAACTTGGTTGGATCTAATCGCGTTGTTTTTACAACCGACCCGCTATTTCCAAAGGTTACTTGATTGTCAATTAAGCGTGGAATTGATAAACCTACATATAAGGTTTTACTGTTATAATAAAAACCTGCCCCAAAATTAGGGGCAACCGCATTGGGGGAATTTTGCGCAAACTGCGGATCAGAAGCCGCGCTCACATCATTCGATACTTTTACAGTTCCAAATTTGTTCGATTGATTTTCGATTCCTCCCATTAAGCCCATTGCCAATGTACTTTTATCATCAAGTTTCAAGCGATAGGCATAACTTCCATAAATCAGATTCCTGGTTAACACGCCAATCTTCTCATTCAAAATACTTAAACCTGCCCCCATCTTATTTCCTTCAATTGGTCCGTGTAAGGAAAACGAAGTTGTAATTGGACGGCCTGGAAAATTAACCCATTGCTGACGGTGCATCATGGTGGCGCTCATCGCCTCCTTACTGCCAGCGTAAGCCGGGTTAATAAACATTTCGTTAAACATGTATTGGGTAAACATGGCGTCGTATTGTGCCTTGCCCGTTTGAGTGGCCAAAGCCAGTATTAGCACTAAACCAAATGTTTTTAATTGAATGTTGAATTTTTTCATAGTCGATTCTTAATTAATGCTTAGTACTGTAAAACTATAAATCCAGTTATTGGTTTAATACCTGTTCCTTTCATGTCGAGAATAAAGTAATAGGTACCTGCCGGTAATTTATCTTTACCAAATGTGCCCGACACATTTGGTGTGCCATCCCATGGATTTGCTTCAAGATAGTTAGCACTGGTGTATACCTTATTACCCCATCGGTTGAAAACGGTTATACTGCTGATGACCTCTAAAGGCAAACCTTTAATAACAAAGTAATCATTAATATTATCGCCGTTAGGTGAGAAACCTTCTGGTATAAATAACGTATTGGTTGTCGGCAATGTGAGTACCGTTGGCACATTATCTTCCGTTTCATTCCAAATACCATTTCCATTCGAATCGGGATTGAGCCCTGAGTTTGACGTGTCAAATACCAGTGCCTTTTGCGTGGCGCTGGTTGCGCTTAAAGCACTACCAATAGCGCTGTTACTTAAGGTCGCTTCGTTGCCTGTTACCACATTAATAATAAAACTAACTGAACTAATCGTTTTTGGAGGCATTTTACTTTGCGCCGGAATAATCAAATTAGAATTTGTATTTCCATCATATAATGCATTCGCTGTTAAGGCGCCATTGGCAAAGGGTGGCGAACGCATGCTATAGGTTGCCGGCAATTTAACGGTGGTTCCGAATAAACTGTCTTTTAACACCACATTACTTAAGGTGTCGTTACCTAAATTATGGATGGTTACGGTATAAGATACATCATAACTCTTCTCATCCGCTTTGTTGAACTCACCTACTTTAGTAATACCAAAGAACACATTCGGCGTAAATGAAACGGCCGTTGGAACATTATTATTACTTGGCTTGCCATCATTATCGGGATCTGGGTTAAAACCGGTATTAGATGAGTCGCGAATTAATTGATTCAAATTATTTCGGGCATCTGCCAAGACAGTGTTTCTGAAATTGTAAAAGAATTTTGCTGTTTGAACCTTCAATTTAAAAGTAATCGTATCGCTCTTACCTGCCGCCAGGGTGCTCAAAGAGCCTGTTGTTAAATTCAGTTGAGTTGAACCATCGTAATTTTGATTTACCACCAATCCGGTTGTGCCGCTTTTTACAGGCGGAGGCATAACGGTATATGTTGTTGGTGATGGGAAAGTGGCATTTAAATTATCGGTTATGTTCACCGATGTTAATGGATCCGTACCGTAATTTTTTACCACTACTTTATAAATAACATCATATGAACCATCGGCATTAATCATAGGAAGTGATACTGATTTTGCTATACCCAAAGTTTTAAGCGAACAGTCCATTGGCATTAAATAGAGTGTTGTGTCTTTGGTACAACCCTGATCATCGAACAAACGCGCTGTATAAGCCAATGTAGTAGTTGGATTTGCAAGATTATTCGTTAAGATCCCACTAACTGGAATGCCAATAGCAGTTGTGTAAGTGGCCGTACCGGTATAACTTGTGCCGCTGACCAAATCGTATTTATCCAGGGTAAGTGCTCCAAATACACGTATGGTTCCATCATTATTGCTGATGCCGTTGGTACAGGTAGCTGCACTAATACTAGCCGTAATGTTCACACGGGTATGTGTGCCTACTGTTATTACAGCGCTCGCTGTGCAACCACTGCTAAGATCCTTAAGCGTTATGGTATAATTACCTCCTTTGATGGTGGTAGGATTTTGAATATTACTGGTAAATGTGCCTGGGCCAACCCATAAATATACCGGATTAGTTGTGGTGTTAATTGCATTGAGGGTAACTGTAGAAACCGCACAGGTAATGCTTCCAGAAGAAATTGGAGTTACAAAAGGAATGGAGTTATCGGTGGTAACAATAACGGTTTCGGTAGTTGAACATCCCGTTTCGTTATCCGTTACCGTTAAGGTAAAGGTTCCCCAATTTAAAGTAACGGTCGCGTTTTGTGAAGCTGCACTATAGCCAAGTGGTCCTGTCCAAAAATAAGTAACATTTGTACTTGTTGAACTTCCAATTAAGGTTGCGGTATTATTAGCACAGGAAACCGTTCCTGTTTCACTTGCCACTACGTTTGCTGGCAATGGATTCACATTAACATCAACCGTAAAAGCAGTTGGGCAAATTCCTCCGTTATCACCTATAACGGTATAAGTCGTGTTAACTAACGGTGATTCAATAGTAACTGAACTTAATGTACCACTCGGTAACCAAGTATAATTCGTTGCGCCAAATGCAGTAAGGGTCGCCTGACTTCCTATACAGACGGAAGCATTTGAAGGACTAACCGTTATAGTAGGCGTCGCAATCACAATAACCAATGCATTGGTTGAACTGCTGCAGCCATTAATGTCGCTACCGGTTACCGTATATGAAGTTGTAGTGCTTGGACTAACGGCAATGGACGGCGCCAACGAACCTGTATTCCATGTATAACTTATAGCACCAGAAGCTGTGAAACTAGCTGTAGCACCATCACATATACTTGTATTACCTGGTGTGATTGAAATGGTTGGATTTGGATTTACGGTTACCGTAATATTACTTTCATTGCTACAACCATTTAAATCAGTTCCAATTAAAGTATATGTTGTTGTGGTAAGAGGATTGTCGGTAATATTCGCCCCTGGTATACCCATTGGATTCCAAGTGTAATTACTAGCGCCGCTGGCCGTTAAACTAACCGTATTCCCTTCACAAAGCGAGTTAGTCGAACTTGTCGCTGTTACTATTGGTAACGGATTCACGAATAATACCACATTCGTAGTTGCCGTACAACCGGCACCATTATCGCCAGTAACCACATAGGTGGTTGTTACAACCGGACTAACCGCAATATTTGAACCTGTTGAACTACCTGGTTGCCAAGTATAACTCACCGCTCCTGAAGCGCTGATTGCTACTGAACTACCTATGCAAACAGAAGGGCTGCTGGCCAAGGCAACAACAGTAGGTATTGGCAATGCATTCACGGCAACAGTTGCAAAATTAGGGCAACCACTCGCAGCTAAACCGGCTACAGTATAAACCATACTGGCCGCAGGAGTATCAATAAAAATTGGGCCAGTTGAAAAACCTGGAAGCCAAGTATATGTTATAGCACCACTTGCAGTTAAAGTAGTTGTGTTTCCAGTACAAATATTAGTCGGATTTGCCGTTACCGTAATTATTGGCAATGAAACCACCGTAATAGTAATAACTGTTGATGAATTACATGAACCAAGTTCTCCGGTAACAGTATACTGGGTGTTGGCAGTTGGTGTTACTACCGCAGGATTAGTGGTTAAACCTCCAGGATACCAAGTGTAATTGGTAGCCCCAGCAGCCAATAAGCCGGTGGTGAAGCCCATACAAACAGAAGAGCTGGATGCAGAAGCGACCACAACCGGATTAAGGTTTACAACAAAGGTATAACTAATATTGCCCGAACAACCCGCTCCATTTGAACCGTCTAAAGTGTAAACGGTGGTTGTTGTAGGGTTAATCACAACAAGCGAACTTGTAATGTTTCCTGGATTCCAAGTATACGAAATAGCGCCGGCCGCTTGTAAAGTTGCTGATGAACCAACACAAATAGGATTACTGCTTGCGGTGATGCTTAATGCAGGTGTTGCATTAATAGGAACTGCTACAACCGTTGAACTGCTGCAGCCTCCAATCGATCCTGTAA
>CANKBS010000059.1 GCA_947480015.1 Sphingobacteriaceae bacterium
AAAACAGCCACGATAACCGCCGGAGGCGCTTTAAGTTATACCTGGACTGGCGGAACGCCAACACCTACCAATGGTGTATCATTTTTGCCGGGCGGCGGAATCAACACCTATACGGTAACGGGACAAAATGGTTGTGGTTTTAGCACAGCGGTAACTATCCTCACCGTTTCACCGCTTGCTGTATCTATCGTGGCGAGCTCTACAGCAGTTTGCGCCGGAAGTACAATGACCTTATCTGCAACTTCTGCAGTGACTGGTTATACCTGGCAACCCGGTCCGGTTACCGGATCAACAGCAATTTACGGACCAGTTGTCAATACCGTTTATACCGTTACAGCATCCGATGGTACCTGTTCGGGTGTGGCTTCCATTAGCATCACAACCAAAGCAACACCTACACTTTCCATTGTTTCAAGTGCTACGGCAGTTTGTCAGGGTGCTGCGGTAACTATGACCGCCAGTGGCGCTATTAATTATAGCTGGAGTCCGGGTACTCAGGTAGGCGCCACTAATTCAGATAACCCAAGCGGACCGACGGTATATGTAGTAACAGGTACGAACGCTCTGGGATGTTCAGCCTCATCAAGTACTTTTGTATTAACTTTTGCCAGTCCTACAGTAGTTATTAATGCCAATAAAACCATGGTCTGTGCAGGTGACCAGGTTCTTCTTGCGGCCAGTGGCGCTACGAGCTATGTGTGGAGCGGTGGTCCTGCAACAGCGGGATACACGGTTAATCCGTTGATCAGTACCAATTATGTGGTAACGGGTAGCGACAATGGTTGCACCGGCACAAAAACAATCAGCATCAATGTACTAACAGCAAGTGTTGCTATAAATTCGTCTACCACCAGTATTTGTAACGGCGGAAGCGTTAATTTAAATGCAAGTGGTGCCAACACCTATACCTGGTCAGGCGCGCAGATTACCGGCGCTGGTGCGAGTGTAACGGCTATGCCAACAACAACTTCTGTTTATACAATAAGCGCAACAACTACTACGGTAAGTGTACCTACACTAAAGTGTCCAAGCTTTGCCAGCATTAGCATCACCGTATTTAATAATCCAACGGTGAGTATTTCTGCAACAAAAACACTGGTGTGTAAACAAGATGCCTCCCTTACTTTAACAGGCCTTGGGGCAACAAGTTATTCGTGGAGTAATAACGCAAGCACCACAAGCATTTCGGTGCATCCGCAAACAAACACAACTTATACCATTACAGGTATAGATAATAACGGTTGCAGCAGTACCGGAAGTTTAGACATAAAAGTAAATGCCTGCACCGGCATCACTTCCTTTAACGCAGTGGCCTCTTCGCTTTTGGTTTATCCCAATCCAAGCAACGGAACCTTTAGCCTTAAAGCGGATGCGGCGATGGAACTTATTTTAGTAAATGAATTGGGTCAGCGGGTGATGAATATTAAACTTCAGGAATCTTCTAATTATACCTTTGAAATGAAGGATCTGAAACCCGGTATTTATTTTATACAAAACGAAAAAGGTTCGACTACTGCCGTACAAAAAATCGTGGTGAATTAATAGGAATAGAATAAAATTATTTACAAAGGCTCCATATTTTGGGGCCTTTGTTTTTTTAGGAAGATGCTAACGAATTTTGTTTTTCATTTTACCCCCGCGCAAACATGCCTGGCGAGGTTTTATGAAAAACAATAAGCGGCCCTTAGCGACGGCCGGCTGAATTTATCGAGGGTTCGGACATATTGGTTTAGGGAGAATTTTTATAAAAGAGGCCAAAAATAATCGATTTATATAACTATTTTAAGTTCACAGTCACGGACTAATTTTGAAGTGTATCTAAATAATTATCTGGTAAAAACGCCACTTGTCCACTTGTTAAATTGTAAATGGCGCCAACAATTTTTACTGATCTGTTTTTAATTGGTTGTGTTAATGCTGTGTAATACAAGCCGTAATTGCCGGACTTGGTAATTCTGTGATGCCTCTCATAGGCATTCGTAACGAGTTATCAACTGGCGATTTAAAGATTATTCCTGCCCTTGGATTTCCGATAAAATCGAAGTGGCATTTGATATGGCTAAAAGAAAAGAAATTGTCGCCTGCAGCAGAAGCATACATAGCGTATATAAGAAAACATAAGGAAAAGGTTTTAAATGATCATTTTGCCTGGATTACTACCATACATCGTATGAAATAATGGCGTGTTTAAATCAGTTAGGTGTTATCGAGCACGGAAAACAGCATGACTGTCATAAAATCAATGAGTTTTTTGTTGCTTGGTTCCTTTGGATAGTCGGTTAGTGATGGAAGGTTCTGTTTAAAAAAACTTTGTGAGTGGGCTATTTCCATTAATGAACTGGCTAATGAATGGGGGTATTTATATTTGGGACAATATTCTTTAATAACTAACGAGAAACGGTCACAAAGATCCTTATACGGTTTAAATAATTTGTCCTTATTATCCTTCCCAATGTTACGAGAAAGATAGGTTTTAGACCCCTCGAGTATGACCAGCTTATAGGCCTCCGCTTCAGAAAGAAAATCGAAATTTGAATGCGTTAAAACGGGCTCTTCCGCAATTAATGCAATGATGGATTTTAATTTTATTTTAGGATCAGATACGTTATTTAAGCTGAATACAACCTTATATTCTAAATAGCTGTAATACCAGGTGATAATATATACCAGTAATCGGTGCTTATTTTCAAAATAACGATAAATACTTGCTTCTGTGGTATTTACTTCTGCAGCTAATTTCTTAAATGTAAAGTCCTCAAAACCAAGCTTATTAATAAGCAATAACCCATGCTTTACAATTTTTTTGCCCAAGGCCGACTCTTCAGGATTTCGAAGAAACAGCTTATCATTCATTTTGATTCGTATGTCTAATTCCATAAAATTACTTTGCTGGTACAAATATACTAAAATATGTAATACAAATATAAATAGAAGTAATACTATTATATTAAGTATTATTACTATATTTGTAAAAAACAGAACGATGAAAAAATCATCCTTATTATTTAGGTGGTTGTATAAAGAAAGGCGTATTATCTATAAAATATACCTTCTTGCCCTATTACAAGGTTTAATGTACTTAGCTATTCCACTTGGGATACAAGGAATTATTACCTATATCATGGCCGGAAGTTTCTCTGCATCTTTAATACTGCTGAGTTGCGTTACCATTGTTATTACCAGTTTTATTGGATTTTTTCAGTTATGGCAAATGCGAATCAATGAAACCCTCCATCAAAAAATATTTGGATCGTTAACTTCTAAACTAAATTGGTTTTTAACTCAGGCAATACCTTCCCCTGATGTTTTGTCGAAAATAAATAAGTTTACGGAGGTGGTGATTCTTCAAAAGGGGATTAGTAAGATAGTATTGGATTTTTCGTTTTCGGTGATCAGTATTGTGTTTGGTTTATTGATCCTTCCTGCTTATAGCGCCTGGTTTTTAGTGTTTACCATTTTATTAGGACTTGCCTTTTACTTTATCATAAGCTATTACGGTAAAAAGGGAATTGAAACCAATATCCAAACATCTAACGAAAAATATAATTTAATTGACTGGTTTCAGGCCAATGCCATACAGAACCAAGCAAGCAACTTACAAAGCGGAACAGAAGAACATTTAACTAATTATTTCACTTCCCGCAAAAACCATTTCTCGGTGCTTGAAACCCAGTTTAAGGGCATTGTAATTTTTAAAGTAGTATTTATCGGTGTCCTTCTTTTCCTCGGCGCATTCTTAGTTCAAAAAGGCGAATTAAACATCGGTCAATTTATCGCATCAGAAATAATTATTTTTTTAGTCATTAACTCGGTTGAAAAATTAGTAGGTAGTTTAAATACCTGCTACGATAGTGTGACGGCATTATATAAAATTGAATTAATTTTTGCTGAACATAAGGAGTTTTCATTTATTGATGGAAAAGAGAATGACTTAACAAGTGTTAGTACGGCTTACACCAGGCCCTATTCTAAAACAATTAAGTATTCACTGTTTGCTATGTGCTTTACCGGTTTTATCATCCTTCTTATGCCTTGGACACAGAACATTCGATCGACCGGAAAAGTAACCACGCTGGATCCACAAAACAGGCCACAAGATATCAGCTCCAGAATAGCCGGAAGAGTCGAAAAATGGTTTATTAAGGAAGGTGATTTTGTACATAAAAACGACACCATTGCTTTTATATCTGAAATTAAGGACGACTATGTGGATCCACAATTAATCAGCCGTTCAGAAACCATTATAAAGTCGAAGGAAACAACATTAGTGACTTACGAAGATAAAATCAGGGCTGTTAATTCACAGATTGACGCTTTAAATAAATCGCTTTTACTCAAGATGGAGCAGGCGCGAAACAAAATTTTACAAACAAGAATGAAAATTACTAGTGATAGTATGGATTCACAAACTTCTGCCGGCAATTATAAGGTGGCAGAAGAACAATATAAACGGTATGAAGAATTAGTATCAAAAGGAGTTGTTTCAAAAACAGATTTAGAGAACCGTAACGTAAAGTTACAAGATGCGCTATCTAAAAAAACCACTGCCGACAATAAGTTTATGACCACAAAAAATGAACTATTAAATGCAGAAATTGATTTAAACTCGGTACAACAGGATTTTCAGGAAAAATTGATGAAAGCAGAATCTGATAAATTTTCAGCGTTATCGCTGTTATATGAAGGCGAAGGTTCTTTAACCAAACTTCAGAATCAATTGGCAAATTACACCATGCGAAAAGGATTTTATTATGTGCTTTCTCCTCAGGATGGTTTTATCTCTAAAACATTTATTCAAGGCATCGGAGAAATTATTAAGGAAGGCTCCTCGCTGTGCAGTATAGTTCCTGAGCAAACCGAACAGGCCGTTGAACTCTATATCAATCCGGTTGATTTACCATTAATAAAAAAAGGTCAAAACATACAACTTCAATTTGATGGTTGGCCTGCTTTTGTTTTCTCGGGTTGGCCGGGAGTAAGCTATGGTACATACTCAGCAGAAATAGTGGCCTTTGACAGAGCTTTATCTGAAAACGGAAAATTCAGAATATTGGCAAAAAGTACGGGTAAACCTTGGCCCGAAGCAATACAATTAGGAGGAGGCGTAGAAGGTTTTGCTTTACTTCATAATGTGCCATTGATTTATGAATTATGGCGACAAGTAAACGGATTTCCGCCTGAATTTTACAGTGAAACCACTAGCGATAAAAAGAACAAAAAATAAGTAGCGTATGAAACGACTCGGCTTTTTATTATTGATGATGATTTTCCTTACAGCGAAATCACAAAACAATTTACAACTCAGCTATCAAACATTTTTATTAAATGTCGTGCAAAATAACCCATTAGCTAAAAAAGCAGAAAATGAAATAAAATACGCAGATGCACAGTATAAAGCCGCAAGAGGAAACTACGATCCGATCCTTAGTGGAAATTACGAGCAAAAACAATTTAATGGAACCAATTATTTTACAACGTTAAACAGCGAAGTGAAACAACCTGTTTTTACCGCGCAGTATTTTAAATTCGGCTATGATTACGGTGCGGGCAGTTATATAAATCCGGAGTACACGACCAACCCTAATGGCTTGCCTTATGTAGGTGTTGAAGTGGGCGTTTTACAAGGATTAGTAATAGACAAGAGGAGGGCAGAAGTACTAAAGTCAAAAGAATATTTGAATTTTTATGAGGCTGAGAAAAAAATTCAACTCAATAGTTTACTTTTTGAAGCATCACAAGGCTATTTTGACTGGCTGTTTAGCTTAAAACAAATGGCCTTAACCAATTACTTTATGCAGCTAGCCAAACAACGACTAACAGGCATAGAAATACTGGCGAACATTGGCGAAAAAGCTGCTGTAGATACCATAGAGGCTGCTATTTTTTATCAGACACGCTTGTTGGATCTTCAAAGTACAGGCATTGAAATTCAAAAAACCAGCAATGAACTATCATCTTATAACTGGCAAACGACTGGTCCATCCTTAACATCTCAAAATTATCTTGCCAGTGATAGTCTCGATCAGTACTTTACTAAGGCTAAAGTTTTGCTCACAGAAAATCTTTATCAAAACCTGCCATCAAATCCGATTTTGTCCAAATATACGTCCTTACAAAAAGTGTTAGAAATAGAGAATAGATTAAAAAAAGAAATGATCAAGCCCAATTTAAATGTCAAATACAATTTTTTATCAACTAATGCCTCTTCAATTAACCCAAGCTTTTCAAACAACAGTTATAAATTCGGTGTAAACTTATCCTTCCCTTTATTTTTAAGAAATCCAAGCAATGACTACAAACTGGCAAAAATCAATGCCCAAAATAATACGCTCGATTTACTTAATAAAACCAATGAATTAGGATTTAAGCTAAATGCACTTAAAAAAACAATTAACATTTTGGTTGAGCAGCTTCAAAATGCCGAGCGCTTAGCAAGGTATAGTAAACTGCTTGTAGAGGCTGAAAAACTGAAATTTGCAAACGGAGAAAGCACCTTATTTATGTTAAACACCAGAGAGAATAAATGGCTGGAATCTGAAATAAAGCTAGCCGAATACAAACTAAAATTTATTAAAGCCCTGTTAAACCTGATTTATTTAAATGGAGATCTCAACTATACGTTTTAATAAGGAGGCTTAACTTTTGATGTGAAAGTTCATGCTACAAAATTTGCGCGTTAGAAAACCTTCATTTTAGTGAAAAACCCCAACAGAACTAACTAGTGGTGTTTGATTCTTGGACCCGAGCGGATTATTCCATGATCCGGTTTTCGAGTTGACCAATGCATCAAAACCATTTCGCTCCCCAAAATTGGTTTTTTGTTTTCTCATGCGAGCTTGGTGGTGATGGATTAACTCCGTTGATCCGCATTGGGTATGCCTAGAGTCAGAATGCAGCAAAGCAATCCCGTAAGGCGGGATTGCTTTTTGTTTATACGCCTCCACTTACGAAAGCGAGCATACTGCCTTGGATTAACTATGTTGATCCGTTTTCGAGTTGACCAATGCATCAAAACCTTTTCGCGCCGCGAAATTGGTTTTTTGTTTTCTCATGCGAGCTTGGTGGTGATGGATTAACTCCGTTGATCCGCATTGGGCAAGCCTAGAGTCAGAATGCAGCAAAACAATCCCGTAAAGCGGGATTGTATTTTTGTTTTTCATTTCACCCTCGCTCAAGCGAGCTTGGCGAGGTCTTATGAAAAACAAAAAGCCGCCCTTAGGGGCGGCTTGCTGCATTTATCGAGGTCCCGAGCGGATTACAATGTGATCCGGTTTTCGAGTTAACCAGTGCATCAAAACCTTTTCGCGTAGCGAAAATGGTTTTTTGTTTTCTCATGTGAGCTTGGTGGTGATGGATTAACTCCGTTGATCCGCATTGGGCAAGCCTAGAGTCAGAATGCAGCAAAACAATCCCGTAAGGCGGGATTGTATTTTTGTTTATACGCCTCCACTTACGAAAGCGAAGCTTTCGACGTTATAGCGTATAAACAAAAAAACCCTCGCGAAAAGCGAGGGTTTTTTGCATTTATCGAGGTCCCGAGCGGA
>CANKBS010000060.1 GCA_947480015.1 Sphingobacteriaceae bacterium
GAGCGCTTGTTTGAGCTCCTTTTTGCTTCAGGGAATTTGAAGGCAAAAAGAGCGAGTAGCGAAAGCCCGCCCGAGCGCCCAAAAAGTATTTCTCATATTTGCAAAAACGAAAATTTCCGAGCCCAGAGCAGCCCTTTCCCTATCAGGCTGCCGGGAGTATTGAAGAGCCTGAATGGGAGGCGCCCAAAAAATTAGGAAGAACTTAAATCACCCCGAACTGCCCCAGATATACTATGAGCACACAAAACAGCAGCACCGCCAAGATAGTATTGGTAATCTTGATCTGTTTTAAAGCATACAAATAGTCGCCAATAAAAAAAGAAAGTGGAAATGCATAAGTTAATATGATGCTTGAAGAGTTGGCGCCGCTTGCGAAAAAGCCGAAGGTGGAGAAGAACAAAAACCAAAGTAAAATAGTTTTGGTACGTTGTTTTTTAACGGTATTGCCAAAGCCATAAAGCAGATTGTAAAAAATAGAAATGATGAGCAGGAGTAATAAGGACAAGGCTAGGGGCAGGTAATACTCACTAAAGGAGGGGATGCGCAGGTACTGGAAGTATTCGGCAATGGAATGAAATAAATAGCCTTGATTAAAATTACTGAGATAAGCCATGCATTCGAACATAAACACCGGTACAAAAAAACCGATGAAGGCAATCATCCATTCGCGCCAGCTAAATGGACGAAGGATAAGTAGGATGACAAAAAAAAGCGGAAAGCTGATGATGCTTGAAATGGTGATATATGACGAAACGGTGAGCCAAAAGGCCGCTTCAAAAATGTGTTTATACACCTGGTCGCCTCGGTAAATGGCAAGTAATTTATAAACCGCAAAGAGCACAAACACATTGGTAAATACCTGTGAGGTGATTTGAAGTGGACTAACGCCAACCACACAGAACAACAGGTATAAAAACACCGGAAAATAATTTTGTTTGTCTACTATTTCCTGATTAACGGCAATTAAACTCACCAACAGCACCCCAATACCAATAAAAAGAAAATTGGTGAGGTTAATAAGCAGTTTGGAACTGATTTGATGCGCTAAAAAGTTGTAAAAGAGATTAGGATACTGGTCCTGATCGATGCTGAGGGGCGAAAACAGGTTTAAAATTAAGGATACCAAAAAAATGATGATCAATAAAGCCAAACTCCCTCGGAATCCCTTATTTAACAGGCCTGCAAACACAATTTTTTTGTTATAAAATTATTTCTATTTTTGTAGCCATAAACATACAAATTATAAGCGATATGAACATGCTAATGATTACCTGGACAGATATTTTTGAAGGTACCGGATATTTTTTCCAACTGATTTTTAAAGGAATGAGACTTCTTGGTCATGGTCCAAATGTGATCTTTGGATTTTTAGTGTTTTTCTCAATTGGTTACTGGATTTTCCGTTTAATCCGTTATAGAAAAGCAGCAAGCCGCAATTCTACAGTAGAATAGTCTTTTCTCAGAAAAAGAATTTTAGTTTTTTAAATTTTAGAAGATCACCACAGCGTTGTGGTGATTTTTTTATTAAAGGCTACAGATGATCTCAGCGGCCTTTGCAAGGGTTTCGTCCTTTTTCGCAAAACAAAAACGCAACAGGTGATTGTCTGTTTTATTTTTGTAAAAAACCGAAAGGGGAATGGTAGCCAATTTTTTTTCTTTGGTTAATCGGATGGCCAAGTCTGTATCGTTCTCTTCGCTGATGCCTTTATACGACATTAATTGAAAATAAGTGCCACTGCATTTATACGGCGTGAAACGTGAGCCCGCGGTGAGTTTTAAAAAGAGATCGCGTTTTTGCTGATAAAAATGTGTTAAGCCTTGATAATTTTCACTGTCGGCTAAAAAATCGGCCAAAGCCAGTTGCAGCGGGTGATTGACTACAAATACCAAAAACTGATGCACTTTGCGGAATTCGTTCATGATTTCTTTGGGCGCCGCTACATATCCAATTTTCCAACCGGTGGTGTGCACGGTTTTACCAAAGGAAGAAACTAAAATGGACTGCTGTTTTAGGATGGCACTGCGCGATACGCTCTGGTGAAGGGCTCCGTCGAAGGCCATGTGTTCGTATACTTCGTCGCTAATGACCAGAATATTCGTTCCTGAAATAATTTTTTCGAGTTCCAAAATATCCTGCGCTGTAATAACGGCGCCACTTGGGTTGTGAGGCGAGTTAATAATAAGTGCTTTTGTTTTTGAATTTATTTTAGAACGTACGTCGGCCCAGTTGATTGAAAAATCGTTTGCATTTAATTGGGAGTAAACCGCAATACCGCCATGCACTTCAATGGCCGGTACATAACAATCGTAAGCCGGCTCTATTACAATTACTTCATCGCCTTTGTTAATGAAGGCTGCCAGCGCGGTGTAAATAGCCTGTGTGGCTCCGGCGGTGATGGTTATTTCGGTATCGGGATGATAAGTAGCGCCATAGGAAACCGAAATAATTTCGGCTACCCGCTCGCGCAGCTGCATGGTGCCGGGCATGGGCGCATACTGATTAAAGCCGCTGTTGATATAATGATTGGCCAGTTCGCGTAATTTGGGCGAACAGTCAAAATCGGGAAATCCTTGTGAGAGGTTAATGGCATTGTGTTCGCGGGCCAAGGCACTCATGGTGGTAAAAATAGTCGTGCCCACATTCGGAAGTTTCGAAGAAATTTGCATCAGTCTAAAAATTAAAAAAGCTAAGATAAAAGAATGCTTGGATAATAAATAGAATTTTAGAGATGATAGTTCGATTCAGTGATTCGGACAAAAAATCGCAGGAACCATTCAATAATGAATTACGAAAAAAATTGAATTTACTATAAAGGCAATGTAGATGAACCGTTAGGATTCTTTTTTAAAAAGTTCATTCGTTAGGTTCATTTCCGAGTAACTTATTTACCCTTCAACGAAGCCATATCAATTACAAAACGATACTTCACATCACTTTTTAAAAGTCTTTCGTAAGCTTTATTAATATCCTGCATGCTAATGATCTCAATGTCTGAAACGATATTATGTTTCCCGCAAAAATCCAGCATCTCCTGAGTTTCGGCAATGCCGCCTATGACAGAGCCTGCCACTGATTTTCTACCTAATATCATGGGAACAGAATTTAAAAAGGGATCAAGTGGACCCAAATATCCCACCAAAACCAAGGTGCCGTTTACGCTGAGCGTTTGCACATAGGGATTAATGTCGTGCACATACGGAACGGTATCAATAATAAGATCAAATTTTCCTTTGGCAGCCAGCATTTCCGTTTCGTTGGTGGACATGATAATTTCTTTGGCTCCCAATCGCAAAGCATCTTCTGTTTTATTTTTAGAACGCGAAAAAAGTGTGACTTCGGCACCTAAACCTTTTGCCAGTTTAATGGCCATGTGACCTAAGCCACCTAAACCAATCACGGCTACTTTACTGCCTTTGCCCACCTTCCAGTGTTTTAAGGGCGACCAGGTGGTAACGCCGGCGCAGAGTAGGGGCGCCGTTGCGGCGAGATCTAAATTTTCAGGGACTTTTAAAACAAAATGTTCTGTTACAATCACCTTCTCAGAGTAACCGCCAAAGGTGCGGCCTCCTAAATACTTATCTACACCATTGTATGTGCCGGTAAATCCGGTTAAACAATATTGTTCCAGATCTTGTTTACAAGAGTCACAGGTTCTACATGAATCAACCAGACAGCCAACTGCAGCCAAATCACCAACTTTAAATTTTGTAACCGCCTTTCCCACTTTTGTAATACGCCCTACAATTTCATGTCCGGGTACTGCCGGGTAATTGGTGCCACCCCAGTCGTTACGGGCCGTGTGTAGATCGGAATGACACACCCCGCAGAAAAGAATATCTATCTCCACATCGCTTGCAGTTATTTCTCTGCGTTGAATCGTCATTTGTTTCAAATCCAAATTTGCGGCTTCGGTGCCGAATGCGTTTACTTGATTGGTCATACTGGTTTTTTTAAATGTTTTGATTTATAGAAAAAAAATTTACAATTCGTTTTGTGTGACAACTTGGTAGTCTTCATCAGTTACCGGTTCTAACCAAGTTACCTGAATCTCATCTTTGTAATTTGTTACGGCCAAATGCACCATTTTATTTTTTGCAGAAGCACCGTGCCAATGCTTTATGTTTTCGGGAATAGTGATCACATCACCTTTTTTAATTGGCTGTGCAGCTTTACCTTTTTCCTGATAATAGCCATTGCCCTCAATCACCAGTAGTATCTGTCCTTTTGGGTGGGTATGCCAGTTGGTTCTGGCTTTGGCTTCAAAACTCACACTGCCAATGGTAAAGTCGTTGTTCTCATCACGGGCTATTAAAAGATTTAAAAAAGCTTCGCCGCTAAACCAGTCTTTTGGCAGGGCCTGACCTTTTGCAAAAATTTCCTGTTTTTCCATCTTGTGTTTTAATTGAAAGGTTTGAACGATTAACCGTTCGCAAAGTTAAGCTTTAATAGAGGACTGCGAGAGAATGCTGTTAGGTTTTGTTAAGGGTTTGAGAACGGAGTTCTATTGATTCATTATAACCCGGGTAAGTCGATAGGAACGCATTCATGTTTCGGCTTTATTTACTCTCTCGCTAGCCAGCTTGGCGCAGTCTTATGAAATAAACACCGCCCTTATGCTTACCTTAACTATTTTATAGAGGGTCTGAGCTCGACTGAAAAGGAGTTGTTACGTTTTCCGATGAATTAATTGACTTTTGTCAATAAAAATAATTAACAAGTAAGTTCATAAGTGAAGGTATTCGTGTTAAAAAACGCGATTAATCCTGAAATTAATTTATATTTGATAGTCGTAAGTGATTTAAAAAACAAGTAACATAAATTTTTTCGGCACGTCTTGTAAAAAATAATTCATTTATATTAAAATACACATACCATGAAAAGAAAAATCTACTCACTTTTAGCAGGCACAAAACAAAGTTTGTTTGCACTGGCTTTGACCGTATTTTCGGCTGGGGTTTATGCACAAAACACCTACACCTTTAATTATGCAGGGAGCACACAACAAACCATCAGCTTACAGGCAGGTACGTATACCATAGAAACCTGGGGCGCTGATGGCGGCGATAATTTAGGTAATGGCGGCACGACATACCTCCAAATGGGCGGTAAAGGAGGTTATTCCAGAGGCACCTATACGCTCGCTACAACAACCACAGTATATGTGAATGTAGGCGGCAGAGGAGGTAATTCAACCACCACACTGAATGTGACTGTGCCGGGTGGCTATAATGGAGGCGGATACGGAAGTTTAAATACAACCTCGGGTAAATGCAGCGGTGCTGGTGGCGGTGGGGCTTCTCACGTGGCCACTGCTTCCGGACAATTAAGTTCTTTAGGAACCAATACGGTTTCCGTGCTTATCGTAGGCGGTGCCGGTGGCGGAGCCGGTGAAAGTAATTATGCCAATAACAATACGGCTTACAATTCCAACGGTGGTAATGCAGGTGGATTATCGGGTTTACAAAATCCGGCTACTGGTTACCAAGGACGAATGGGTCAAGGTGGAACCCAATTTGCAGGCGGCGGTGGCGGAGATAACGGTTCTGCGATTGCCGGAGTTCCCTTACAAGGCATTTTCGGAGCAGGGGGCTATAACACAGCATCAGGCGCTAATGCTAGTGCCGGCGGTGCGGGTATTGGCGGCGGCGGTGCCGGTTGGTATGGTGGCGGTTCAGGATGGGGTGGAGCTGCAACAGCTTATATGGCTGGAGCAGGTGGCGGTGGTTCAGGTTATATTGGTGGCGTAACCAGTGGCACAACCATTGGTTATGGTCAGTTGGGTTTTGTAACTAATCCTGATATCACCGGCAACGGTAGAGTGCTCATCACCGAACTTTGCAGCGTTAGAATATACGGTTCAGGCACAAACAGTCTTAGTCCGGCTATTTGCAGTGGAAGTTCTTTAACACTCACCACTAATGCAGCGACTAATTTTACCTGGAGCACCGGTAATACGACCAACACGACTATTGTTGTATCGCCAACCTCCAATCAAACCTATTCAATCATTGGAACCAGCACCGCGGGCTGTCAATCATCAGGATTTATAAATGTCACGGTAAATTCAGGAATCCCGGTTCTTTCTATTACGAATTCACCAAATACTATTTGCCTTGGAAAAACAGCCACGATAACCGCCGGAGGCGCTTTAAGTTATACCTGGACTGGCGGAACGCCAACACCTACCAATGGTGTATCATTTTTGCCGGGCGGCGGAATCAACACCTATACGGTAACGGGACAAAATGGTTGTGGTTTTAGCACAGC
>CANKBS010000061.1 GCA_947480015.1 Sphingobacteriaceae bacterium
CAACACTGGCAACACTGCCTCTTTGGTTGCATAATTCGACAGCCTTGAGTTTAAACTCTTTACTGTAAAAGATTCTTTCTTTTTTCATGACTTTAAGTTACAGCTTATCAGCTTAACTTTTTTGTCCACTCAAAGCTACTAACTCCAATTAGGTTGTACTACAATGGCTACGATTAACATTGCCGTAATTAGCCCTACTGTAAATGTGGCCATTTCTAATCAAAGTATGTGTTTAGGTGGCACCTCAACTTTGGTTGCTAGTGGCGCGAATACTTATTCATGGACAGGTTACCCGAATGGCCCAACAGCCATTGTATCGCCTACGGCAACTACTATTTATACTGTTAATACAATTACTACAGCCAGTACAATTAACTGTCCGTTTTCAAAAAACGTAACCATTACAGTGTATAGTTTACCAACAGTTAGTATAGCTTCAACTAAAACAGTGATGTGTAAAGCAGATTCAGGACCTAAATTAACGGCCAGTGGTGCACTTACATTTACCTGGAATAATAATGCTACCACGTCCACTATCAGCGTTTTGCCAACGGTATTGAATAATACGTATTCGGTATCCGGTACTGATGTTAATGGTTGTACGAATTCAGCATTTATTCAAATTCAAGTGAATGGTTGTACCGGTATTGCAGGTGTAAATGCTCATGCAGCCGCAATTATGGTATATCCAAATCCAAGCAATGGTGAGTTTACAATTTCAGGCGACTCAGACATTCAATTAAAAATTGTGAATGAATTGGGTCAGGAAGTAAGCAGCATAAAACTTTCCGCTCAAAACGATCACAAATTTTCCGTAACTAATTTAGCCGACGGAATTTATTTCATTGTTGGGCAAAACGAAAGCGGTAAGGTGAATCAAAAAATCATTGTATCGAAATAAGTAATCATCTTTTATTTAAAGGCCCTTTTGCAGTTTTTGCAACGGGGCTTTTTTTTGAATTCTTGGTCGATTATTTTTTCAAATAAATCATTTATAATGTATATTTATACAAGCAAAATAACCGCATAATAACCTTAAAAAAAATGACCATGATTAAATTTTACAATTCAACCACTCGAAACAAAGTGTTGTGCTCAACTAATTTGAAAGCAAGTCTTTGTTTTTTGATCTTTGGCTTTTTACTTCCTACATTAGGTATTTCTCAACAAACCTATACTTTTACCTCTGCAGCGGCTACCAGTAGTGTTGGTCCTACGCAGGCACAATTAAACACAGCCTATTTAGCAACTAATTTAAATGGGTCGGTTGTGTCAGTTGGAGGGAAACAAACGTTTACGGTACCAAATTCAGGTTTATATCTCATTGACATTAGTGGTGCAGCCGGTGGCGATTGCCCGGGTTATACCAAAATTGGCGGATACGGCGCGCGTATGCAAGGTCAATTTAATCTTCTTGCAGGAAACGTGTTAACTATTTTAATTGGACAACGTGGTGAAAATGGCTGTGGTAACGCAGGCGGTGGCGGTGCAACCTATGTGGTTTGTAATGGTACCTTATTAATCGCTGCAGGTGGCGGCGGCGGTTGCTCCAGCGATCAAAATGGTGTAAATGGCGCTACAGTAACTTCTGGCACAGCAGATAATCCACCGGTGAGTTTAGGCGGCGCAGCCGGTACAGGAGGATTGTCGTGTCAAACGAGTAGTTATAATGGTGGTGGCGGTGGCGGCTACTTATTTGGACTTACCGGTAATGGCCAAGATGGTTTAGCTGGTGGTTATGGTGGCATATCATTTTTAAATGGAGGTACCGGTGGAGCGGCATATGCCGCTTCAGGATGTCCTGCCGGAGGTTTTGGCGGCGGCGGCGGAGGTAGAACCTGCACTGTCGGCGGTGGCGGTGGCGGTGGCTATTCAGGTGGTGCGGGTGGTCAACATCTTAATACGTGTGTGACAAACGGTTCAAGAACCGGTGGCGGAGGCGGTGGCTCATATAATATAGGAGCCAGTCAGGTAAATACAGTTGGTTATCAAACAGGAGCCGGACGAATGGTCATGACAAGCTTATGTAACGTTAATGTTTATAGTTCAGGTACCAATAGCATAGCCCCCTCTATTTGTGTGGGGCAATCGCTGACGCTTACCACGGATGCAGTTAGCGGTTATACATGGAGTACAGGAAATACCACAAACACAGCTATTGTTGTTTCTCCGGGAACAACCACAACTTATTCGGTAATTGGTACCAGTTCTGCAAACTGTGTGGCTTCATCAGCTATCACGATTATTGTAAGTGCAGGCTTGCCGGTATTAAGCATTACTACCAGCACGAATAATTTATGTTTAGGTAAATCTGCGACCGTTACAGCAAGTGGCGCCTTATCTTATACATGGACCGGTGGACTAGTGAATGCTCAATCTTTTACGCCTGCAGTTACCTCATCTTATACCGTTAGTGGTCAAAATGGATGTGGAACTTCTACTGCGGTAACAACCATAACGGTTGCGCCATTGCCGGTTACGGCAATTGTTTCGCCTACTTCGGTTTGTGCCGGCAGTACCGCAACCTTAACTGCTGCATCTGCGGTAACCGGTTATACCTGGTCGCCAGGACCATTGATTGGAATTACTGCAGTGGTTGGTCCTATTGCAAATACGGTTTATACAGTCATTGCATCCGATGGAATTTGTGCCGGGACAGCGACGGTTAGTTTATCTACAAAACCTGTTCCAACAGTTGCTGTGGTAACAAGTGCCACTGTTGTGTGTGATGGAGCGGCTGTGACCTTAACGGCCAGCGGTGCTATTAGTTACAGTTGGACCACACCTGCAAATACTACCGGATCGGTAGTTACGGCTAATACAAACGGACCTACCCTTTATCAAGTAATTGGAACCAATGCCGTTGGTTGTAATTCTTCGGCAAATCAAGTTGTGTTAACAAATCCAAGTCCTACCGTTAATATCACCACAAATAAAACAATTGCTTGTCCAGGCGATGCCGTTAATCTAATGGCCGGTGGCACTGGTGCAACGTCTTATGCCTGGACCAATGGTCCTGCAACTGCCGCAAACAATGTGAACCCTGCATTTACGACTGTGTATGTGGTTACAGGTACGGGATTAGGATGTTCGACAACTAAATCCATTAGTATTGCAGTAATTAATGCCAGTGTGAGTGCAGTAACGTCCAATACCGGTATTTGTAATGGCGGTTCGGCAACCATAACAGCCAGTGGTGCTAATACTTATTTATGGGTTGGTTTTGTTCCGGGTGCTTCTGCTATTGTAACCCCAACGGCAAGTACTGTTTATACTGTAAATGCAGTAACAACAGCTAGTTCTGTCAGTTGCCCAAGTACAGCGAACATTAATATAACTGTATTTACTAACCCAACAATTAGTATCGCGGCTACTAAAACAGTGATGTGTAAAGCTGATTCTGGTCCGAAATTAACGGCTGGTGGAGCTGTAACCTATACCTGGAGTAACAATGCAACAACTTCTACGGTGAATGTAGCTCCTACAATCACTGCGAATACTTATACAGTAAACGGAACCGATGCAAACGGATGCGTGAATAGTTCGGTGATCACCATTAAAGTAAATACCTGTACCGGCATTAATGGTATAGCTGTAAACGATAAAGCCTTGGTGGTTTATCCAAATCCTAGCAATGGCGAGTTTACCATTACGGGTGATGCCGACATTACTTTAAAAATCATGAATGAATTGGGTCAAGAAGTAAGCATCATTAAATTGTCTTCTCAAAACGATCACAAAGTATCGGTAAGTCATTTAGCTAACGGCATTTATTTTATCGTTGGCCAAAATGAAAACGGCAAAGTGAATCAAAAAATTATTGTGTCAAACTAATTGCCTTTAGTTTTATGAAAGCCTGTTGATTGAATTCAACAGGCTTTTTTTTGTTATTTAATTGAATTAATTTAAGACACAAGGCTATTTATATTTTGTTGAGCTTGACTTAAGTTGGTTGGTTTTTTTGAACTAACTAGTTGAACCTGTTTAATAAAAATCTAAAAAACCTTTAAATTGAAACAATTAATTGATTATTTTAGCATTTCAAATCCCCTTAAATAGTTTAAAAGATGATTAAAAATTACACCAATACTAAAAAATTAATAGCGGGCTTAAGCGTTGTAGCCTCGTTATTAGGCGCAACGAATTTGCACGCGCAATTAATTACCCAGACTTATAGTTTTACCGGCACTATTAATACCTATACAGGAGTTATTCAAACGTTTACGGTGCCGGCTTGTGTTACAACAATGACCATCGAGACGCGTGGAGCATCAGGCGGCTTTAACTCGGGTGGAACCGGTGGAGCAGGCGCTCGAATGATAGGCGTATTTACAACCACTCCCGGTCAAAAATTATTTTTACTCGTTGGTAAAAGTCCCGGCAGTGTCACTTCTGAAGGTTACACCTTCCCTGGTGGCGGTGGTGGAAGTTACGTTGGTACAGGAACGACCTATTCTACGGCTTTACCGATGATTGTTGCCGGTGGCGGCGGTGGCGGTATGTCAACAACGGGCGATGCTGCCCCAGCTACAACAAGTGGTACGGGGGTTAATCCGGGTACTGCCGGAAACGGTGCGCCGGCATCCTCATGCGGTGGTGGCGGCGGTGGTTTTTTTACCAGCGGTGGAAATGACCTCAATTATGGTTTTTTAGGTGGTTTAGGTTTTCAACAAGGTGGAACCGGTGGCACTGCCAGCGCAACTTATTTAACTTCCGGTTACCAACCGGGTGGTTTTGGTGGTGCTGCTGCAGCTAACTATGTTGGTTCATGTAATATTCAAGCAGGTGCCGGTGGTGGATACAGTGGTGGAAGCGGATATGGCACAGCGCTTTATTATATTGGAGCAGCCGGTGGTTCTTACAACAGTGGAACAAGCCAGTCGAATACCGGTGGCTTTCAAACGGGACACGGCCTAATTATCCTTACGTATTCTGCAACTCCTTATGTTACTGCAGCGATTAGTTCGTCTGCTATTTGTACCGGTGGTACAACCACACTTTCTGCAAACAGCGTGTCAACTTACACATGGAGCAATGGCGCTACAACATCAAATATTGTGGTAAGTCCTGGTACAACTACTAATTATACTGTTCAAGGCACTAATACATCCGGTTGTATAACACAATCGGTTTTAACCGTTACTGTTAATAGTGGCGTGCCTGTTTTAAGTATTGCCAGCAGCACCAACAATTTATGTTTGGGCAAAACTGCAACAGTTACTGCAAGTGGCGCTTTAACCTATACATGGACTAATGGCATCACTAATGGATCTTCTTTTCTTCCAACAGCCGGCGTGAACAATTACACGGTTAGCGGACAAAATGGTTGTGGTATTACCAATGCCGTTGCAACCATTACCGTTGCACCACTTCCAGTTACTGTTTTAAGTTCACCAACGGTTGTGTGTTCGGGTAGCACGGCTACTTTAACTGCCGCAGCAGCTGTAACCGGCTTTACGTGGCAGCCAATTGGTTTAGTTGGAAACAATGTTATCGTTGGTCCGGTTTCTACAAGTGTATTCACCGTAACCGCTTCTGATGGTACCTGTTCAGGTACCGCTACTTTAGCATTGGCTGTAAATCCTATCCCTACTATAGCCCTGGTGGCCAGTTCAACTTTGGTGTGTGAAGGCGCTCCTGTTACGCTAACAGCAAGTGGCGCTTTGAGTTATAGCTGGACAAGCCCTGCAAATACTATAGGTGCCGTTATTACCGTTAATCCAAGCGGCCCAACTTCATATCAAGTTTTTGGAACCAATAGTTTTGGATGTTCGGCATCCCAATCTCAAATTGTTTTAACGAATTCAAGCCCTACCGTTAATATCACCACAAATAAAACCATTGCTTGTCCGGGTGATGCGGTTAACTTATTGGCCGGTGGCTCAGGTGCAACGTCCTATGCATGGACTAACGGTCCGTCTACTGCCGCATACAATGTGAATCCTGCCTTTACAACCGCTTATGTGGTTACAGGAACCGGCTTAGGTTGTACAACGTCTAAAACCATTACCATTGCAGTAGTTAATGCCAGTGTGAGTGCAGTAACGTCCAATACCGGTATTTGTAATGGCGGTTCGGCAACTTTAACAGCCAGTGGTGCTAATTCTTATTTATGGGTTGGTTTTGTTCCCGGTGCTTCTGCTATTGTTACCCCAACGGCAAGTACTGTTTATACTGTAAAC
>CANKBS010000062.1 GCA_947480015.1 Sphingobacteriaceae bacterium
AAGGGAACTGTTGGGATAATGCAGTGGCAGAAAGTTTTTTTAAAACCTTAAAAGTAGAACTAGTGTACCAGAATAAATATGAAACCAGACAGCAAGCAGAACTTTCAATTTTTGAGTATATAGAAACCTGGTATAACAAAAATAGAAGGTATAAAAAACTAAATAATGTGACAATTTTAGAACACGAAAAATTAATCAACAATAAACTAAAAAACGCGGCTTAAGCTAAATTTTTTTTGTCCACTTTTTATTTGCAATTCCAAAACCGAGATGAGCTTAGTTTTAACATTTGTAGGAATCGTTAAATTAGCTTAGTTTTAAGCTAGATTTTACCCGGATGAAGCATAAAAAACTAAATTTTAACAAAACCCTAAAGGATGACAAACAAGCTTGCTAAAACAGCAAGATTGGGGTGATTTTATCAGTCCTATATGGTAGTTACCCGGCATTTTTTGTAGGACTTCTACCTGACATTTTTAACATAATTATCGAATTCAAAAGTTGCACTTAAGGACAACATTTATTATATTTGTACCGTGAACAATAAAAACAAAGTTCGGACAATAATCATTTACAAGGACTACTTTACGGAGTTCTTCGTTAAGCAACGTCAAAAAGTAAAAGATAAAATTATCTGGACATTTGATTTGATTGAAGAGTTGCACAGGGTTCCTGAGACGTATTTAAAGCATCTCGAAAACACTGACGCTCTTTTTGAAATTAGGATTCAATTAGGTAGCGACATTTTTAGAATTTTTTGCTTTTTCGATCAAGGACAATTGATTGTTTTAGCAAATGGTTTTCAAAAGAAAACTC
Organism: Sphingobacteriaceae bacterium; assembly: GCA_947480015.1. Classification (GTDB taxonomy): domain Bacteria; phylum Bacteroidota; class Bacteroidia; order B-17B0; family Aurantibacillaceae; genus Aurantibacillus. The sequence continues at coordinate 817 of CANKBS010000062.1, forward strand.
AAAAGACACCAAAGAAAGAAATCGAAAAAGCATTAAAGATTAAGGAGGAATATTTCAATGAAAAAAAGTAAAATAAAAACGCTCGATCAGTTCAAAGACGAACAGTACGGCAAACGTGGGACAAAAAAACGCGAAAAGTTAGAAGTAGGTTATGAGACCTTTAAAATGGGTGCTTTAATTCATGACACCAGACTAAAGAAGGGACTGACTCAAGAAGAACTTGCTGAAAAATGTGGGACAACAAAATCTTATATCTCTAAAATCGAAAACGATATTAAAGAAGTTCGTATTTCAACCTTACAAAAAATTGTTGAGTTAGGTTTCGGCGGACATCTTCAATTATCCATAAAATATTAGTCGGACAAAAAAACGTCGGGTAACACGGGCTGTGGCGCCAGCGGACACTAGTAAATGCATTTGCAAGTTTTTCAGTGGGCCCTTCGGGACTTTTCTTGGCACAAGCTGGCTCAAAGTCCACTGGACTTTGCCCATTTTGCAAATGCTCATTTTATTGTAAATTCACGTTGGACATCGGAACATTTTAGCATCGACGAAATCCGTTTTTTCGCCGGCGCCAAGCCCGAATCCGTTAGCGGTAACCATTGTATGACAAAATCATTTAATTTGACATTACTATGCATTTTGATTTTTGCTTGCACAAGTAAAAACAACTCAAACTCTTCAGACTTAAATACTAGAGAAAACAATTCGGACTCAAGTATTAAAACTAGATATGATTCTCCACAAATAATCGGGAACACAAAAGCAACATTTGTTGGACTATTCACAGGCAGACCTTCAAAATACTATTCTAACTACGACTCTTCTCTTGGACGTATGGAGAATTTTGACCGAGGTTACATGCAAACATTTTCAATTTCCGGAGTGAATTTTCGTGTATTCTCAAATCCAGACAGTGTCAGTGACCTGGAAGTGCAGGTAGAAAAATCAGGTCGATGGGTTACGAATTTTAAGATTCCATTTGGTTCAGCTGGACTTGAGCCCTTTGAAGATTTTAACTTTGACGGCCATATGGACTACTTACATTGTATGCTTAGAGGTTGCGGCGTATACCTCTTCGACTTTTCTAAAAAACAATTTTATCCAGACTGTATTGGACTCGGTCTTGAATATCAAGTTATCGATTCAACTAAACATATTTATGCAACCGAAATGAGTCGTGATTATTGGTGGACATCAGTATTTGTTCTTAATGGTTTCATGGCAACAGAGCTATATTCCGCTGAACTGGAAATTAATGACGAATTAAATTTTAAGGCAGAACTACAGGTAGTAAAGACTAACGAAGCAACAGGTAAAGGAACACTTCTAGACAAAATAAATGTATCAATCGACACGTTTGAATATCAAAATTTTTGGAAAACGTATTTACACAGGAATGGCTACCACTAACCGCAAGCGTGGCGCCAGCCGGACTTACGTATGCGACAGCAAGTTTTTCAATGGCCCGCCCCATTCGGCTTCGCTCAGGGACCGGCGGACAGTTTTTTATTTTGCTGTTGCTCGGTTTATTTTTAAAATCTCCTAACTGCTCGAACTCTATGTGTTCGCGTTTTATTGGTAAACCAAGCGCCTAAATATAAAACTGAGGTGGCTTGGTACCAAGCGCCGTTCGAGTATGCTTCTGTAGAACTCCAATAACAATTAATCAACCCATTATTCCCGACAGGATTAGCAAGATACATCCCATTCGAATTACCTAAAATATTAGTTATAATGCTTGCAGCATTCATACAATCCTGTAATTCAAATGCTGCAGGCAAGTACCAATCGTTAAAACCGCCAGCAGTAGATGCGCGACACAAACCAGCCGCATAAGTGTTGCCTGCGCCTAAATCTGCAACTATGGCATTTGAATTAGCAAGGCCATCAACCGGGTTTGTTGCTCCACCTGCCACTGAAAGACTAGTGTAAGATGGTGTTGCCCATGGTATTCCCGAACTTAAATCTGTTAAACTGGCAATAAGACCATGTTCAATACCGGAAATTTTATAAACACTTACTACAATTCCACCACCAAATAGTTCGCCTATAAAATGAATTGGGCCTGCCGGGCCAGTTGTTGCATTTGAGCTAAACAAGGCATAGGGCACACTTGTTAATTCACTTGTGCCTAAAATAGAATAAGCGTTACCTCCTGCAGGATCGGTTTCGGTTTTTATAAAATAAGGGCCAATTGCCCAGTTAATCGCAGCAAAAGTGCCAGATATAACTGCGCCTGCACCAATTTGTAAACTTACCAAGCCATTGGCATTAGTAGTTGTCGATTGCGTTTCACTATATGCAACAGAGCCTGTTGGCGAGCCCTGCAAAATACTTATCTTCATACCTGCCAAAGTTGATGTTACAAGCGCATTACTACTATTACGAATTACAGCTTGGTAACTCATTTTTTGTGGCACTTGAGCAAATATTGAACCAGTAATTATTAGGGTTAGTATTAAAACTCTAAATTGTTGAGTTTTTGTTTTCATAATTTTTAGTTTTTAATTATTTTAAATGATTGTATTTTCTTGCGTGACCTACAAAATTCCTAATTAATCAAAATCACTTTCAAAAAATTTCGCTAAGCTTATGGAGAAAAATTTATTTTTAAAATCTCCTAACCGCTCGAACCCTATATGCTTGAGGTTTCAAAGTATTATACCATCCTAAAAATAAAACTGATGTGGCTTGGTACCAAGCGCCGTTCGCATTTGTTTCTGTAGAACTCCAATAACAATTAATCAACCCATTATTCCCTGCGGGATTATCAAGATACATCCCATTCGAATTACCTAAAATATTATTTATAATGCTTGCAGCATTCATACAATCCAGTAATTCAAATGTTGCAGGCAAGTACCAATCGTTAAACCCGCCAGCAGTAGATGCGCGACACAAACCAGCCGCGTAAGTGTTGCCTGCTCCAAAATCTGCAACTATGGCATTTGAATTAGCAAGGCCATCTAATGGGCTTGTTGCTCCACCTGACACTGTAATACTAGTGTAAGATGGTGTAGCCCATGGTATCCCTGCGCTTAAATCTGATAAACTCGCAATTAAACCATGCTCTACACCAGCCGTTTTATAAACAGATACTATAATGCCACCACCAAATAGTTCACCTTTATAATGTGAAAAACTACCAGCAGATGAAGTTGCATTTGCACTAAACAATGCATAGGGCACACTTGTTAATTCGCTTGTGCCTATAATAGAATAAGCGTTACCTCCTGCAGGATCGGTTTCGGTTTTTATAAAATAAGGGCCGGTTGCCCAGTTAATCGCAGCAAAAGTGCCAGATATAACTGCGCCTGCACCAATTTGTAAACTTACCAAGCCATTGGCATTAGTAGTTGGCGATTGCGTTTCACTATATGCAATTGTACCTGTTGGCGAGCCCTGCAAAACACTTATTTTCATGCCTACCACTGTTGATGTTACAAGTGCATTGCTACTGTTACGAATTACCGCTTGAAAACTCATTTTTTGTGGCGCTTGGGCAAATACGCTTAGCGTTAATAAAAGCCCAGCTAGGATAGAATAAATTTTTGTTTTCATAATTTTTAGTTTTTAATTATTTTAAATGAGTGTATTTTTTTATTTTTTTGGCTAATGTGCATAAAGTATGCCGATGGTGGCAGATTAATCAGGTTTATTTGAGTTTTCTTGCTTGTAATTAAACCGCTTGCCAATAGTTTAGATTGAATATCAAATAATTCGTAGCTTAAATTTTCGTTATTAAACTCTTTTATCTCTATGTTTAGGTTATCGTAAGTTGGGTTGGGAAATACAGCTAAAGAAATATTTAGTTCGCTTTGGTTTATTCCTACACTAAAAATTTGATAGGTTTGCTGAACCCCTTGGGCGACTGAACCATTGGCGCCTGAATTTGTAATATAAAATGGTTGGCCTACCGAATAAGCAACTGAGCCGCCTGCGCCTGAAGCATCGCCACCTGCCGCATTGTTTGATGTTTGTGCAGTTACCTTGCTTAAAAAAAACAAAAAGGAAATTGTAAATAGTATAATTTTTTTCATTTTTAAAAATTTTAAATTAATATTTGATAAAAATATCGCGACTAAAGAATATAAAATATTATCATATTTTAATCCATCGGGATTTGACCAAGTTGTTGTTTCCACCATAAGTTATCATCAAAATCTTGTTCTTCGTAAACTTTACCATCCTTCATAACAACTAAAGTAACACCA
>CANKBS010000063.1 GCA_947480015.1 Sphingobacteriaceae bacterium
GAGAATCAAGCAAACAGGATGTGTATGTGTGGAAAATGATGGTATCGAGTAAAAGCGGTGAACAAAAAAATCTTACCGGGCAGGTGACTTTAACACGTTAGCATTTCCATTTAAGGCTTCGTTTAGCTTTCTACTCTTTAACCACAATGACCACAAAGTATAACACAGAGAGCACGGAGCGTGACGCTTATTTTTTTAAGCCACCCTTCGACTTCGCTCAGGGCAGGTATAGAAAGCATAGTGACATAGTTCTGTGTGCCTAAAAGAAACACATAGGAATGTTTCGCAAGCGAAACATTCCTATGTGTAACTTTGCTCTCTTGTTCAACAACATCTATGCCTTACTATGTCTCTATCCCGATAAATCGGGACAAGTTGTGGTTAAATTTTGGCAGCATAGCATTTCCATAATCTGGCTTCGATTAGCTTTCTACTCTTTAACCACGGATGACACAAAGTTTTCACTAAGGACACAATGTGATCCGCACTAACATTGTGCTCTTTGTGCCTTTTTCTTTGTGGTCATTGTGGTTAAATTACGAGAAATTATTTCATCACACGCTCCACATATTCGGAGGTTTCGGTGTTGATTTTTAATTTGTCGCCAATAGAAACGAATAAAGGAACCTGAACGGTGATGCCACCTTCTACTTCAGCGGTTTTTAAAAGTTTGGTTTTATTACCGTCTTCGGTGTAAGTCACTACTAACTCCACATATTTAGGTAAATCACCATTTAAAGGTTTTTCGTTATCATCAAAACGAATGGTCAAAACCATGCCTTCCTGTAAAAACTGGATGGCCTCACCAAAAATAATTTTAGGAATATGGATCTGCTCAAAAGTCTCCTGATTCATACAAACCAGAAATTCATTTTCAGCATATATGAACTGCATCTCCAATTCATCCACACGGATCAGATCAATTTTTTCACCCGAACGAAAACGGATCTCAGATTGTTTACCGGTTTCAACATTACGACACTTTAAGGAGTAGATCGCATTGCCTTTACCCGGCGTAATATGATCGTAATCCAATACTTTTAATAATTCGTTCTCATGTCTGAAAAACGCGCCTTTCGATATGTCTGATGTTGTTGCCATGCTAATTGTTTAGGGCCCCGAATTTAGCACCAAATGAGGGACTGAGCAAATTTATTTAGTTGCTATTTTATTTTAAAGCGTAAGCCCGCATAAAGCATGCGACCGTAAATGGGTCCCCATACCATGCTGGCATCAAAATAGCGGCTATAAGGGGCGTCGCTGGCCACAATGGGATTGGTTTGTTTGTAGTTCAATAAATTCTCAACCCCTAAATACACATTAAAGTCGGCTGATTTAATTTTTACCAGATAGGTAATTTGCCCCATCAAATTAAAAAACAGGGGCGAATAGGCCTCTCTTTGATAATCCTGAGGATTGGTAGTAGTGCCCGGCAAGCGTTTCTTTCCATTTAATTGTGTGGTAAAATCAAACTGCCAATGACTGTCGCGCGTTTCATAACTCAAATTAATAAAAGCCCGGTGCTTCGATACCATGGCTTTTTGCAGGAGTCCGTTTTTAAATTCCATTTTGGTATCCACATAACGGTAAGCTGTTTTTACAAAAAAACGTTTGCGGGGTTGCATGTTAAACTCAAACTGCATGGTGTTGGAATAGGAGAGGCCTTTTAAATTAAACACAATTACTTTTTGCGCGCTGCTGTCAATGTCACTTACTACTTGTTGAGTGAAGTCGGTGCAATACACATCAATGGTTACATAAGCATCGCGGTAATTGATCTTGAATTTTTGTGTAAAATTTAATCCGTAGTTCCAACCAATTTCAGGATTCAAGCCATAAGGCATTTTTTTATTGGCGCCTTGAATTTCCCAGGTTCTGGAGCTGGCCATTAAATAGGTATTGTCGGCAAAAATATTAGCCGTACGCAAAGCCCGTCCTCCACTCAAACGCAGTACTGAAGTGGGTTTAAAGGCATAACGCAAATGTAAACGAGGTGTAAAAAACAAACCATAATAATTATGGTAATCGGCTCTTAATCCTGCCACCATATTAAATTTTTCTTTGTAGTTCTTTGCAAATTCAACAAAGGTGCCGGCCACATTTTCTTCCCGTTTAAATTGAAAGACATTAAAGGATTCAGTTACTTTGTCGTTTGTAAAACTGGCGCCTAACTTATAGCTGTTATTGCTGTTTCCAATGATGCCCTGATAAATATAATTGGCATAAAAAGTTTGCTGCAAACCATGATAACGGTTGAGCCCGTAAAAATTATTCTGATCGTGATTTAAATACGACAACTGCAAACCCATGCTGGTACCGGGTTTTTTCTTAAACACAATGCCTGTTTTGCTAAACACTTCCCACTTTTCATTAAGGATTCCGATTTTATACAAACCCAAACTGTCTTTATAATTGGGCAGCAACTGCGTAAACTGTCCGCCTGTGCGGTCATCGCGTAAATAAGAACCGCCAAACTGAGCCTCAAATCCGGTTTTTGGGATGTGCAGGCTGTATTTGTTCATGATGTTAACCTGTCGACCAATGGGAATGTCGGCAAAGCCATCTCCGTTATGATCCTGCACCAAAGGGTTGTAACTCATGTGCGTAAGTAAACCCACCGAAAGTTTTGGATTAATGCGGCGCGAGAGATTTAAATTGTATTCATTACGTCCGTTTTCATTGGCATAGGCATTAAAATTTACTTTATCGGAGCTTTGTGGATTTTGTAATTCGGTATTGATCTGTCCGGTAAAACTTTCATAGCCATTAATTACCGAACCCGCACCCTTACTCAGTTGTATGGATTGGATCCAGGTTCCCGGAATAAAGGTGAGTCCGTAATTATTAGCCAATCCTCTTAAATAAGGCATGTTCTCTTTGGTGATCTGCGCATATTGACCCGAAAGACCCAGCATCTGAATTTGTTTGGTACCACTCACCGCATCGGCAAAGTTCACGTCGATGCTTGGATTGGTTTCAAAACTCTCGGAAAGGTTGCAACAAGCAGCTTTCATAAGGGAGCGCTCATTCAATACTTCCATTTTGATGGGGTTCAGATAGGACATTTCGGTGCCACTTGTATAATACACCACTTCCACCTCTTTTAGTTCTTTACCGCTTTTTAAAACCAGCAACATAAATTTTGAAGTGTCTTTAACGGTTACCAGTTGATTTTCGTAACCAATAGCACGAACCTGAAGAATACTGGTTTGATGATTAACCGGTATACTGAAATTGCCATTTTCATCACTGGTGGCCACCACCGCTGTTTTATCCCAAACCAGCACCACACCCGGCACCACTGTGGTATCGGAGCTCTTCGAGATCTCCACAATTTTTCCTTGTACCTGAGATTTTGCAAACAGGCTGCTTACGATGCCAAGCATCATCAACACATAACGAAAAGAAAACATGTTTACTTAACGTCACATTTTTTGTCGCGGTAACGACAACAATTTGGCAACTTGTTATAGGAGGCTTCGGTGGCTTTCATTGCGCCAATATCATGGCCCTTGGCTACAATAGCAGCTTCTATTTGTTCAATCGTAACCTTATCTGAGTTATAAGTTACCGACAGAATTTTGCTCTTGCTACTCCAGCTCGCAATTTTTACGCCTTTAATATCGGCAGCATTTTCGATGCGGGTTTGACATTGTTCGCAATTGCCACTTACAATCAGGGTGGCGGTTTTAGTACTTGCATCCTGAGCCTTATAGCTTAGGGTACCTAACAGGAATATGGAAATTAAAATAATCGTTCTCATGGTTTGATTTTTGAAAATTTAAAATAAATGAATGGCAGAGCTACTCGTAAGAATAATTCTGAAGCAACATTTAAATTCTAAATTCTGAGAACAGACGTAGCGATGATTTGCTTTTGAAATAATTTGGGAGGAGGGAATTCGGAATCAGGTTTGACTAAAGTAATTGCTTTGGGAACCGATAAAAGAAATGGATTAGAGGCACTATAAAAAACGTCTTGTACCGATTTTATAAAATGATTGGGATTAATTTGCGCAAAGGTAAAATCAACATTACTTTTTAGGACCACTTGTTCATCCTTGCAGCAACCGGCATCCATGGCACTTTCATCTTCATCTTCCCCGCAGCAGGATGTACCTTTGATCAACACATTTACCTTCTCCAGTTCGCCCCCGCAATAATGCAGGTAAACGGGAAGCCCGATCACCATCACCAGATAAGAAGCGACGATTACAGCGAATAAATATTTTGTAACAACTTTTATAGAAAATTCCTTTCCCCAAATGTCGGAAAAAAAATACGGCTTTGCGAAGGCTTTTCGTTAAAAGGATATAAATCTGAGTTTTATCAGCGATAAACAGCATAAAACCATGACAAAATACTAATTTATTGCTTGGTCGGGTTGTGCTACATTTACCTGCTTAGTTTGGAATCAGTCTGAAAAGTTGTGGAGTCAAAAGGATTCTGAATCAAGTTAAGATTTTGTTTAATTTTTGGGCGCCTCCCCCTGAAGCAGAAAGGCCACGTTTAATAGCAGCAAGCCTTTCGCTTCAGGGGGTCCTGCCCTCTGCTATATCCCGCTTGCCGTGCCCAAGAGCGGGTAATTTGGTGCGGGGTCTTTGATCTAAGGATCAAAGCCACCACCCAAAACCCGCTCTAGGCCATGTCTGCACGGGGATGCCGCTACGGTCAGTGGCGCGGTAGTCGGAATTTGCATTTAGGAATATTATACAACAGAGTATTAATTTCTATTCCACAGCTTCGCCGAATTA
>CANKBS010000064.1 GCA_947480015.1 Sphingobacteriaceae bacterium
AAGGACTGGCTCCTTAAAAGAGCCAAAGTCCGATGTTGGAAATAATTTGACGACTGGTGAAAAACAACAAAAAAATTAACTAATTTTAAAATGAAAATGTCCTTAGTTATTTATGCATAAAAGTTCAGATTGGTTTGACGACATACAGTTGACTTTTTTTAAATGAACTCGTAACAATTGAATGTCCTTATTCACTTTTGAAGTCACGGGACAAACAATAGTTGATGGATGAAATTCATTCATTAAGTCCGTTTGAATAATTACAACAGGTTTGGTTTTACTAGGTTCCTTTCCTATTCTTGGGTTTAGGTCCGCGAGCCAAATGTCAAATTGTTTAAGCTTCATCTATTAGCTTTTCAAATTCGTGTAATATGGACATTGAGTCAGTTTTAGTCAGTTTAGATTCCGACTCTAATTGCTTTTTTAAAAGGCGTCTTGAATTATAAAGATTGTAAATACTTACCGCTTCGTTTATGTAACGATTTCTTGCAAGTTTTAACTTTGAAGTAATTATTTCGGCGTCATTATATATTTCGTCGTCAAGTTTTAATGATAAAGTTTTCATGTTAAATTGTTTTTACAAAGGTATATACTATAAATTTATTGAATGTCCGGGTGTCAGTTAGCTCCGGAATACTGGGGTCAGTATGATCCGCAAAGGAGGGGTCTATTTGGAGCGGTTAAGTGGGGTTTGTTAAGACGGAATTTCCAATAAGATCGTTAAATTTGAATGTCTCAAAATTTATTTAGGACACTAATGATTTTAAATCAATAATTATCATGAGAAAAAAGTCCACATTGCTGAATTACTTGTTTTTGATTTGTTTAGTCCCGTCCATAACTTTTGCTCAAAAGTCCTCTTCACAAATTGATTCATTAGTGGCTGTAGCTTTGTTAAAATTTAAAGTAGCAGGTGCTGCTGTTGCTGTTGTGAAAGATGGAAAAGTCATTCACTCGAAAGGTTATGGCTTGGCGGATATAAAGTCTAAAAAAGCCGTTAATGAAAATACTAATTTTCAGATCGCGTCGAATACCAAAGCATTTACAACAACAGCACTTGCTATTTTAGAAGAGGAAGGTAAACTAAAATGGACTGACAAAGTGATAGACCATATTCCTGAATTCAAAATGTATAATAATTATGTTACCGAGAATTTTAATATCCAAGATCTATTAACTCATCGTAGCGGACTTGGTTTGGGTGCAGGAGATTTGATGTTTTTTCCAGATGGGACAGATTTTACGATTAAAGATGTTGTAAGCTGCTTTCAGTATTTTAAACCTGTATCAGCCTTTCGAACAAAGTTTGATTACGATAATTTATTATACATGGTGGCAGGTGAAGTAATTGCAAGAGCCAGCGGCATGAGTTATGAATTGTTTGTGCAAAAGCGAATTATCGAACCTTTACAAATGAACAATACCTTTGTTGGTTATTTGCAGAAGGACAAAAGCAATTTGGCAGCGCCACATTCATCTGAATCCGGCACAATAAAAATAATAGATAGTTATGATATAGGAATGGCAGATGCGGCAGGTGGAATATTCTCTAATGTTGCAGATATGTCAAAATGGATGATTGTGCGCTTAAATAAAGGAATGTATGGAACTGATTTGAAAACTCCTTTGTTCTCATTAAAAAACCACAATGAAATGTGGCGGATACATACTGTTTTAGAAACAAATGATAATCCAAGATACAATTCCCATTTTAACGGTTATGGTTTAGGTTGGGTATTAACGGATGTAGTTGGAAAATTTGATGTGTGCCATACTGGCGGACTCCCCGGAATGCTTTCTATCGTAACAATGTATCCAGATTTGAATTTAGGTATCGTCATTTTAACCAATACTGAAAATGGAGGTGGAGGATTTTTTTCATCCATTGCAAATACCATAGCTGACAGTTATTTAGGTTTAGACGATTATGCTTGGATAGATAAAATGGTCGCGATGAGAAATGATGATAAAAATGAAGAGGATAGTGTTACAAAAAAAACGTGGGAAAAAGTTGATTTGGCGAAAAAAATTAAGGTGAAAAATCAAAACTTCATTGGAATTTATGCCGACAAATGGTTTGGGAATGTTGAAGTGTTTGAGAAAAATAAGCAATTATGGATTAAATGTTTTCGTTCGCCAAAGTTAAATGGACCAATGGCTTTTTACAATGAAAATACCTTTGCCATAAAATGGGAATACCAAGCTATGAATTGTGATGCCTTTGCCCTATTTTCTTTTGACGATACAGGTAAAGCAAAATCTATTAAGATGAAAGGTATTTCACCAAATATAGACTTCAGCTTTGACTTTCAAGATTTAGATTTGAAAAGAATTGATAAATAAGCAAACTGCATAAATGTGCTAATTTATAAATGGTTTTTTTTGAAAAATGCATCTATCAGTAGGCACTTTCTACTTATTCTAGTCGGTTTTTTTATAGTTATTCTTTCTAAAATGAACTAAGGGTAATTTGTTATCAATTTCAATAATATTAGTTTAATGCTTTTAATTCATATATTTGATAGGCAACGAGTCATCTAGTATTCTTTTACTTACTTGTTAATCCTTCTTGTTGATTTTAAACGTTAGTAAGTGAAGCGAATATGAAATTTCGATTAATTAATCATAAAACACAAAGACTCTCAGCCAAATATTTGACTGATGTTTATGATTTGTCTTGTGGAGAAAAAGAATTTATTTACTGTTGTGTTCCAAATGGAGAAATAGGAATTACTATTATTTTAGAAGGTGAATGCCATATAAAAACAGAAGATGGATGGCAGAAACAATCGAACGGTCATCTTTACGGATTAATTAATAAAGTTCAATTACTTAAAATGAGTCCAAATTACCGTGAAATTTCAATTGGTTTCTATCCGCATTATTTTCAATTATTTTTAAAAGATTCTTTGCATTCAATTAATAAAACTAATGGAACGGATCTGTTTGATTTGTTCAGAAAAGATGAGATCAATAAACTGCATGAGAATTTAAGTCGGTGCAAAAATGATGAAACATTAATGTACAAAATTGAAGCGTTTTTGAAAGATAATATTCTTCTTGAAGAATTGGATAAAAGGGTTTTATTAGCCCACCATTTAATTACAAATGAAAATATGTATAAGGTTGATAAGATAAGTACAATCTTAAATGTTACATCCACCACTTTACGAACTCTTTTTAATAAACATGTTGGAATTTCCCCAAAAGACTTAATCAAGATCCATCGAATAAAAAAGGCATTGGGCTATCAGGTGACTAATGAGGAAACACTTACTCAAATAGGCTATCATTTAAACTATTTCGACCAAGCTCATTTCTGTAAGGATTTTAAAGATTCAATAGGGATTTCTCCAAAACAATATTTTTTAAATAGCAAACTATCTTCCGATTTTTCTGATTTTCAACATTGGCGCTATGATAGTTTTGAAAATATAATCAAATAGGAATCATACTCCTTATCGTATAATTAGGATACAGAGGTCTCTTCACTCACTATTATTTTTATATCAACAAGTATCTCACTTTCGATTTTTACAATTTTATATTCTTTGGCCGCGATATTTTTACCAAATATAAATTTAAAATTTTTAAAAATGAAAAAAACTATACTATTTACAATTTCCTTTTTGTTTTTTTTAAGCAAGGTCAATGCACAAAACACTACAAAATGTAAAGAATTAGAAGCATCTAATAAACAATTAGAGGCTGATATAAAAATGTATACCAATACTTGGGATCACATTTTTAATAATGGCGGAGATATTGAATATATTAATGATAAATTTTTTGACAAGGAGGTAAAACTAAGAAGTCAAAAAACAGAAGAAATATATTCTACAGGAATTGAAGGTTTTAAAAAACATTACAATAATTATCTATTAGGCTTTACAGATATAAAATTCACAATTATTGCTGTTTTTGGTCAAGGTGAAAATCTGGTAAAACATTGGAATTTTAAGGCAGTTAGCAGAAAAAGTGGTAAATCAGTTAATCTTTCTGGTGTTACTTTAGTTGTTATGAAGGATGGTAAAGTTTACGAAGAACAAGATTTTGATGATAACTTATGGTGGAAACAACAACTTGGTCAAATCCCGATGGATTAAAATATGATAATATTTTATATTCTTAAGTCGCGATATTTTTATCAAATATTAATTTAAAATTTTTAAAAATGAAAAAAATTATACTATTTACAATTTCCTTTTTGTTTTTTTTAAGCAAGGTAACTGCACAAACCTCAACCAATGCCGCAGGTGGCGATGCTTCAGGCGCAGGCGGCTCAGTTGCTTATTCGATGGGCCAACCATTTTATATTACAAATTCAGGCGCCAATGGTTCAGTCGCCCAAGGGGTGCAGCAAACCTATCAAATTTTTAGTTTAGGAATAAACCAAAGCGAACTAAATATTTCTTTAGCTGTTTTTCCCAACCCTACTTACGATAACTTAAACATTGAGATAAATGAGTTTAATAACGAAAATTTAAGCTACGAATTATTTGATATTCAAGCTAAACTATTGGCAAGCGGTTTAATTACAAGCAAGAAAACTCAAATAAACCTGATTAATCTGCCACCATCGGCATACGTTATGCACATTAGCCAAAAAAATAAAAAAATACAC
>CANKBS010000065.1 GCA_947480015.1 Sphingobacteriaceae bacterium
AAAGGTTTGGCGACTCATTCTAAAAATCTTTTGTAAAGGGTAGACTGCGTTAAATTTTTTGTCGAATTTCCTTTATCTCAGAATCGAAAGTACTCAACTAATTGAAGCAAAACAAAAACAGAAATTACATTTTCCGTTTTAATATTTGGATAAGGCTGCCATTTTAAGTACTTTTGCTCCCCTAACAAGAAAAAAAATGGTAACGAATATTACTTTTACAATGCTAAAACCAGATGCGGTGGAAGCTAACAACATTGGTCCAATTTTAGCTGTAATAAACAAAGCCGGCTTTAAAATAATGGCGATGAAATACATGCGCTTAACCAAAGAACAAGCTGGTCAGTTTTATGCTGTTCACAAAGAACGTCCTTTTTATGGCGAATTAGTTGATTACATGAGCTCCGGCCCAATTGTAGCAGCAGTTTTATCCAAAGATAATGCCGTGGCAGATTACCGTCAGTTAATTGGCGCAACCGATCCAACTAAGGCCGAAGAAGGCACCATTCGCAAAATGTTTGCAAAATCAATTGCCGCTAATGCCGTACATGGCAGTGATAGCAACGAAAATGCACAGGTTGAATCTAACTTTTTCTTCTCTCAACTCGAAAGATTTTAATTGCAATTTTTTTTAATTTGAACCCCGTTTGTTTTTAACAAATGGGGTTTTCTGTTTTTCGGCAAAACCGTTGGTGCAGACAATGCTACCAGTTTTAAAGAAAAGCCGCTTTTTTGTAAAAAAGTAACCAACAGTATTTTGTTTTCTGAATTTAATTGAACAAATTTGTTAAAATTTACAAATAGATTAATTTTAACATCATTTTGAAATGATCAACTATATGGTACAAAGAATTACTAAGCTTTTTGGCATCCTGGCCCTTACCGGTTTAAGTGGATTAATAGACGCGCAAACGATGGACTGGAGTCCGGCCGGACCAATTTACACAGCCGGTCGCTCAAGAAACATGATTGTTGATAAAAGCGATCCTAGCGGAAACACGATGTACGTTGGAAGCACATCCAGTGGGGTATTTAAAACCACCGATGGTGGCTCAAACTGGGCTCCTCTGAACGACCAGGGTAGTGTTCGTAACATCTCTTACATTGCACAAGCTGCCGATAATACCATTTATGTGGCTACCGGTGAAGGTTTTTTAAGAGCGGGTCAAAAGCTCAAAGCTCAGGTTGGTACCGGTTTATATAAATTATCAGGTACAAGCTTAGTTCCTGTGGCAACAGGAACAGATGTGGGTACCGTAATTACCCGTATTGCCTGCGACCCTAGCAGTTATAACCATATTGCCTTGGCTACTAATAAAGGGGTTATGGTTTCAACCAATATTACCTCAGGCGCTACCTTTGCGCTTGCACCTGGCATTCCAACCAGTAGTTTAATTACTGGTCAGGACGTAAAATTTGATGGTTCTGGGATTTTGTATTGTTCAGTAGGAAGTGAAACAGGCGTTTCTTATGCCTCAGGAAATACATTAAATGTGCCTAGTAAAGTTTACAAAGCTACAGATGCAAATATGGCTAACCCTTTTGCCGAAATTACGCCAACCTCAAGTGTTTTAGCGGATGCTAATTATGGCCGCATTGAATTAGCCATCGCCCCGTCAAACAACAACGTGGTTTATGTTTCTTGCGCGAATAAAAACACCACGAATTCAATTACAGCTTTCCCTGCCTCGGCCTCATTAAAAGCTTTATTTGTTTCTTACAACGCAAGTACCACGAACTCACCAACATGGGGCTTAGTATTACAAGGTTCCCCTCAAATTGACCCTTTGTCAAATGGCGGCACCATCGCCTCCGGCGACTATGCCCATGTAATTTTAGTAAACCCTACTAATCCCGATCAATTATTTTATGGCGGTTATAAATTCTATATTTTCACCCGTACAGGTGGGTCTAATAGTTCACCAATCGGTAATTGGGTATCCGTTGGCGAAAGTTTCGTGCCCAATGTCCAATTATATTTACATGAAAATATTCATGATATTAAAATTGTAGCGGGTTCGCCAACAAAATTTTATTTTGTTACCGATGCAGGTATCTACCGTAGCAGCGACATGGTAAACACCAATACACTCCCATCATTCCAACCATTTTACAAAGGTTTGGTTACCGGTCAGTTTAATTCAGTGAGTATCGATCGCTACCCTGCAACCGTTAATACCTCAACAACCAATGGTTCTAAAGTAACCCCTATTTCAGGTTTTATTGGTGGCACCGGTGGTAATGGCTTTACTTATTTTAGTGGTACAGCATCACAGGTTACTCAAGAAACTAATTACTTAAGCGGTGAAGTATATAATACCGAATACTCAAAAATATTAAATGGTGCAGCCATGTTAAGTACTGGTAACGGCGGTTTTTACCGCACAGCCAATGCTAAATCTTCTCTCCCAACGCTTGCCAACCTTAATACCTACAGTGGCGGTTTATCCAAATTAGCACCTTCACCGAATGGTTTCGGAAACTCGAGTTACAATACCGGCACCCCATTTAAATTATGGGAAAATTACGGACAACGTGCCAACACCCCTGATTATGCCATCTTTTATAATGATACCGTGCGCTTTCAATCGTCGTTCAGTGGAATTCCTGAATTAATAACAAAAACAACTTTTACTTTTGCCGCTGCTCGTCCAAACGCATATGCTTTAATTGATAGTATCTCCATCCGAACAGGAACCGTTGTATTACCGATTACGACCGGTTCTGCTTCACCTGCTTTTATAACCGGACAAGATATTCGGATCAAATTGAGCGACAATTATGTAAATACGTCTTCCCTAACTGTATTAACCGGTTCTAACATTACCCGCATAACTGGACCATTAAGCACGGCCATTCCGGCATCAGTAACGCTCAACAATTCAAACTTGCTTGATAATATTTCTGTCACTTTTACTGCCGCACCTTTTGCCGATAAAACAGCGACTTCTACAACTATTGATAATTCGGCATACTACCGCGTTTTTGCAACCGTATATTACCGTTACAAAGCAGGCGATGTCGTTACTGCAGTAGACAATAACATTAGTACAAAAACCTATTCCTATTCCACCGTATTAACAACACCATTAAAATGGAAATATTCAAGTGGGATCCCAAGTTACGCTATCAACGTATCTACCGCAACGGCAGTTTCAAACCCTACCTATGTGCTTAATCCGGGTAACATCACCTCAAGTACAGGTAGCTTCAATGTCATGCCTATTACACAAACCAATTATACCATCTCACATTTGGGTACCTATTCTTTAACGGCGAAGCCTGTTACGTATACACTTACCATCCCTACCAATACTAACCTAGCTGGTTCAACCTACACTTTGAATATTAATCCGGGTGCTATCACCACCACCATTGCTTCTACACAGTTAGTGACTTCCTTTACGGTGGCTCCTGATGCGTCAACCAATTATACCATGACACAAACAGGTACAAGTACCTTTGTGACAAGCTTCTCAACTATTTCAACTTCATACCAACTTGATCCGGGTGCCGTTACAAATTCCATATCCTTATTCTTGGTTACAAATACGGGCGCTACAACTTATACGCTTCAAGGGATTAGTTCGAATACCTTATTAGGCGCAAGTACAAGTGTTACCAACGCTTCACTTCCGGCAAGAACTTTTAGCACTGTAGGCAGCACTTCTATTCCAACCAACACGCTTAATAACCCAATCGTTAGAATGAAAACTGTAGTTTCTGCGCGTTTAGCTTTTATGCTGAATAATACCGGAAATACTGGAAGTGGTTATGCCATTATGGTTTCGAAAAACCCATTAGCACTCAATGATCCTTTAGATGTGGTGAGAATTAGTCAAAGCGGTTGTTTCATGGATGATAATACCGGAGCACCAAGCAATACAGTAATTGGTATTGCAGGTAAACCAACTATCTTAGAATGGAGTAAAAACGGAACCGAACTGTATTACGCCACCGATAACAATAAGGTATACCGTGTTTCTCACATTACCGATATCTTCGATCTTTCTCCATCGAGTTATGCCGGTAAATTTTATACCGATATCTTTAAATATGGTGCCTCTGCAATTGGTAGTTCATTAACACCAAATCCGGTTTCTCCATACAGAACTACTTTAATCGGAAGCTTCGACAGAGTTATCACAAGTATCAGCGTTTCTAAAGA
>CANKBS010000066.1 GCA_947480015.1 Sphingobacteriaceae bacterium
AAATAACTTAAACCTTTATCCTAATCCAACCAATGGCCTCATTAATGTTGCCTTTACCGGTATAGATGGTGAAAGTGCCAGTGTGCAAATTATGGATATTAGTGGTCGCGTTTTAAAAACAGAAGAACTTAACAACGTTACTACCGGTGATAATACACATAGCTTCGATGCTTCTGAATTGGGTGCAGGTGTTTACATAGTAAATGTAAAATCGAACTCAAATGTGAAACGTGTAGCGAAATTAATCATCGCCAAATAATCACTTAGCAATAAAATTTAAAGCTGCTCATCGTTGAGCAGCTTTTTTTTTATCCGTAATTTCGTGACGTATTAAAAAAAGGCAAATTATTTATGAAAACAACCGAAGCCGATTCCTATTACAATAACCTCGAAAATATGAGTGTTGCCGAACTTCTGAGTAACATGAACAAGGAAGATAAAACCGTTCCGCTAGCTCTCGAAAAAGCCTTGCCTGAACTCGAAAGTCTGGTAAATGCCATTGTTGAGAAAATGAAAAACAAAGGCCGCTTATTTTATATGGGTGCCGGCACAAGTGGACGACTTGGTATTTTAGATGCCTCCGAATGTCCACCTACTTATGGCATCGAACAAGGTGTGGTTATTGGTTTAATTGCCGGTGGCGATACCGCCATTCGCAAAGCGGTTGAATTTGCCGAAGATGATATCAACCAGGGTTGGAAAGATTTAAGTGATCACAACATTTCAGATAAAGATGTGGTGATTGGAATTGCTGCTTCCGGCTCAACCCCTTACGTAATAGGTGCTCTAAATACTTGTAATGCTAAGCATATTATCACCGGCTGTATCACTTGTAACAGCGGCAGTGAATTGGCAAGCATTGCAAAGTTTCCTGTTGAACTGATTGTTGGTCCCGAATTTGTGACCGGCTCTACCCGCATGAAAAGTGGTACCGCACAAAAACTGGCGCTAAATATGATCTCCACCTCGGTCATGATAAAACTTGGACGAGTAAAGGGAAATAAAATGGTTGACATGCAACTCAGCAATAATAAACTGGTTGACCGCGGCACGCGCATGCTGATGAAAAATACAGGACTAAGTGATTACGAAATGGCCAAAGCCCTGCTCATTCAATACGGCAGCGTTAGAAGAGCTACCGAGAATTATAAAAAATAAATTATTATTTCATTTTTAGTCTGATCTTGGTGATTACCTTTTTGGTATACAAAGGGAAATCGCCATTCATCATCCAACTGTAATAAGAAGGTTCTTTTGTAAACACTTCCGTAACGGGCTTATCCTTGTGTTTACCAAAACTAAATACTTCTATTCCTTTTTCGTTGTAAACAATTCTACCCGCCAAATCCACATTTTTAGTGCGGGCACTTAACTCACTTAATTTAGAAATATCATTTACCACAGGTATGTATTTATTTCCCTTTTCATCTACCAGTTCAACATCCTTGTAACGATCTAACTGAGCTTTAAATATCTCATAAGTCGCCGTTACATCTGCCTCCGCACTGTGTGCATGATCCAAAGGTTTCTGACAATAAAATTTATAGGCCGCACTTAAATTGCGTGGCTCCATAAAATGAAAAATATTCTGAATGTCAATTAACTTTCTTCCTTCCAGATCAAAATCAACTTCTGCTCTTAAAAATTCTTCAGCCAATAATGGCATGTCATATTTATTCGAATTATAACCGGCAAAATCAGCATTGCCAATAAACTTAATTAAACTTGGGGCAAGTTGTTTCCAGGTAAGACTATTAGCCACATCCTGATCATAAATACCATGAATTTTTGAAACCACATCAGGAATCGGCATCTCCGGATTCACCCGCTCAGTAAGTGTTTCGGTGCTGTGATCGGGATTCAGTTTTAATAAGGAAATCTCTACGATGCGATCAGAGCCTATGCTCAAACCGGTTGCTTCAATGTCTAGAAAAATAAGTGGCTTGGTTAATTTTAATTCCATTTAATTGTGTTAAGCATTAAAGGTACTAAATGTTTTTTCCAAAAAACTGAAAGTCCCTCGGTTAAAAAGCCAAAAAACATGAATGAAACTAATTTTTATGACTGACCCATTTGTTTTAATACCTCTTCCATGGGTTTAATGCCATCAAAATAAGAATTGATTTTATGGATCACATCCTCCAGAACCGAATCAGGACAAGAGGCCCCGCTGGTGAGGATTATTTTTACCGCTGCTTTGTTTGGTAAATAATCGGCACTGCTCAGGTGTTTTTTATGATGGTAATCAAAATGCTTAATCGTAGTTCTACTTTCAATTTCATCGGCCGATGAAATAAAATAAGTGGGGAATTTTTTCTCGAGCAGTTCAACCAAATGTGATGTATTGCTGCTGTTATAACCCCCTACTACCAAGGCCAGATCGGCACTGCTTTCAAGCAAACCATAAGTGGCATCCTGGTTCTCATTCGTAGCATAACACAAGGTATCACGCGTGTCAGCAAAATGTTTTTCTATGTTCTCAACTCCGAATTTATTAACCAATACCTGCTTTAAAAGATCCGAAATTTCCTGCGTCTCCGTAGCCAACATCGTGGTTTGATTGATCACACCCAGTCGGTTGAAGTGTTTGGTAATATCAAAACCCTTACTGCATTTTCCGGCAAATTCTTTTTCAAATTCTGATTGAGAGTTTTTACCCAAAATATAATTTCCCAAATTTTTAGCTTCCTCCAAATCCTTCACAATCACTACCGCTTCAGCATCCATCACACTTCGCGAATAAGTTGAGCGGGTCTCTTCATGATTGTATTTACCGTGAATAACAATGCTGTGTTGGCTCTTACCTATCTGCTCCGACTTCTTCCAAACACGTTCTACAAAGGGACATGTTGTATTATAAGATTCAGTTTTAATTCCTTTTTTCTCTAGCAAATCTAATAAAAGCAATGGCGCGCCAAAAGCAGGTATCATCACAATGTCATCGGGCGTTAGTGTATCAAAAGAGATCAACTGTTCGCCATGTGTGTTTTGTAAAAACTGTACACCGCGTTCGGTCAAATCCTTATTCACCGCAGGATTATGAATCATTTCACTGAGTAAAAAAATACGCTTGCCCGGATTTTCATCCAATGCCTTAAAAGCAATTTCAATGGCATTCTCAACCCCGTAACAAAAACCAAAATGTCGGGCAATAAGGTAGTGCACCGGACCAAAATCTAAAACCGTTGGCGTATTATCTTTTTTACGCGGGTCCTGCACTTTACGAAACTGTTTTAGCTTCGAAATAATGGGACTTCTATAAAATTCAGGAATTACAAAACTTTTCATACTCGAACAACAAAGTTAACTATTTTTTGTTGCGTGGATGGAAACTCAAAATATTGTCACGCAAAAACTGCCGGTCCAGATGGGTGTAGATCTCTGTGGTGGTAATACTTTCATGTCCCAGCATTTCCTGCACCGCCCTCAAATCAGCCCCTCCTTCCACCAGATGCGTGGCAAAAGAATGACGGAAAGAATGGGGACTCAACACTTTTTTAATACCCGCCTTTTTAGCCAAAGCTTTGATCACATAAAACACCATCACCCGCGATAATTGTCCACCGCGACGATTTAAATACAAAATATCCACAGCTTCTTTTTTAACGGGAACGTGAACCCGCACATTGGCCAGATAAGATTTAATGAGTTTTTTGGCTCCCTTACCAATGGGCACCAGTCTTTCTTTATTTCCTTTACCTGTAACTTTTATATAATCACTTTCCAAATGCAGATCGGTGATCTTTAAGCCG